>JAIUOK010000008.1 GCA_020161245.1 Actinomycetota bacterium | reverse complement strand
GGGCTCCACGTGGGCTAACCAAGGGTCAAAGACGGCCAACCAAGGCTATCAGCGGACGCGGAGACGCTTGGAGACGACCCCGGAAAGCCATATACAACAAGGGATCTGTGCGGAGCGGGTGACGGGAATCGAACCCGCACTGTCAGCTTGGGAAGTTGATCGGTGCAGGCGATGGTGTCGCCCGACGTCGCCGGTGCGCTGTCCGCCGGGCGGTGCGTATCGGGAGTCGACAGGCGGTTCCCGCGGCTGGCTCGTGCCGCGCTCGATCTCGTCCTTGCGTACGCCCAGCCACTGGCCTCGGCCAGGGCGGGGGACAGAATGCAGATTCCGGGCGGTACGAAATGCGGATACTGAGTGGTACGTTTTGCGGGTGCTGACGTCGATCGAAGGGGTGACCTGATGCCTTACCTGCCTCGGGTGGCCGATGGTGAGTTGGTGGCGCGGCTCGGCACGGCGGGCGCGGTGCTGGTGGAAGGGCCGAAGTTCTGCGGGAAGACCGAGACCGCCCGAAGGGCTGCCGGCTCTGAGGTCCTGCTCGACGTGGATCGGGCGGCACGCGAAGCGGTGCTGCTGGCGCCAGACCTGGTGCTCGGGCAGCAGCCCCCTCAACTGCTGGACGAGTGGCAGATCGTTCCTGAGCTGTGGGACCTCGTCCGACGCGAGGTGGATGCTCGGCGCATCCCTGGTCAGTTCATCCTCACGGGGTCCGCGACACCGACCGGCGATGCCCGTCGGCACTCGGGCGCAGGCAGGTTCTCCGTCATGCGGATGCGCCCCATGTGCCTGGCAGAGTCACGGCGCAGCGACGCCACCGTCTCCCTCGACTCATTGCTCGACGGCGACACCCAACCTGCCAAGGACCCGGGGCTCACCATCGCCGACCTGGCGGAAGCCCTCACCCGTGGTGGCTGGCCCGCGCTGGTCGACCAGCCCGTGGCGACCGTGACCCGGTCGCTGCGTGACTACCTGACCCAAGCCACGCACGTGGACGTGCTCACCGTCGCCGGCCCCCGAAGGGACCCGGTCAAGGTCGACGCCCTCGTCCGTTCCCTGGCGCGCAACACCGCGACCGAGGTCAGTGTGACGACGTTGGCAGCCGACGCCGCTGTTGGTGGGTCGCCTTTGGATCGCAGCACCGTCACCGACTACCTGACCGCCCTCGAGCGACTCATGATCCTCGACCAGCAGCCGGCCTGGGCACCGTCGATGCGCTCGCGCGCTCAGCTCCGCACCTCACCCAAGCGGCACCTCGCCGATCCGTCGCTCGCGGTGGCGGCCATGCGTGGATCCCCGAGCAAGCTGCTCGGCGATCTGGCCACCATGGGCACGCTCTTCGAGTCGCTGGTCGTTCGCGACCTGCGCGTTCTGGCCGAACCCCTCGACGGGTCGGTGTATCACTACCGCGACAACAAGGGCCTCGAGGTCGGTGCGATCGTGCAGTGCGACGACGGGCGATGGGGAGCGTTCGAGGTGAAGCTGGGGACGTCGCGCACCGATGCTGCGGCCGCCACCCTTCTCGCCTTCGCAGCCAAGGTCGACACGACTGCGACAGGGGAGCCGGGGGTCCTCGCCGTCATCACGGGCCAAGGCTTCGCCTACCGACGCCCCGACGGCGTTCACGTCGTCCCCATCGGAACGCTCGGTCCGTAGCCGCCCCGGGTAGGAAAGACGTACGAGTGCGAACGATCCTGCTCACGGATTGCTCACAGAGCAGATGACACCCCCCACTTCTGGCTGGTACCCGCCGGACCGCCGCAAGCGTCTGACCTGCGGAAACGGCACCAAGCGTTACTCGCCACCACCCCGGATCACCCCCTCGAACCAACTCGTAATGCGTAGGTCATCGGTTCGATTCCGATAGGCGGCTCCAGGCAAGAAGGCCCTCGCTGATGCGGGGGCCTTCGTCGTGGGCCGGTCGCTCGCCGAGACGCTCTCGGCGACCTGCCCGAGCCGTGTGCCAGCAGTTTCATGACATGGACATTGACATCAATAACTGACTGATGTCACTGTGCATGACATGAATCAGCGTGCGTACTCCATGGAGGTGCGTGCGGCGCGGGCCGAGGAGACTCGGGCGCGCATCGTGGCGGTGGCCCAGGAGCAGTTCGCCGACCCGGCCGCCGACATCACGCTCGAGGGCGTGGCGGCGGCCGCGGGGGTGAGCGTGCGCACGGTGCTGCGGGCGTTCGGCACCAAGGAGGGCCTGGTCCTCGCGGCGATCGACACGATGCGCGCCGACTCGTCGCGGCCTGCGGCGGATCCGCCTGAGTCGCCGGAGGACGCCGTCCGGCAGGTCTTCGACGACTACGAGAGCATCGGCGACCGCGTCGTGCGCATGCTGGCCGACGAGCACCGCATCGCCGGCTTCGCCGAGGTCGCGGCCGAGGGCCGCGAGCGGCACCGGGCGTGGCTCGCGGCGGCCTTCTCGCGCGACCTCGCCGCCTACCGCGGGCGCGACCGCAGCCGGCGCCTCGACGCGCTCGTCGCTGCGACCGACGTGTACCTGTGGAAGCTGCTGCGCCGAGACCTCGGACGCAGCCGGGCCGACGCCGAGAGGGTCGTCGTGCAGCTGGTGCACGGCGCGCTCGGCCGCGCGGAGGGGTGACGGGGATGGCACGGATCATGTGGGCCTGCTGGGACGGCGGCGGCAACCTGACGCCGTCGCTGGGGATCGCGGCCGAGCTGCGGCACCGCGGCCACGACGTCGCTTTCCACGGGCGCCCGGACATGGTCGACCGGGCGATCGCGGCTGGTATGACAGCCACCGCGCTCGCCGCAGCGCGCGACGACCTCGAGCGCTTCTCGTTCCTGCCCATGCCGACGGTGTTCGGCTTCACCGGGTCGCCGGCGGTGGGGCGCGAGCTGGTCGACGTCGCCGTGGCCGAGAAGCCCGACCTGCTCGTGGTCGACGCGATGTTCGCCGCCGCGCTCGACGTCGCACCGCAGATCGACGCACCCAGCGTCGTCATGGTGCACACGTTCGCCAACCGGCTCCGCGACGTGTGGGAGCGCGGGTTCGTCATGCAGAGCGAGGCCCGCGTGCGGGCCGGCTACGACGCCCTGCCGGGCCTCGACGTCCTGTGGGGCGGCCGCGACGTCGTCCACGCCAACACGCTCGCAGCCCTCGACGGCCCGGCGCCGGAGGGCGGCGTCCCGGTCCGCCACGGCGCACCGGTGCTCGCCAGCGAGTCGCGCGCGACGCCGGTCGAGCTGCCCTGGGATGCCGACGACTCCCCGCTGGTGCTGCTCAGCTTCAGCACGGTGCCCGAGCAGCGCGACGCAGCCGCGCTGCAGACAGCGCTCGACGCGCTCGCGCCGCTGGACATCCACGTCGTGGCCACGACCGGCCAGGTCGTCGCGCCCGACGAGCTCGACATCCCCGCCAACGCGCACGTGGTGCCGTTCGCCGACCACGAGCAGCTGCTGCGCCGCGCCTCGCTCGTCGTCGGCCACGGCGGTCACGGGACCACGATGCGCACGCTGCGCGCCGGCGTGCCGATCGTCGCGATGCCCGCGACCGGTGCCGACCAGGCGGGCATGGCCGCCTTCGTCACGTCGGCGGGCGCGGGCCTCGGAGTGGACCGCGGCGCCGACGCTGCCACGATCCGCGACGCCGCATCCGCCGTCCTCACCGACCCGGCCTACCGGGCGCAGGCCGCCGAGATCGCCGAGCTGTTCGTCGGCCTCGACGCCGCAGCGCTGGCGGCAGACTCGGTGGAGTCCGTGATCGGCTGATCCGGCGCCGGTCGCAACGACGCGACACAGTGGCTAGTGGCTGGCTATGGCCATCCTTTCGGACTAGCGTCGTCGCGGTCCCCAGCCGTGACGTCCCCCCGATGCGGCTGGGGACCCCATCGATGGGACAGCGCTGTCCGGTCCGCGGGGTTACGCTGCGCCGGTGGGGGATTCGGCGCTCGGTGATGCAGGGCTCGGTGATGCGGGGCTCGACGGTCCCGCCGGCGACGGCCCGATCTCGGCTTTCCTGCGGGTGCTGGCCGACGGCGCGGACGGTGCGACGGTCGGTGCGGCGCTCGCCGACGGGCTGCTTCGCGCGTACGCGCCCTCCCGGCTGTCGGCCTACTTCGTGGTCGACGGCGGTGCCTGGCTCGAGGAGCGGGTGCGTTTCGGCGTGCCCTCGGCTGACGGCGAGTACGCCCGCGTGCAGGCGACCACGCCGATGCCGCTGACCGAGGTGTTCCGCACCGGCGAGTCCGGCGCGTGGACCAGCGAGGAAGCGGCGGAGGCGTTCCCTGTCGTGGCCGGGTGGGTGCAGGCGCACCCGGAGACGCGTGGCGAGGAGCACTTCGGTGTGCCGATCCGCGGCCAGGGGAGAGTGCTCGGCGCGATGCTCGTCTCGCTGCCCGAAGGCTCGGAGCGGAGCTGGCGCCTGCGGCTGCTGCTCGAGTCGGCAGCCTCCGGGCTGGCTCTCTGGTCGCTTGCGGCGCCGGCGTCAGCGGCCCGGGCCCGCAGGGGGCGCTCGCGGGGGTCCTCGGTGTCGCCGCGGCAGCGCGCGATCGTCGACGGCGTGCGCCGCGGCCTGTCCAATGCGGGGATCGCCGCCGAGCTCGGCGTCTCCGTCGGGACGGTGAAGGCCGATCTCGCCCAGCTCTTCCGCACCTTCGCCGTCTCCGAGCGCACCGAGCTCGTGCGGCTGGTCCCCAAGCCGCGGCGCTGAGCGCGTTCCGGCTCGGGCGAGGCGCTGCCCCGGACGGCCCAATCGGTCACGGCGCGCTCAGGTGCGCCTACGGCCGGCCGATCACGTGTGCATGGGGGTTGTCCTGCCAGCGCGCGGCCCGGGCCGCTGGTGGGTGGCTGGCGCCATGATCGCGGCGGTGCTCGCCCCGCTCCTCGTGCTCGACCCCGGGTCGCACGCCGGCGTCGTGTGGCCGCTGGTGATCGAGGTTGCCGCGGTCGCCGTGCTGGTCCTGTCGGCGTCGCGGATGCCCGCGGGTGCCCGCCTGGTGTGGTGGGGCCTCGCGGCCTCGCAGGCGCTCACCCTCGTCGGCGACCTGCTCTACGCCTACCAGGGCAGCTACCTCGGCCAGGTGCCCTTCCCAGGCTGGGCCGACCCGTTCTACTTCGCGTCGTACCTGGCAGAGATCGGCGCGCTCGTGGTGCTCACGCGCCACCGCCACCCGGCCCGCGACCGCGAGCAGGTGCTCGACGCGGCCATCATGACGCTGCCGATCGCTGCCGTGGTCGGCGCGTTCGTCATCCTGCCGATGCTCTCCAGCGACCAGCCGCTGCTCACCACCGTGGCGGCCCTCGCCTACCCCGTGCTCGACCTCGTGATGCTCGCCGGGCTTATCCGCCTGCTGGTGGGCGGCGGCCGGCCGAACCGCGCGCTCGCACTGGTGACGGCGTCGGTCAGCGTCGTGCTCGGTGCCGACCTCATCTACAACGGGCTCGCGGCGCAGGCCTGGTCGAGGACACGCCCGGCTGGGTGCAGGCGATGTTCACCCTGGCCGTCGTGCTCATGGCGGCTGCGGCGTCGTCGTCCGACGCGGGACGCATGGCCGACCCTGCGGGCGACGAGCAGCAGCTGCTGTCGAGCCCCCGGCTCGTCGCGCTGGGGCTCGGCACGCTCGCGCTGCCCGTGCTGCTCGCCTGCGGGTTCGGCCTCGACGTCAGCGCCGGGGTGAGGCTGCTCGCGCTGGCCTCGATCCTGGTCAACGTCCTCGTCGTGTGGCGGGCCGTGCTGCTCGTGCGGCTCGTACGCCGCCAGCGCGACGAGCTCGCCGCGCTCGCCCGCACCGACGGCCTCACCGGCATCGCCAACCGCCGGTCGTGGGACTTCGAGATCGCCCGCCGCGCTGCCGACGCCGGCGCCGCGGATCAGCCGGTGGCGGTGGCGATCCTCGACCTCGACCACTTCAAGCGCTTCAACGACGAGCAGGGCCACCAGAGCGGCGACCGGCTGCTGGTCGCCTGCGCGGCGGCGTGGACCGACGCGCTGCCCGCCGACGCCTACCTGGCCCGCTACGGCGGCGAGGAGTTCGCCGTCCTGCTGCCCACGTCCGACCTGGCGTCCGCTGTCGAGGTCCTCGAGCGGGTGCGCATCGCGACGCCGCCGCCGGTGACCGTGTCGATCGGCGTCGCCGTGCTCGACCCCGCGCTGCCCGTTCACGTGTCGGTGTCGTCGGCCGACGACGCGCTCTACCGCGCCAAGGCGAAGGGCCGCGACCAGGTCGTCGCCGACCGCCGCACCGCCTCGGTCTGACTGCACCCACCAGGCCCGCAGGCCCGCAGGCCCGCAGGCCCACCCGACGCACGACGGCCCGGCTGCGCGTGCGCAGCCGGGCCGTCGTGGAGCGGGACCCTCGAGAGGCCCTGCGATCAGGCGTTGACGCGGATGAGCTTCTTGTTGACGAACTCCTCCATGCCGTAGCGGCCGAGCTCGCGGCCGAAGCCCGACGCCTTGATGCCGCCGAAGGGCAGCTCGACGCCGTCGGCGCCGACGCAGTTGACGAAGACCATCCCGGCCTCGATCTGGTCGGCGACGCGGGAGGCCTGCTCCGGGTCGTTGGTGAACACGTACGAGCCGAGCCCGTACTCCGTGTCGTTGGCCAGGCGGACGGCCTCGGCCTCGTCGGCGGCCTTGTAGACCTGCGCGATGGGGCCGAAGAGCTCCTGGCCGTAGGCAGAGTTGCCCGGCGCCACGTTGGTGAGCACGCCGCCCTGGACGAAGTTGCCGTCGCGAGCGCCGCCGACGAGCTCGGCGCCGTCGGCCGTGGCGGCCTTGACCTGCTCCTCGAGGCGGTCGGCGGCCAGCTTCGACGAGAGCGGGCCGTAGGCGGTGTCCTCGGCGGTCGGGTCGCCGTACTGCATCGACGTCACCGCGGCCGTGAACTTCTCGACGAACTCGTCGTAGAGGCCCTCGACGACGATGAAGCGCTTCGCGGCGTTGCAGGCCTGGCCGGCGTTGTCCATGCGGGCGGCGACGGCGGCCTCAACGGTGGCGTCCATGTCGTCGGTGCCGAGCAGGATGAACGGGTCGCTGCCGCCGAGCTCGAGCACGACCTTCTTGAGGTGGCGGCCGGCCTGCTCGGCCACCGCGGCGCCGGCGCGGCCGGAGCCGGTCAGCGAGATGCCCTGAACGCGCGGGTCGGCGATGAGCTTCGAGACCTGGTCGTTGGTGGCGTAGATGTTGATGTAGGCGTCGGCGGGCACGCCGGCGTCGCGGAACATCTGCTCCATCGCCGCCGCCGACTCCGGGCACTGCGGTGCGTGCTTGAGCAGGATCGTGTTGCCGATGATCAGGTTCGGGCCGGCGAAGCGGGCGACCTGGTAGTAGGGGAAGTTCCACGGCATGATCCCGAGCAGCACGCCCACGGGGCTGCGGCGGATGACCGCGGTGCCCTCGCCCGCGAGCAGCTCGATCGGCTCGTCGGCCAGGAACTTCTCGGCGTTGTCGGCGTAGTACTCGTAGATCGCGGCGCTGAACTCGACCTCGCCGATCGCCTGCGCGACGGGCTTGCCCATCTCGCGGGAGATGATCTCGCCGAGCTCCTGCTTGCGCTCCTCGTGGAGCTGCCCCACCCGGCGGATGATCGCCGCGCGCTCGGCCACGGTGGTGCCGCTGCCCCAGGGGCCGCGGGCGGCGTGGGCGCGCGCCACAGCGCTGTCGAGATCGGCGTCGCCGATCGTCGGGTACTCCTTGATCAGGGAGCCGGTCGCCGGGTCCACGACGGCGTAGTCAGCCACGGGGTGTTCCTCTCGGGTCAGTAACGACGGTGGTACTGCGCGGCTAGGTTCTCATCCCCCCTCGGCCCCGCGTCCAGCACCTCCCGCCCAGCGGGCGGCCGCCCGATGGCGCAGGTCACGCCGCCCCGGCCGGGGCCCGGGCGGCGGCACCCCCGGTTGTCGGGGAGAATCGGGGGCGAGCACCGTCCGCCGAGCCCGGAGAGAGCCCCGTGACCGCCGCCCCGACCGACGTCGTCCGCACCGACGTCCTCGTCGTCGGCGCCGGGCCGGGCGGGTCGTCGGCCGCCACCCACCTCGCGCGCCTCGGGCG
Source organism: Actinomycetota bacterium (assembly GCA_020161245.1). Taxonomy (GTDB): domain Bacteria; phylum Actinomycetota; class Actinomycetes; order S36-B12; family CAIYMF01; genus Longivirga. Next base: position 94,901 of record JAIUOK010000008.1, on the reverse strand, counting down.
CGACGTCCTGCTGGCCGACGGCGCGGTGTTCCCGCGCGACAAGGCCTGCGGCGACGGGCTGACTCCGCGCGCGGTCGCCGAGCTGGAGAACCTCAAGCTCGACCACGTCCTGCAGGGCGCCCCGGTCAACAACGGTCTGCGCGGCCACGGCTTCGGCCGCAGCCTCACCCTCCCCTGGAACGGGCCGCACCTGCCCCGGCACGGCTCGGCCATCGCCCGCACCGTGCTCGACAACGCCCTGCGCGACGCCGCCCTCGACGCGGGCGCGACCGGCCTCGACGGCCACCGCGCGGTCGACGTCGAGCTCACGGGCGGCCGGCTCACCGGCGTCGTGCTGCGCGGGCCGGACCGCACCGTCACGGTGCAGGCCGACCACGTCGTCGTGGCCGACGGCGGCAAGTCGCACCTCGGACGCCTGCTCGGCCGCACCTGGCACCAGGAGACGGTGTTCGGCGTCGCCTCGCGCGCCTACGCGACCAGCCCGATGGCCGACGACCCCTGGATCACCTCGCACCTCGAGCTGCGCGACGAGACCGGCCGGATGATGGGCGGCTACGGCTGGGTCTTCCCGCTCGGCAACGGCATGGTCAACATCGGCGCCGGCACGCTGGCCACGAAGAAGCGGCCGGCCAGCATCAACCTGCGCAAGCTCACCGAGGAGTACGCCCGGCAGCGCCGCGACGAGTGGCAGCTCGGCGAGCTCACCGGCTACGGGTCGGCGCCCCTGCCCATGGGCGGCGCGGTGAGCGGCGTCGCGGGCCGCAACTGGATGCTCATCGGCGACGCCGCCGCCTGCATCAACCCGCTCAACGGCGAGGGCATCGACTACGCGCTGGAGACCGGCCGCCTGGCGGCCGAGCACGTCGTGTCCGCCGGCCCCGCAGCCGACTACACCGCGTCGTGGCCCGCACTGCTCGACGCCGAGTACGGCGAGGCCTTCTCGATCGCGCGCCGCCTCGGCCTGCTCATCACCCACGAGCGGCTGCTCGCGCTGTCCGGCCCGATCGGCATGCGCAGCCACGCGATCATGTCGGTGGCCTTCCGCGTCATGGGCAACCTCGTCACGCCCGAGGACACGGACGTCGTCGCCCGCCTATGGCGCACCGCCGGCCGCGCGTCGCTGCGCCTCGACCGCCGCCGCCCGTTCCACTAGGAACCCGCCGCTCAGACTCATCACCTTCGCGTTCACCGGCCCGTAGACGCGAAGGTGATCAGTCTCAGCGGAGGGTGTCTGCGGAGGCGGCGCAGTACTGTCGGAGGCCCGGTGCGGGGCCGGTCGTCAGGTGCGTCCTCGAGGAGTGCGGGTGGGTGCGGTGCGCGCGTGGTCGCCCGAGCGTGCGGGCGAGGTGATCGCCGAGCACGCCGGCGTGCGCGGCCCGCTGCTGCCGGTGCTGCACGCCCTCCAGGAGGAGTTCGGCTACCTCCACCCCGACGCCGTCCCGCTCGTCGCGAAGGCGCTCAACCTCTCGCGCGCCGACGTCCACGGCGTCATCACCTTCTACTCCGACTTCCGCACGCAGCCGCCCGGCCGCCGCACAGTCGCCGTGTGCCGCGGCGAGGCGTGCCAGTCGCGCGGCGGGCGCGACCTCGCGGCGCACGCCCAGCAGCGGCTCGGCGTCCCGTTCGGCGCGACCACGCCCGACGGCGAGGTGACTCTCGACCAGGTGTTCTGCCTCGGCCTGTGCTCGGTAGCCCCCGCAGCCCTCGTCGACGGCCGTGTCCACGGGCGGCTCGACGCCGGTGCGCTCGACTCGCTGGTGCAGCCATGACGACCGTCTACGTGCCTGGCGACTCCGCAGCGCGCGCCGTCGGCGCCGACGAGGTCGCGCTCGCGCTGGAGTCCGAGGCTGCCCTGCGCGGGCTGCCGGTCACCGTGGTGCGCAACGGCTCGCGCGGCATGCACTGGCTCGAGCCGTTCGTCGAGGTCGTCACCGGCGACGGCCGCGTCGGCTACGGGCCGGTGCGGCCCGACGACGTCGCCGGGCTGCTCGAGGCCGGGCTGCTCGACGGCGGGGAGCACCCGCTGCGCCAGGGGCCGGTCGAGCGGATCGAGTGGCTGGCGGGCCAGCAGCGCGTGACGTTCGCGAGGGTCGGGGTCGTCGACCCGCTGTCGACGTCCGACTACGAGGCCCACGGCGGTCTGGTGGGGCTCCGGGCGGCGCTGGCGATGGCGCCGTCGGACGTCGTGGCGGCCGTGACCGACAGCGGGCTGCGCGGGAGGGGCGGCGCAGGCTTCCCGGCCGGCATCAAGTGGCGCACCGTCGCCGACGCCCCGTCGTCGGTGAAGTTCGTGTGCGCCAACGCCGACGAGGGCGACAGCGGCACCTTCGCCGACCGCATGCTCATGGAGGGCGACCCCTTCACGCTCATCGAGGGCATGGTGATCGCGGCCTACGCGGTGGGCGCCGGCGAGGGCTACGTCTACATCCGCTCGGAGTACCCCGACGCCGTGCGCACGATGCGCCGCGCGATCGGGGCGGCGGCCGCAGCTGGCTGGCTCGGGGCGGACATCCTCGGCAGCGGCTTCTCCTTCGACCTGCAGGTGCGGGTGGGCGCAGGTGCGTACATCTGCGGCGAGGAGACCGCGATGCTCGACAGCATCGAGGGCAAGCGGGGGATGGTGCGGGCCAAGCCGCCGCTGCCCGCGATCGCGGGCCTCTTCGGCCGCCCGACGGTCATCAACAACGTCCTCACCCTGGCGACGGTGCCGGCCGTCGTCGCCCAGGGGGCCGAGGCCTACGCCGCGTCCGGCGTCGGGCGGTCGCGCGGCACACAGGTGTTCCAGCTGGCCGGCAACGTCGCCCGCGGGGGCATCGTCGAGACCGCGTTCGGGGTGAGCCTCGCGGAGCTCGTCGAGGGCTACGGCGGCGGCACGGCGTCCGGCCGCCCCGTCAAGGCGGTGCAGGTCGGCGGCCCGCTCGGCGCCTACGTGCCGGCGTCCGCGATGGACGTCGCGATGGGCTACGAGGAGCTCGCCGCGATCGGCGCGATGCTCGGCCACGGCGGCGTCGTGGTCTTCGACGACACCGCCGACATGGGCCAGCAGGCTCGGTTCGCGATGGAGTTCTGCGCCGAGGAGTCGTGCGGCAAGTGCACGCCGTGCCGGATCGGGGCGGTGCGCGGTGTGGAAGTGATCGACCGGATCCTCGTCGGGCCGCCGGAGCGGCGGGCCGACGAGCTCGTGGTGCTCGAGGACCTCTGCGAGCTCATGGCCGAGGGCTCGCTGTGCGCGATGGGCGGGCTGACGCCCAACCCGGTCCGCAGCGTCATCCGGCACTTCCCGGGCGAGCTGGGCGCACCTCTGGTGGCGCCCGCGGCGCCGGGGGAGACTGGGACGCCATGAGCATCGTCGACCTCGGGACCCCGGCAGTCCCCGGCGAGCGCACGGTCGACGTCGTCGTCGACGGCATCCCCGTGCGGGTCGCGCCCGGGACGTCGGTGCTGCGCGCCGCGGCCGAGGCGGGGGTCGCGGTCCCGAAGCTGTGCGCCACCGACTCCCTCGACGCGTTCGGCTCCTGCCGGCTCTGCCTGGTCGAGATCGACGGGCGCCCCGGCACCCCGGCCTCGTGCACGACGCCGTGCACGCCGGGCATGAGCGTCCGCACGCAGACGCCGAAGGTCGAGAAGCTGCGCCGCGGCGTCATGGAGCTCTACATCTCCGACCACCCGCTCGACTGCCTCACCTGCCCCGCCAACGGCGACTGCGAGCTGCAGGACATGGCGGGCGTGGTGGGCCTGCGCGACGTCCGCTACGGGCTCGACGGCGCGAACCACCTCGACGCGCCCACGGACGACTCCAACCCCTACTTCTCCTTCGACGCCAGCAAGTGCATCGCGTGCTCGCGCTGCGTGCGCGCCTGCGGAGAGACCCAGGGCACCTTCGCGCTCACCATCGAGGGCCGCGGTTTCGCCTCGAAGGTGTCGGCGAGCGCCGGCGAGCCGTTCATGTCGAGCGAGTGCGTGTCGTGCGGCGCGTGCGTGCAGGCCTGCCCGACGTCGACCCTGCAGGAGAAGTCGGTCATCGACCTCGGTGTGCCGACACGCAGCGTGAAGACGACGTGCGCCTACTGCGGAGTGGGCTGCTCGTTCATCGCCGAGCTGCGCGGCGACCAGCTCGTGCGGATGGTGCCCGACAAGGACGGCGGGGCCAACGCCGGCCACTCGTGCGTGAAGGGCCGCTTCGCCTGGGGCTACGCCACCCACCGCGACCGCCAGCTCGAGCCCATGGTGCGCGAGTCGACCGACGACGAGTGGCGCACGGTGACGTGGGACGAGGCCATCGCCTACGCCGCCGAGCGGCTGCAGCGCATCCAGCGCGAGCACGGCGTCGGCGCGATCGGAGGCATCACCTCGTCGCGCTGCACGAACGAGGAGGTGTACGTCGTCCAGAAGATGATCCGGGCGGCGTTCGGCAACAACAACGTCGACACGTGCGCGCGCGTCTGCCACTCGCCGACCGGCTACGGGCTCAAGCAGACCTTCGGCACCTCGGCCGGCACCCAGGACTTCGAGTCGGTCGCGCACTCCGACGTCGTGCTGCTCATCGGCGCCAACCCGACCGACGGCCATCCCGTCTTCGCCTCGCGACTCAAGCGCCGGCTTCGCCAAGGTGCGCAGCTCGTCGTCGTCGACCCGCGGCGCATCGACCTCGTCCGATCCCCCCACGTCGAGGCCGCGCACCACCTGCAGCTGCAGCCCGGCACCAACGTCGCCGTGGTCAACGCCCTCGCGCACGTCGTGGTCACGGAAGGGCTCGTCGATCGCGCCTTCGTGGCCGAACGCTGCGAGGACGACTCGTTCGCGCAGTGGGAGTCGTTCATCGCCCGGCCCGAGAACAGCCCCGAGGCGCTCGAGGCCGTGACCGGCGTGCCCGCCGACGAGCTGCGGGCCGCCGCGCGGCTGTACGCCGCCGGCGGCAGCTCCGCGATCTACTACGGCCTCGGCGTCACCGAGCACAGCCAGGGCTCGACGATGGTCATGGGCATGGCCAACCTCGCCATGGCCACCGGCAACATCGGCCGCCCCGGGGTGGGCGTCAACCCGCTGCGCGGCCAGAACAACGTGCAGGGCTCGTGCGACATGGGCTCGTTCCCGCACGAGCTGCCCGGCTACCGGCACGTGAGCGACGCATCGGTGCGCGGCATCTTCGAGGCGGTGTGGGGGCGGGCCATCGACCCCGAGCCCGGCCTGCGCATCCCCAACATGCTCGACGCGGCGATCGCCGGCCGCTACCTCGGCATGTTCGTGCAGGGCGAGGACATCGCGCAGTCCGACCCCAACGTTCAGCACGTGCACGCGGCCCTCGCGTCGCTCGAGCTGCTCGTCGTGCAGGACCTCTTCCTCAACGAGACGGCGAAGTTCGCCCACGTCTTCCTGCCGGGGACGTCATTCCTCGAGAAGGACGGCACGTTCACCAACGCGGAGCGCCGCATCAACCGCGTACGGCCCGTGATGCCGCCGCGCTCGGGCAAGCACGAGTGGGAGGCGGCCTGCGAGCTCGCCACCGCCATGGGCTACCCCATGTCGTACGACCACGCGTCGCAGATCATGGACGAGATCGCAGCCACGACGCCGACCTTCGCCGGCGTCAGCTTCGAGCGGCTCGACGCGCACGGCAGCGTGCAGTGGCCGTGCAACGACGCCGCCCCGGACGGCACGCCGATCATGCACGTCGACGCCTTCGTGCGCGGCAAGGGGCACTTCGTCGAGACTCCGTACGTGCCGACCGACGAGCGCACGAACCGCAAGTTCCCCCTCATCCTCACGACCGGCCGGATCCTGTCGCAGTACAACGTCGGCGCGCAGACCCGCCGCACCGAGAACATCCGGTGGCACAGCGAGGACGTCGTCGAGGTGCACCCCCACGACGCCGAGACCCGCGGCATCGCCACCGGCCAGGCGGTCACCATCACCAGCCGCGTCGGCGAGACCGTGCTGCGCGCCAAGGTGACCGACCGCGTGCCGCAGGGCGTCGTCTACACGACGTTCCACTTCCCCGGCAGCGGGGCCAACGTCGTCACCACCGAGTACAGCGACTGGGCCACCAACTGCCCGGAGTACAAGGTGACCGCCGTCGAGCTCGCGCCGACGTCGCGGGCGCCCGTCACCGACGCCGAGAAGCACGCGGAGCACCGTCCCGTGGCCGGCCGCGCATGACCGGCGAGGTGCACGCCGACCCCGTCCAGGTCGCCAGCCTGCTCCGGATGGCCAACCAGATCGCGAGCAACGCCCGGCACAAGCCGCACGACGAGGCGGTGTCCCTCGTGGCCGCGCACCTGCGCGACTTCTGGGCGCCGTCGATGCGGCTGCACCTCACCGAGTGGATGGACGTCGACGGCGCCGGTCTCGACCCCGTCGCCGCCGAGGCGCTCGAGCGCCTGCGCCCTGCGTAGGCGCTGCAGCCCCCGCACCCGGGTAGGCCGCGGGCGCCCTTGAGTAGGCGCTACTCATGACCCTGCGCGCCGGATCCGGTGGAGTCGTCCTCGAGCGCGCGGCGACCGCCGCGCCCGGACGACGAAGGTGATCGACATGGGCCTGTTCCAGCAGATGAAGGACCTCAAGGGCGTGGTCGCCGCGGCGCCGACGATGGTGGCGGAGGCGCAGGAGCTGCAGGCCGCAGCGCAGCAGTACGGCGTCGTCACGGCGCAGGCGGTGCCTGCCCTCGGCGTGCCGAGCGCGGCGCCGATCGACCCGGCCGACCCGAGGCTCGCGCCGATCCAGGGCCTCTCGATCGAGATGTACGCCCGCATCTCGAAGGTGGCCGCCGCAGGCATCGACCGCGCATCGCTGCTGGCCTACGCCGCGGGGCTCGGAATCGACGAGGCCACGTGGGACTCGGCGTCGTTCGCCTGGACCGAGCGCATGCGCGGCGACATGCCGCTCGCGGTGCACTTCGGCAACCTCTACCGGTCGGCAGCGGTCTGATGGGCCTGCTGTCCGACCTCCGCACGCTCTCGCGCCAGGCGGAGGAGATCCGGGCCGGCTACGACCCGGTGGCGCAGGCGCACGCCGGCATCGCCTCGATGCGGGCGGCGCGCGGGGCGATGCAGGCGGCAGCGTCCGTGGCGGCGAGCACGGCGGCCGCGACCGGCTGCGCCACGGTCCTGCGCGTCTGCGACACCGGCCTGCGCGTGGGCGAGCTGCCCGTGGCCGACGTCGACCTGCTCGTCGACGTCGACGGGCGCCCTCCGTTCCCGGCGCAGGCGCGCACCGGGATCCCGCTGGCCGGCGCCGCGCAGGCGGAGCCAGGCGCGCTCGTGGCCGTGCGGGTCACGGGCGCCTCGGTGGCCGTGCTCTGGGGTGCCCCCGTGAACGCGTTCGGTGCACGGCCCGCATGAGCAGGAGTTGACGCCGGGGTGCGATACGAGCAAGGTTAGGCTTACCTAAGTTGGCCTGATCCGAGGAGCCCTTGCGTGAACCCCCGACGACGCGTCCGCGCCGCCGCCCTGTCCGTCGTCGGCCTGCTGGCCGCTGCCGCCCTGGCGGCGTGCGGGGGAGGGTCGGTCGGCAGCGACGTCGACGCCCAGCCGTCGTCGTCGGGCAGCCTCGTCGTGTACTCCGGCCGCAACGAGGACCTCGTGGCGCCCGTGATCGAAGCCTTCGAGAAGGCGTCCGGCATCGACGTCGAGGTGCGCTACGGCAGCACCCCGGAGATGGCCGCCCAGCTGCTCGAGGAGGGGCAGGGCACGCCCGCCGACGTGTACTTCTCGCAGGACGCCGGCGCCCTGCAGGCCCTCGAGGACGCCGGACTGCTGGCGCCGCTGAGCAGCGGCTCGGTGGCCAAGGTCGCCGACGTCTACCGCAGCGCCTCCGGGCAGTGGGTCGGCATCAGCGGGCGGGCCCGCGTGCTGACCTACAACACCGAGCTGGTGCCGGCGGCCCAGCTTCCCGACAGCGTCTTCGACCTCACCGACCCGGCGTGGAAGGGCCAGGTCGGCTGGGCCCCCACGAATGCGTCGTTCCAGTCGTTCGTCACCGCGATGCGGCTGTCCGAGGGCGACGCAGTCGCCGAGAAGTGGATCGCCGACATGGTGGCCAACGGCGCCCAGTCGTTCGAGAGCAACTCCGAGATCCGCGAGGCGGTCGACGCCGGCACCATCAAGGTGGGCCTGTCGAACCACTACTACCTCTACGAGAAGATCGCCGAGGTCGGTGCCGGCTCGGTGACCGCGGCCAACCACTACCTCGGCGCGGGCGATCCCGGGAGCCTCGTCAACGTCGCAGGAGTCGGCATCCTCGCCCCGTCGCAGCGGCAGGCCCAGGCGCAGGCGCTCGTCGACTATCTCCTGTCGACCGAGGGCCAGACCTACTTCGCCGAGACCACGTTCGAGTACCCGCTCGTCGACGGTGTGCCCACCGCCGCCGAGCTGCGCCCGCTCGCCGAGCTGCAGGGGCCGGGGATCAGCCTGGGCCAGCTCTCCGACGTCGCCGCGACGCAGGCGATGCTGTCGGAGGCCGGGCTCATCTAGCCGTGCCCGTCGACGCCCCGATCCGGACCGAGCCGCGTGCCCCCGTGCGCGGCTCGGTCCTCGGCGTGCGCGCCGCCCCGCTGCACGTCGTCGCGGCGCTGGCCGCGCTCGTGGCCTCGGTGCCCCTGCTCTACCTCGTCGTGCGCGTGTCCGACGCCGGCTGGTCGCGCGTGCTCGACATCGTGGTCTCCCCGCGCACCGGCGTCCTCGCCCTGCGCAGCGTCGGCCTCGCGCTCGCCGTCGCGCTCACCTGCATGGTGGTGGGGATCGCGGTGGCGTGGCTGGTGACGCGCACCGACCTCCCGCTGCGCCGCACGTGGCTCGTGGTGGCCGCGCTGCCGTTGGCGATCCCGTCGTACGTCACGGCGTACACATGGCTGGCCGCGTTCCCGTGGCTCGAGGGCCCGGTCGCATCGTGGTTCGTCATGGTCATGGCCTGCACGCCGTACGTCGTGCTGCCGGTCGCGGCCGTGCTCATGAGGCTCGATCCGTCGGGCCTCGATGTGGCGCGCACGCTCGGCCTGGGGCCGGTGGCGGCGTTCCGGCGCGCCGTGGTGCCGCAGGTGCTGCCCGCGGCCGCGTCCGGCGGCCTGCTCGTGGCGCTGTACACGCTCAGCGAGTTCGGCGTCGTGTCGCTGCTGCGCTTCGACACCTTCACCCGCGTGATCTACACGTCGTACCGGGCGTCGTTCGACCGCACCACCGCGGCCGTGCTGGCGCTGGTACTGGTGGCGCTCGCAGTGGTCTTCGTGCTCGCCGAGCGACGGGTGCGCGGACCGGGGAGCCGCTGGCGCACGGATCGCGGCGCGGCCCGAGTCGCGCAGCCGCTGCGGCTCGGCGCCTGGCGCTGGCCGGCGCTCGCTGCGATGTGCGGCTTCTACGCGCTCGCCGTCCTCTTCCCGATGGCGATGCTCGGCGTGCTGCTCCTGCGCGGCCGCCCCGGCGTCGACGTCGGCGAGTGGGCTGCTGCGATCGGCAGCACCGTCCTGGCGAGCGGCACCGGCGCGCTCATCGCGCTGCTGCTCGCGATCCCGATCGGCGTGCTCGCCGCGCGCTACCGCGACCGGCTGGCCTCGGCGATCGAGTCCGTGGCCTTCCTCGGCTTCGCCCTGCCCGGCGTCACCGTCGGGCTGTCGCTGGTGTTCCTCGGCATCACCATCGCACCGGTCCTCTACCAGACCCTCGCGATGCTCGGCTTCGCCTACGCGGTGCTGTTCCTGTCGACCGCCATCGGCTCGGTGCGCTCGTCGGTGGCGCAGGTGCCGCCGGTGCTCGAGGACGTGGGTCGCACCCTCGGCCACGGGCCGCTGCGCACGTGGTCGCGCATCACGCTCCCGCTGGTGGCTCCCGGCATCGCCGCCGGCGCGCTCATCGTCCTGCTCACCGCGATGAAAGAGCTCCCGGCCACGCTGATGCTGCGACCGACCGGGATGGACACCCTCGCCACCGAGCTGTGGACCCGCACCTCGGTCGCGCAGTTCGGCGAGGCCGCGCCGTACGCCGTCTCGCTCGTGCTTCTCGCCGCCGTCCCCGCCCTCGTCCTCGCCCGGCTCGCCGGGCGCCGTCAGGAGGGCTGACATGGCCGCCATCGAGGTGAAGGAGCTGCACGTCGCCTACGGCGACAAGGCCGTCCTTCACGGCGTCGACCTCGTCGTCGAGGACGCCGCCGTCACCGCCGTGCTCGGCCCGAGCGGCTGCGGCAAGACGTCGCTGCTGAGGGTCGTGGCCGGCCTTCTGCGCCCGACCGCGGGCCGGGTGTCGCTCGGCGGTGCCGTTGTCGTCGACGACGGCATCTGGGTGCGCCCGGAGCGCCGCAGGATCGGGATCGTTCCGCAGGAGGGCGCGCTGTTCCCCCACCTCGACGTCGCGGGCAACGTCGGCTTCGGCCTGCCCGGGAGCCGGCGGGAGAAGTCGGTGCGCGTCGCCGAGCTGCTCGCGCTCGTCGGGATGGCGGGCACCGGCTCGATGCGGCCGCAGGAGCTGTCGGGCGGTATGCAGCAGAGGGTCGCCGTGGCCCGGGCGCTCTCGCGCCGTCCCGACGTCGTGCTGCTCGACGAGCCGTTCTCGGCCCTCGACGCCGGCCTGCGCGACGAGGTGCGTGCCGATGTGCTCGCCGCTATCCGCGCCGACGGCGCTGCGGCGCTGCTCGTCACGCACGACCAGGACGAGGCGCTGTCGTCGGCCGACCGCGTCGCCGTGATGCGCGACGGCGTCGTCGTGCAGGAGGGTGCGCCGTCCGACGTCTACGGGTCGCCGGTGGACCTGGGCGTCGCCCGGTTCGTCGGCGAGTGCGTCGAGCTGCCGCTGCTCGCAGACGCGGACGGGTCGCTGCGCACCGCGCTCGGAGCGGCGGCCGGGCCTGGGGGTTCCACCGGCGTCGCGGTGCTGCGGCCCGAGGAGCTGGTGCTGTCCGAGCCCGGCTCGGGGGCGGACGGCGCACCCGTGCGCATCGTGTCGGTGCGCTACCACGGCCACGACTGCCTGCTCGACGTCGTCCTGCCCGACGGCCACGTCGTCGCCGTCCGCACCCTCGGAAGCACCCCGTGGAGGCCCGGCGACGACGCCCGCCTCACCGCCCGCGTCCCCGCCCGCGTCCTCGCCTGACTCCGCGAGTAACTGGCGTTGTTATCGGTTCCGAGGGGTCGCAACCGATAGCAACGCCAGTTACTCGCGGAAGGTCAGTGGGTCAGGCGGTGTCGCCGCGCCAGGTGGGGAAGCCGAACAGGTTCGGGCGGCCCGGGTCCTGGATCCATACGTGCTGGTCGTCGCCGATCTCGGCGTCGATCGCCGACTCGAGCTTCGCGCGCAGGTCGTCGACCGTGGCGCGGTGGGCCTCGTCGTAGGCGAGGTTGTGCTGCTCGAACGGGTCGGTGTCGCGGTCGTAGAGCACGACGTCGTTGTCGGCGAACAGCGCGTCGAGGTCGCGCGGACGGTTGGGCGCGATCGGGGAGAAGTAGCGCGCGAACGTGTACCTCTCGTCGGTCCAGCCGCGCAGGAAGCCGCGCTTGCGCCAGTCGGGCCGCAGCTCGCCGGCCATCATCCGCTGCGGCCCGTCGGGCTGGCCGAGCCCCGTCCAGTAGTCGTTGTCGAGGCCGGTGAGCACCTCGGCCGCGGTGAGCACGCCGTCGCGCACCCGCTCGCCGGTCAGCGCCGGGAGCAGCGAGCGGCCGGGCAGTCCGGGGTGGCGCTCGGCCACGGTCGCGGCGTCGACGCCGGCGATGTCGAGCAGCGTGGGCGCGAGGTCGACGGCCGAGGCCATGACGTCGGTCGTGCCGCCGCCGGCCAGGTCCGGGTGCACGATCACCAGCGGGACGTGGAAGTTCTCGTCGTAGGCGAGGTTGCCCTTCTGCCGCAGGCCGTGCGACCCCGCCATCTCGCCGTGGTCGGAGGTGAAGACCACGACCGTGCTGTCGGCCTGCCCGGAGGCCATGAGCGCGTCGAGCACGATGTCGATGCTGCGGTCGACGTCGCGCGTGCAGTTGAGGTAGAACCCCATGCCCCGCACCCAGGCCTCGGCGTCGGGCACCGGCCCGAACATCGTCTCCATGGCGGCTGCGTACTCGCGGATCGCCGGCGCGGCGTCGGCGAGGTCGTCATCGACGCTCTCGGGCAGGTCGACGTCCCACTGCTTGGCGTAGAGCGGCGTGTCGACGGGCGGCTTGACCGTCATCGCCTCAGCAAGGTTGGGCGGCGGCTTCACCACGCCACGGCCGCCGTAGTCGTAGCTCATGATGTCGTGCGGGTTGACGAAGTTGACCGCCATGAACCACGGCTGCTCGGCCGCGATCGTCGGCGCCTTGGTGCGCAGCCACGACACGGCCTGGCCGGCGATGACGGGATCGACCTTGAGGCCCGCCCAGGCCCCGCCGTCGAGGTCGCCCCAGGGGTTGAAGTCCGAGAAGCCGTAGGGCTCGAGCGCGTCGGTCGTCGGCGTGGTGTCGGACGGGTCGCGGTAGGCGCGCGAGAGGTGCCACTTGCCCTGGTACGCGGTGTAGTAGCCGGCCGCGCGCAGCATCGTGCCGATCGTGCCGAGCTCGGGGTCGAGAGGGCGGATGTAGGGCATGTTGTCGTTGTCGAAGATCTCGGTCACCGGCATGTGGCGGCCGGTGTAGATCACCGACCGCGACGAGCTGCACTGGGCGGAGGCGACGTAGTAGCGGTCGAACGACGTGCCGCGGCCCATGAGCCGCTCGCGGGCAGGGAGCTCGAAGCCGGCCGGCCGCGGGAGGCGGAAGCGCTCCTCGTCGGTGACGATCATGAGGATGTTCGGGCGCCTGCCCGACGTCGTCGCTGCCACGGCTGGAGCCGCCTTCCCCTGTACCGGGCACGGCGCCCGGCGGACACCGCATTCTGTCCCAGGCCGGGCGCGCGGCGCCGGAGGACCGGCGGGTGCGCGGCGCCCCGCGCGGCCGGCGTGGTTGCATGGCTGCGCACGCCCGCCGGGCGTCGTCCAGGAGGTCGTCGATGGCGCAGCCGCTCCCTGCCGGCAGGCCCGAGCACCGCAGCGTGAAGCACCGGCTGCGGCCCTGGTTCGGATCGGGCCCGCGCCGGCACGGCGAGCCGCTCATCGGCCGCTCCGTCAGCTACCTCGAGCTGTTCTACGACCTGGTCTTCGTGGTGCTGGTGAGCCAGGCGGCGCACACGTTGGCGCTGCACCCCGGGGTGCGCGGGACGATCGAGTTCGCGGTCGTGTTCGGCCTGATCTGGATCGCCTGGATCAACGGCACGCTCTATCACGAGCTGCACGGGCGCGAGGACGGCCGCAGCCGCGCCTACGTCTTCGCGCAGATGGTCGTGCTCGCGGTCCTGGCGGTCTTCACCGGCTACTCCGGCACCGACGACGGCACCCCGTTCGCGCTCACCTACTCGCTCCTCCTCGTGCTGCTGACCTGGCAGTGGTACGAGGTGCGGCGCCGCGATCTGCCGGAGCACAAGGCCGCCTCCACCCCGTACCTCGCAGGCCTGCTGGTGACCGTCGCGGCCATGCTCGCGTCGGCGTGGCTGCCCGACGTCGCCCGGCTCGCGGTGTGGGGGCTCGTCGTCGCAGGCTGGGTCGGACTCGGGCTGTTCCTGTTCGTCGGCCGCTCGCGGCCGCTCACGTTCTTCGTCGCGACCGAGTCCCTGGTCGAGCGGATGGCGCTGTTCATCATCATCGTGCTCGGCGAGACCGTCGTCGGCGTCGTGAACGGGATCGCCGAGACCGACCGCGCCCCGATCACGGTGATCACGGGGCTGCTCGGCCTGTTCATCGGCTTCGGGATCTTCTGGAACTACTTCGACATGGTCGGCACTCGCGAGCCGCGCGAGGAGCGCGGCCGGATCGCGGTGTGGTTCTTCGGCCATCTGCCTCAGGCGGGGGCGATCGCCGCAGCGGGCGCGGCGATGATCGGCCTGGTCGCCGAGGCCCACGAGGACCGCACCTCCACGGCCGTGGCCTGGACGCTCGCCGGATCCGTAGCGTTGAGCCTCCTGCTCATCGCGGCTCAGTCGTCGGCCGTGCACCAGCGCGAGTCGATCGACGCCGTCCTCCGCACCCGCGTCTACCTCGCGGCGGCGGTGGGCGTGCTGCTCCTCGGCATCCTCGCACCCGCGCCGTGGCTGCTCGCCCTGCTGATGGTGCTCGTGCTCAGCCTCACCTGGCTGGCCGCCTTCGTCCCGCCCGAGCCGGCGGACTCATCGGCCGAGGATGCCCGCTCGTCGGACTAGCCGTCAGTCCTCGCCGCCGCGCATCTCCACGACGGCTGCGGCGATGCGGCTGACGAGCTGCTCCGGCAGCGGCTCGGTGTGCTTGATGTTCACCGTGTCCTTGCTGGATCGGTAGGGCTCGACGTCGGTCTCGAGCGGCCCCTCGAATCGCGGCACCGGATACAGCCCGATGTGCTTCTTCCAGCCGGCGTAGTGGATCGCGTACCGGCCGCCGAGCATCACCGCCGGCATCCCGTAGCGCACCTTCTCCGCGCCGCCGGGCACCTCGGCGAGCAGCAGCTCGCGCACCCGTCGCAGCCGCGCCGACACGTCGTCCGGGAACCCCGCGAGATAGGCCTCGATCTCGGGCGGCGGCGCAGCAGTCATGGCGGACACCCTCGCACGGACGTACCCGCTCTGGATGGGTGAACGACGGCTATGGATGTCGCTCACCCATCCAGAGCGGGGATCTCACGCGCGCCAGACCTGGAAGGTGGGGCCGGTGCCGGGCAGGTGCGGGGCGCCGCCCTCGCCGAGCAGGAGATCCTGACCCCCGTACAGGTTCTCCGCGTGCTCGAAACCGGTAAGGCCCGTCAACGTCGCGCCCGCCCACGACGAGCGCGAGGCCAGCACGAGGATGCGCTCGTCCGCGGTCTCGCGCAGGTAGGCGATGGCGTCGTCCTCGACGAGCGCCCAGCGCAGGCCGCCGCGGCGCAGCGCCTCGTGCCGGTGCCGCAGCGCGACCAGGTCGGCGTACACCTGCATGGTCGGGCCGGCCCACGGCAGCGGGTCCTCCCAGGGCATGGGGGTCCGCGAGTGCTCCCCGTCCAATCCCTCGAGGCCGAGCTCGTCGCCCATGAAGATCATGGGGATCCCGACGTAGGTGAGCAGGATGCCGGCGGCGACGTGATGGCGGTCGGCCGTGCCGACGACGGTGCGCACCCGCGGGGTGTCGTGCGATCCGAGCAGGGTCAGGTTGTGCTGCATCGAGCGCCACGGGATGACGGCGGCGAACTCGCGCATCGTGCGCACCGCCGAGCCACCGGGCACCGACGGCACACCGACGGGGAGCCCGAGGAACCGCAGGCCGTGCTCGCCGCCGTCGAGCCAGGCCCACAGCGGCCGGGTGAACCCGGCGTAGTTCATCGTGCCGTGCCAGCCGTCGCCGACGAGGTCGGCCGTGGCGTCGTGGCAGTGCTCGGCGATGAGCAGCGACGCTGGGGCCACGTCGGCCATCGTCGTACGGATCGTGCGGGCGACGTCGTTGTTGAGCTCGTCGGCGCCGAAGCGGCCCGTCATGTTGGCGACGTCGATGCGCCAGCCGTCGAGGGAGTAGGGCGGCGAGAGCCACTTCCCGACGACGGAGTCAGGGCCCTCGATGAGGCGCTTGCGCAGCTCCTCGCTCGCCAGGTTGAGCTTGGGCAGCGAGCGCACTCCCAGCCACGACTCGTAGTCGTCGGGGTAGGACGACCAGTAGTAGAACGACACCTCGGGCGCGGACGGGTCGCGCTGCGCGCGCACGAACCACTCGTGGGTGCTGCCCGAGTGGTTGGTCGTGAGGTCGGCCAGCACCCGGATCCCGCGCTCGTGGCTCGCGCGGACGAGCGAGAGGAGCGCCTCGTCCCCGCCGAGCAGGGGATCGACGCAGTCGAAGCTGCTGGCGTTGTAGCGGTGGTTGGACTCGGCCGGGAAGATCGGCGTCAGGTAGAGCACGTCGACGCCGAGCCGCTGCAGGTGGTCGAGATGCGCCTCGATGCCGGCGAGGTCGCCGCCGAAGTACTGCCGCGGCGTGTCGGGCCCCTGGTGGACGACGTCGTCGCCCCACTCTGCGGCGACCGCCCACGCGGGCAGCTCGCGCGCCTCGGCGCGGGCGAAGCGGTCGGGGAACACCTGGTACACGACGCTGTCGACCGACCACCGCGGCGGCGCCGTGTACGTCGTGACGCGGTAGTCCGCGGCGTCGGTCACGTCGTAGCCGTGCACGCCCGTGCCGTTGAGCCAGTGGTAGCTCGCCTCGCCGTCGACGAGCAGCCAGCGGTAGTTCATGACCGGGCTGTGCATCCGTAGCGGGACGGCGTACCAGGTCTCGTCCGGACCCACCTCCTCGGGCGAGGCGAGGGCGAACTGCGGCTCGCCGTCGAGGACGTAGCGGAGGTGGACCGCCGTCACGTGGAACGTCGACGGCACCCGCACACGCAGGACGACCGTGCTGCCGAGCGCGGGCTCGGAGTCGGAGACGTAGAGGGCCGAACCGTCGTGGTGCGGCAGCGAGAGCGGGTCCATCAGCCCTTCACGGCTCCGGCGGTGAGGCCACCGACGATGTACTTCTGCAGGAACTGGAACAGCAGCACCACCGGGATGGCGCCGAGGACGGCGCCGGCGGTGAAGACGCCCCAGTTCTCAGCGAAGCGCTGCGAGACGAACTTGTACAGGCCGACGGCGAGCGTCTGCTTATCGGGGTCCTGCAGAACGAGGCTCGCGATGAGGAACTCGTTGAGCGTCGCGATGAACGACAGCAGGCCGATGACGATGAGGATCGGCGTCACCAGCCGCAGGATGATCCCGAAGAAGATGCGGGCGTGACCGGCGCCGTCGATCTTGGCCGACTCGTCGAGCTCGCGCGGAACCGTGTTGAAGAAGCCGTACATGAGGAACGTGTTCACGCCGAGGGCGCCGCCCAGGTACACCATGATCAGGCCGAGCTGCGAGTCGAGGCCGATGGCGGGGAACACGCCCTCCATCGCCGAGAGCAGGGCGAAGATCGCGATGTAGGCGAGCAGCTGCGGGAACATCTGCAGCAGGATCAGGCCGAGCAGGCCGGCGCGCCGGCCGCTGAAGCGGAACCGCGAGAAGGCGTACGCCGCGATGGCGCAGAGGAACACCGTTCCTGCGGCGGTGATCGCGCCGATGACCATGGTGTTGATGAACCAGCGCCCGTAAGGGCGGCTGGGGTCGCCGAACAGCGCCTCGTAGTTGTCGAGGGTGAAGCTCTGGAAGATCGCGGTCGAGCCGGTCAGGTTGCCGGACGTGTTGACCGACGCCGACAGCACGAAGACCAGCGGGAACAGCGCGAACACCAGCGCGAGCAGGCCGACGATGTGGCGCCAGCCCGACTCGCGGAACCAGCGGCCGAAGGGCCGGCGCCGGTGCTCGGGGATCTCGTCGCGGACGACGGCGGGAGACTCGATGACAGCCATCAGTTGATCTCCTCGAGCGTGCGGGTGCGGCGGAAGCTGATCGCGGAGATGGTCGCGACGACGATGAAGATGAGCACCGAGATGGCCGTCGCGAGGCCGTAGTCGCGGCCCAGGCCGCCGAACGCGACCTTGTAGGTGAACGAGATCAGGATGTCGGTCGCGCCCACATCGACGTCGGCGTCGATGTCGCGCGGGCCGCCGCCCGTCAGCATGTAGATCAGGTTGAAGTTGTTGAAGTTGAAGGCGAACGACGCGATGAGCAGCGGGCTCAGGGCGACGAGCAGCAGCGGCAGCTTCACCAGGCGCAGGATCTGGAAGCCGGACGCGCCGTCGATCGACGCCGCCTCCTGCAGCTCCGACGGGATGGCCTGCAGGGCGCCCGTGGAGACCAGGAACATGTAGGGGAAGCCCAGCCACAGGTTCACCAGGATGACGCTGAAGCGGGCCAGCCACGGCTCGGACAGCCACGGGATCGTGGCCCCGTTGAAGATCACCTGGTTGACGAAGCCGAAGTCGGTGTTGAGCATGCCCGCCCACACCAGCGCCGAGAGGAAGGCCGGGAACGCATAGGGCAGCAGCAGCAGCGACCGGTAGGTGCGGCGGAACTTCATCCGCGGGTCGTTGAGGACGAGCGCGAGCCCGAGGCCCATGACGAAGGTGGTGAGCACCGACAGGATCGCGAAGGCGAAGGTCCAGACGAGCACGCCGAGGAACGGTCCTCGGATCGACTCGTTGGTGATGAGGCTGGTGAAGTTCGAGAAGCCGACGAAGACCCGCCAGCCGGGGTCGATCGTCTTGCCGTCCGGCCCCTCGAAGTTGCCCGTGCCGTTGTCGACGTAGACCGTGCCGGTCTTCTCGTCGATGAGGTTGCCGGTGGCGGCGTCGTAGCGGTAGGTCGAGAGGTAGACGTAGCCGTTGCTGGCGTCGGGCGTGCGGATGCTGCCGTCGTTGGGGTTGTCCGAGACGGGCACGCGCAGCGTCACGACGTCGTCCTGGATCGCCAGGATGTCGGTGAACGACAGCGTGGTCCACGTCGGTGCGCCGACCGCCTTGCCGTTGTCGAAGGTCGCGTCGGCCACCGTGCGCAGCGGCTGCTCCGCCGTGCCGAGCTTCGCCTCGCCGGTGCCGGGGTCGGTGATGAGGAACGCGAGGATCGCGCCGCGCTTGAGCACCGTGAGCGGGTAGGCCGGGGAGTCCGGGACCCGGGTCTCCTTCTCCCGCAGGATCGCGGTGACCGCGTTGTCCTTGGTGCTGTTGTGCCCGTCGCCGTAGTTGGTGAAGGCGGTGATGCCCGTGTAGACCACCGCGAACACCTGGTAGACGATCAGGAACACCAGGCCGGGCACCAGGTACTTGAGCGGCACCCGCTTCTTGCTGATGTAGATGTAGAGGATGACGGCTGTCGCGACCGCCATCGCAGCGGCGGGCCACGGCGCCCCGTAGGCCCAGAGCGAGAGCGTGCCGTAGACGCCGAGCGCCGCCACGAGCGACAGCAGGACGATCTTCAGCAGGATGACGCCGATCGGGGTGCGCGTGCGCCCCCAGGACTGCTCGGACGACGGCTCGGCCGTCGGGCGGGGCGGGGTCTCGATGCTCACACGTCGCTCCGGTCGCAGGCGGGCCGCTCGGCTGAGGGAGCGGCGCAGGAGGGAGGGCGGCTCAGGGCCGTCGATGTGCGAGGGGGCCCGGGCCCGTGGTGCGGGCCCGGACCCCCGTCGCGGATGAGACGTGCGGCTAGGTCAGCCGTCGATCTTCTTCTGGATGGAGGCGCTCATCTTGGTCCAGAGCTTCGTGGGGTCGCCCTTGCCCTGGATGATCGCGGCCTCGGTCGAGCCCCAGTCCGCCCACACGGCGTCCATCTCGGGGATGTTCGGCATCGGCACGCCGGTGGCGCCGACCGCGCCGAAGCCGGCGAGGATCGGGTCGCTCTTGACCTGCTCGAAGACCGAGGTCATCGCGGGGGCGCGCTGGCCGATGTCGAAGAGCGCCTTCGCGACCTCGGGGGTGCCGAGGTAGTTGATGACGAACTCGTTCGCGAGCACGGCCTGCTTGGTGTAGGCCGAGACCATGAAGCCCTGGACGCCGACGAACGGCTGGGCCGGGTTCGGGCCGACGGTCGGGATCGGGTCGATCGCGAGGTCGATGCCGGCCTTCTTGACGTCAGCGGTGCTCCACGGGCCGGTGATCCAGAACGGGGTCTGGCCCTTGAGGAACGCGTCCTTGGCGATGTCGTAGGTGATCGTCGACTTGAGGACGCCGTCCTTGACCAGCTGCGGCAGCTCGTTGGCGAAGGCGATGCCCTGCGCGTTGCCGATGGTCAGGTCCTCGGAGTTGTAGGTGCCGTCCGGGTTGAGGCCGAAGACGGCGCTGCCCATCGAGGTCTGCCACGGGTACAGGTGGTACGGGTCGCCGCCGGTCGGGTCCTGCTGGACGACGAGCGGGTACTTGATCTTGCTGCCGAGGCCCTTGGCGATCGACAGCACGTCGTCGATGGTGGCGGGGGCCTCGGGGGCGAGCTTGGCGTTGCGCATGAGCGCGATGTTCTCGACCTGGAAGGGCAGGCCGTACACCTTGCCGCCGGAGGTCATGGCCGTGATGGACACGGGGCTGAACTCGCTGGCCTTGTCGCCGAGCTCGAGCGGCGCGACGGCGCCGTTCTGCACGAGCTTGCCGACCCAGTCGTGGGCGCCGACGATGACGTCCGGGCCCTTGCCCGACGGGCCCTGCGAGATCAGGTCGTCGCGGATCTTGCCGAAGTCGTACTCGACAACCTTGACCTTGACGCCCTTCTCCTGCTCGAACTTCAGGGCGACGGCCTTGATGGCCTCGGTCTGGGTGGGGCCGGCCCACACGACGAGCGGCGTCGTGGAGGCGGGTGCGCTCGAGGACGCAGCCGTGGGGCTCGCAGAGGTGGTGGTGCTGCCGCCGCCGCCCGAACCGCACGCCGCGAGGGCGAGCGCCGAGCCGGCGAGGACCGCGACCAGCGTGGTGGTCCTGCGCATGGACATGGTCTCCTTCAGGGCTGACCGCCCCGGGTGGTGCCGGGGCGCTGTGCCCGCAGTTAACGTCCCCGCAACACGTCTTTGCAAAGTCTTGCAGCAAGTTTCTACCCAGATCGTTATCTATAGCCGTCAAACAAACGCAAGAACTTGCGGCTAGTCTGCAAGGCATGGCACCGCGTCTGTCCACCATCGCCCAGGCCGCGGGGGTCTCCGAGGCCACCGTGAGCCGGGTGCTCAACGACGTCCCCGGGGTCTCCGCGCGCACCCGCGAGAAGGTCCTGGCACTGGTCGACGAGCTGGGCTACGAGCGCCCGAGCAAGCTGCGGCCCAAGGCGGCGGGCCTGGTCGGCCTCATCGTGCCCGAGCTCGACAACCCGGTGTTCCCCGCCCTCGCGCAGATCATCGAGACCGAGCTGTCGAAGTCGAGCTACACCGCGGTGCTGTGCACGCAGACCCGCGGCGGCATCAGCGAGGACGGCTACATCGACATGCTGCTCGAGCGCAACGTCGCCGGCATCGTGTTCGTCTCCGGCGCCCATGCCAGCATCACGGCCAGCCTCGAGCGCTACGGCCGTCTCCGCGAGGCGGGCCTGCCCATCGCGTTCATCAACGGCTACCAGCCGGGTATCGACGCGCCGTTCATCAGCTGCGACGACGTCGTGGCCGCAGGCATGGCGGTCGACCACCTGTGGACGCTCGGCCACCGCCGCATCGGCCTCGCGGTCGGGCAGCGCCGGTACGTCCCGGTGGTGCGCAAGCAGGCCGGCTACGAGAGCGCGATGCGTGCCAACGGCACCGGGTTCAGCGCCGTCGCCGAGTCGACCTTCACAGTCGAGGGCGGTGCAGCGGCCGCGGACGAGCTGATCGACCAGGGGTGCACCGCCATCATCTGCGCGTCCGACCTCATGGCGCTCGGCGTCATCCAGGCGGTACGTCGGCGCGGGATGTCGGTGCCGCGCGACGTCTCGGTGGTGGGCTACGACGACAGCCCGATGATGTCGTTCACCGATCCGCCGCTGACCACCGTGCGCCAGCCGGTCATCGACATGGCGCTCGCAGCATCGCGAGCCCTGCTCGACGAGATGCACGGCGAGCGCACGCCGCGGGCCGAGTACCTGTTCCGCCCCGACCTCATCGTGCGCGGGTCAACCGGTGCCGCCCCCGACCCGGACGGTCAGCAGCGCTGACACGCCCTCGGCCGACGGGCCGGGCCGCGCGGTGGCACGGATCTCGAGCTCGGTGCCCGGCTCGAAGGCGCGGGCCGACCAGTACACGCGGTACGGCGCGGCATCGTCGACGCCCATGAGCGTCCACGCGTCGTCGCTGCCCGCCGGGCGCGCCTCGAAGACCACCTGGGCCAGCGACCCGCCCTGCACCTGCGCCTCGACCAGGTTGGCCTGCTCGGGCGCCAGCGTGGGGATCGGGGCGAGCGAAACGGACGACGGCGCGTCGTCGGGCACCGCGCCGTCGGCGCGCAGCACCAGCGCCGTCAGTGCGGGGACGGTGACGGTGATGGCGCCCGAGCCGTCGGCCTCGGAGCTGCCGCCGCCGGCCGGGAAGATGCGGTCGAACGTCTGGCCGGGCGATGACGTCGGGATGGTCACCGTCTGGTCGGTCGTGGCGTTGTTGAGCGCCACGACATACTCCTGGCGGGTGCCGAGATCCACGCGGCTGAACGCGTACACGCCGGTATCCGCGGACGACAGCCGATGGATCTGCGTCCCGTACCGCAGGCCCGGGCTGGCGTCGAGCAGGGCGGCCAGGGCCTTGAGATGCGACGCGATCGGATGGGCCAGCGCCTCGGGGCGCGCGTTGTCGTCGGCGGTCGTGTCGTCCGTGCCGATGAGGTCGTTGTCCGCGTAGGACTCCACCCGGGTCGGGCCCATGTCCTCGCGCGCGTCCTTGTCGCCGAGGCTGCCCGTGAGCAGCTCGATCGTGCCGGCCGAGAAGCCCTGCTCGTCGCCGTAGTAGACCGTCGGGTTGCCGCGGACGAGGTAGAGCAGCGAGTGGGCGAGCAGGTCGCGCCGCAGCAGCTCCTCGTCGCTGACGTCCTCGGGCAGGTCGGCGCGCAGGAACGAGCCGATCCGGCCCATGTCGTGGTTGCCCAGGAACGTCACGAGCGACGTGGCATCGGAGTCGGCGTCGGTGTAGAGGTCGTCCTGGTCGAACAGGTCGCGCAGGTCGTCGGTCGCGCCGCCGGCGGCGAAGCCGCGCGCGGCCTGCTGGAAGCCGAAGTCCAGGACCGACGGGAGCCGAGCCGTCGTCGTGTACTCCGAGAGCAGGGCCGGGCTGGAGTCGTAGACCTCGCCGAACATGAGGAAGTCGGGGCGGCCGTTCGCCTTGGCGTAGGCCATGACGGCGGGGGCGAACGCCTGCCAGAACTCGGTGTTGACGTGCTTGGCGGTGTCGAGGCGGTAGCCGTCGATCCCCATGCCGTTGATCCACGACTCGGCGATCTCGGTCATGCCGCTGACGACCTCGGGGCGCTCCGTGAACAGGTCGTCCAGGCCGAAGAAGTCGCCGTACTGGCTGCTCTCGCCGTCGAAGGTCGAGTCGCCGCGGTTGTGGTACATCGTCGGGTCGTTGAGCCAGGCCGGCCGCTTCGCGTCGCCCTCGGCGGGCGGCACCACCGGCCGCAGCGGGAACGACTCCTCGTTGAGCGCCGGGAAGTCGTCCTGGCCGGCGAAGTCGCTGTCGTCGAAGGGCTGCCCGTCGGCGTCGAGGTAGGGCTGCTCCTCCTTGCTCACGTAGAGCGGGCCGTCCGGCGAGGTGATGACGTCGGCGGTGTGGTTCACGACGATGTCGAAGTAGACCTTCATGCCGCGCGCGTGGGCGGCGTCGACCAGCGCGCGCATCTCCTCGTTGGTGCCGAGGTGCGGGTCGATCCTGGTGTAGTCGATGGTCCAGTAGCCGTGGTACCCGGCCGACTGGTCGAAGCCCTCGCCCTGCACCGGCTTGTTGGCGAACACTGGCGTCATCCAGATCGCGGTGGTGCCCAGCGCCTGGATGTAGTCGAGCCGTTGGGTCAGGCCCGCCAGGTCGCCGCCGTGGTAGTAGCCGTAGTCGGTCGGGTCGTAGCCCGTCACCGACCTGTCGCCGGACAGGCCGCCGGTGTTGTTGGACGGGTCGCCGTCGACGAACCGGTCGGGCATCACGAAGTAGACGCGCTCGCCGGTGGTGCCCAGCCGGGGCGCACGCGAGGCCTCGGCATGGGGGCGTGCGACGACGGCGGCAGCGGTCGCGGCAGCCAGCACGGCGGCCCCGCCGACGAGGATCCACGACCGTCGCATGCGCGGAGGGTAAGCCGCAGATGCCCGCTCGAAGCAAACCCGGCGCGGCCTGCCCGCGCGGCGCGGCAGGTCGCGAGCGGCCGTCTGGTGCCATCTCCTCCCGAGCGGGCGACCCAGGTTTGGGCATGGGCCTCATGGGAATACGCCGGACCCGCTGTGTCTGCGGGGACCGGCGCTGGCCGGTCCTCACCTGGGAGGAGACCCGATCCTGATGGACGCCATCACGATGCTGCGCGAGGACCACCGGGCTGTGAAGAAGCTGATGACGAGGTTCGACAAGGGCGACGACGCGGTCGTCCCGGAGATCCTCGATGCGCTCGACCGCCACGTCCTGATCGAGGAGGAGCACTTCTACCCCACGGTCAAGCAGGCCCTCGAGGAGCAGGACATCGTCCTGGAGTCGGTCGAGGAGCACCACGTGGTGCACCTGCTGATCGGCGAGCTCCGGCAGATGACGCCGGGCGACGGCACCTACCGCGCCAAGGCGACGGTGCTGGTCGAGAACGTGCGCCACCACATCGACGAGGAGGAGGGCGAGCTCTTCCCGCAGGTGCGTGACGCGATGGGGCGCAAGGAGCTGCAGGAGCTCGGCGAGACCATGGCCGCGATGGCCGGCGACGCCGAGCAGCGGGCGTCCTGACCGGCGATGTCAGCGGAGGCGGCGAGCCGCAGCGGCGTGGCCGACGGCCGAGGGACGGGGAGGGTGCGCTCCGGCTCACCCTCCCCGTGGGCCGCCCGCGCCGCGGCTGCCGACCACCGGCAGGTGGACGACGACAGGGACCATGCCGCGGGCCCGGAGACGGGGCCGCTGGCCGACCACGACATCGACCGTGCGCTCAAGGAGCTGCTCGAGGAGATCCGCATCGCGCAGATGGGCGGGCAGATCCTGCTCGGCTTCCTGCTGGCCGTTGCCTACACGGGCGTGCTGCCCGACAGCTCCGACAGCCAGCACAACCTCTACGCGTGGGCCATCGTGACGACCACGGCGGCGGTGGCCCTCCTGCTCGGCATCGTGCCGCTGCACCGACTGCTGTTCGGGATGCGCGCGCGCAACGAGATCCTCGTGGTGGGCCATGTGCTCGCGGTGCTCGGGCTGCTGGCCCTGGGGGTCGGCATCGTCCTGGGGGTGTGGCTCGCGGCCAGCTTCGCCCTGCCGGGCACGCTCGTCCCGGTCGTGGTCGCCGCGGCTGGCTTCGTCGTCGGCAGCTGGATCGTGCTGCCGCTCGGCGTCCGGCTGTGGCTGCGGCGCCGCCCCTGATCGCGTCAGCCCTCCGACGTCCTGCGCACGACCTCCTCGACGCTGCGGTCCTCGTGCGGGTCCTGCGTCTGCGGATCGTCGGTCCAGGAGCCGTCGCCGTCCGAGGACGCCTCCGGCTCGGGCTGGGCATGCGTCTGCTCGTCCTGCGGCTGCTCCGTCATGCCCTCCCGGTACCCGGTGAGCCGCGCGTCAAGCGTGGTCGAGCCGGTTTCGCCCGATCGCAGGGCGGGCACGACGCCGGCGCCGCGAGGCGCGGCGCAGGGGGCAGCACGGGGAGGTTGCGCATGAGCATGTCCAGGGACGACCAGCCGGGCACGGGGCCCACGACCCGGGACGACCGCCCGCGCGTCGTGCCCGGCGATGCCGTCGACAGCGACGGCAGGTCCGCCGCCGCGACGACCAGCGGCACGTTCGTGCGAGGTCGGCCCGGCCCGGACGGGGCCATCGTCGAGGAGGGCGCTGCGGCTGACGGCCACTACGCCGACGAGGGTCCGCGGCTGGTCCCTGGGCGCCACACAGTCGGCGAGTCCGGCGTCGTCGTGGCCGACCCCGTCGCCCGCGAGCGTGCTGCGTACGGCGGCATCAAGTGGGGCTCGGCGTTCTTCGGCTGGCTCTCCGCCATGGGCGTGGCCGTGCTCCTCACCTCGCTGGTGGTCGGCGCCGGCACCGCCGTCGGCGTGCAGACGGGCACCACCACCGAGGAGGCGGTGGATGCCGCCCAGGGCATCGGCTGGGCCGGTCTGGCCGCGGTGCTCCTCGTCATGTTCGTCGCCTACCTCGCCGGCGGCTACGTCGCCGGCCGGATGGCCCGCTTCGACGGTGCCAAACAGGGCGTGGGTGTGTGGGTCTGGGCCGTGGTCATCGTGCTGGTCGTCGCCGCCGTGGCCAGCGTCGCGGGCGCTCAGTACGACGTGCTCAGCCAGCTCAACGCCTTCCCGCGCATCCCCGTGGACAGCGGCACGCTGACGACGTGGGGCGTCATCTCGCTCGTGGCGGCGGCACTGGTCAGCCTCGTGGGAGCGGTGCTCGGGGGAGTCCTGGGCATGCGCTACCAC
The DNA here is from genome assembly GCA_020161245.1 of Actinomycetota bacterium. GTDB lineage: Bacteria > Actinomycetota > Actinomycetes > S36-B12 > CAIYMF01 > Longivirga. The sequence continues at coordinate 68,946 of JAIUOK010000008.1, read as the reverse complement.
CGGCGCGTGGACGCTGTCGGCCTCGGCGCCTGACACCGCGCCCGAGCAGCCTGCCTCGCGGCCCGGCCGGGCCGCGAGGCAGGCTTGCGCCGTGACCACGGGGCCGAGCTCAGCGCAGGACTGGTTCGCCGCGTCCACCTCGTCGCACGAGCAGTGGACCGATGAGCGTGTGCTGGCGCTCAAGCGGGCCCGCGCCAGCCGGGTGAGCGTGGTGGTGCCGGCGCGGGACGAGGAGAGCACGATCGCCGACGTGGTCGGTGTCCTGCGGGAGGCGCTGGTCGAGGGCTCCGGCCTCGTCGACGAGCTGGTCGTCATGGACTCGGACTCCTCGGATGCCACAGCTGCGCGTGCCGCCGCGGCGGGAGCGGTCGTGCACCGCACGGCCGACGTGCGGCCGGATCTCGGCTCGCACCCGGGCAAGGGCGAGGCGCTCTGGAAGTCGCAGCTGGTGACGACCGGCGACGTGCTCGTGTTCGTCGACGCCGACCTCACCGCGTTCGGGCCGCACTTCGTGCGCGGGCTCGTCGGCGCGCTGCTCGACGATCCGGATCGCATGCTGGTCAAGGGCTTCTACGACCGCGTGATGGATCAGGGGGCGTCGTCGACGACCGAGGGCGGACGCGTCACCGAGCTCGTCGCCCGTCCGCTGCTCGACCTCTGGTGGCCCGACCTGGCCTACGTCGTCCAACCGCTCGCGGGCGAGTGGGCGGTGCGCAGGTCGTTCTTCGAGAGCGTGGCCGTGCCCACAGCGTACGGAGTCGAGCTGTCGACGCTGCTCGACGCCTACGATCAGCACGGGCTGGGCGCCATCGCGCAGGTCGATCTCGGCTCGCGGACTCATCGGCATCAGGCCGTCCACGACCTCGGGCTGATGGCCGCCGAGCTGCTCGCAGTGGCGCAGAGCCGCCTGGGCGGCCGTCGACCCGCTCCCGAGCCCAGGCTGGTGCAGTTCGCGCGGGGCGGGGGCGGCGATGTGGCGCCGCGCGTACGAGGGGTGCCGGTAGCCGAGCGCCCCCCGGCTGCGAGCATCTGACCGCCAGTACTCGCACGCGCGGAGGAACGATGACGTCGTACCTGCAGGACGCGGTCGGCGACGCCGCGGGCCAGATCGAGGTGGCGGTGGAGGACGGCCTCGCCACGGTGACGCTGACCCGGCCGGACAAGCACAACGCCATCTCCTTCGCGATGTGGGAGGCGTTCGCGCGGGTCATGCCCGCTCTCGGCGCGGACGACGACGTCGACGTCGTGCTGCTGCGCGGCATCCCCGGTGGTCCGTTCAGCGCCGGGGCCGACATCGCCGAGTTCCGCGACCTGCGCAGCGACGTCGAGTCGGCTGAGCGCTACGGCGAGGCGGTCACGTCCGGCGAGCGCGCGATCATCGCCTGTGCCAAGCCGACCATCGCGGCCGTCGAGGGGTTCGCGATCGGGGGCGGCACCCAGATCGCCGCCGCCTGCGATCTGCGCGTGTGCGGCGAGTCCTCGAGGTTCGCCGTCACACCGTCGAGGCTCGGCATCGTGTACGCGCTGCCGTCGACCGCACGCCTGGTCGAGACCGTCGGTGCGGCGTGGGCCCGCTGGATCCTGCTTACCGGCGACCAGATCGACGCCGGCACCGCGCTGCGGATCGGCCTCGTGCACGAGGTGGTGGCCGATGACGAGGTCGTCGCCCGTTCCGAGCAGATCGCGACGACCCTCGCATCGCGGGCACGGGTCTCGCTCGTCGGTGCCAAGGCGCTGATCGCGCGCGCCGCCGGGGGCCGCCTCGTCGAGGACGACGACGTCCGCGCGGTCTACCACGCCTCGCTCGCCAGCAACGAGTACGCCGAGGGAGTGGCGGCGTTCCTCGACAAGCGTCCCGCCGACTTTCGAACCGCTCGGCGCACCTGACCCCGGAATCCTCTTGGCGGCACGGCAGACCGGGCTGCCGGGCGCACGGGCGTTTGAGCTGCGCGCCCGGGGGTACGGGTCGTCGCCCCCTCCGCGCACGAGGGGGTCAAGACGTCGGTCAGCGAGAGGAGCCGGTCATGCTCGTCCGTGCAGCCGAGCCCTTCGCGCTGGCCGCCGCCGCCGGGCTCTCGGTCGGACGGCGCGTCGCGGTGGTCGCCGCGCGCGGCCTGCGCCACTGGGAGCTGAAGGCCGACCGGCTCGTGTCCCACCCCGAGATGTGCTGGACGGGGCGCCCCTACCGCGAGCAGCTCCGGTCGGCGGTGGGAGCCCGCTCGTGACGGCTGCCGCGCGCCGCCGCGCCGCGGACAGGGCCGCCGACCGACGCACGGGGGGCGAGCCCGCCGCTGTCGGCGAGCCGGTCGCAGTCCGACGCGAGGAGTCGAGAGGCGGCCAGGCCGACAGATGGACCGCGCCGGGCACCCGGCGCTGGCCGCTGCGACACCGCCGGACGGCGCTCAGGAATCCGGCTGCCGGCCGCTGATCCCCTCGTCCAGGTGGCCTCGGCCCGAGGGGCACCCCGTCCCGCTCGTCCTGTGCCATCCTCCGGAGAGGAGCGGCGGCGCAGCTGCCGCAAGACCGGGGGAGACGAGCATGGCCGCGCAGATCATCGAGAGCAGCCCCGGCGGCGAGGGGTCCGAGTCCGTCTTCCTGCGGCTCGAGCAGAAACTGCAGCAGATCGTCCTCGACGTGGTCGATCACGGGGCCGGCCCGATCGTGGGATCGGCGGCGTACGGTGCGGCGCGCCTCGACGACGAGGGCGACGTCGACGCCGCCATCGACCGCATCGTGCGCGAGTCGGTGCTGACCACGGGCAGCGCCGGCTTCCTCACCGGCCTCGGGGGGTTCCTCGCTCTGCCGCTCACGTTCCCGGCCAACGTCGCGAGCAACCTCGTGGTCAACGCGCGCATGGTGGGGGCGATCGCGCACGTGCGCGGCCACGACCTCGACGACCCGCGGACGCAGGCATCGATCCTGCTGACCGTCGCGGCCGCCGATGCCGACAAGGTGCTCGGCGAGCTCGGCGTGCCGATCGACGAGGACGGGCCGCACGCGACGATCAGCCGCCTGCCCGTGCCGGTGGTCCGCGAGATCAACCGTCGGGCCAGCCTGTTCCTCGTCGCGAAGTACGGCGGCAAGCGGCTGGCGTTCTCGATGGTGCGGGCGATCCCCGTGGTGGGGGGCCTGGTCGGCGGCGGCATCGACGGCGCCCTGACGCAGTACGTCGGCAGTCTCGCCGAGCGCACCTTCGAACCGGTCTGACCTGACATGCGGAGGGGCCGCACCTGGTGGTGCGGCCCCTCCGACGTGCAGCGATCAGGCGCGCAGCGCCTCGGCCAGCTCGCGGAACTCGCCGACCAGGATGGCCATGTCGTCGGCGGTGTGCGCCAGCGAGACCAGCCACTGCTCGTCGAGCCCGGGCGGGGTGAGCACGCCGCGGTTGACGCCCCACAGCCACGAGAGCTCGGCGACACCGAAGTCGGTGCGCTTGTAGTCGCGGTAGTTGCGGACCGGAGTCGCGGCCCAGGTGACCGCGCCCTTCACGCCGAAGCCGACCGTGTGGGCGGGCAGCTCGTGGTCGGCGATGATGCCGTTCATCTGCTCGAGGGCGTCGATGTTGAGGCCCTCGGCGGCCGACAGCGCCTCGTCGGTGGCGATCTCGTCGATCGCGACGGCCGCCGCCATGACCAGCGGGTTGCCGTTGTAGGTGCCGAAGTGCGGCATGCGGCCGTCGGTGACGGTGGCCATGACCTCGGCGCGCCCGCCGAACGCGGCGAGCGGGAGGCCGCCGCCGATGCTCTTGGCCAGCGCGACCAGGTCCGGCGTGACGCCGAGGCGCTGCGAGGCGCCGTGCGCGCCGGCGGTGAGGCCGGTCTTGACCTCGTCGAAGACGAGCAGCGCGCCGTGGACGTCGCAGAGACGGCGGACGCCGGCGAGGTAGCCCTCGTCCGGGACGACGATGCCGATGTTCTCGAGCACCGGCTCCATGAACACGCACGCCACCTCGGCGCCGTGCTCGGCGAAGAGCTGCTCGAGACGGCCGAGGTCGTTGTAGGGGACGACGTGGACCGTGCCGGCCTCGACCTCGAACGGCGTGACCGGGGTCGGCGCCTCCTCCGGGCCTGCGTCGGCGACGTCGGGCTTCACCGACACCTGGAGGGCGTCGTAGCCGCCGTGGTAGCCGCCCTCGATCTTGATGATCGCCTTGCGGCCGGTGAACGCGCGGGCCATCCGCAGCGCGTACATCGTGGCCTCGGTGCCCGAGTTGGCGAAGCGCAGCTGGTCGAGGTGGAACCGGCGCTGGAACCGCTCGGCGGCCTCGGTAGCCGAAGGCGACGGCGTGACGAACAGCGTGCCGGTCTCCAGGGCCTTGCCGACGGCGGCCACGACGCTCGGGTTCAGGTGGCCGGCCAGCATCGCGCCGAAGCCCATCGACAGGTCGAGCACGCGGCGGCCGTCGACGTCGTTGAGCCATGCGCCCTTGGCGCTGGTGATGGCGACGGGGTACGGGTCCCAGTGCTGGAAGGACGACGGGACGCCGAGGGGCAGCGAGCCCAGCGCGCGGGCGTGGTGGGCGCCCGAGCTGGGGGTCACCTTCTCGAACCGCTCCCACTCGGCGGCAAGGAGCGACTCGACCTTGCCGCGGTCGAGAGGGGCCGACGACGCCGGCACGGCGCGGTAGGTGGCGGGGTCGTGCGCCGGCCAGGTCACGGGGGTCGGGGCGGCTGCGGTCGCGTTGTCGGTCACAAGATTCCTCCGAGTCACCGGTGCACGTCGTCGTGCCCGGACATCGTAGAACCGCCTCAGGCGGCGGGTTCGGGCTTCGGCTGCTGCTGCGTGATGCAGTGGATGCCGCCGCCGCGCGCGAACAGCGGACGGGCGTCGACCAGGACGATCTCGCGGCCCGGGTAGGCCTCGCGCAGGATCGCGGCAGCGCGCTCGTCGCCGGGGTCGTCGAAAGCGCAGAGGATCACCGCGCCGTTGCAGACGTAGTGGTTGATGTAGGAGTAGTCGACCCAGCCCTCGTCGTCCTTCAGGGTGTCCGGGGCGGGGACGCCGACCACCCGGAAGCCCTCGGCCTCCATGAGCGCGCGCACCTCGCGGCTGACCTCGAAGTCCGGGTGCTCGGGGCTGCGCTGCTCGTGGACGAGCACCGTCCCCGGCTCGCTGAAGCAGGCCACGATGTCGACGTGGCCGCGGGTGCCGAACTCGTCGTAGTCGCGGGTCAGGCCGCGCTCGAGCCACACGAACCGCTCGGCGCCGATCGTGCGGCGCAGCTCGTCCTCGACCTGCTCCTGGGTCCAGTGCGCGTTGCGGCCCTCGCCGAGCTGCACGGTGCGGGTGACCAGCACGGTGCCCTCGCCGTCGACGTGGATGCCGCCGCCCTCGTTGATCATCTCCGAAGCGACGACGCCGACGCCGGACGCAGCCGCGACCGCCCGCCCGATCCGGGAGTCGTGCTCCCAGGAGGCCCACGACTGCGCGCCCCAGCCGTTGAACACCCAGTCGACCGCGCCCAGTGCGCCGTCGGCCCCCCGAACGAAGGTGGGGCCGATGTCGCGCATCCAGGCGTCGTCGAGCGGCGCCTCGAGGATCTCGACCCGGGGGTCGAGGTGGGTCCGGGCGACGTCGACGTCGTCCGGCGCCACCACCATGGTGAGCGGCTCGAACGGGACGATGGCGTTGGCGACCGCGGCCCAGGTGCGCCGGGCCTCGTCGGCGTCGGCCTCGTCGTCGCCGAGGGTGTAGCCGGTCGTGGGCCACGCCATCCAGGTGCGCTCGTGCGCCTCCCACTCGGCAGGCATGCGCCAGGTCATCGGTGCTCCTCGTCGGCTCGGTGCTTGCCGAGCATCATGTCCGATCGCGCCCGGCAGCCAACCGCCGGTACGGCGCACCCGGTGCCGTCGTCTCGCCAGGTCGGCGGGCGCCGTGGTGAGCGGGGCTGCGCTCAGTCGCGGCCGAGGGGCCCTGCCGCCAGCGCCGGGCCCTCCGTCACGAGGCCGACGAACTGCTCGACGACGTCGGGGTCGAAGTGGCTGCCGCTGCCCTGGCGGATGAGGTCGAGCGCCTCGTCGCGCGGCATCGGCTCGCGGTACGGGCGTTTCGAGGTCACGGCGTCGTAGACGTCGACGACGGCGAACATCCGCGCCTGCAGCGGGATCTGCGCGCCGGACAGCCCGCGCGGGTAGCCGCTGCCGTCCCACTTCTCGTGGTGGCAGGAGGGGATGTCGAGGCAGTCGCGCAGGTACTCGATGCCGTCGAGGAACCGCAGCGCGAGCGCGGGGTGCTGGCGCATCTGGACCCATTCGTCGTCGGTGAGCGGACCAGGCTTGGTGAGGATCGCGTCGGGCACGCCCATCTTGCCGATGTCGTGGAGCAGCGCCCCCCGTCGCACGCGCATCAGCTCGTCGTGGCCGACTCCCATCCGTCGCGCCAGCGAGACGGTGAGCAGCGTGACCCGCTCGGTGTGCTGCGCGGTGCTGCGGTCGCGCAGGTCGAGCGCCGCGGCCCAGCCCAGCAGGGTCTGGTCGTAGGCGTCCTCCACGCGCTGGGCCTCGGCCTCGAGCCGCTTGGAGTGCTGCCGGATGAGGGCGTAGATCAGCGCGGCCGTGACCAGGACGAACGCGATGCCCTTGTAGCTCTGGACGACCTGCTCGGAGCCCTCGCTCACGACGGCCGCCACGATCTGGTCGGACAGCACGATCCAGAGGACGGACACGACGAGGTAGACCGCGACGATCCGTCCCGCGGCGCTCAACCGCCACCGGGACATGCCGGCAACCCCCTGCCCGAAAGCCCCCCGGAGGCGAGTGTGGACCTCCGGCGTGCCGGAGTCGACCGGGGTGCGCCCGACCGGGTGCCCGCGTCCGGCGCCGCCGAGGACCGGGCTGCTCGCCGATCCGCTGCGTCGGCCAGGATGGGGCGACGCCGAGGCGAGGAGGCACCGTGCAGCCGGAGGAGTTCCGGGCAGCCGCCCACGAGCTCGTGGACTGGATCGCCGACTTCCGGGCCCGTGTCCCGGATCTGCCGGTGCGCAGCACCGTCGCCCCGGGCCAGGTGCGCGACGCCCTTGCGACCGCTCCGCCCGAGCAGCCCCAGGCGTTCGACGACCTGCTGCGCGATCTGTCCGACGTCGTCGTGCCCGGTCTCACCCAGGTGCAGCATCCGGGCTACTTCGCGTGGTTCCCGTCCAACGCCTCGCTCGCCTCGGTGCTCGGCGACCTGGCGTCGTCCGGGCTCGGCGCCCTCGGCATCACCTGGCAGTCGGCGCCTGCGCTCACCGAGGTGGAGGAGGTCGTCACCGACTGGCTGCGCGAGCTCACCGGCCTGTCCGACGCGTGGCACGGTGCCATCCACGACACGGCGTCCACCGGTGTCCTCGTCGCGATGCTGGCCGCGCGCGAGCGGGCGAGCGGGCTGTCGGAGACGCGCGGCGGCCTGCAGGCCGAGCCTGCGCCGCTCGTCGTCTACACGTCCACCCAGGCGCACTCGTCGACGCCTAAGGCCGTGCTGCTCGCGGGTTTCGGGCGCGACAATCTGCGGATGATCGACGTCGACCCGGCGACGTTCGCGATGGACGTCGACGCGCTCCGCCGGGCCATGGCCGACGACGTCGCCGCAGGACGCCGGCCGGCTGCCGTCGTCGCGTCTGTCGGCACCACGGGCACCACTGCGGTCGACGACGTCGCAGCGATCGTCGAGGCGGCCCGCGAGCACGGCGCGTGGGTGCATGTCGACGCCGCGATGGCGGGCTCGGCGATGCTGCTGCCCGAGTGCCGCTGGATGCTCGACGGCGTCGAGGGCGCGGACTCGCTGGGGTGGAACCCGCACAAGTGGATGGGCACGATCCTCGACACGTCGCTGCTCTACGTCCGCGACGTCGAGCACCTCGTGCGCGTGATGTCGACGAACCCGTCGTACCTGCGGTCGGCGGTCGACGGCGAGGTCACGCAGTACAAGGACTGGGGCATCCCGCTCGGGCGCCGGTTCCGCGCGCTCAAGCTGTGGTTCCACCTGCGTCTCGACGGCGCCGAGGCGATCCGCGCGCGGCTGCGGCGCGACCTGGCCAACGCGCAGTGGCTTCGCGAGCAGGCGGAGTCGGAGCCCGGATGGCAGGTGGTCGCCCCCGTGCCGCTGCAGACGGTGTGCCTGCGCCACATCCCGGTCGTCGACGGGGCGCCGCTCGAGGGCGAGGTGCTCGACGAGCACACCCTCGCGTGGTGCGAGCGCGTGAACGCCACGGGGCGGGCGTTCGTGACCCCCGCGGTGATCGGCGGCCGCTGGACGGTGCGGGTCTCGATCGGCGCCGAGGCGACCGAGCTCGCCGATGTCGAGGAGCTGTGGTCGCTGTGCCGTGCGGCCGTCGTCCCGGCGTGATCGTCGTACGACACTGTCTTGACGGCAGTAGTGGGGATGTCTAACGTCGTCGCATGCCTGCCGAGCTGCCCGACACCCTGACCGTCGACGTCCGGGGCGACGTCGCGGTCGTCCTCATCGACCGCGAGCCCAAGCGCAACGCCATGGACACCCGCACGCTGCTGGGCCTCGAGTCGTTCTTCCTCGCGCCGCCCGACGGCGTCCGGGCGGTCGTGCTGGCGGGCCGCGGGCCGCACTTCTGCGCCGGTCTCGACCTGTCCGACCTGAGCGCGACCGACGCCGAGGCCGGCATGCACCACAGCCGGATGTGGCACCGCGTCACCACGACGATCGGCCAGGCCGGGCTGCCCGTCGTGACGGCGCTCGCCGGCGCGGTGATCGGAGGCGGCCTGGAGATCGCGAGCGCTACCCACATCCGCGTCGCCGAGCCGTCGGCGTTCTACGCGCTGCCCGAGGGCCAGCGGGGCCTGTTCCTGGGCGGCGGCGGCTCGGTCCGGCTGTCGCGCCTCATCGGCGTGCCTCGGATGACCGACCTCATGCTGACGGGCCGCGTCTATACCGCCGCCGAGGGCCACGAGGCCGGCATCTCCCAGTACCTCGTCGGCGAGGGCGAGGCGCTCGACAAGGCCCTCGAGCTCGCGCGCAAAGCCGCGGCCGTCGCGCCGGTCACGGCGTTCGCCGTCCTGCAGGCCCTGCCGCGGATCGCGGAGGTGGCGCCGAACGAGGGTTACCTCCTCGAGTCGCTCATGGCCGCCGTGGCCTCGAGCTCCGACGACGCGCAGGCCCGCATGCAGGCGTTCCTCGAGGGCCGCGGCGCCAAGGTGCGGGTCGAGGGCGCCCCGTGACCGCGGTGGAGGAGGGCGCCGTCATCCGCCCCGTGCCGGAGTGGGCGCGCGAGCGCTCGGTGATCGGCGACTACCTGCGCTGGCTCGAGTCGGAGCGGGGTCTGTCCTTCGAGGGCTACGACGACCTCTACGCCTGGTCGGTCGACGACCTCGACGCCTTCTGGCAGAGCATCTGGGACTACTTCGGGGTGCTCGCGCACTCCCCGCACACCGCGGTGCTCGGCGACGCGGCCATGCCCGGTGCGCAGTGGTTCCCGGGAGCCACCCTCAACTACGCCGAGCACGCGGTCGGTGCGTGGCGAGATCCGCAGGGTCTGGCGCTCATCGAGCGCTCGCAGACCCGCGGGCCGCGCGAGACGACCCGCGGCCAGCTGGCCGAGCAGGTGGCGCGGGCCCGTGCAGGGCTGCAGCGGCTCGGCGTCGGCAAGGGCGACCGCGTCGTGGCCTACCTGCCCAACATCACCGAGACGGCGATCGCCTATCTCGCGACCATCAGCCTGGGCGCGGTGTGGGCGAGCTGCGCGCCGGAGTTCGGTCACCGGGCGATCGTCGACCGGTTCTCGCAGATCGATCCGAAGGTGCTCCTCGTCGTGCCGGGGTACGTATACGGCGAGAAGGCGATCGACCGCACCGCCGAGGTGGCCGAGATCCGCGCCGGGCTGCCCACGGTCGAGCACGTCGTCGTCGTTCCCTACGGCGACGGCGAGGTGCCTGACGCGACCACGTGGGACGAGCTGACCGCGCTGCCGGCAGAGCCGGCGTACGAGGCTGTGCCGTTCGACCACCCGATGGTCGTGCTGTTCACGTCCGGTACGACGGGCAAGCCGAAGGCGATCGTGCACTGCCACGGCGGCCTGCTCGTCGAGCAGCTCAAGAGCCAGGGCCTGTCGTGGGACCTGCGCGAGGGCTCGCGGCTGCTCTGGTTCTCCACCACGGCGTGGATGCTCTGGAACACCGTGATCTCAGCGCTGCTGCATGGCGCGGCGTCGGTGCTCATCGACGGCAACCCGATGCACCCGGACCCCGGCCAGCAGTGGCGCTGGGCCGCCGAGACGCGGGCGACCCTCGTGGGCGTGAGCCCCGGCTATGTGCTCGCCAGCCGCAAGGCCGGCATCGAGCCCGCGCGCGACTTCGACCTCGCGGCCGTCGAGCAGATCGGTTGCGCCGGTGCGCCTCTCGCCACCGAGGGCTTCGTCTGGCTGGTCGAGCAGTTCGGCCAGGACGTGCTGCTCAACGTCGGCAGCGGCGGCACGGACGTGTGCACCGGCCTCGTGGCGGCGAGCCCGCTGCAGCCCGTGTACGCCGGCGAGATGTCGGGCGCGGTGCTCGGTGTCGCAGCCGCGGCGTACGACCCGTTCGGCCGCGAGGTCGTGGGCGATCTCGGGGAGCTGGTCATCACCCGCCCGATGCCGTCGATGCCGGTGGGCTTCTGGGGCGACGACGACGGATCGCGCTACCGCGCGGCGTACTTCGACATGTACCCCGGGATCTGGCGGATGGGCGACTGGGCCCGCTTCGCAGAGCGCGGGAGCGTCGTCATCACCGGACGGTCCGACGCCACGCTCAACCGCGGAGGCGTTCGCCTCGGCACAGCCGACTTCTACGGCGTCGTCGAGGAGTTCCCCGAGGTCGTCGACAGCCTGGTGGTGCACCTCGAGGATCCGGAGGGCGGCCCGGGCGAGCTGATCCTCTACGTCGTGCTCGCCGAGGGAGCGGAGCCCGCGCCCGACCTCGAGCGGCGCATCGCCGCGGAGATCCGCGCCAGCCTCTCCCCGCGGCATGTGCCCGACGCCGTGCGCTACGTGCCGGCGATCCCGCGCAGCCGCACGGGCAAGAAGCTCGAGCTCCCGGTGAAGCGCATCCTGCTCGGCGCCTCGCCCGACGACGTCGCAAGCCGCGACTCGCTGCTCGACCCGACGACGCTCGACCTCTTCCTCGCCTCCGGCGGAGGCGGGCAGTGACCGGCCCGGTCGCGGTCGTCGGCACGGGCACCATCGGCGCCGCATGGGCCTCGCTGCTCCTGACGCAGGGCCACGTCGTGCACGCGCACGACCCGGGGGACGGCGCGCACGCCCGGCTCGTCGAGGCGCTCGCTTCACGAGGGCTCTCGGCGGAGAGGCTCGCCGGGCGCCTGGAGTGGTTCGACGACCTGGCCGGCGCCGTGGCTGAGGCGGTCTTCGTGCAGGAGAGCGGCCCCGAGGTCTCCGAACTCAAAGCCGCGATCATCGAACGGATCGATGCCGCAGCACCGGCGTCGACGGTCATCGCGAGCAGCTCGTCGGGCCTCACCCCGACGTCGATGCAGGCGGCGTGCAAGCGTCATCCCGAGCGCCTCCTCGTCGGCCACCCCTTCCACCCGGCCGACGTCGTGCCCCTCGTCGAGGTCGTCGGCGGGGTGGCGACGGCCGCGTGGGCGGTCGAGCGGGCGATGGGGTTCTACGCGTTGCTGGGCAAGCGGCCCGTGCACGTGCGGGCCGAGCTCCCCGGGCACGTCGTGAACCGGCTCCAGGCGGCGCTCTGGCGCGAGGCCTACAGCCTGGTGCAGCGCGGCGTCGTCACCGTGGCCGACGTCGACGCCGCGATCACGCAGGGCCCGGGGCTGCGCTGGGCCGTCGTCGGGCCGTTCGCCGGCCAGCACCTGTCCGGCGGACCGGGCGGCATCGCTCACACCCTGGCGCACCTCGGGCCGCCCATGGTCGAGTGGTGGGGCACGCTCGGCCAGCCCGAGTGGGGCGACGAGCTGATCGGCACCGTCGTCGAGCAGATGGACGCCGAGCTCGACGGCCTGACCACCGAGCGGCTCGCGTCCGCACGCGACCGGGTGCTCGCCCAGATCCTCGCGGCGCGCGCCGCCGAGCCCGACCTCCCCCGCTGATCCGCGATCCCAGGAGCCACGATGAGCGCCCTCGACCTCGACCGCATCGTCGCGATCGACGTGCACACCCATGCCGAGGTGGGCGCGGACGGGCATCCGAGCCTGCCGGCGTCGCTCATGGAGGGGTCGGCCGCGTACTTCAAGGCCGGCGACCACCGGATGCCGACCCTCGACGAGCTCGCCGCGCACTACCGCGAGCGGTCGATGGCGGCCGTGGTCTTCACGGTCGACGCCGAGCACCAGCTCGAGCATGCGCCGATCCCCAACGAGGACGTGCTCGAGGCGGCGCGGCGCCATGCGGACGTGCTGATCCCGTTCGCGAGCGTCGACCCGCACCGGCCCGACGCCGCTGCGCGCGCCCGCCGGCTGGTCGAGGCGGGGGCGCGCGGCTTCAAGTTCCACCCGACGCTGCAGGGGTTCTCGCCCGCCGACGGTCTTGCGCACCCGGTGCTCGAGGTGCTCGAGGAGCTGCAGGTGCCGGCGCTGTTCCACAGCGGGCAGACCGGCATCGGAGCGGGGCTCCCGGGTGGCGGCGGGCTGCGGCTGCGCTACTCCGACCCGATGCTGCTCGACGACGTCGCCGCCGACTTCCCGGGCCTCACCGTGATCATCGCCCACCCGTCGTTCCCCTGGCAGGACGAGGCGCTCGCGGTCGCGACCCACAAGGCCAACGTCTACATCGACCTCTCGGGCTGGTCGCCGAAGTACTTCCCGCCGCAGCTGGTCCGCTACGCGAACACGCTGCTCAAGGACAAAGTGATGTTCGGCTCGGACTTCCCGGTGATCCTCCCCGACCGATGGCTTCGCGACTTCGCCGAGCTCGACATCAAGGACGAGGTACGGCCGCTCATCCTCAAGGACAACGCCGCCCGGGTGCTCGGCCTGGCCCGGGAGGCCTAGCCGACGACGACGTCGAGGCGCTCGGCGGCCTGCTCCTCCGCCAGCGGGCGGAGGTCCTCGTCGAAGGAGCGGTACAGGCGGCCCGCTTCGAGAGCCGGCCAGCGCGGGTCGAGGAACTCCAGCGGCAGTCGGGGATCCTCGCGGATCACTTGCAGCCAGTCGGTGCTGAGTACGACGCGGCACGCCAGCGGGTCCTGGGTCCTGCGCGCCCCGGCCCGGGCGAGGCGGGACCATCGCGTGGCGAACTCGTCGTAGCGGGCAGCAAGCGCGTCGAGGTCGAAGGCGCGCCGCAGCATCTCCGCGCCGTCGCTCGGGGCCTGCGGCGCACCGGAGAACACGTCGACGTGCTCCCGCCCGTCGAGGTCGGCGATCAGGTCGGCGACGTCGACCGAGCGGGGAGCCGCCCACAGCCCGGGCTGCACCATGCCGAAGCCGGCCCACAGCAGCCGCGACCGCAGCTCGTGGCGCTGCTTGGACGCATCCTCCGGCATCGAGAACGACACCAGCGTCCAGCGGCCGTCCCATCCAGCGTCGACGAGCTCGGAGAGGTGCGCCCGCTCGCGGCCGTCGAGGACCGTGCGTCGTCCGAAGGCGGTGAGCCCGAAGTAGGCCTGCCGCCCGATCGCCTGGCGCGCAAGGAGTCCGCGCTTCACCATCCGGTTGAGCGTGGCGCGGGTGGCGTGCTCGCCGACGCCGGCCGTATCGAGCAGGTCGAGCACGCCGCGCGCCGCGACGTACTGCCCCTCGCCGTCGACGTAGTCGCCGAACAGTGTGAGCAGGACGGACTGCGGGCGCAGGTCGACCGGAGGGAGTCCGGGGGCGCCGCTCGTCACGCCCCGAGCGTAGCGATGCCGCCGGCCGCGTCGACGTGCAGCGCTCGCGCGACGGCAGCCCTTCGGACGGCGATGATGCGGCGGCTCAGCGCCGCATCCGGCGCGATGCCCTCGCTGCCGTGGAACGCGCCCTGCCACACGTGCAGGTCGACGTCGTTGCCGGCGTCGCGCAGACGCCGCCCGAGCTCGACCACCTCGTCGTGGAAGAGGTCGCACGTGCCGACCTCGAGGTAGACCGGCGGCAGCGCGGAGAGGTCGACTGCCCGTGCGGGTGCGGCGTAGGCATCGGCCTCGCGGCCGTTGAGGTAGAGGGACCAGGCCTCGACGTTGTGCCCTCGATCCCACACCCCGATGTCGTCCACGGCCAGGCTGGACGGCGTCTCGTTGCGGTCGTCGATCATCGGATAGATCGCGATGACCGAGGCGGGCAGTGCCTCGCCGCGGTCGCGGGCGCGTAGGACGGTGCCGAGGGCGAGACCGCCGCCGGCGCTGACGCCGTGCAGCACGACCCGCGACGGGTCGACGGCGTCGAGCTCGCCCGCGAGCGCCCGCCCCAGCACGGCCGACACGTCGTCGACGGCTGCGGGGTGCGGGTGCTCGGGCGCGAGGCGGTAGTCGACCGAGACCACGACGGCGCCGTGGCGCGCGCACAGGTCGAGGCAGTCGGCGTGATCCGTGAGAACGCTGCCTACCACCATGCCGCCGCCGTGCACGTGGACGAGGCCGGGCAGCCGCCCGTCGGCCTGCCGGGGCCGGTAGATGCGCACGGCGACGCCGCCGACCTCGTCGTCGTGCCATCGCACGCGGGGATCCGGCTCTGCGGCCGACAGGTTGCGCATGATCCCCTCGTACATCTGGCGACGGACCGAGAGCGGGACGTCCGAGCCAGGGCCGATCGGCACGTGAGCGCGGAGCGACTCGAACGCGGCCCACGACTCCGGGTCGACGAGGTGGCGTACCGGCACGGCGTCGATCCTGCCAGCGGATCAGGCGACCGCGTCCTCCACGCAGCCGAGCAGGAAGAGCACGGTGCGGTCGGCCAGCCCGTCGGCCACGCCCTCGGGCATGCCGGCGAACGCGTGGTCGTAGCCGTGCACCGACTCGTAGGTCGACCGGACACCGAGCGCTGCGAGCGCGCGATGCAGCGACGAGCTCTGCGTCGAGGGCACCGTGGAGTCCTCGTCGCCATGCAGCAGCATGAACGGCGGGGCGCCGACGTGCACGTGCGCCGCGGGGCTCGCCTTCGCAGCCAGCAGCGGCGCCTGGTCCGGCGTCCCGCCGAGCAGGCGCGCCGCGGGCCCGGCCGGATCGGCGGCGTCGGGCAGGGTTCGCAGGTCGGTCGCCGCGCTCCAGAGCGCGCATCCGGCTACCCCGCCCGCCGTGAGCGCATGGACGGCGGCGAGCTGGCCCCCGGAGCCGGAGCCCCACAGCACCAGAGGGACGTCGCCGATACCGAGCTCGTCGCGGTTGGACGCCAGGTACTCGACCGCCGTCGCGACGTCGTTCTGCTGCGCCGGGTAGCGGGCCTCGCCCGTCAGCCGGTAGTCCGCGGAGATCAGGGCCAGACCCAGGCGCGCGGCTCGCGAGAAGAGCCGGTCCGACGACGGCGAGGCCGGGCCCGGACCGTCGCGCCGGGACCCGGTGAGCCAGCTGCCTCCGTGCAGGTACAGGCAGACGGCACGCGCGCCGGACACCGGCACGTACGCGTCGGCCTCGAGCGGCCGGTAGCCGTCGGGCTGGGAGTACACCAGGCCACGGCGGATCACGACGCCGTCGGCGTGCTCGGCTGCGCTCATGGCGGCTCCCTGGCAGACGGAGGCGTCCCTCCGGGGCGGATGGCCCCATGGTCGCGCAGCCGCCCCGCCTTTCCCAGCGTTGATCCCGCATCCGGCCCAACGCGTCCCCGGTGTACCCGCACTGGATGGGTGAGGCGTCGCTATACCGACGCGTCACTCCTCCAGATCGGTCAGTAGTAGGGCCAAGGGATGAAGCGGTTCGAGCCGGTGCGGTCGGGGAGGGGGATCGTCACCCCGCCCGTCGCGGCCCATTCGGTCCCGCGGGCCAGCAGCGGCAGGAACGGCATCCGCCGGAACGTGTCGACGTCGTGCCCCAGCGTGCAGGTGAAGCTGCGCCCGGCGCCCCACTCGTTGATCCAGACCAGGGGCTGGTGCGCGCCGATGCCCGGCAGCGCGGGGACACCGCCATCCGGCACGTCGAGGGGCACGTGCGCGGGAGGCCAGTTCTCGGCCGGGTACACCGCGACGTCGTCGAGCACGGTCACGAGCGCCTGCGCACCCGGGAGCAGCTCGACGGGCACCAGGAGGTCGTCGTTGGTCACCGACCAGGTGGCGGGCAGCCCCTTGGTGATCGGATGCCTCGGCTCGACGGTGATCACCACGGATTCGTCTGCCGGGATCTTGCGCAGCGTCCGCGCCTTCTGCAGCGCGGCACCGCGCATCTCGGCGTACTCCTGCGGCCAGCCCCACTCCGGCTCCTGCACGAACGAGCTGTGGAACCACACGATGCCGCGGCCCTTGTCGCGCACCAGCTCGATCAGGGACGCGTCGGTCGTGGCTCCGAGCCCGTCGGGCAGCCGGTGGTAGTGCTCGCGGCCCTCGTGGATCACCACGATGACGTCGTACGGGTCGACCATCTCGGGGCCGATCCCGTGGACCTCCTCGGTGACGCGGACCCGGAACCGGCCCGTGGCCTCGAGCACGGCGGTAACCAGCTGGTGGTGCAGCCGGAAGCTGCGGTTGGGGTTGCTGTGCTCGGCGGTCATCTGCCCCGCGAGCACCAGCACGTCGAGCACGCCGTCGCGCATCTCGCCTCCAGAAGAGCCATTGCCAATTTTGAAGGTTTACCACAAAACTGGCCTCCGTCGGCAGGGGCAGCGAAGGGACGGACCCGTGGATCAGACACCAGTGCGCTGGGGCATCGTCGGCACCGGCGGGATCGCACGGCGCACGGTCGGGGATCTGCGCGCCACCGCTGGCTGCGAGGTGGCCGCGGTGGCCTCCCGTGCGCAGGCGAACGCCGATGCCTTCGCTGCGGAGCACGCCATCCCGCGTGCCTTCGGCGACAGGGACGCGATGCTGCAGTCGGGCGAGGTCGATGCCGTCTACATCGGGACGCCGCACACATCGCACGTCGAGATCGCGCGCGAGGCGATCCTTGCCGGCAAGCACGTCGTGTGCGAGAAGCCCCTCGCCATGACGTCCGGCGAGGCGGCCGAGCTCGGCGAGCTCGCTCGCGGGCACGGCGTCCTGCTGCTCGAGGGCATGTGGATGAGCTTCAGCCCTGCCATGCGCCGGACGCTCCAGATCATCGACGCCGGCGAGATCGGGGCACCGCGGCTCGTGCAGGCTGGCCTCGGCTTCGCCGTGCCGCAGGAGGCACGGCGCTACTGGGATCCGGAGCTGGGCGGCGGCGCGCTGTTCGACATGGGCGTCTACTCGATCACCCTCGCCTGCCTGGTGCTCGGGAAGGTCGTGGGCATCGAGGCCGTGGGCCATGTCCAGGACGACGGCGTCGACCTCGAGTCGGCGATCACGCTGCGGTTCGAGGACGGCGGCGCGGCCCAGCTGATGACCTCGATCGTGTCGTTCATCCCGCCGCGCGGCTGGATCGGCGGCACGAAGGGAAGCATCGATCTCGGCGAGCGGCTGTTCTCGCCTGCGAGCCTGAGGGTGGCGGTCGGCCGGCCCCCGGCGCCGCCCGAGATCCGCGACGAGGCCTTCGAGCAGGAGGGCGCCGGGTACGTGCCCATGTTCCGGGGCGCCCTGGAGGCCATCGGCAACGGCTGGACCGAGCACCCGCTCCACCCGCACGCGCGCACGGTCGAGGTGCTGCGGACGATGGAGTCGGCGCAGGCGCTGCTGCGCGGGGCGGGCTGACGGTCACGGCACCGCATCGGTCCGCCGCGCGCGCCCCCGGTCGGGGTACGGTGCCCGGGTCGGCGCACCCAGAGCGCCGCACGGGAGGCTGCCGCATGGCCCTGGGCGGGCTCGATCTCAACCTGCTGCGCACGCTGCAGGCCCTGCTCGACACGCGGAACGTGACGCGTGCCGGCGAGCGGCTGCACCTCAGCCAGCCGGCCACCAGCGCCGCGCTGGCGAAGCTGCGCCGCCACTTCGACGACGAGCTGCTCGTGCGCGTGGGCCGCGACATGCAGCTCACCCCGCTGGCCCAGACCCTGCTGCCGCTGTCGACCGAGGCGCTGATCCACGTCGAGCGCACCTTCGACGTCCGCGCCGAGTTCGACGCCGCGTCGTCCGACCGGCGATTCAGCGTGCGCGCGTCCGACTACGCGACATGCATGGTCAACGAGCCCATGCGCCGCCTGCTCGCCAAGGAGGCTCCCGGCATCTCGGTCGACTTCGCGCCGCCTCCGCGCGAGCGGCTCGTCTCGGGCATCACCGAGGCCGATCTGCTGGTGGCACCCGTCGGGTTCGGCATGAACGGGCCCCACGACGTCGTGCTGCGCGACCATTTCGTCGCGGTCGTCAGCCGGGCGCACGTTCTCGACCCGGCCGAGTGCGACGTGGTGAAGCTGCTGGCCGAGATGCCGCACGTGGTGGGCACGTTCGGCGAGGGCATCGTGACGCCCGCCGACCGGCTGCTCGAGCAGCTCGACATCCGGCGCCACGTCGCCGCAGCCGTCAACGGTTTCCTGTCGTTGCCGATGCTGGTGTCCGGCACCGATCTCATCGCCCTCGTCCCGCTCCGGCTGGCCCGCAGGTTCGAGGCGCTCGACGACATCGCCGTGCTCGACATCCCCGAGTCGGCGTCCACCCCGCTCGTCGAAGCCATCTGGTGGGACCCGGCGCGGACCGCCGACCCGGCCCTGCAGTGGCTGCGCGGTGCTTTCGTGCGCGCCTGTGAGCCGCTGAGCCGCGAGCTGCCGGACGCCTGACCCGACCAACCGCCGGCCAGGACGGCGTCAGGCGGCGCGGTCCTCGGTGGGGACGTCGGCCAGCTCGGGGTGCCCGGCCGGGGAGCCGTGCTGCACCCACTCGGCGACGCAGTCGTGGGAGAAGAGCTGGTCGAGCGCGAGATGCACGGCGCCGGTCATCCCGCCCCCGTCCCGAAGGGCGGTGGGCTCGATCCGCAGCGTGCGGGTGGCCAGCGGCAGCGAGCGGCGGTACACGGCCTCGCGGATGGCCGCGAGGACCTGGTCGCCCGAGCGCACCACCCCGCCGCCGAGCACGACGAGCGCGGGGTTGTAGAAGCTCACGAGGCCGGCGAGCGCGGTCCCGACGAGCTGCCCAGCGGTGGCGAGAAGGGCGCGCGCCTCCGGGTCGCCGCGCTCCGCGGCCGCGACGACGTCGTCCGCGACGAGCGTGCCGTTGGCAGCCAGGGTGGCGGCGAGGATCGAGCTCGCGCCTGACTCGGCGAGCCTGAGGCCGTCGCGCGCCAGGGCGGCGCCGCCAGCCTTGGCCTCGAGGCAGCCGATGTTGCCGCAGCGGCAGACGACGTCCTCGGCGCCCGCCACGGCCACATGCCCGATGTCGCCGGCCGAGCCGTTGGCGCCGCGGTGGATGCGCCCGCGCGAGACGAGCCCCGCACCGATACCCGTGCCGATCTTCACGTAGATCATGTCCTGCACGCCTCGGGCGCCGTGGCTGGTGCGCAGCTCGCCGAGGGCGAGGAGGTTCACGTCGTTGTCGACCCACACCGGAGCGTCGTAGCGGCGGGCGATGCGGTCGCGCACGGGATAGCCGTCCCACCCCGGCATGATCGGCGGGGCCACCGGCACCCCGCGGCCGAACTCCACCGGCCCGGGCACTCCCACTCCGATGCCCCAGACCGGCCGCCCGTCCGCATAGGACGCGAGCTGCCGCTCGAGCAGGGCCTCAGCCTTGCCCAGCACCACCTCCGGGCCGTCCGCCACCGAGATGGGGTCGTCGATGCGGCTGATGGTGCGCCCGTAGAGGTCGGCGATCCCCACCTCCATGCCCAGGGCGCCGATGGCGATCCCGCCGACGACGCCGGCCTCGGCGCGCAGGCGGAGCAGCCGCGGAGCGCGGCCGCCCGTCGACGGGGCGAGGCCGTCCTCGACGACGAGCCCGAGCCCCTGCAGCTCGGCGAGGCGCGCGGTGACCACGCTGCGTCCCAGCCCGACATCGGAGATCAGGAGCGACTGGGTGACGCCGGGATGGCGGCGGACCGCGCCGAGCACGGCGGAGAGGGAGTGCGTCCGCTCGCTGGCCACGTGCCCCCTCCGCGTTGTGCGCGGCAGTGGTTCTGCCGGACTACGACAAAAGTACCGGGGGGCGGCAGCCGACGCGAGCCGGGGGCACCGTCCGCCGCACGCCCGTGCACATGCCCGGTTTCACCGCACAATGCCCGGGTTCTACCGCTTCCGGAAGGGGTCGAGGTATCCGTCCGGCGTATGCCGACCATCATCAAACTTATGTTGATTAGCGACGGAAAGGCTGTGAGAGTGGGCACACCCAACCACCCCGGCGATGAGCCCGATCCCGACCTGCGGCTCACGAAAGGCTGACCATGACGCGTTCGAACTCCCAGGCTCGGCGCAGCCGGTGGCTGCTCGCGGCCGCGCCCCTCGCCCTCGCGATGACCCTCGCGGCCTGCTCTGAGGACGCCCCCGGCACCGGCGGCTCCGGCAGCGCCAACCCGAGCGACGAGCCGCAGACCATCACGTTCACGTACGTCCAGGCCAACCCCGACGAGACGTACTACGACACGCTCGCCAAGGACTTCGAGGCGGCCAACCCCGGCGTCACGGTCAAGCAGAACAAGATCGCGCTCACCGCGGCCGACCAGACCATCCCCACCCAGCTGCAGGCGGGCAACGGCCCCGACGTGTTCTGGATCAACGCCGGCTCCGGCATCCAGACCTCGGTCGGCCAGCTCGGCAAGGCCGGGCTCCTGCTCCCGCTCGACTCCTCGGTCTACGCGGGGATCCCCGAGTCGCAGATGGCCGGCTACGACCTCGACGGCAAGACCTACGGCGTCCCCTCGTCGTCGCAGGTGAACGGCTCGGTCTTCAACGACGAGCTCGCCCAGTCGGTCGGCGTCAACGTGACGGCCACGTCGACCATCAACGACATCACCGCGCAGTGCCCCAAGGCTGTGGCCAAGGGCCAGTCGGTGTACGGCCTGGCCGGCTCGACGCCGCAGAACAACGGCATCCTCGCCGTCAGCATCGCCGGCTCGGCGGTGTACGGCGTCAACCCGAACTGGAACCAGGACCGCACCGACGGCAAGACGACGTTCGCGAGCACCGAGGGCTGGAAGCAGACCCTCCAGGCGATCGTCGACCTCAACGGCGCCGGCTGCTTCCAGAAGGGCGCTGCGGGCGCGGGCTTCGACGCCCTCACCAACGGCGCGGCGTCCGGCAAGCTCTACGGCTTCTTCGCCCCCTCGGGCGCGGCGAAGTCGATCATGGACGGGTCCGGCGGCCGCGCGAAGCTGATCGTGCTGCCGGCACCGGCCCCGGCCGGTGTCGCCCAGAAGCTGACGCTCTCGTCGAACACCGGCCTGGCCGGCAACGCGGCGACCAAGAGCCCGTCGCTCGTGCAGAAGTTCCTCGCCTTCTCGGTGAGCGCTGCTGAGTCCAAGAAGATCGCCGACGCCCAGGGCTCGATCCCGATCGGCGAGGTCACCGCGAGCAGCCTGCTGCCGCAGTACGCGCCGGTCGCCGATCTGGTGACCTCCGGCAACACCATCGCCTACGGGGCCGACGGCTGGCCCAACCCCGAGGTCTACAACGCGCTCGGCACCGGCATCACCGGTCTCCTCACCGGCCAGAAGTCGATCGACGACGTGCTGAACGACATGGACGCGGCCTGGGGCTGACAGGTCCCGCGTCACCGGCCGGGCAGGGGGGCGAGTCGGCTCGCCCCCCTGCCCGCCCTTCCCCAGGAAGCCCGACAAGGAGCATCGTCCATGTCCGTGGTCACCACGCAGACAACGGCTGCTGCAGCGCAGCTGGACCGGCCGCCGAGGCGACGCCGCGGCAAGGCCACCAGCTACCGCCTCTCGTTCGGGCACTGGTGGTGGGCGTTGCCCGCCGTCGTGCTGGTCATCGTCACCATCTATGTGACGACCGCGTTCGGCGCGTTCTACGCCTTCACCGACTGGAGCGGTATCGGCAAGTGGAACTGGGTCGGCCTGGAGAACTTCCAGAAGATCTTCAAGAACCCCGAGATGCTGGGGTCGCTGAAGAACACGCTGATCCTCGCGTTCGGCTTCCTCGTCCTCTCCAACGTCATCGGACTCGGCTTCGCCCTCGCGCTCAACCGCGGCCTGAAGTCCCGGTACGTGCTGCGCACGCTGGTCTTCATGCCGGTCGTCATCGCGCCGATCGCTGTCTCGTACATCTGGAAGTTCGTCTTCGCCTACGACGGCCCGCTCAACCAGACGCTCGCACTGCTCGGTCTCGAGCAGTACCAGCAGGACTGGCTCGCCGAGCCCACCCTGGCCCTGGCCGCCATCCTCATCGTGATGGTGTGGCAGTCCATCGGCTTCGCGATGGTGATCTACCTGGCCGGCCTCGCCACAGTGCCGCAGGAGATCGAGGAAGCCGCAGCCTTGGACGGGGCTGGCCCGATCCGCCGGTTCTTCTCCGTCGTCTGGTACCAGATACAGCCCTCGATCGCGATCGCCACGACGCTCAGCCTGATCCAGGGCCTGCGGGTGTTCGACCAGGTCATGGCCCTGACCGCTGGCGGCCCGGCGGGCGCGACGCAGACGCTCGCGACCCAGGTCTACCAGCAGACGTTCCAGTTCGGGAACTTCGGCTTCGGCGCGGCTCTGGCCCTGATGCTCAGCCTGCTCATCCTCGTGTTCACCGTCGCGCAGCAGCGCCTGACCCGCGACCGCGACTAGGAGGAAGCCCGCATGTTCCGCTACACCAAGCTCACGCTGCTCCGCGAGGTCATCACGATCCTCGCCGCGATCGCGCTGCTCGTGCCGTTCTACCTGCTCATCGTCACGTCGCTTAAGACGGGCGAGCAGGTGCTCACCACGTCGAGCCTGTCGTGGCCGCAGCCGCCGACGACGGAGAACTTCCAGTTCCTGCTCTCGCCCGACTCGACCGGAAGCGAGCAGGTGTTCCAGGGGCTCCTCGCGAGCGCGCTCATCACGGCGGGAGCGATCGTGGGCCTCATCGCGCTCGGGGCGCCGGCCGCGTACGTCTTCGCCCGCAGCACCAGCCGCTGGAGCTCTCGGACCTTCTACCTGTTCCTCATCGCGATCATCCTGCCGACGCAGCTCGGGGTGCTGCCGCTGTACACCGGTGCCAGGCGGCTGGGATTGCTCGGGTCGCCCTGGGGGATGGCCTTCATCTACGTCGGCCTGCTCATGCCGCTGTCGGTGTTCCTGTACTCGAACTTCTTCCGGCGTCTTCCCCACGAGTACGAGGAGTCGGCGGCGATCGACGGCGCGTCGAAGACGCGCATCTTCGTGAGCATCGTCTTCCCGCTCATGGGGCCCGCCACAGGAACGGTCGCCATCCTCGCCGGGCTCATCGTGTGGAACGACTTCTTCACGCCGCTGATCTTCCTCAACGGCAGCGACTGGGCCACGTTGCCGGTCGTCATCTACAACTACGTGGGCTCCCTGATCTCCCAATGGAACCTCATCTTCGCCATCGTCCTCATCTCGATGGTGCCCATCCTCGTCCTCTACTTCTTCGCGCAGAAGAAGTTCATCCAGGGCTACGCCGGCGGGCTGAAGGGCTGACCCATGCTCCCCGACCAGATGATCGAGCCGGGCACCCTCGAGGTCTCCGGCGACCGCGTCCGCATCTCCCTGCGGATGCCGTGGTACCGCGCGCTGCCCTTCTCCTCGGTAGCCGGCATCACGTGGGCCATCGACGGGCACGAGGTGGACGCCGCCTCGCTGACCTGGTCGTGCGACGGCACCACCCTCCCGCTGGCCGACCTCGCCGCGCGGCACGACCTGTGGTGGTACGTGCTCGACTCCGCCGTGGTCGAGGGGGCGATGCCCGACGGCGTCGCAGCGGATGGCGAGCACGACGTCGCCGTCGCCCTCGGCCTGTACATCCCCTACATCACCACCGACCTCGGCGTGCTCCGGCTCGAGGAGCGCGACCGCAAGACGATGACCCTGGAGGCGGCCGCATGACCGCGTCCGGCACGCCCGTCCAGGGCGTCACGCTGTACAGCTTCACCCGCGACTTCCACGCGCGGAACCACTCGGTCGAGGAGCTCGTGCGCGAAGCGGCTGCGCGCGGGCTCGGGCCGGGCATCGAGATGGTGGGCTTCCAGAGCATCAAGGGGTTTCCCGCCGTCACCGACGAGTACGTCGACCGGTTCCAGGCCCTGGTCGCCGAGACCGGGCTCGTGCCGACCTGCCTATCGGCCAACGCCGACGCCGGCCTGCGGCGCGACCGCATGCTCACCGACGACGAGCTGGTCGACTACATGGCCCCGCAGGTCGAGGCGGCGGCACGACTGGGCTTCCCGGTCGTCAGGGTGCAGATCAGCCTGACGCCCGACGACATGCAGCGGCTGCTGCCCCTGGCCGAGAAGCACGACGTCCGGCTCGGTCTCGAGGTGCACAGCCACCAGCACCCCAAGCACCCGAAGATCCAGGCGCTGCTCGAGCGCTACGAGCAGCTCGGCTCGCACCACCTGGGCTTCGTGCCTGACTGGGGCGCGACGCTGCGCGAGGTGCCCCAGAGCCTCCTGGCGCGCTACCGCCGGGACGGCGTCGACGACGAGCTGCTCCGCAAGCTGGTCGAGGCCTGGCACGAGCACGATGCCGAGGGCGCGCCCATGACCGAGGAGCAGCATGGCCGCTGGTTCCGGCAGGTGATGGGCCTGGCGCACCAGCACGGCGCCGGCGACCGCGGCATCGAGATGGCGGTCAACATCACCGGGCTCTTCGGCCACGCGAAGCCCGAGGACTGGCTCGAGCTGCTGCCCTGGGCCGTGCACATGCACGGCAAGTTCTACGAGATCGACGCGTCCGGCGACGAGCCGTCGGTCCCGGTGAGCCGCATCGTGGGGCTGCTGGTGGCCGCCGGCTGGTCCGGCTCGATCTCCAGCGAGTGGGAAGGCTTCCACTGGAACGACTGGGACGACCCGTTCGACGTGGTCGCCCGTATGCAGGCCCTCATGCGCACCAGCGCCGAGGAGGCCGGGTCGCACCTCGTGACCGACCCAGACGAGGCGCGCCGCGTGCTCGCCGATCACCGAAGCAGGAGCTGATGTGGCTACCGACGACACGATCCTGATCTCCGACAGCCTCGCAGCGCGCGAGGACGGCCTGGCGATCGGGCTGAAGATCCCCTGGTACCGCAGCCTCTGGGTGTCGAGCGTGAGCGACGTCGTCGTCCGCATCGACGGCGCCGAGGTGCCCAAGGAGTCGCTGCGCGCGGAGATCAACGGCAAGACCTTCACCATCGACGAGCTCGGCGACCAGTGGGACGAGCTGTGGTTCTTGCAGGACCGCCTCGTCGTGGTCGTTCCTCAGGACTCGCCGCCCAGCAAGGGCGACGAGGTCGACGTCGAGGTCACTCTGTCGATGCGCATGCCCTACATGCAGATCGCGCCGATGGTCTACGTCACCAACCACGCCACCAACCACCGCACCCTCGTCGCCGGCTGAGAGGCGTCCACCATGACCAGCACCTTCCTCGAGTCCGCCGCCGCGCCCGCCGTGCCGGGCAGCGGCATCCGCCTCGGCCTGACGCTGTACTCCCTCACCAGCGAGTTCTCCGCCGGCCGGTGGGACCTCGACGGCATGCTGCGCGTCGTCGCCGAGGCCGGCATCGGCCCCGGCGTCGAGTTCAACGCCTCGCAGCTGCTGCGCAGCTACCCGACCGTCGATCCCGAGTTCGTCCGCCAGTGGCGCGACGGGCTGGACAAGTACGGCCTCGTGCCGAGCTCGTTCGGCTGCAACCTCGACATGGGCCGTCGCCGCGACCGCGACATGACCGAGGACGAGGAGTACGAGTTCCAGGCCGCGCAGTTCCGCGCCGCCCACGAGCTCGGCTTCACGCTCTCGCGCTTCCAGAGCGCCAAGCCGACCCTCATCCGCCGGCTCATCCCGCTGATCGAGGAGCTCGACCTGACGGTGGGCTGGGAGCTGCACGCACCGCTCGGCCCCAACTCGCCGCAGGTGATGGCGATCCGCGAGCTGTACGACGAGATCGGCTCGCCGCGCCTCGGCTTCGTCGCCGACTTCTCCTCGACCATGCGCGGCATGTCGCCCGCGCTCTTCCACGGCCTGCGCAAGAAGGGCCTGGACGAGGAGGGGCTGGCCGAGCTGCAGCGCATCTGGATCAAGCCCGAGGACATCAACGCCCGGCACGCGGAGTTCGTGGAGTACCTCAACGGCCGCGGCATCAAGCCCGAGAGCCTCGGCTCCTTCGCGCGCCTCGCGTTCAACATGCACGGCCACGTCCCGGTCGCCGAGTGGGGCGACATCATGGGCCAGATCGTCCACGTGCACGCCAAGTTCTACGACATCGACGAGAACGGCGACGAGCCCGCCATCGACTACCCCGACCTGGTCCGGGAGTTCGTGAAGGCGGGCTGGGAGGGCTACTGGTCGAGCGAGTGGGAGGGCCACGCCTTCCTCGACCTCGACGAGGCCGACCCGGTCGACCTGGTCCGCAAGCAGCACGACCTCATCCGGCGGTCCATCGTGGCCGCTCTCGCCGAGAACCACTGAGGACGACAGCATGCCTTTCCAGCTCTCACCCAACATCGAGCTCCTCTTCACCGAGGCGGGTACCGACCCCGTCGAGCGGGTCAAGGCCGCGGCCGCTGCCGGCTTCGACGCCGTCGAGCTGTGGTCGACGCTCGACAAGGACGTGCCGGCGCTCGCCTCCGCCTGCCAGGACCTCGGCGTCCAGGTCACGTCCGTCCTCGCCGAGCCGCGCACCAACTTCGCCTGGCCGGGCACCGATCTCACGGAGTTCTGGGCCGGTCTGGAGAAGGGCATCGAGAACGCGCGCGCCCTCGGCTCGCCCCGCATCGTGCTGGGCTCCGGCCTCGGCTTCCCCGGCTTCAAGCGGCCGATGAACCTCGACAAGCTGGTCGAGACCTTCATCCCGGTGGTGGAGCGGTTCCGCGGCTCCGGCGTCGGCTTCGTGCTCGAGCCGGTCAACACCCGCGTCGACCACCCGGGCGCGCTGCTCGACCGGACCGCCGAGGCGGTGCAGGTGGCGCGCGGCGTCGGCGACCCGTCCTTCGGGATCCTCTACGACCTCTACCACTCGACCACCGAGGGCGAGGACGTCGCGGCGGTGCTCGCCGATGCGGGCGACCTCGTGCACTACGTGCAGGTGGCGGATGCTCCCGGCCGGGGTGAGCCGGGCAGCGGTGCGATCGACTGGGAGGACCGCCTCGCGGTGCTGAGCCGGTCGGGCTACTCGGGGCCGATCGGCCTGGAGTACGTCCCGACCACCGAGAGCGCAGCCTCCCTGAAGCGCATCCGCGAGGCGGCGGCCGCAGCCTGACGGCCAGGGGGCGGTCCGCGAGGTCCGACGCGGACCGCCCCGCCGCTGAGCGCTCAGGCCTGGCCGTCGCCCCAGAGCCGGCGCAGGTAGCCCTGGTGGCGGCGCAGGTAGCCCTGGTGGCGGCGTAGCTCTGCGACCGTGTCCAGCCCGGCCGACCAGATGCCGCCTTCGTACTCCGCGTGCAGGCCTCCGGAGAACCCCGCGTCGCGCAGGAGCGGCACGATCTCGTCGTAGGGCACGCACGGGTCGGCCCCGTCCGAGCCGGTGGCGAAGAACTTCGTCTGCAGATGGTGGACGTGCGGCAGCATGTCGAGCAGCCCGGCCACGTCCCCCTTGCGGAAGAGGAAGCGCGTCGTCATGAGCGCGTAGACCGACAGCTCGAGCTGCAGCGTGTCGAGCCCGAGGCCGTGCAGCGCCCCCATGACCTCCGGCAGCGGCTGCTCGGGGTCCCACGACTGCACGACGAGGTCGAGCGCGTCCGTCGGCACCCCGCCGTCGAGGCACGCCTGCTTCCAGGGCTGCGGCAGCCGCCGCACGAAGGCGCTGCCGTCGGCGATGAGGCCCACGCGGCCCTCGCCGTGGCGTGCTATCGCCTCGACGAGGTCTGCTGTGTGCGGGTCGGTGCGCGGCTCGGCGCCGTGCTCGACGAGCACCGGAATGCCGAGGCGTTCTGCCAGCCGCGCCAGATCAGGCACCAGGTCCGGACCAGCCGGGCTGACCCGGAGGGCCTGGAAGCCCAGCGCCCGGGCCAGCGCTGCCTCGCGCTCGACGAGCTCCAGGGCAGCCTGCGGGCTGAGCATCGCACCGGTCGTGCGGGCCCGGTCCAGATCCGCGCAGTACACGGAGGCGACGACCCCGTGGTCCTCGATCATCGAGCGCAGCGCGGCCACCTCGGCTTCGTCCGGGTCGGGGAATCCGCGCAGCGCATGGCTGCCGATCAGCTCGAGCTCCTGCCCCGGTCCCAGCGAGGCGATGGCGGCGATCATGCCCTCGACGGAGATGCGCCGCCGCCAGAGGTCG
The DNA here is from genome assembly GCA_020161245.1 of Actinomycetota bacterium. GTDB lineage: Bacteria > Actinomycetota > Actinomycetes > S36-B12 > CAIYMF01 > Longivirga. The sequence goes on along the minus strand of JAIUOK010000008.1, from coordinate 40,689 downwards.
CCGCCGAGGCTGAACGACATGACGCCGAGCCGCGGGCCGCTCATGCCTCGACCTCCACCAGCGCGGAGTCGAGCACCGCGACGGCCGACCCGGTGTGGTCGACGAGCAGGGGGATACGCGTGCGGATCGTCACGCGGAGAGGTCCCGCGCGGTCCTCCCACGGGAGCGCGAGCCAGGCGTCGGAGAGGGTGTGCCACCAGACGTCGTCGTGGGAGGCGAGGGCATCGACGGGGTAGTCGTGGCCATCCAGCGATAGCACGCCGGCGTCGAGAGGGCCGACGCTGTCGGTCACCTCCAGATGCTCGATGCAGGACAGGGGGAGCGGCCGGAACCAGTTGAGCCGCAGCCCGATCCGGAGCCGGCCGGCATGGGCCGATGCGCCGGTGACGAACTCGGGTGAGAACACAGGGCCTCCTCATGGGGGTGCCCAGGTCTACCCGTCGAGGGCGCCCCAGGGTCAAGGGGTCAGACCATCGATGGCGCGGATGCCAGCCATGCGAACCGGGAGGACTCCCCGCTCGTTGACTTCTGTCGAAAAACGCCAGAAGAATGCTCGTCATCTGCACGAACGGCGAAAGGGCACTGCTGTGGGCACCCGTCTCGACGTCGGCGACGCGGCGCCCGGCTTCTCGCTCCCCGACGCCGAGGGACGCACCGTCGCGCTCGACCCGGCGGCCAGCAGCGCGACCGTGGTGGTGTTCACCGCCAACGGCTGCCCCTACGCCCTCGCCTGGCACGACCGGGTCGAGTCCGTCGCTCGCGACTACGCCGATCGCGGTGTGCGCGTGCTCCAGGTGCTCAGCAACGACGAGACCGGGGCGCCCCTCGACACGGTCGACGGCATGCGCGAGCGGGTGGGCCGGGGCGAGGTCGCCGGCCCGTTCCTGCGTGACGCCGACCAGTCGGCCGCCCGCGCCTACGGCGTCGTCGCCACGCCCGAGGTGTTCGTCATCGATCCGAGCGGCGTCGTCCGCTACCACGGCTCCCCGGACGCCGATCACGGCGATCCGTCGCTCGACGCCCGTTGGCTGCGCGACGCGCTCGACGCCGTCCTGGCCGGCAACGAGGTGGCGCACCCGCGCAGCGCCCCTACCGGCTGCTCGCTCAAGTGGCGCATCGAGCTGCTGTGGTGGGAGGGCTGCCCCTCGCACCACGACGCTGCCGAGCTGCTCGCCGAGGTGCTCGAGGAGCTCGGGCGCCACGAGGTGACGGTGGTCGAGCGGGAGGTCCGCACACCTGCCGAGGCCGCCGAGCTCGGGTTCCCCGGCTCACCCACGTTCCAGGTGGGCCGCATCGACCTGTTCCCGTCCGACGCAGCGCCCGCCCTGGGCTGCCGCGTGTACCGGACGTCCGACGGCCGGGCGGCGCCGCTGCCCGACCGGGCCGACCTCGCCGACGCCGTCCGCACGCAGCTCGCGCGGCCGTGGGATCTGCCCGGCTGGGTCGATCCGCGCCGCTCCTGACCCCGACCGGCCCTTCCCAGGAGGTCCCGTGCTCGACACGCACATGATCCAGACGCGCGGGTTCCGCAACCGCGCCGGCGGCGGCTTCGAGGTGCGCCTCAGGCTCCCGTACTACCGCGGCCTGTGGGCGAGCCTCGTCGACGGCGCCGCGGTGACCGTCGACGGCGAGCGGTTCGCGGCCGAGGACATCGGCTGGGCGATCGGCTCGAGCAGCTGGTCGCTCGAGGGCATGCGGGCGGACGCGTCCGCCCGGTGGCCGCTCGAGGAGCCGGCGGTGCTCACCGTCCCGCGGTCCGAGCCGCTGTCCGTCGGCTTCCACGACGTCGCGGTCGAGCTGCGCCTGCGCATGTCCTACATCCCCGAGGAGCTCCAGCCCACCGTGTGGTGGGAGGAGCGGAAGCTGGTGATCTCCCAGTGACCACGCCCGACCTCCGCCTCGGCGTCTCGCTCTACAGCTACACGAGCGAGTTCGCCGTCACGATGACGCTGGACGACTGCGTCGAGGACGTCGCCGAGATGGGTGCTCGCGGCCTCGAGATCCTGGGCGAGGCCCACGTCGAGAACTACCCCAGCCCCAGCAGCACCTGGCTCGACGCCTGGTTCGCGCGCAACGACCGGCTCGGCCTGACGCCGACCTGCCTCGGTTCGTGGGTCGACACCCGGCGCTTCCCCGGGCGGGCCATGACGGTCGACGAGGCCGTGGAGCAGCTCGAGACCGACCTGCGCCTCGCGTCTCAGCTCGGGTTCCGCTACCTGCGTCCGAAGCTCGGCGTCGTCACCTCCGACCTCGAGCCGGACCCCGTGTGGCTCCCGGCCACCGAGCGCGTGCTGGAGCTGGCCTCCGAGCTCGACGTCGTCGTCTGCCCGGAGATCCACTGGCCGTCGACCATCAAGTCCAAGGTCGTCGACGACTACATCGCGCTGATCGAGCGCACGGGCACCCGGCACTTCGGGCTGCTCATCGACACGGGCGTCTTCCACAAGTCCATGCACCACCGCACCGGCGGCGTGGCCAGCCGGCTGGGCGACGGCAACGCGCGCCCGCCGCTGACGCCCGTGGTCCCGGTGTCGGACCTCGAGGACGTCATGCCCTACGTGGTCCACGTGCAGGCCAAGTTCTACGAGATCGACGACGACCTCGTGGACCACCACATCCCGTGGGACGAGTTCCTCGAGGTGCTCGTCCGGCATGGCTGGAGCGGCTGGCTCTCCAGCGAGTACGAGGGCGACTACGGCGTCGGCCGTGCGTCCGACCAGCTCCGCCGCCAGCACGCACTCATCCGTCTCGCCCTCCAGCGCCTTGCACCCCAGGAAGAGGTCACGCCATGAGCCGCCCGGTCACGCTGTTCACCGGCCAGTGGGCCGATCTGCCGTTCGAGGAGGTCGCCCGCCTCGCGTCGTCGTGGGGCTACGACGGGCTCGAGATCGCCTGCTGGGGCGACCACCTCGATCCCAACCGCGCCGCGGTCGACGACGACTACGTCGCTGAGAAGCTGGCGCTGCTGGAGCGCTACAACCTCCAGGTCTTCGCCATCTCCAACCACCTCAAGGGCCAGGCGGTGTGCGACGACCCGATCGACGAGCGCCACCGGGGGATCCTCCCGGACGCCATCTGGGGCGACGGCGATCCCGAGGGCGTCCGCCAGCGGGCGGCCGAGGAGATGAAGAACACCGCGCGCGCCGCCGCGCGCCTGGGCGTGAAGACGGTCATCGGCTTCACCGGGTCGTCGATCTGGAAGTACGTCGCGATGTTCCCGCCGGCGTCGCAGGCCATGGTGGATGCCGGCTACCAGGACTTCGCCGACCGCTGGAACCCGATCCTCGACGTGTTCGACGAGGTCGGCGTTCGGTTCGCGCACGAGGTCCACCCGTCGGAGATCGCCTACGACTACTGGACGACGCGCCGCACGCTGGAGGCCATCGGGCACCGCGAGGCCTTCGGCCTCAACTGGGATCCCTCGCACTTCATCTGGCAGGACCTCGACCCCGTCGGGTTCATCCTCGAGTTCGCCGACCGCATCTACCACGTCGACTGCAAGGACGTGAAGCTCAACCTGGGCAACGGCCGCAACGGCCGGCTCAGCTCCCACCTCGCGTGGGCGGATCTGCGCCGCGGCTGGGACTTCGTGAGCACGGGTCACGGCGACGTCCCGTGGGAGCAGAGCTTCCGTGCCCTGAACTCCATCGGCTACGACGGCCCCATCTCCGTCGAGTGGGAGGACGCCGGCATGGACCGCCTCGTCGGCGCGCCCGAGGCGCTCGCGTTCGTGCGCTCGCGGCTGTTCGACGCGCCCACCGCCGCCTTCGACGCCGCCTTCTCGCAGGCCTCGTCGTGAGCGGCGACCGCCGCACGCTGCGGGTCGCCATGGTCGGCCGCGGCTTCATGGGCGCTGCGCACTCGCAGGGCTGGCGCACGGCACCGCACTTCTTCGACCTGCCCGCCGACGTCGAGATGGCGGTCGTGGTGGGCCGGGATCCGGAGGGGACGGCGGCAGCCGCGCGCAAGTACGGCTGGCAGGAGGCGAGCACCGACTGGCGGGCCACCATCGCCCGCGACGACGTCGACATCGTCGATGTCTGTGTGCCGGGCGACCTGCACTCCGAGGTGTCGATCGCCGCGCTCGAGGCGGGCAAGCACGTGCTCTGCGAGAAGCCCCTCGCCAACACCGTCGCCGAGGCCGAGGCCATGGTGGCCGCCGCCGATGCGGCGGCGGCGTCGGGCGGGAAGGCCATGGTGGGCTTCACCTACCGCCGGGTGCCTGCGGTGCAGCTCGCCGCCCAGCTGGTGGCCGCGGGGGAGCTCGGCGACATCCGCGAGGGCCGCGCCGTGTACCTGCAGGACTGGCTGTCCGACCCCGAGGCGCCGATGACCTGGCGGCTCGACAAGGCGTCGGCCGGATCCGGGGCTCTCGGCGATCTCGGCGCCCACATCGTCGACATGGTGCAGTTCGTCACCGGCCAGCAGGTCGACCGCGTCGCCGGCACCACGCGCACGTTCACCACGGAGCGGCCGCTGCTGGCGGAGAACGTGGGGCTCTCGGGCACCGCGTCGAGCGAGCGCGGCACGGTCACTGTCGACGACGCCGCGCTCTTCCTCGGCGAGCTGTCCGGCGGCGGCGTCGCCACCTTCGAGGCGACGCGCGTGGCCCCCGGGCGCAAGAACGGCCTGCGCATCGAGCTCAACGGCACGCGCGGGTCGCTGGTGTTCGACCTCGAGGACCTCAACGTCCTGCAGCTCTACAGCTCGGCCGACGGCGCCAACGCCGGCTTCCGCCGCGTCCTCGTCACCGAGCCCTCGCACCCGTACGTCGCCGCGTGGTGGCCGCCCGGCCACATGCTCGGCTACGAGCACGGCTTCTCCCACCAGGTGGTGGATCTCGTCACCTCGATCTGCGACGGCACTCAGCCGTCGCCCACCTTCGCCGACGGCCTGTCCGTGCAGCGCGTCCTCGACGCGGTGGAGCGCAGCTCCGCCGACGGCGCGCGCTGGACCGACGTCCGCTGATCCCTCAAGGAGCCCGCATGGCGACCAAGTGGTCGTACATGGACCACTGGGTCACCGAGACCCCTCAGGGTCCGCTGCCCCCGTCGTTCAACCGCACGTACATGGACCGGTACGTCAAGCAGCTGTCGGCCCTGGGCTTCCAGGGCTTCGACACGTTCTTCTTCTACCTGCCGATGCTCCAGGGCATGTACGGCTCCGTGCCTGCCTTCGAGCACTTCCTGCAGGACAACGGCTTCGAGAAGATCACCGGGATCTTCTCGGCGTACCCGTACGCCACGAAGCACACCGCACCGCATGTGCGCGAGACCCACGACCGGATCGTCGCCGACTGCGAGTACACGCTGCGCGGGATCGAGGGGCTTGCCGGCGTCGAGAACTTCATCGTGATGCCGTCGTCGACGGACTGGCAGACCGAGCCGGTCACCGACGACAAGATCAAGATCATGGCCGACCTGTGGAACAGGGTCGGCCGTATCACGCTGGAGCACGGTCTGAAGACCACGTGCCACTTCGAGTTCTGGGGCGCCATCCGCACCCGTCCCCAGCTCGAGCTGTTCTTCGAGCACACCGACCCGGAGTATGTGTACTTCTTCTGCGACACCGCGCAGCACACCATCGCCGGCGTCGACCCGGTGCAGATGTTCCGCGACTACAAGGACCGCTGCACGGGCTTCCACTTCAAGGACACGAAGAACGTCGACACGACCGGCATGTACCGCACTGCGCCCGACCCCGAGCTGATGGCGCCGGACGTGGAGCGGTGGTTCTACCCGATGGGGGAGGGAGGGCTCGTCGACTTCCCGTCCCTGATGAAGGAGATCGTGGCGTCCGGCTACGACGGCTGGCTCACGGTCGAGCACGACAAGGCCGAGCTGGGCGGCGGCACGTACGCCGAGGCCACCTGCCTGGCCAAGTGGTACATCGACAACGTGCTGGCCGAGGCGCAGCGCGAGGCGGAGGCGGCGCTGTGAAGGACACGCTGCGCTGGTCGTACGCGATCAACGCCTGGAACCTGCGCATGGACGTGTTCGTGCGGCACGAGGAGCAGCAGCGCGCGCTGAAGACCCTCTCGGTCCTGGGCTTCGACCACGTCGAGCTTGCGTCCGGCATGGGTGGGCGGTGGGAGAACCTCGGGACGCCGGAGATCATCCTGATCAACCACGGCAGCGCCGAGGGCCTGCTGGCCTTCCTCCGCCGTGCCGGCATCTCGGGTGTCTCCTCGTGGTGCTGGGACCCGGGCCAGCCCGCCGAGGAGACCGGCTATGCCTTCCTGATGACGCGCAATCCCGCCGACCACGACGCGATCGTCGAGGCGGCCAAGCCCTTCGTCGATCTGCTGGCTGCTGCTGGCGGCGACCAGCTCGTCGTCCGTCCCGCCGGCTCGGCCTGGATGGCGCCGCCGCTCGGCGACGGCGACGCCGGCATTGTCGGCTCGCTCTGGAACCGGGTGGGCGAGGTCGCTGCTGCTGCCGGCGTCGGCGTCTCGCTGCACTACGACTGCCTGCAGCCCTTCCACACCGAGGAGCAGCTCGTCTCCCTCCTCGACGCCACCGACCCCGCGCTCGTAGGCCTGGCGCTCGACACGGCCGAGCTGACGATCGGCGGCATCGACCCGGTGGCGTTCTACGACGCCCACCACGGCCGTGTGGCCCACGTGCAGCTCAAGGACACCCGGTTCCAGGACGCCGGCCAGGAGTACCTCACCCCCGGCGCCGAGGCGACCATGCTCAAGGGCGGTGCCGGGCGCCGCATCGAGCGCTGGTTCTACGAGCTCGGCACCGAGGGCGGCCTCGTGGACGTGGAGGCGTTCGTCGCCTCGCTGCGGGCGCACGGCTACGGCGGCTGGGTGGTCGTCGAGGGCGACAAGGGCGGCAACGCCACCGAGGTAGCGATGCTCAACAGCTGGTTCCTCCAGCGCCGACTAGGAGTGGAGAAGGTTTGACGGATGGCGGCCGCGGCGTGCCTCAACGACGCATCAAGTGGAGCTACATGGATCACTGGCGGTCCAACAGCCCGTCGGGCCCGATCGACCAGTGGCGGTCCCGGCGGACCATGACAAGGTTCCTGCGGCAGGTCGCGGCCGTCGGCTTCGACGCCATCGACACCTTCGACTTCCGCTACTGGCAGATCCTCGAGCAGTACGGCTCGGTGGCGAACTACCAGGAGTTCGTCCAGGAGCAGGGGCTCGAGCGCATCGTCAACACCTTCCACGGCGTCTACTACGAGCCCGACCGCTATGCGCCGGAGGTTCCGGAGACCCACGCCACCATCGTCGAGGACTTCAAGGTCACGATGGACCGGTGGTCGGGCATCCAGCTCGACAACGTCATCGTGATGCCCGGGTCGCGCTTCTACGACGACCACGGGCCCACGGACGACCAGCTCAAGCACGCTGCGGACGTGTGGGCGAAGGTGGGCGAGGTGACGCAGCAGTACGGAGTCAACCTCACCTGCCACCACGAGCACTACGCGGGCATCCGCAACCGGCGTCAGATCGACACGTTCTATGCGTACGCGGACCCGCGGTACGTGAAGTTCTTCGTCGACACCGCCCAGCACTGCATCGCCGACGTCGATCCCGTGGACGTGTACGAGGCGCACCATGAGCGCGTCACCGGCTTCCACTTCAAGGACACCCGCAACAAGGACGTCAACGAGGACTACAAGCTCTTCCCGGATGCCGAGGTCTCCGCGGTGACCACGGAGAAGTGGTTCTACGAGATGGGTACGGCGGAGGGGCTCGTCGACTTCGAGCGGATGATGCGCTCGGTGCGCGACCACGGCTATGAGGGCTGGATCAGCGTGGAGCACGACAAGGCCGACAAGCTCGGGGGCGACTACGCCGAGAGCACGGCCATCTCGCGCTGGTACGCCAAGAACGTCCTCGACGGCATCTACGCGGGGGCCGGCGCATGAGCGCGGCCCGGTGGTCGTACGCCCTCAACCAGTGGGACACCAACATCGACACGTTCGTCCGCAAGCGCGAGCACGAGCGCGCTCTCAAGACGGTGTCGATCAGCGGGTTCTCCGCCGTCGAGCTGACCGCCGCGAGCTTCGGGGCGTGGGAGCCGCTGGGCAACCCACGTCAGATCCGCGATCTGTACGGCTCGGTCGCCGCCTTCGGCGAGGTGCTCCGGGGATGCGCGCTGGACGGGATCTCCAGCTACGTGTACGACCCGTTCATCGGATTCGATGTCGAGATGGGCCGCGGGCACGACCCCCTGGACCCGAGCAGCGCCGGACCGATCGCGGAGACCTCCGAGTGGTTCGCAGGGACAGTCCGCGAGCTCGGCGGCTCGGTCCTGGTCGTTCGTCCGGTCGGGTCCGCGTGGCAGACGGGACCGCTCGACGACTCGCAGATCGAGGTGCTCGCGAACCTGTGGGACGCGGTGGGGCGAAGGACGGCCGCACTCGGCGTCGAACTGGCGCTGCATGTCGATTTCCTCAGCGCCCTGCGGCTCGGCGACGGCCTGGACCGGCTCCTGGCGGCGACGGACGCCGACGTGGTGGGCCTGGCCCTCGACACCGCGGAGCTCGCGGTCGCCGGGATGGACCCCGTGGCCGTCTACCGGAGGCACGCCTCCCGGGTCCGGCACGTGCAGCTCAAGGACGCCCGCGAGGTCGTCGACGAGGCCGAGGCGATGACGCCGCACGCGGAGCAGTTCGTCCGCACCGAGGGCGGTCGGCGCGGCATCGAGCGCTGGTTCTTCGAGCCGACCGATGAGGGCGGCCTGGTGGACTTCGAGGCCTTCGTGTCCGCACTGCACGAGCACGGGTACGCCGGCTGGATCGTCGTGGAGTCCGACCAGAGCCCGCACCCGGCCGAGAGCACGATGGTGAGCGGCTGGTACGTCCAGAAGAGGCTGGCGCCGTTGCTCGCGCGCTAGACCTCAGCCGACGGCGTGGATCTCGTCGGCGCGGACCCGAGGGTCGGCGTCGGCGAGCCACAGCCGCAGCGCTGAGGGCCGGAAGAGATGGTCGATGGCGAGCAGCGCCCCGCCGATCGCGCCCTCGTAGAAGTCGAGCGAGGCGGTCCGGATCGTCAGGTTGCGCGTCGCCAGCGCGATGGTGTTCTCCAGCACGGTCTCGCGGAACGTGTCGAAGAACAGCGACGAGCCGCGAATGGCGCCTCCGCCGAGCACCAGGGTGCCCGGGTTGGCGAAGTTCACGACGCCCGCGATCGCCTGGCCGGCTACCCGGGCGTTGCGGCTCGACATGGTGGCGACGATCTTGTCGCCATGGGCCTCGGCGGTGCCGAGGTCGCCGAGGGTCAGCTCGCCCTTCTCCGCCAGCCGCTGCGCCGCCCAGGGCGCCTTGCCCGCTCGGGCCGCATCCTCGAGACGGTTGAGCAGCGCCCACCCGCCCGCCACGGCCTCGAGGCAGCCTGTGCGACCGCACCGGCAGATCGCCTTCTTGTCGTCGGTGACGTGCACGTGGCCGATGTCGCCGGCCGCGCCATTGTCGCCGCGGTGGAGGTGCCCGTTGGTGACCAGGCCGGCCCCGATCCCGGTGGCGACCTTGACGAACAGCAGGTCGCGGCGCTCCTGCGGCACGCCGCGCGCCCACTCGCCGTAGGCCATCAGGTTGACCTCGTTGTCGACCCAGACCGGCGCGCCGTACTTCTCGAGGAACCAGCCCCGGACGTCGAACCCGTCCCAGCCGGGCATGATCGGCGGGGCGATCACGCGTCCGGTGCGGAACTCGACCGGGCCGGGCACGCCGATCGCCAGGCCCCACACGCGATCCTCCGCGCCGTCGCCCGCGCGTGCGAGCAGGCGCTGGAACGTGCGGTGGACGACCCGCAGCGTCGCCTCCGGGCCGTCGGCCACGTCGATCGCGCGGTCGGTGGACGCCAGCGCATTGCCCTCGAGGTCCGACACCGACGCGTACATGGACTTGGCGCCCAGCGAAGCCGACAGGACTACTCCGCCGTCTGCTCGGAAGCGCAGCGAGCGCGACGGCCGGCCCCGGCGTCCCGGCTCGTGCACCGGCTCGAGCTCCTCGAGCACACCGAGCTCGATGCCCTCGGCGAGCCGGTCGTTGACGACGGCTCGGCCCAGCCCGGTCTCGGCCTCGATGAAGCTGCGGGTCGCGCTCTCGGTGCCCCGGACGAGGTCGACGATCTGGGCGAGCACGAGGATGTCGCGCGCCGTGGGCGGTGCCTGCACGCGTCCTCCTGGTGGTGACGTCCCTCTGGGGCGCGATGCTATCGACGTCATGGTCGATACGCTCTCGGACTCTTGACTTCTGTCGCAAATCAGCGGAAATAATGAGCCGCCCGAGGGCGTGCATCCCGCCGTCCCTCCCGTCGACGAGGAACCGCGAGATGACGACGACCGAGCAGGAGCTGCAGGACCGGATCGCGGCGCTCGAGGCCAGGCTCGCCGAGACCGAGCTGCGCTCGACCCGTGCGCTCGACCGCGGAGCGGTCGAGAACGTCTTCAGCCGCTACATGCACTACCACAACGCCTATGAGGACGAGCGCATCATCGACGAGCTGTGGGTGCGCAAGGGCACCCCGGGGGTCCGCTCGCAGTACAACAACAACGGCGTCTACACCGAGTGGGAGACCGTGATGGCCTACCACCGGGGACGGCCGCGCCCGGTCGGCAAGCTGCTGCTGCACTACACGACCACGCCGGTGATCGAGGTGTCCGCGGACGGCACGACCGCCAAGGGCATGTGGCTCATGGCCGGCATCGAGTCGGGTCTCACCGACAAGTCCGAGGCCGAGAACGTGCCGTCGTTCATGTTCAGCCCGCAGGAGGTCGACGGCCGCAAGGTGTGGGCCCACTGGGTCTGGTGCAAGTACGGCCTGGACTTCGTCAAGCAGGACGGCGAGTGGCGGATCCTCACCTTCCGCTGCTACGAGGTGGCTCGCGCCGCGTACGACGAGAACTGGATCTCGTTCGCGTCGCACGACCGCGACGAGTTCGACGGCAAGCTCATGTACTTCGGCCACGACGGCAAGCCGGTGTTCCTGCCGCCGGTCGAGGGCCCGTGCGTGACGCCGTCGTACGTGTACAGCATCGACGGCGCGCAGCAGCTCGTGCCCGAGCCGCCGCTGCCGTACGAGCAGTTCTCGGACACCTTCGCCTGAGCCCCGGGACGGGCCGGGATCCTGAGGGAACCCGGCCCGTCCCGGTTGCATTACGTCGAAAATCGACGGTATTCTCCGGGTGCAGCCGAAGCCGATCCGAGCACCGCGCGGCTGCACCGGTCCGCATCCGGACCCGCACCTCTGGAGGTCCCATGGGCCCCCTTCGCTGCGCCCCTCCGCGAGGCACTGCTTCGTGAGCCAGCCGCGTGCCGGCGCGCTCGACACCGGCGAGTTCGACCTCGGCCCTGCGCAGGCCGCCCCGCGCGAGCCCCGGATCGTCCCCCTCGTGGCGACACTGATCCTGGTGTCGTTGCTCGGGGCCCTCGAGGTCACCATCGTCGGCTCCTCGCTGGCCACGCTCACCGAGGACCTCGGCGGCGCCGCCGCCATCGCCTGGGTCATGACGGCGTACGTGCTGGCTGCGACGGTGTCGACCCCTGTCCTCGGCCAGCTCGGCGACATCCACGGGCGCCGGCCGGTGTTCCTCGCCGCGCTGGTCCTCTTCGTGCTGGGCACGGCCCTGTGCGGCGTCGCGCCCTCCCTCGGCGTGCTCATCGGCGCCCGGCTGCTGCAGGGCGTCGGCTCGGCGGGCACCTCGCTGCTGTCGCAGACCATCCTGGCCGACGTCCTGCCGCCCCGCCGGCGGCCGCTCGTCATGAGCCTGCTGGCCTCGGTGTTCGCCGTGGCCGCGGTCGTGGGCCCGCTGGTCGGCGGCGTCCTCACCGACACCGTCGGCTGGCGCTGGGGCTTCCTCGGCATCGTGCCGCTCGGTGCGGTCGCGCTCGTCGCGTCCCTCCGGGTGATCCCGCGCGGCCTGCGCTCACCGGGGACCGGTTTCGACACGGCCGGGGCCGTGCTGCTCGGCATCGTGCTCACCGCGTTCATCCTGCTGCTCACCGCGGGGCCCACCGCCGGCTGGACGTCGCCGCCCGTCGCGGCGCTCGCCGTTGTGTCGCTGGTGGCGGGCGCGGTTCTCGTCCGGCAGGAGGGGCGGGTCGCTCACCCGGTGCTCCCGCTGCGTCTGCTGCGCGACCGCATCGTCGTCGGCGCTCTGGTGCTCGCGGTGGTCCACGGCGGCGGGCTGCTCGCCGTCATCGGGTACCTGCCCGCCTACACGCAGCTGCACTACGGCACGTCCGCCACGGTGGCGGGCGCGGTCCCCTTGGCGCTGGTCGTCGGCCTGCTCATCAGCTCCAACGGGGCGGGCGCCCTGATCTCGCGCAGCGGCGTCTACAAGATCTACCCGGTGGCCGGGTCCGCCCTCGCCGCCGTGGTCCTGGCCGTCCTCGCGGCGACCCTCCCGTCGCTGTCGCTCGTCGGACTGTGCGCCGGGCTGCTGCTCCTCGGCCTCGGGGCCGGCTCCTTCATGCACCTGCCCGTCGTGATCGTGCAGAACGAGGCCGCCTCTGACGAGGTCGGTGTCGCGACGTCGGCGGTGACCCTGGTGCGCCAGGCGGCCAGCGCTGTGGGAGTCGCGGCCATCGGCGCCGTCATCGCGGCCGCGCTGCTCGCGGCGGGGGGCGAGTCGGAGCTGGGGCAGGCCTACACGGGCGCGATGGTGCCCGTGCTGGCGGCGCTCGCGGTGGTCTTCGGCATCGGTTGCGCAGTCTCGGCAGCCACCCCGGCGGTGGTCCTGCGCCGCGGGCACGCCCCGGAGGCCGCAGATGCCTGACCAGCGCCGCTGCGCGACCGATCGATCGGACGGATGCCAGGCATACCGACCGCACCCCTTGCCGCCCGCAGGTGCCCGGCCCCAGGCTGGGGCACAGCGGATTTATGTCGAGAACACGAATAATCCGTGGACCAGCGACCGCGCCGGCGGCGTCCTGGCCCCCGTGCAGGAGGAGAGAGCATGAGCCCCAGCGAGCGCCGCTACGACGCCATCATCATCGGGTCGGGCGCGGGCGGCAGCATGGCTGCCAAGGAGCTGACCGAGCGCGGCCTCGAGGTGCTGCTGCTCGAGGCCGGCCCGGATGTGACGCCCGAGCTGTTCGAGCCCCCGAAGCCCAAGCCGCCGCGGCAGCTCGGCATGGACCTCGACCTGCGCGCGAAGGCGTTCCTGCGCGGCCAGTACAAGCAGGCGCGGCGCTCGTTCTTCAGCGAGACCAGCAACCGGTTCCTCGTCAACGACTGGGAGAACCCGTACACCACGCCGCGCGACGCGCCCTACCTGTGGATGCGAAGCCGCCTGCTCGGCGGCCGCCTCAACGCCTACGGCCGCGTGCTGCAGCGCATGTCCGACGTCGACTTCAAGGCCGCCAGCCGCGACGGCCACGGCATGGACTGGCCCGTGTCCTACGCCGACATGGAGCCCTGGTACGACCGCGTCGAAGAGTTCCTCGGCGTCTACGGAAACCAGGACCCGGGCGTCAACCACCCGCCGGCGGGCAAGTACGTCGGCCCGGCCATGCTCACCGACGTCGAGGAGCAGTTCCGCGACAAGGTCGCCGAGCGCTGGCCCGAGCGCAAGGTGATCGCGTGGCGCTACGCCGCGCCCAACCTCGGCCGCGTCCCCAAGGGGGTTGCCGCCGGCCTCGCGACGGGGCGCCTCACGGTCCGCTGCGACGCGGTGGTCGAGCGGATCACCGTCGACCCCCGCACGGGGCTCGTCGACGGCGCGGTGTTCCGCGACCGCCTCGACAAGAGCGAGCACCGGGTGTTCGGCGACATCGTCGTGCTCGCGGCGTCGACCATCGAGTCGATCCGGCTGCTCGTGAACTCCGCGTGCGACCAGCACCCCAACGGCCTCGCGAACTCCAACGGCCTGCTCGGGCGCTACTTCATGGACCAGACCATCAGCCTCGCGTTCTGCGGCGTGCCGCAGTTCCCGGGCTACTCGAAGGCCGACACGCTGCCCGAGCCCGACCCCTTCTACCCGCCGACGGGCGGCATCCTCATCCCGCGGTACGAGAACATCGGCCCGGAGCTGGAGCCCGGCTTCGCACGCGGGATCTCATTCCAGGGCGCGGGCGGCCGCTTCCCGGTGCCGGAGGGCGTGCCCACCTCGTTCGGCCTCGGCGGCGTCGGCGAGATGCTCCCGATGTACGAGAACTACGTGACAGTGAGCAAGCACCGCAAGGACAAGTGGGGCATCCCCTCGGCGCACATCCGCATCAAGCTGGGCGAGAACGACCGCATCCTCGTGCAGCACCAGCTCACGCACCTGCGCCAGATGCTCGAGCACGCGGGCTACCAGATCAACTTCATCGGGTCCGTCCTCGGCCTCGACTCCAAGAAGGTCTGGCCGGACTACAACCCGGTGCAGCGCGCCATCTTCAAGGTGGGCATCAACATGGCGCTGACCATGGGTGCGTCGATCCACGAGTGCGGCGGCGCCCGTATGGGCGACGACCCGCGCACGTCGGTCGTCAACGGTGTGAACCAGTCCTGGGACATCCCCAACCTGTTCATCCCCGATGGCGCGTCGTTCACGTCCAACAGCAACGTGGGACCGGCTCTGACGATCATGGCGCTCGCCGCGCGCTCCTCGGCGTTCATCGCCGAGCAGCACGCGGACGGCGGCCTGGCCAAGCCGACCCAGCAGGTCAGCTACTGACCTCCGACCCGCAGGACGAGCGCGTCGAGCAGCTGCTCGGCGCGCTCGATCTGCGTGCACGGGCCGGGCTGCTGTTCCACGCCGCCGCCCAGGTCGGCCCGCTGGACGATCCCGGTCCGTGGGGCTTCCCGGGCGTCGCGGAGCTGATCCGCCTCGGCGTCCGGCACGCCAACGTGCTCGCGGCGCCGTCGGTGCGCGAGCTGGCAGCGTGGCACAACGAGGTGCAGGCCGCGGCGATCGCCGACAACGGGATCCCGTTCACGATGTCGAGCGATCCCCGCCACTCGTTCACCGACAACCCGGGCACCGGCTTCCTGGCCGGGCCGTTCTCGCAGTGGCCCGAGCCCCTGGGCATGGCCGCCGCCCGCGACGCCGGCCTGGTGCGCGAGTGGGCCGACACGATCCGTCGCGAGTACCTCGCCGTCGGGCTCCGGGTGGCCCTCCACCCCCAGATCGATCTCGCCACGGAGCCGCGCTGGGCGCGCCAGAGCGGCACGTTCGGCGAGGACGCCGAACTGGCCGGCCGGCTCGGCGTTGCCTACGTCCAGGGCCTGCAGGGGGAGCGGCTCGGCCCGTCGTCGGTTGCGGCGATGGCCAAGCACTTCCCCGGGGGCGGCCCGCAGAAGGACGGCGAGGACCCGCACTTCGACTACGGCAAGGAGCAGGTGTACCCGGGCGGGATGTTCGACCTGCATCTGCAGCCGTTCGAGGCGGTGCTCGCCGCAGGCGTCTCGCAGCTCATGCCGTACTACGGCATCCCGGTGGGGATCGGTCTCGACGAGGTCGGGTTCTCCTTCAACCGGGAGATCGTCACCGGTCTCCTGAGAGAGCGGCTCGGCTTCGACGGGATCGTGTGCAGCGACTGGGGCATCCTCACGATCACACCGTGGGGCGTCGAGGACCTCTCGTACGCGGAGCGGATGGTGCGCGCGCTCGACGCCGGCGTCGACCAGCTCGGCGGCGAGCACCAGGTGGACGTGCTCCTCTCCCTCGTCGCCGATGGACGCGTCTCCGAGGAGCGCGTCGACGCCTCGGCGCGGCGGATCCTGCGGGAGAAGGTCCGGCTCGGGCTGCTCGAGTCGCCGCTCGTCGACGTCGATGCCGCGCCGCTGCGCGTCGGCGCCCGTGAGGCCCGCGAAGCCGGCCGCTCCGCCCAAGCCGCGTCCTGCGTCGTCCTGCGCAACGACGACGGGCCTGCGGCGCTGCCCCTGCGCCGCGGGCTGCGCATCTACGCCGAGGGATTCGCCGCGGACGCGTTCGACGGCCGGGCCGTTCTCGTGCCCTCCCCGGAGGAGGCCGACGTCGCCGTCGTCCGGCTGGCTGCGCCCTGGGAGCCGCGGTCGACCCCCGGGACCCTCGAGCAGTTCTTCCACGCCGGCTCGCTCGATTTCCCCCAGGCGGAGGTGGCGCGCATCCGCGCGCTCTGCCGGTCGGTGCCGACCGTTCTCGACGTCTACCTCGACCGGCCGGCGATCCTCACCGGGATCGCCGCCGATGCGGCCGGGCTGGTGGTCGACTTCGGCTGCGAGGGCGAGGTCCTCGTCGACGTCCTGATGGGTGACCGAGCAGCCCGCGGCCGGCTGCCGTTCGACCTGCCGTCGTCGATGGCGGCGGTCGCGGCCAGCCGCCCCGATGTCCCGTTCGACACCGACGCGCCCCTCTACCGCTTCGGGGACGGCCTCGACGTCTGAGGGCACCGGGTGTCAGGCCATGGCCGCCCGGAACGACGCCTCGGCGGCGTCGATCGCGGCGAGCTGGCCGACGATCTCGCCGGGCGACTTCTCGCCGACCTGCTTCTGCAGGAAGGGGGTGCGGTCGAGCACGGCGTCGCGGACCGGCCGCAGCGGTGCGGGCGCGTGGTGGAAGAGCTTCCCCAGCGTCCACGCCTGCTGCACCTGCGCGGCGGTGTGCGGCTTCCGCGGCGTCTCGAACGCGTCCAGGGCGGCGCGCACCGCGGCGTAGTCGGACACGTCGACGCCGCCGAGTGCGCGACCGAGGTAGTAGCCGTCCTCGATGGCCATGCCTGCGCCGTACGCGGCGTAGGGCGAGGTGGGGTGGGCGGCGTCTCCGATCACCGTGGCGCGTCCCTTCGACCACTGGGTCAGGCCCGGCCGGTCGCGGAGCACCCACCGCTGCACATGCTCGGGCTCGGTCGCGGCGATCAGCGCGGGCAGCGGGGCCGGGAACTCCGCGCCCATGGCCGCCGCCGTGTCCTTGAGATCTGCGGTGAACGCCTTGCGGGCGTCCCAGGCGCCGAGCACCCACCACTGGAAGCCGTCCTGGCCGTGATGCCGGATGGCCGTCCAGCTGCCCTGCACGGTGCGGCTGTGCGTCAGCACGCACAGGCCCGGGCTGGTGCCTGCGGGCTTGTCGAAGGTGTAGCCGCCGAAGATGTGCAGGTTGTGCTCGCGCTTGGGCTGGTCGCCCCACAGGGTGCGGCGCACCAGGGAGTCGATCCCGTCGGAGCCGACGACGACGTCGACCTCCTCGACCTCGCCGGTGGCCATGTGCAGACGGGCGCTGCGCTCGTCCTGCTCGATCCGCGCCACGTCGCGGTCGACCTGCAGCATGCCGTCGGGCAGCGCCGCGACCATGCGCTCGTAGAGCCCGGGCCGCAGCAGCCCGATGAAGCCGCCGCCATACTCGGCGACGACGTCGTCGGGGAGGAGGACCTTGACACGGACCTTCCCGGAGGGCGCCCGGAACTCGGTGTAGCACGGCGCTCCGAGGTCGACCGTGTCGACGCCGATGAGGCCGAGCGCCTTGATGGGCGGTGGCCAGAGATTGAGGATGTTGCCGGCCGGTCGCGCCTGCTTGTAGCGCTCGAGCAGCAGCACCTCGTGGCCGGCCTGGTGGATCGACAGGGCAGCGGCCATGCCGGCCGGCCCTGCCCCGATCACAGCGACGCGACCGCGTCGGGTGCTGCCCATGCTCGCTCCTGGGGGACGCGCGGCGTGCCGGTGCCGCGGGACTAATACCGTAGTGTGCGTTACGGTTGCGGCAGAGGATGCGCCCGCCTCGCCCCCGGTGTCAACAGCCGGGCGCGGGCCGGCATGGCTCGGACGGGATGATGTGCGGGTGAGCGCTGCCGAGGGGGTCCCCGAGCTGGGCGTGCGACCGCCGCTGCAGAGGCGCAGCCGCGAGGCGTGGGCCCGGGTGCTCGAAGCGGGCGTCTCGATCCTCGAGGACGGCGGGTACGAGGCGTTCACGATCGCGGCGGTCTGCGAGCGGGCCGGCGTCGCGCCGCGGGCGCTCTACGAGCGGGTCGACACCAAGGACGCGCTGTTCCTCGCCGTCTACGACCACGGCATGGCGGCGATCGTCGCCGAGCATGTGCGCTTCGACGACTCGACCGCCTGGCGGCGGCTGTCGACGGCGGAGGCCGTGGACCGCGCCGTCCGCGAGCTGGTGGGGCTGTTCCGCCGGCATGCCCGCCTCATGCGCTCCGTCGTCCTCATCTCAGGCGTCCACCCCGAGGTCAACCGGCGCGGCGGCGGCCACGTCCGCGACCTCGGCGACAGGTTCACGGCCAGGCTGCTGGACGCGGGGGCGGCGTCGGCCGAGCCGGATCCCGAGCAGCGCGTGCGGGCTGCTTTCGAGGTCGCCTTCTCGGCGCTCGTCGTGCGCACCGCCTACGGGCCTGGCTTCAGCGGCGGCCCGTCCAGCGAACGGGCCTTCGTCGACGGACTGCGCAGGATGGTGGGCGGCTTCCTCTCGGCCTGAGGGGCGCACCCGATGAGCGACCGGTGAGCATCGGCGCGGCGGATGCCTGGCATACCGACTCCGCCACTTCCGGACGGGCCCGAACGACGCGAGGGTTCCTTCACTGGACCGGCATATCCCAGGCCGGCCGCGCGAACCCCAGGAGCACGCATGCCTGCCGTGTCGAACGTCCTCGTCATCGGTGCCGGCGCCGCCGGCACTGCCGCCGCGATCCTGCTCGCCGAGGGCGGCGTCGACGTCGAGGTCGCCGAGATCAACCCCGAGGTGTCGGCGCTCGGCTCCGGCATCACGCTGCAGGGCAACGCGCTGCGCATCCTCGATCGGCTCGGCGTCTGGGAGGAGTGCGCGGCGCAGGGCTACGGCTTCGACTCGCTCGGCCTGCGCGCCCCCGACCCGAACGGCACCCTCATCGTCGAGATGCCCGACGTGAAGACCGGGCTGCCGCACCAGCCGGCCACGATGGGCATGTTCCGCCCCGAGCTCGCCCGGATCCTGGTCAAGCGGGCCGAGTCGCTGGGCGTGCGGTTCCGCTTCGGCGCCACGATCAACGAGCTCAAGCAGGACGACGATGGCGTCGACGTGCACTTCGCCGACGGCGAGACCGCCCGCTACGACGTCGTCATCGGTGCTGACGGCATCCGCAGCTGGACGCGTCGCATGCTCGGGATCCCGCTGGAGACCAAGCCCGTGGGCATGGGCATCTGGCGCGTGTTCGCCCCGCGCCCGGAGTCGGTCACCCGGACCGACCTCTACTACGGCGGTCCGCAGTACATCGCCGGCTACTGCCCGACGGGCGAGGACTCGCTCTACGCCTACATCGTCGAGCAGGCGCAGGACCGCAGCACGCTCACCAAGCAGGAGTGGCTCGACATCATGATCGAGCAGTCCCGGGCCTACCACGGCCCGTGGGACGACATCCGGCCGCTCATCACCGACCCCGAGCAGGTCAACTACACGTGGTTCGAGTACCACGTGCTCGACGCCCCGTGGAACCGCGGCCGCGTCGTCCTGGTCGGTGACGCCGCGCACGTGTGCCCGCCCACCATCGCGCAGGGCGCCGCCATGGCCTTCGAGGACGCGACCGTGCTCGCCGAGGTGCTGCTCAAGCACGACTCGCCCTCGCAGGAGATGTGGGACGAGTTCAACGGCCGCCGGGTTCCTCGCGCGAAGTTCGTCGCCGAGGCCTCCCTCCAGCTCGCCCAGTGGCTGCTCGACCACGAGCAGGGCGACGTGCCCGGCCTGGTCGCCAGCGTCGTCAAGCTCGTCGCTCAGCCCGCCTGATCGCAACCACCGACCCTCCGCCGACCACACCACCGGAGAGCCCCGTGCCCGACCGCCTCATCACCCACGTCCGCCACATCGACCTGGCGGTGCCGGACTTCGACACCCAGGTCGCGTTCTACAAGGACACGTGGGGCCTCACGGAGGTCGCCAGCGACTCCGGCCTGTCGTTCCTCGCCTGCGAGGGATCGCCCGAGCAGTACGCCGTGCGCATCCGCAAGGACGCAGCCAAGCGGGTCGACCTCGTCTCCTTCGGCGCCAAGGACCGCGCCGACGTCGACGCGCTCGCCGCCCAGCTGGGCGCCTCGGGCGTGAAGCTCGTGTCGGAGCCGGGCGCAGTCGACACACCTGGCGGCGGCTACGGCTTCCGCTTCTTCGACGGCGACGGCCGCACGGTCGAGGTGAGCACCGAGGTGGGCCTTCGGGAGCACCGCAAGATCGAGGCGGGCGAGTCGATCCCGGTCGCTCTGTCGCACGTGGTGTTCAACTCGCCGAACCCCGAGTCGACCGTGCAGTGGTACGTCGACAACCTCGGCTTCACGATCACTGACCAGCTCATCCACCCTCACATGGGCGAGATGATGTGGTTCCTGCGGATCAGCCCGCAGCACCACACCATCGCGATCGCGCGCTGCCCCCACCACTCGCTGCACCACGCGTCGTTCGAGATGCGCGGCATCGACGAGTACATGCGCGGCACCGGCCGCCTGCTCCGCCTCGGCGTCGAGAAGATCTGGGGCCCGGGCCGTCACAAGGCGGGCAACAACACTTTCTCCTACTTCCTCGACCCCGCCGGCAACACCGTCGAGTACACGACGGCGATGGAGGACATCGACGAGGACGTCTGGCACCCGAGCAAGTACGACTTCACCTACCCCGACGTGCAGGACCAGTGGGGCACGGCGAACCAGATGGACGAGTTCGTCGCCAAGAAGTCGTTCAACGACCCCGACCCCGGCCTGTTCGTGGCCCCGCCCGTCTGACGTGCGGCTCGCGAGGCTGGTCTTCCACGGCGAGGAGCGCTCCGGCGTCGTCGCCGAGGACGGCGTGCACCTTCTGCCGCCGGGCATCTCCGTCGACGATCTCATCCAGGCAGGCCTGGCGCGTGCGCTCGACGTGGGTGCGCGGGCCCTGCGCGACGAGCCGGTCGACCTCGACGACGTGCGGCTCCTCGCCCCGCTGCGCCCTCGCAGCGTGCGCGACTTCGTGGCCTTCGAAGAGCACGTGCGCGGGGTCCGGCGCTCGATCGACGGCGTGGGCGGTGTGCCGGACGCCTGGTACGACGCGCCGACCTTCTACTTCACCAACGCGTCGTCGGTGATCGGCACGGGCGACGACGTCGCCGTGCCCGGGGGCTCGCAGGCGCTGGACTTCGAGCTCGAGGTGGCGACCGTGGTCGGCGCCCGCGGCCGCGACCTGACGCCGGCGACCGCGAAGGACGTCGTGTTCGGGTTCACGATCCTCAACGACTGGTCGGCCCGCGATCTGCAGGGCCGCGAGATGCAGGTCAATCTCGGCCCCTGCAAGGGCAAGGACTTCGCCAGCACCCTCGGGCCGTGGATCGTGACGGCGGACGAGATGGAGCAGTGGCGCGACGACGAGGGCTTCCTCGACGTGTGGTGCACCGCCGAGGTGAACGGCGCCGTCGTCGGGCAGGACCTGCTCTCCAACATCGGCTGGACGCCCGAGACGATGGTCGCCTACGCCTCCCGCGACGCCGACGTCCACCCGGGCGACGTGCTCGGCTCGGGGACGGTGGGCAACGGCGGGTGCCTCGCCGAGCTGTGGGGGATCAACGGGTCGCGCACGGACCCGCCGCCGCTGCAGGCGGGCGACGTCGTCACGCTGACGGTCGAGGGCATCGGCAGCATCAGCAACCGGGTCGTGCCAGGGCGCGCGCCGCAGCCGCTCCCCGCGCCCCGGCGCCGCGACACGGCGTCGGTCCGCGCGTCCCACCCGCGGCGGCCCGGCGGCGCGGCATGACCGGCGCCGCGCCGCTCGACGGCAGGACCGTCGTCGTCACCGGCGCGGCCGGGGGCATCGGTGCCGCCGTCGTCGACGTGCTGCTCGAGCGCGGGGCATCGGTGATCGCCGCCGACCTCTCGTGGGACGCAGGCCCGCCGTCCGCCGGCGCGGAGCCGTACGACGTCGACGTCGCCGATGAGGAGGCGTGGGCGTCCCTAGCGCACCGGCTCGAGGGCGCTCCGGTCCACGGGCTGGTGGCGTGCGCCGGGATCACCTGGCGCGCACGGGTAGGCGACGTCCGGGCCACGGACCTCGCGCGCGTTCACGCCGTCAACGTCGGCGGGCCGCTGCTCGGCATCCAGGCGCTGGCGCCGCTGATGCCGCCGGGAGCCTCCGTCGTGGTCATCGGATCGCTCGCCGGGGTGAACGGCCACTACCCGGTCGCCTACACGACCTCGAAGTGGGCGGTGCGCGGGCTGGCGAGGTCGGCCAGCCTCGAGCTCGGCCCGCGCGGCATCCGGGTCAACGTCGTCGACCCGGGCTTCATCGACACCGACATGACCCGCAGCGCGCCGGAGGCGTTCCGCGAGGCCTCTGTCGGCGACACCGCGCTCGGACGCGCGGGCCGGCCCCGCGAGGTGGCGACGGTCGTCGCGTTCCTCCTCGGCGACGACGCGTCGTACGTCACCGGCGCGGAGATCGCCGTCGACGGCGGATCCTCCGGCCATGCCGGCGCCAAGACAGTGTCGGACGCGCTGCGCCCGACCTACCGCAACCCGTCCCTGCCCCAGCACGACCCCGTCGGCCAGGAGTGAAGCAGTGTTCGAGTACTTCCCGGGCAACTACGTCTGGAACCTCAGCGTCGTCGCCACGCTCAACAGCGGCGGTCTCATCGACGAGGTCGACCGCGCCTGCCGGCCGATCCGCGACGCCGCGCAGCGCGGCGAGGACGCCGGAACGGCCGAGTTCCTGGCTGCGTGGAAGGCCGTGGCCCAGCAGCTGGAGGACTCCGCGCGCGAGGACATCGCGCGGGGGCATCGCCGGACCGCAGGGCAGAAGCTGCAGCGCGCGGCGAACTACCTGGCCCAGGCCGAGCGGATGCAGGCGCACGGGAGCGCTGAGCGCATCGCCACCTACCGGCACCTGCTCGACATCCAGGTCGAGTCCTTCGAGCTGATCGATCCCGCGACCAAGCGTGTGGAGATCCCCTTCCGCGACGTGTCGCTGCCGGCGTACTTCTCGCAGGCCCCGGGCGACGGGCCCAAGCCGGTCCTCATCATGTTCAACGGGCTCGACTCGACCAAGGAGCACATGGTCTCGTCGGGCACGCATCACGAGCTGGCCGCCCGCGGGATCTCCACGCTCATGGTCGACTGCCCCGGGTCCGGCGAAGCGCTGCGGCTGCGCGACCTCCACTCGCAGATCGACACCGAGGAGTGGGCGGCCGCCTGCGTCGACTGGCTGGAGGTGCGCGACGACGTCGACACCGGGCTGATCGGCCTGGTCGGCTGGTCGCTCGGCGGCTACTACGCGCCGCGCGCCGCGGCCTTCGAGAAGCGCCTCGCCCTCGTCGTGGCCTGGGGCGCCAACCACGACTGGGGCGCCGTCCAGCGCGCCCGGGTGAAGCGCGAGGGCGAGCGGCCCGTGCCGCACTACTGGGACCACGTGCTGTGGGTGTGGGGCTACGACGACATGGACGCCTTCCTCGACATGGCCGACGGTGTCAACCTCGAGGGCGTGGTCGAGCAGATCACCGTGCCGTTCCTCATCGCCCACGGCGAGAACGACCGGCAGATCCCGCTCGCGATGGCCCACCGCTCCTACGAGCAGGCGGTCAACAGCCCCAAGCGGGAGCTGCGGATCTTCTCCCCGGACGAGGGCGGCACCGAGCACATCGGCCTCGACCACCTGCCGTGGTGCCGCGACTTCATCTGCGACTGGGTCGCCGACACCTTCGCCGAGATCCGGGCTGCGCGATGACCTCGCTCGACCGCAGCGACCCCGAGGGCGCGATCGCGGCCGCAGCTGCGCGCGTCTCCAACTGGGGCCGATGGGGCGAGGACGACGTTCGCGGCACCATGAACTTCCTCGACTCCGCCAAGCGCCGCGAGGCAGCCGAGCTGATCCGCACAGGGGAGTCGTACTCGCTCTCGCAGCGCTTCGACATGGACGGGCCGCAGAAGGGCTGGCGGCGCCGTACCAACCCCGTGCACACGATGCTCGACACCGGCACCGACGCCGAGGCCGGGGTCCAGGGCTTCCCGCACGGGATCGGAGGGGCCGACGACGTCATCGCGATGCCGCTGCAGTGCTCGACGCAGTGGGACGGGCTCGGCCACATCTTCGACCACGGCCGGGCCTGGAACGGGCGCCGGGCGGGCGAGGTGGTCACCGGCCTGGGCGACGGCGTCACCGGTATCGAGACCGTCGCGGATGTGATCGCCGGCCGCGGCGTGCTGCTCGACGTCGGCCGCGCCTACGGCGACGAGCACGGCGAGCTGCCCGACGGCTTCGCCATCACCGTCGAGCACCTCGAGGGAACGATCGCGCGGCAGGGCCCGTCGTCCGCAGTGGGGCGCGGCGACATCGTCGTCGTCCGCACGGGCCAGTACGCGCGCACGCGTCGCGAGGGCTGGGGCGACTACGCCGGAGGACCTGCGCCCGGGCTGTCGTTCACCACGGCGGACTGGCTGCACGCGACCGAGATCGCCGCAATCGCCACGGACACCTGGGGCTTCGAGGTGCGCCCCAACGAGTTCGACGTCGCCTTCCAGCCGCTCCACCAGGTCGTCATCCCGCACATCGGCCTGTTCATCGGCGAGATGTGGGCGCCCGACGAGCTCGCGGCAGCGTGCGCCTCCGACGGCGTCTACGACTTCTTCCTCACCGCAGCGCCGCTGCCGGTGACCGGAGCGGTCGGCTCGCCCGTCAACCCGGTCGCCGTCCGCTGACCTACCCGCTCTGGATGGGTGAGCGACGTCGATGGCCGTCGCTCACCCATCCGGAGCGGCCCTCAGCGGGTGATGAGGGCGCCGATGCGGTCGATCGTGGTGAGGGCCTCGGGCAGGCCCGCGACGTTGAGGTGGCCGTGGGGGACGCCGGTCACGAGCTCCACCTCGACGTCGACGTCGGCGTCGGCCAGCTGCTCGGCGTAGCGGCGCCCCGATGGCAGCAGGTCGTCGTACTCGCACAGACTGATGAGGTGCGGCGGCAGACCGGCGACGTCGCCCAGTCCCGGGAACGCGTAGGGGACGTCGACAGGGTTGGGCCCGAGGTAGTTGGCGTTGAGGAAGGCCGTCGACTCCGGCGTGAAGCGCAGCGCCGGCGGCAGCGACGCCATCCGTGCGTCGTGCTCCTCATCGCCGCTCGCCGGCAGCGGGGCGTGCAGGACGGGGTAGATCAGCGCGGCGCTGCGCGGCGGGCGGCCCTCGTCGCGCAGACGCTGAGCGACGCCGCCAGCAAGGTTGGCGCCGGCGCTGCCCCCGCCGACCGACCACCGGCCGGTCGGTACCTCGGGCAGCGACGCCGCCCACACGGTTACCGCGTGGACGTCGTCGTGCGGCACCGGGAAGTGGACTCCGCCGTAGCAGAGCCGGTAGTCGACCGACACGATGACCGCGCCGGTGCGTGCCGCGATCTCACGGGCCACCGCGTCGGCCTCGGGCATGTCGAGGTCGCCGCCGAGGAACGCGCCGCCGTGGCACCAGACCAGCCCCGCCGGCGCAGGGCCGGCGTCGCGCCGGTAGATGCGGACCGGGACGGGGCCGTGCGGACCGTCGAGCTGGCGCTCCTCGATGTCGACCGCGGGCGGGGAGTACCCGGGCACGGCAGCCGAGAACGCGTCGCGCTTGGCCATGTCGGCAGGGTCCGGCGGTGCGTCGTCGTGGGCGGGGACGCCGTCGAGCAGCGGCAGCCGCTCCTGCAGCAGCGGTACGAGATCGGGCAGAGCCATCTCGCTCCTCGAGGTCGTCGCTCTGGATGGATGACGCGTCGGTAGAGCGACGGCTCACCCATCCAAAGCGGGTACGTCTGTCAGGTCTGGGCGGCGAGCTGCTGCTCGAGCTCGCCGAGGACGCGGTAGCAGTCGAGGACCTGGGCCACCGAGGAGTTGGGCTCGCGGCCCTCGCGGATCGCGGCGACGAACTCGCGGTCCTGCAGCTCGATGCCGTTGGTGGAGACATCGACGTCGCTGACGTCGATCGGCACCTCCTTGCCGTCGACGAGGTCGTCGTAGCGGGCGATGTAGGTGCCGTTGTCGCAGATGTAGCGGAAGAACGTGCCGAGCGGCCCGTCGTTGTTGAACGACAGCGACAGCGTGCAGATGCGCCCGGTCTCGGTCCGCAGCTGGATCGACATGTCCATCGCGATCCCCAGGTCGGGGTGGATCGGTCCCTGGACGGCGTTGGCGATCGTCACGCGCTCGCCCGTCTGGTACTGGAACAGGTCGACCGTGTGGGCCGCGTGGTGCCAGAGCAGGTGGTCGGTCCACGAGCGCGGCTGCCCCAGGGCGTTCATGTTCGTGCGTCGGAAGAAGTAGGTCTGCACGTCCATCTGCTGGATGGCGAGCTCGCCGTCGACGATCCGCCGGTGGATCCACTGGTGCGACGGGTTGAACCGCCGCGTGTGGCCCACCATCGCCACCAGACCGGTCTCCTGCTGCACCCGCTGCACCGCGAGGGCGTCGGACCAGGAGTCGGCCAGCGGGATCTCCACCTGCACATGCTTGCCCGCCCGCATGGCCGCGATGGACTGCGAGGCGTGCAGCTGCGTGGGGGTGCAGAGGATCACCGCGTCGACGTCGTCGCGGGCGAGCGCCTCGTCGAGCTCGGTCGTCGCGTGCGGGGCGCCGTACTTCTCCGCCACCTCCTGGGCCTGCTCAAGGCGGCGGCTCACGATGGACGTGATGCTGACGCCGTCGATGTTCCTGAGGCCGTCGAGGTGCTTGATGCCGAAGGCGCCGGCTCCGGCGAGTGCGATGCGCATGGTCCTGCTTCCAGTAGGGGCGGAGGGGTCAGTCGACGGGCTCGAGCACGAGATGGCCGACGGCGGTGTTGCTCGCGGGCACGTGGTAGAAGCGGTGCAGCTCCTGCACCCGCTCGCCCAGCGCGCCGCGCATGATCAGCCACATCACCATCTCGATGCCCTCGGAGCCGGTCTCGCGCAGGTACTCGATGTGGGGGATCGACGCCGCGGCCTCGGGGTCGGACACCACGAGGTCGAGGAAGCGGTTGTCCCACTCCTGGTTGATGAGACCCGCGCGCGCGCCTTGGATCTGGTGGCTCATGCCTCCGGTGCCCCACACCTGGACCGACAGGTCCTCCTCGTACGACTCGACCGCGCGCCGGATCGCCTTGCCGAGGTTGAAGCAGCGGCGCCCCGTGGGGGCGGGGTACTGGACGACGTTGACCGCGAGCGGGATCACCTTGGTGGGCCACGCCTCGGGCTGCCCGTACACCAGCGACATCGGCACGGTGAGGCCGTGGTCGACGTCGAGCTCGTTGATGAGCGTGAGATCGAACTCGTCGAGGATGAGCGACTGCGCGAGGTGCGCGGCCAGCTCGGGGTGCCCCTCGACGACGGGCACGGGGCGCGGCCCGTAGCCCTCGTCGCACGGCTGGAACGACGCCGCGGTGCCGAGGGCGAAGGTCGGGATCACACTGAGGTCGAACGCCGACGCGTGGTCGTTGTAGACGAGGATGACGACGTCCGGCGGCTCGGCGTCGGCCCACTTCTTGGTCCACTCGTAGCCGGCGAACACCGGCTGCCAGTAGGGCTCCTCGGTCTTGCCGAGGTCGACGGCCATGCCGATGGCGGGGACGTGGCTGGTCGTCAGGCCAGCGGTGATGCGTGCCATGTCAGGACGGCCTCTCGCTCTTCGAGCGCCAGCCGTCCGGGCTGCGGCCGCCGGCGAGCATCATCGCCTGGTACTCCTCGACGGTGTACTCGGTCATGGTGCTCACCGCCTGCACGTACGACAGCCCGTCGCTGGCGAAGATCTTGGACAGGAAGTAGACGTTGCCGCCGAGGTCGAGCATCCGCTGGAAGTCCCGGTCGAGGACCGCCTGCTTCTGTTCCTCCGACATCGGCCACTCGTCGAGGTAGGCGCGCTCGTCGGCGTGGAACCGGTCGCGGTTCTCCGCCTTCATCAGGCTCATGCACATCTGGTTGAGGTGGTAGCCCTGGCGCGACCGCTCCGCCGTGAAGACGGTGGTGCCGGGGATGTCGTCGAGCTCGGAGTTGTCGACCATCAGTCCTCCCAGTACAGCCGGGTGGGGTTGTCCACGAGCAGGCGCCGCTGCAGGTCCTCGGTGGGGGCGATGCGCGGGATGACGTCGACCAGCAGGCCGTCGTCGGGCATGTGGCTCTTCATGTTGGGGTGCGGCCAGTCGGTGCCCCACAGCACGCGGTCGGGGAATCGTTCGACCACGGCGGCGGCGAACGGCCGGACGTCGGAGTAGAGCGGCGGGCCCTCGAGCGAGAGGCGCTCGGGGCAGCTGACCTTGCTCCACACGTCCGGGCCGGACTCCATGAAGCGCAGGAACTGGCCGAACTCCTCGCCGTCGACCGACTTGGACACGTCCGGGCGGCCCATGTGGTCCACCACGACGGGTACGCCGAGCGAGGTGAACAGATTCCAGCGCTCGGCGAGGTCGGCGGCCTCGAAGTAGATGACGACGTGCCAGCCGAGCGGGGCGATCCGCTCGACCAGGGCGCGGTAGTAGGCATCGGGCTTGGGGTCGACGAGCCGCTTCACGAAGTTGAACCGCACCCCGCGCACGCCGGCCTCGTGCATGTCGCGCAGCTCGTCGTCGGTGACGCTGGGGCGGATGGTGGCGACGCCGCGGGCGCGCCCCTCCGAGCTGCGCAGGGCGTCGACCATCGCCGAGTTGTCGGCGCCGTGGCAGGTGGCCTGGACGACGACCTGCCGGTCGAACCCGAGGAAGTCGCGCAGTGCGAAGAGCTTGTCCTTGCCGGCGTCCACGGGCGTGTACTTGCGCTCGGGCGCGTAGGGGAACTCGTCGCCGGGCCCGAAGACATGGCAGTGGGCGTCGACCGCGCCGGGCGGCGGGACGAACGAGGGCTTCGTGGGCGATGGATGGAAGACGAGCCAGTCGGCATCGGGTGCGAACGTCGGCATGCCTACAGCCCCTTGGCCTTGAGCGAGGCGTCGAGGCGCGGGTAGACCCGGCGGGCGTTGCCCGAGTAGACCTGCTCGCGCTGCGCGTCGGTGAGGTCGAGCGCGTCGACGTAGCGCTTGGTGTCGTCGAAGTAGTGGCCGGTAGTGGGGTCGATGCCCCGGACGGCGCCGACCATCTCGGACCCGAAGAGGATGTTGTCGACGTCGATCACCTCGAACAGCAGGTCGATGCCGGGCTGGTGGTAGACGCAGGTGTCGAAGAAGACGTTCTTCATCACGTGCGTGTCGAGCGACGGCTTCTTCAGCATGTCCGCCAGCCCGCGGTAGCGGCCCCAGTGGTAGGGCACCGCGCCGCCGCCGTGGGGGATCACCAGCCGCAGTTCCGGGAAGTCGGCGAACAGGTCGCCCTGGATGAGCTGCATGAAGGCCGTGGTGTCGGCGTTGATGTAGTGGGCGCCGGTCGCGTGGAACACCGGGGTGCACGACGCGGACACGTGGATCATGGCGGGGAGGTCGAGCTCGGCCATCGCCTCGTAGACCGGGTACCAGTAGCGGTCGGTCAGCGGCGGCGACGACCAGCGGCCGCCGCTCGGGTCGGGGTTGAGGTTGATGCCGACGAAGCCCAGGTCGACGCATCGACGCATCTCGGCGAGAGCGGCGTCGAGCGGCTCGCCCGCGGTCTGCGGGAGCTGGGCGACCCCGATGAAGGTGTCGGGGAACAGGCCGACGACCCGGGCGATGAGGTCGTTGCACGCCTGCGCCCACGCGACGCCGACCGCGAGATCGCCCTCGTGGTGGGCCATCGCGGACGCCCGCGGGGAGAAGATCGTCATGTCCGCGCCGCGCTCGCGCAGCAGGCGCAGCTGGTTGAGCTCGATGGTCTCGACGATCTCGTCGTCGGAGATCGAGGGGTACGCCGGGGCCGCAGCTCCGTCGAGGAACGCCTGCAGCTGGCTCTCGCGCCACTCGTTGTGCGGCGCCGGAGCGGTCGTGTAGTGGCCGTGGCAGTCGATGATCACGCGCTGGTCTCCTGGTCGGGCTCGTCGTCGCGGCGGTCGTCCTGGCGCATCGCCGCGATCACGGCGTCGACCATGCCGATGGTCGAGCCAGCGTCGATGGCCTCGGGGAACTGCGCGGCCCAGCGCTGGCGCTGCACCGCGGCGAGCGCCATGTAGGGCTCGACGCCGGCCTCGGCGACGGTCGCGGCCGCCTCCTCCATCTCCTCCGAGCGCCGCTTGCCGTGCTGCAGCGATCGCGAGACGAAGTAGCCCGCCACGGCCTCCCAGTCGGCGGGCGGCAGGATGTTGGGGAGCGAGTCGAGCACGTCGCGCTCGACGCCGAACGTGCGCGCCGCGAGCAGCGACTCCGTGAGCAGCGACTCGAGGCCCTTGACGATGACGGAGCGGCACAGCTTCGTGGCGGCGGCGCGGCCGACCTCGTCCGACACGACCTCGACGCTCGAGATCCCGTAGGCCGCAGCGGTATCCGCGAACGCGGCTGCGTGCGCGCCGCCGAGCAGGAAGGGCGACGCGAGGCGCTTCGGACCGATCGGCGACATCAGCGCAGCCTCGACGTAGCGCCCGCCCGCACCGTCGACCGCGGCGGCTGCGGCCTGCTTGTGGCCGGGGGAGGAGGAGTTGAGGTCGAAGTACCAGGCGCCCGAGGAGATGCCCGCGGTGACCGACTCCGCCGCGGCCACGCACTGGGCTGCGGTGACCGCGCTCACGACGAGGTCGGCCCCGCGCACCGCGGCCGGGGCTGATCCTGCGGCGGCGATGCCGAGCTCGGCGGCGTTGCGCGACGCACGGCTCGACGGGTCGGCGAACGCGGTGTCCCACGCGGACAGATCGCGGATGCCGGCGGCGCGGAGCTCCTCGACGAAGGTGCGGCCGACCTCGCCGAGGCCGATCAGCGCGACGCGCGTCATGAGCCGCTCCAGACCGACGCCGGCACGAGGACCTCGCCGCGCATGAGCAGCCTCGCGGTCCTCAGCAGGGCCGCGCGCCGGACGTCGGGCAGCGGCCCGGAGGTGTCGACGTCGAGGGTGACTGTGAAGAAGCCGGTGGGGTGCTCGACGACGACGTCGAGCGGCCCGTCGGCCTCGGGCACCTCGGCGACCTCGGCCGCGACCGAGCCGGGGAGCAGGCACGCGGTGGCCACCGACACCGCCCCCAGGACCCCGATCGCCTCGTGCACGCGATGCGGGATGAGCGTCCGGGTGGAGACGTGGCCGCCGTCGGCGGGCGCCGACAGCAGCGACATCTTCGGCACGGTCTGGCTCTCGACGTCGCCGAGGTTCATGAGCGGCCCCGCGGCCAGACGCACGGCCTCGATGCGCGCCTTGACCTCGGGCATCGCCTCGATCTCTGCCGGCGTCTCGGATCCCGTGAGCCCGAGGTCGGCGGCCGCCAGGCACACCACGGGCATCCCGTTGTCGATGCAGGTGGCACGCAGCCCTGCGATCACGTCGACGACGTTGCCGGTGGGCAGCAGCGCACCGCAGGACGATCCCGCGGTGTCGGCGAACTCGAGCGGGATCGGGGCGTGCGAGCCGGGGACGCCGTCGATGCGCGCATCGCCGTCGTAGCGCACGGTCCGGCCCGGCGTCTGGACGTACGCCGTCGCCAGGGTGTCCGTGTTCTCCATCCAGATGCGCACGGGGGTGACGCCGTCGAGCGCCTCGACCAGTCCGTGCTCGATGGCGAACGGCCCGACGGCGGCGAGCATGTTGCCGCAGTTCTGCGAGTCGGAGACCTCGGGCCGGTCGGGCCAGACCTGGAGGAACAGGTAGTCGACGTCGGCGTCGTCGCGAGCGGACGCGGACACCACGGCCACCTTCGAGGTGAGCGGGTGGGCGCCGCCGACGCCGTCGATCTCGCGGGTGTCGGGCGAGCCCATGGCGGCCAGCAGCACGGCGTCGCGCGCCGTGCGCTCGGCCGGGAGCGACTCGCGCAGCAGCACGAGACCCTTCGACGTGCCGCCGCGCATGAGGTCGGCCGGGACCGGTGTCTGGCTCACGGCTGCTCGTCGTAGTCGACGTAGCGCAGGCCCTTCTCGGCCAGCCGCTCCCGCATCGAGTAGATGTCGAGCCCGAGCTCGCCGGCGGCGAGGCGGGCGCGCTTGGAGGCCTCGTTGGCCTCGCGGGCCTGCGCCTTCTCCAGGACCGCCGCCGCATCCTCGCGGCGCACGCGTACGACGCCGTCGTCGTCGGCGACGATCACGTCCCCGGGCCGCACATCGACGCCGGCGATCACGATCGGCACCTGGCAGTCGCCCGGCGTCTCCTTCACGGTGCCCTGCGCGCAGATCGCCTTGGCCCAGACGGGGAACTGCATGTCGGTCAGCGTGGCGGCGTCGCGCACACCGGCGTCGATGACCAGGCCGCGGACGCCGTGCGCGCGCAGGCTCTCGGCGAGCAGATCGCCGAGGTAGCCGTCGTCGCACGGGCTCGTCGGCGTGACGACGAGGATGTCGCCGGGCTGCGCCTGCTCGACCGCGACGTGGATGGTCCAGTTGTCGCCCGGGGCCACGGTGCAGGTGAGCGCGTTGCCGGCGATTCGGGCGGGCCGGTAGATCGGCCGCAGCCGGTGGTGCAGCAGCCCCGTGCGACCCTGCGCCTCGTGCACCGTCGCGCTCCCGAGCTCGGCGAGGGCATCGACGAGCGCGAGGTCGGTGCGCGGGGTGTTGCGGACGACGACGGGCACCGTGGCTCCTGGGATCAGCGGCGTCGGGACGTGGGCCTGGGCCTCCACCCTCCACCCGCGGCGACCCGATCGGGTACGGTCTGGTTCCATCCAACGGAATGAGGAGCAGGATGGTGCAGCGCGACGCCCGGCCGTCGGTGACGTCGCGCGTGCTGTCGATCCTCGCGGCGTTCGACGAGCGGCATCCGCGGCTCACGCTCACCGAGATCGCGACGTCGTCCGGCCTGCCGGTGAGCACCGCCCACCGGCTCGTCGGCGAGCTGGTCGCGTGGGACGCCCTCGAGCGCGACCTCGACGGCCGCTACGTCGTCGGGCGCCGGCTGTGGAAGGTGGGCACGCTCGCGCCGGTAGCGCGGGAGCTGCGCGAGGCGTCGCTCCCGGCCATGCAGGACGTGTACGAGGCCACGCGCGAGAACGTGCAGATCGCCGTGCGCGAGGGCACGACCGCCCTCTACGTGGAGTCCATCCGCGGCAAGCAGTCTGTGCCCGTGCTGAGCAGGCCCGGAGTGCCGCTTCCCCTGCACTCCACGGGCGTCGGCAAGGTGCTGCTGGCATGGGCGCCCCGCGACGTCGTCGAGGCGGTCCTCGACGACCTGCGGCCGCTGACCCGCTACACGATCACCGAGCGCGGCCGGATGCTGCGCGAGCTCGCAGGGGTGCGCCGGCACGGCTACGCGCGCACGGTCGAGGAGATGGGCCTGGGTACCTGCGCGATCGCCGTCCCGGTGCTCAACCGCGACGAGCAGGTGGTGGCGGCGCTCGGCCTCGTCACCAGCACCGTCCGCCGCGACCTCGCCAAGTTCGTGCCCGCCCTCCAGGTGGCCTCGGCGTCCATCACCCGCCGCATGGCCCTCTAGAAGGTGGTGGCTGGGAAGGCTTCCGTTCGATGGAAACGGGGGATGGTGGCGGCTGACTACCGCCGGGACGATCGGCGCATGCGAACCCAGGTCGCCATCGTCGGCTCCGGCCCGTCCGGACTCCTGCTCTCCCAGATCCTCGCGCAGCACGGCATCGAGTCCGTGATCGTCGAGAACCGCTCGCGCGAGTACGTCCTCGCACGGATCCGCGCCGGCGTCATCGAGCACGGCGGCGTCGACGTCCTCACCGAGTACGGAGTGGCCGACCGGCTGCACCGCGAGGGCCAGCGCCACGACGGCGTCTACCTGCAGTGGCCCGGCGAGCGGCGCCGCATCGACTTCGTGGAGTCGTGCGGCCACTCGGTCTGGGTCTACGGCCAGACCGAGATCACCAAGGACATGATCGAGATCCGGCAGGCGGCGGGCCAGCAGATCTTCTGGGAGGTCTCGGACACCGCGATCGTCGACGCCGACACCGACCGCCCGAAGGTGACCTTCGTCGACGCCGACGGCAACGCGCAGGTGATCGAGGCCGACTACGTCGCCGGCTGCGACGGGTTCCACGGCGTATCCCGGGAGACCATCCCGGCGTCCATCCGCTCGGTGCGCCAGCGCATCTACCCCTATGCGTGGCTCGGGATCCTGGCCGAGGTGGCGCCGTCGACCGACGAGCTGATCTACGCCCTGCACCCTGACGGTTTCGCGATGCACTCGATGCGCTCGGAGAAGGTGAGCCGCCTCTACCTGCAGGTGGCGCCCGACGACGACATCGCGAACTGGTCCGACGACCGCATCTGGGACGGGCTGTCGACCCGGATGGCGCTCGACGGCTGGTCGCTCGCGAGCGGGCCGACCCTGGAGAAGTCGATCACGCCGATGCGCAGCTTCGTCAGCGCCCCGATGCGCTGGGGACGGCTGTTCCTGGCCGGCGACGCCTCGCACATCGTGCCGCCCACCGGCGCCAAGGGGCTCAACCTCGCGATCGCCGACGTCAAGCGGCTCGGCCTCGCGCTCGCGTCGAAGATCAACGACGGCAGCGACGACCTGATCGACCGCTACTCCGACGACGCCCTCGAGCGGGTCTGGCAGTCGACCCACTTCTCGTGGTGGATGACGTCGATGCTGCACGTGCCTGCGGCCGACGACCCGGACCGCGACTTCCTGCTCCAGATGCAGCTCACCCAGCTGCACAACGTCACCAGCAGCCCGACGTCGATGCGCTACCTCGCCGAGAACTACACCGGCGCCGTCCTCCCCTGGCCGTAAAACCCGCACTGGAGGGGTGAGCGACGGCTAAAGGCGTCGCTCGCCCATCCAGAGCGGGTATGCAGGGGGCCGTCAGCGGGCGCACAGGCAACCCACAGGTTGGCCGAGCACGCTCGAGCCATGACGAGCGTGCAGGGGTCCTACGCCGGTGCCCGGGTCGACGACGGGGTTCGCCAGCGCGTGCTCGTCGTCGACGACGAGATCCACATCGCCGAGGCCCTCACCACCAGCCTGCGCCACGTCGGCTACGACGCGCGTGCGGCGCACGACGGGCGGGCGGCGCTCGAGGGCGCCCGGGAGTGGTCGCCCGACCTCCTGCTGCTCGACGTCATGCTCCCCGACATGACCGGCTACGACGTCTGCCGGGAGCTCGTGATGTCCGGCCACGACGCCGGCGTCATCTTCCTGTCCGCTCGCGACGAGGTCGGCGACCGCATCCGCGGGTTCGGTGTCGGCGCCGACGACTACGTCACCAAGCCGTTCAGCCTCGAGGAGGTCGTGGCACGCGTCCGCGCGGTGCTGCTGCGCCGCGAGCGCGGCCGCACGGCCGAGCCGCAGGGCGCGGTGCTGCGCTACCAGGACCTCGAGCTCGACGACGAGAAGCACCTCGTCACCCGCGCCGGCAGCCCGGTCGACCTGAGCCCCACCGAGTACACGCTGCTGCGCTTCCTGCTGGCCAACCCCGAGCGCGTGATGTCGAAGGAGCAGATCCTCGACCACGTCTGGCACTACGACTTCAACGGCAGCGGCAACGTCGTCGAGACCTTCGTCAGCACCCTGCGCAAGAAGCTCGATACGACCGGCCCCCGCCTCATCCAGACTGTGCGCGGGTTCGGCTACGTCCTGCGCGCGGACAGCCGATGAGGCGCGCGCGGTCGCTGCGGTTCCGCCTCGTGGCGGCGGCCGTCGTGACCGCGGTGATCGGGCTCGTCGTCGTCAACGTTGTGGCCGTTGTCGCTCTGCGCAGCTACCTGCTCGACCAGGTCGACTCCTCGCTCGCAGCCGTGCCGCTCGGCCCGGACGGGGGCGCCCGGCCGCCGCAGTCGTCGACGGCCAGCACCTCGACGTCGGGGACGGCCGCGCAGACGCCGTCGCATGTCCCCGCCCCCAGCGGCACCCCCAGCCAGCAGTTCCTCGACAACCGCTACTTCGCCCGTCTCGACCCGACGACGGGCGCCGTCGCCGACAGCGTGAGCGGCCCGGCGCTGCAGGGCATCGCGGCCCCCGACCTCTCGGGCATCAGCGCCACCATCGCGGCGGGCGGAACCCTGCCGACCGACGTTATCTGGCTCGCCGACGAGTCCGGCGACACGGAGGCCTACCGGGCCCGCATCGTGGTGCCGCCGGCGGGCAGCGGCCAGACGCAGATCATGGTCGTGGCCAAGTCGCTGTCGGACGTGAACGCCACGGTCCGCCAGGTCGCGCTCGTCGACGCCGGTGTGAGCGTCCTGGTCGTCCTCGGTCTCATCGGGTTCGGCACCTTGCTCGTCCGTGTCGGCCTCCGTCCGCTCGACGACGTCGAGGATGCGGCAGAGCGCATCGCCGCCGGCGACCTCGACGCACGTGCACCACATGCCGAGGACGCCACCGAGGTCGGCAGCCTCGCCCGCACCTTCAACGGCATGGTCGACGCCGTCGCGGGCGCGCTGGGCGAGCGCGACGCCAGCGAGCGGAGGCTGCGCCAGTTCCTCGCCGATGCCAGCCATGAGCTGCGCACCCCGCTGACCTCGATCCGCGCCTGGGCGGAGCTGTTCCGCCAGGGCGCGATACCGGCGTCCGACGAGGCGCTCGCAGCGCTCGCCCGCATCGAGGCCGATGCGGCGCGCATGGGCGTGCTGGTGGAGGACCTGCTGCTCCTCGCCCGTCTGGACCAGCACCCGGAGCTGCGGCGGGCGCCGGTCGACCTCGGTGCGCTCGTCGTCGACGTCGTCGAGTCGCTCGCCGCGACGGCCGAGGGGCACGACGTCCGCGTCGAGGCGGCTCCGGGCAGCGACGTCGTGGGCGACGACGAGGCCCTGCGCCGCGTAGTCGCCAACCTCGTGCGCAACGCGCTGCTGCACACGCCCGACGGCACGCACGTCCGCGTCCACGTGCAGCGGCTGGTGTCGAGCGTGCGGCTCGACGTCGTCGACGACGGCCAGGGCATGACGCCCGAGGTCGCCGCCCAGGTCTTCGAGAGGTTCTACCGGCCCGATTCCGGCCGCTCGCGCGCGGTCGCGGGCAGCGGCCTCGGGCTCGCCATCGTGCGCTCGCTCGTCGAGGCCCACGGCGGCTCGGTGCGGCTCCAGACCGCGCCCGGACGCGGCTGCGCCTTCACCGTCGAGCTGCCCACGGCGCTGCGGGCTTCTGACGAGCCGACGCCGCCAGGGGCCCGCGTCGAGCCGCTCGTACCCGCTCTGGATGGGTGAGGCGTCGCTCGACCGACGCGACACCCATCCGAAGCGGGCAGGTGCCCGATGTTTGGGAACCCTTCCACGGTGGAACAACCCGCCCCGGCAGAGGGGAGAGTTCCGCGTGGGCTCCGATCAGCGGGACGCCGTCCGGCCTGTTCCGACGTCGACCGCACCCTCCGGATCCCTCGGGCTCCCGGACCTGCCGGCCGCCTCGGCCGACGTGCTGGCGGTGGCCGGCGACATCGACATCGCGACCGCGCCACGGCTGCGCGAGCGCATCCTCGAGCATGTCGACGCGACCCAGGGCGACCTGGTGCTCGACGTCGCGGACGTCCCGTTCATGGATTCGTCCGGGTTCGCGGTGCTGCTCACCGCGCAGCAGCGGCTCAAGCCGCTGGGACGCCGGCTCGCGCTTCGCAACGCGCAGCCCCCGGTGATCTCGGCGCTGCGCATGTCGCGCCTGGACTCCGTCATCCCGCTGGAGGGCGACCCGGCATGACGTCGTCGTGGTCGCTCACGCTCGACCCGGACCCGGCCAGCGTGCGGGAGGCGCGGCTGTTCGTGGCCGACCGCCTGCGGCGCCTCGATCCTCCGGTGCCGCCGTCGCTGGTCGACACCTCGGTGCTGCTCACCAGCGAGCTCGCGAGCAACGCGGTGCTGCACGGCCGCTCGACGTTCACGGTCGTCGTCGCCCGCCGCGCCGACTCGGTCCGCATCGAGGTGCGCGACCTCAGCCGCAGCCTGCCGCGTCGCCGCTCGTACAGCCTCACCGCCACCACCGGCCGCGGCGTCGCGCTCGTGCAGGACCAGTCCGACCGCACCGGTGTCGACCTGCACGCCGACGGCAAGACGGTGTGGTTCGAGATCGACATCGTGAGGACGGGCCGCCCAACCCCGGCCACGATCGCCCCGGACGACGGCGCTGCAGGACGCGGGGAGCGGGTCTCGTGAGCTTCCAGCTCTGCGGCGGCCGCTGATGCCGGAGCGCTTGGCCGAGCCGTTCGGCGTCGACCCGCGCGCGGAGCGGCCGCGCGGCCGCTTCAGCCTGCTCGCGGTCATCTCGGTGGCGGTCGTGGCCACCGTCGTCGTGGTGTCGTTCCTCAGCGCGCAGGCGCTCCCGTCCGCGGAGATGCGCGTCGTCCTCATGACCTCGTGGATCGTGCTCGGGGTCGTCGGCCTCATCGTGTACCGCGTGCGGGCACGGGTCGTGGCAGACCCGAGGCTCGCTTGGGCCAGCGCGGGGATCACGGTGTCGGTCGTGGCCGCGATGCTCCACTACATCTCGCACCCGGCCGTGTTCCCCACCCGCGGGCCCCTGGGCACGGGCGACCAGGCGTCGTCCGTGCTCTTCGTGGTCTTCAACGGCGCGCTGTTCGCCGCCGGGATCGGTGCGCTGGCCCGGTCGTCGCGCAGGTCGGCCACCGTCTTCGCCTGGGTCGGCTCGGCACTCGCCCTGCTCATCGCCGTGTCGGCGCTGCCGATGCCGGAGCTGCTCGGCCCGGGCGGCACGTACTCGACCCTGCAGCTGCGCACCAACCTCGCGGTGGGTCTCGTGGGGCTCCTCGTCGCCGCGGCCTGGTTCCGCACCCAGAGCCCCGCCGCGACGGCCCTCGACAGCTGGTTCGGCGTCGCGATGCTGTTCGCCAGCGCGTCCATCCTGGTCGGCTCGGTGCCCAGCCAGCGCTTCGACGCCATCTGGTGGGCCTCGCTGTGCATGCGAGCCGCCACGTTCGGGGTGCTCGCGATCGGCGGGGTGCTCCACCTCGCCCACGAGCTGCGCCGGGCCGAGGAGTACTCCGACGCCGAGCTCTCCCGGCGCGAGGGCCAGCTCGAGCGCACCAGCTCGGTGACGTCGTCGCTCATGGGCAGCGCCGTGAGGCTCAGCCGGGCGACCACGCCGGACGAGGTGGGCGAGGTCGTCGTCCGTGCTCTCGCACGCCTCACGGGTAGCACGCGCGGGGTGGTCGCCGTGCAGCGGCCGGACGGGGGTCTTAAGGTCGTCGTCGCCGCCGGCTACGACGACGTGCCGCTCGACGTCGTGGAACGGCAGCTCAACGCGCGCGGGGCCGGGATCCACGAGGCAGCGCTGCGCGACGAGCCGCTCTACCTCGCGGGGCGAGCCGAGCTCGAGGCGGCGTTCCAGTACCTGCAGGACATCGACCCGTCGCGCCGCGGCGGACGGCTGGCAGCGATCCCGCTCACCGCCGGATCCGAGCGCACCGGTGTGGCCTTCGTCGGCAGCGACGACGAGTCGCCGTGGACCCCGCAGGACCGGTCGGTCGTCAGTGCGGTCGCCGCCCAGGCGGGCCCGGCGCTCGCCCGCGCCCTGCAGTACGCGCATGCTCTCGACACCGCCGAGGTGCTGCAGCGCGCGCTGCTCCCGGCGGAGCTGCCCTCCGCCCCCGGCGTCGACGTGACGGCCCGCTACCTCGCCGGCGACAGCGGCGCCAGCGTCGGCGGGGACTGGTACGACGCCGTCGCCCTGCCCGACGGCCGCGTGGTGCTGCTGGTCGGCGACGTCGTCGGCAAGGGCGTGCGGGCGGCGACGGCGATGGGTGTGCTGCGCCAGTCGGTGCGCGTGCTCGTCGACCGCGACCCGTCGCCGTCGTCGGTCCTCTGCGGGCTCGAGCGGGTGCTCGCCGGCGAGCAGGACCGCTCCTTCGCGACGGTCTGCTGCCTGCTCGTCGACCCGGGCGCGGGCACCGTCGTGGTCGCGCGCGCGGGCCACCTCCCGCCTG
Source organism: Actinomycetota bacterium (assembly GCA_020161245.1). Taxonomy (GTDB): domain Bacteria; phylum Actinomycetota; class Actinomycetes; order S36-B12; family CAIYMF01; genus Longivirga. The sequence goes on along the minus strand of JAIUOK010000008.1, from coordinate 1,000 downwards.
TCGTCGTAGGGCCCGACGGCACGTCGTCGCTGCTCGACGCAGCGCTCAGCCCACCGCTCGGAGCGGGGGCGGACCGGCACCCGGAGGAGAGCCGCACGCTCGCCCCGGGCAGCGTCCTCGTGCTCTACACCGACGGCGTCGTCGAGGACCGCGCCGGCGATATCGACGAGCGGCTCGGGCGGCTCCGGTCGCTGGTCGCCGACTCCGTGCTCGCGGGCGCCGACCTCGACGCAGTCGCCGATGCCGCCGTCGCGTCCCGTCCGCAGGGCCATCCGGACGACGTCGCGGTGATGGTCGTGCGCGTGAGCCCGCCGCCCGTCGCCCCGGTGCCGCCGGTCGCCATGTCCGCGCCGTCGATGGGACTGCAGCACGACGGCAGATCGCCGGTCGCCCCCGCGGGTGCATGATCGCCTCACCGGCAGCCCGCGACTGAATCGGCGTCGGGTCTACGGTGCTGGCAGCCTGACAACTACCGGGTCGCCGCCCAGGGTGCCGCGCAGTGTCGCGGTCGCGCCGGCGGCGCGAGTGTCCCACGCGCCGCGGAGCCGGCCGGAGGTCGGTGCATCCGCGACGGCGGCTCCGGATGCGGAGGTCGCCGTGAGACGCAGGTCGACGACGACCTTCCCGGCATCGCGGTCCCAGCTCGCCGCGCCCGACACGGCGAGGTCGCGCACCAGGCGGTAGGCGTCCAGGCGGAAGTCCACGGTGTCCTCCCACGTCGACGTCCACCGGCCGCCGCGCAAGCCCACACCCGAGTCCTCGTAGGTCTGGATCCATCGGTCGATCAGGTCGGCCACCGTGTCAGCGGCGGTTGTGGCGGCGGACCGCTGGGCGCGCGTGCCTGTGCCGGCGGCAGGCGGCGCGTCGGCCGAACGGAGCCGGTAGGCCGGGGCCGCTCGGACAGGCGGGACCTCCTTCGCGCAGCGGCGGATCGACCACGGGATGCGCGACCACGGCGACTCCGTGAACGCCCGGACGATGCGCTGGGCGCAGTCGTCGG
>JAIUOK010000082.1 GCA_020161245.1 Actinomycetota bacterium | reverse complement strand
GCACGCTGGTCGGCGCGATCCCGGGCCCGTTCGAGGCGTGGCTCGCCCTGCGCGGGATGCGCACCCTGGGCCTTCGGCTCAAGCAGGCGCAGGCCAGCGCGCTCGAGCTCGCCGTCCGGCTGCAGAGCCACCCCGCCGTCACACGGGTGCGCTACCCCGGACTTCCCGGCGACCCCGGCCACGCCCTGGCCGCTCGTCAGATGGACGGCTTCGGCTCGATCGTCTCGTTCGAGACCGTGGGCACGCCCGACGATGTCGACGCCATGTGCGACGCCGCGCGCCTCGTGCTGCACGCGACCAGCCTCGGCGGCGTCGAGACGTCGTGGGAGCGGCGCCGGCGCTGGATCGAGGAGCGCCCCGACATCCCCGAGACGCTGATCCGCCTCTCGGTGGGCATCGAGGACGTCGAGGACATCTGGGCCGACCTCGCCCAGGCGCTGGACCGCCTGGCCTGAGCCCGACGTCAGACCTCGGCCTCGGCCTTGAGGCTGCGCGACATGAACGCCTGCAGCATCTCGCGCGGGTCGAGGTCGTGGTGCACGACCTGCACGACCTGCTCGGTGATGGGCATGTCGACGCCGTGGGCCGTGGCCAGCTCGAGGATCGCGCGGCAGGACTTCACGCCCTCGCAGGTCTGCTTCATCTCGCGGGTGGCCTCCTCGAGCGACAGCCCGCGGCCGAGGTGCTCGCCGAAGGAGCGGTTGCGCGAGAGCGGCGACTGGCAGGTGGCGACGAGGTCGCCGATACCGGCGAGGCCGAGGAAGGTCAGCGGCGAGGCGCCGAGGGCTACGCCGAGCCGCGTCATCTCGGCCAGGCCGCGGGTGATGAGCGCCGACTGCGCGTTCTCGCCGTAGCCGAGGCCGACAGCCATGCCGTTGGCGAGGGCGATGACGTTCTTCACCGAGCCGCCGATCTCGGTGCCGACCACGTCGGTGGTCCAGTACGGCCGGAAGTAGGCCGTCGTGCTCGCCTCGGCCAGCGCCTCGGCGGTGCCGGGGTCCGGGCAGGCGATCGTGGTGGCGGCTGGCTGCCGCTCGGCGATCTCGCGGGCGAGGTTCGGGCCCGACACGACCGCCACGCGCGACGCGTCGACGCCGGCGACCTCGGTGGCCACCTCGCTCATCCGGCGCGTCGTGCCCTGCTCGACGCCCTTCATGAGCGAGACGAGCACCGAGCCCGGCTCGAGCAGCGGCGCCCACTCGGCGAGGTTGGCGCGCAGCGACTGCGCGGGCACGGCCAGGATCACGACCTCGGCGCCCGCGAGCGCGACCGCCGGGTCGGTGCTGGCGTAGAGCGTGGCCGGCAGCGGGATGCCGGGGTGGTAGCGAGGGTTCTCGTGGGTCGTCGAGATCGCGTCGCACAGCTGCGGGTCGCGGCCCCACATGACGACCTCGTTGCCGGCGTCGGCCAGGATCATCGCGTAGGCGGTGCCCCAGGACCCGGTCCCCATGACGGCGGTGCGCATCAGTCGCGAGTCCTCTCGTCGGCGCCGTCGGCGGTGCCGCCGGCGTCGTCCTCCGCGGCCGCCTTCGCCGCCTGGTAGGCCTTGAAGTCGAACCGCTCCGCAGGCGCAGTCTCCCCCCGCAGCTGCTCCACGAGGGCGGTGATCGCCGAGATCACCCGGTCCGTGGCCTCGGCGAGCACGGCGGCGTCGAGCGGCCGCCCACGCAGGTCGTCGAGGTCGACCGGTTCGCCGGCCACGACGCGCATGGTCTTGCGGGGCAGGATGCGGAACTCGTTGACGTAGGGCCGGATGACGTCCTGGGCGCCCCAGATGGCCACGGGGACGATCGGGGCGCCGGTGAGCAGCGCGATGCGGGCCGCACCCGTCTTGCCCTTCATCGGCCACAGACCGGGATCGCGCGTGATGGTCCCCTCCGGGTACACCACGACGCACTCGCCCGCCTCGACAGCAGCGACGGCGGCGCGGACGGCGGCCGCGGCGTCCGAGGTCTCGCGGTAGACGGGGATCTGCCGGCACTGGGTGAGGATCCAGCCCGCCACCGGCACGCGGAAGACGCTCTCCTTGCCCAGGAAGCGCGGCGGGCGGCCGTTGTCGTAGCAGAAGTGCGCGGAGACCAGCGGGTCGAACCAGCTGATGTGGTTCGGGCAGACGACGACGCCCTCCTGGGTGCCGTCGGCCCGCACCTCCGGGCGCAGGTTCTCCACGCCGCGCCAGTCGCGCTTGGTGAGGGCGAGCATCCCGGGCCTGAGCAGGCAGACGGCGAACCGGTACCAGAAGCCGAGCCGCTTGCCGCTGCGCCGCACCGCCACGCGCCCGCCTCCTCTCCCGCCGCCGCAGGTCCTGTCCCGTGCGGGCCTGATCCTCGCCCGGTTCGGGGCGCGGGTCCAGCGCGACACCACGCATGGGCCAGGATGTCCCCCATGCCCTCCACCGGCCCCGACACCGTCTGGACCGTGCTGGCGCCGGTGAAGCGGCTCGACGCCGCCAAGACGCGGCTGTCCACGCGCACCGCCAGCGAGCGCCGCGCCCTCGCGCTGGCCTTCGCCGTCGACACCGTCCATGCAGCGCTCGCCTGCGAGGAGGTCGGGCGCGTCGTCGCGGTGACCGACGACGACGAGGTGCGCGCCGCGATGGAGCGCCTCGGCGCGGCCTGGACGCCGGACACGTCCGACGAGGACCTCAACGGGGCCGTGCTCGCCGCCGCGGACCGGCTGCTCGACGACGAGCCCGGCCAGTCCTTCGCGGTGCTCGTGGCCGACCTGCCGGCGCTGCGGGGCGAGGAGCTGCGCCGGGCCCTTCGGATCGCGGCGTCGCACGACCGTGCCTTCGTGGCCGACTCGGCCGGCACCGGCACCACGCTGCTCACGGCCAAGGCGGGCGTGCCGATCGATCCGCGTTTCGGACCGCGCAGCCGGGCGGCCCACGCCGCCTCCGGTGCGGTCCCCATCGAGCCCGGCCCGGTGCCCGGACTGCGCCGCGACGTCGACACGGAGGTCGACCTCTGGGACGCCGGCCGGCTCGGGCTCGGGCAGGCGACCGCGGCGATCCTCGGGACCGAGCAGTGATGCCCGTTCCCGCGACCGTGCGCGAGCAGGCGCCCGACGGCTCGGGCACCGTGCTCCTCGACGACGGCACCGTCGTCGCCTTCCCCGGCGACGCCCCCGCTCGGGGCCGGTTCCGGCTCCTGCGCTCGGGCCAGCGGGTGGCGCTGCACCGCGGCCCGGACGGCGCCGTCGTGGCTGTCACGCTGCCCGGCGAGCAGCCCGTCGAGGGCTGAGGCCCCCTCGGACGCCGAGGAGCCCCGGATCCCTCACGGGACCCGGGGCTCCTCCGGAGTGCGTGCCCTGACGGGCGCGGCCTCAGCGCTTGCGGGCCGGGGCGGCCTTCTTGGCGGGGGCCTTCTTGGCCGGGGCCTTCTTGGCGGCCGGGGCGGCCTTCTTGGCGGCGGCCTTCTTCTTGCCGGCCACGGCCGACTTGAACTCAGCGCCGGCGCGGAACTTCGGCACCGAGGTGGCCTTGATCTTCACGGTCGCGCCGGTCTGCGGGTTGCGGCCCACGCGGGCGGCGCGGTCGGCCTTCTCGAAGACGCCGAAGCCGCTGATCGCGACCTTGTCGCCCTTGGCGACGGCCTTGGTGATCTCGTCGACGATGGCCTCGACGGCCTCGCCCGCGAGCTTCTTGGTGACGTCGAGGCGAGCCGCGAGACGGTCGACGAGCTCAGCCTTGTTGACGCTCTCTGCCACTGTGATTCCTCCGGGGGACGGCCGGACCCACCGTCCGGCTCACGAGGAAACCTAACCACCGATCACGGCACCTCGGCGACGCGACACACCGAGGGGAAATCTGAGCCGTCCCAACGGATTTCGGCCCGATCCCCCACTTGACAGACCGCCCCCGTGGTGCACGTCACGGCCCGGAACCACTGAGGCACGGGCGGTTACGCGGTTCCGCCCCTCCTTCGCGGGCACGCCAGCAGCGCCTGATCCCCTGGGCCGCAGGCCATCCGGGCCCATCAGCGCTGCCGGTGCCACGCGCAGAGGCCCGCCCCAGCGGGGACGGGCCTCTGCGGCGGAGACAGGCGCCGGCTACGCCGTGACGGGCTTGAAGGCGGGGCGGGCGGCCTCGAAGGCGGCGATCTCGTCGGCGTGCTGGAGGGTCAGGCCGATGTCGTCGAGGCCCTCGAGCAGGCGCCAGCGGACGTAGTCGTCCACCTCGAAGGGCGCCACGAGGTCGCCGGCGCGCACCTGGCGCTCGACGAGGTCGACGGTCACCTCGAGCTGCGGGTCGGCCTCGACGGCCTCCCACAGGCGCTCGACGACGTCCTGGTCGACCAGCGCGGTGAGCAGGCCGCCCTTGCCGCTGTTGCCGCGGAAGATGTCGGCGAAGCGGGAGGACAGCACGACCTTGAAGCCGTAGTCCTGCAGCGCCCAGACGGCGTGCTCGCGCGACGACCCGGTGCCGAAGTCCGGGCCGGCCACGAGGACCGTCACGCCGGCGTAGCGCGGGTCGTTGAGGACGAACGAGGGGTCGCTGCGCCAGGCGGCGAACAGGGCGTCCTCGAAGCCGTGGCGGGTGATCCGCTTGAGGTACTCGGCCGGGATGATCTGGTCGGTGTCGACGTTGCTGCGGCGCAGCGGCAGGGCCCGGCCGGTGTGGACGGTGAACTTCTCCATCGTGAGCTCCTGATCAGGCGTCGACGAGGGCGTCGAGGTCGGCGGGCGAGGCGAGGCGGCCGACGACCGCGGTGGCGGCGGCGACCTGCGGCGACACCAGGTGGGTGCGCGAGCCCGGGCCCTGGCGGCCCTCGAAGTTGCGGTTGGAGGTCGACGCGCTGCGCTTGCCCGGCGCCACCTTGTCGGCGTTCATGGCCAGGCACATCGAGCAGCCGGCGTTGCGCCACTCGGCGCCCGCGGCCTCGAACACCTTGTCGAGGCCCTCGGCCTCGGCGGCGAGGCGCACCCGCACGGAGCCGGGGACGACCAGCGCCTGGACGCCGGGCGCGACCGAGCGGCCACGGAAGACCTCGGCGGCCGCGCGCAGGTCCTCGATCCGGCCGTTGGTGCACGAGCCGATGAAGACCGTGTCGACGGGGATCTGCTTCATCGGGGTGCGGGCCTCGAGGCCCATGTACTCCAGCGCCTTGCGAGCGGCGTCGGCGTCGACCGGGTCGGCGTAGTCGTCGGGCGAGGGCACGGACGCCGACAGCGGCACGCCCTGGCCGGGGTTGGTGCCCCAGGTGACGAACGGCGAGAGGGTCGCGGCATCGATGCGCACGACGGTGTCGAACTCGGCGTCGTCGTCGGTGACCAGCGTGCGCCAGTACGCGACGGCGGCGGCCCACTCCTCGCCCTGCGGGGCGCGCTCGCGGCCCTCGAGGTAGGCGAAGGTGGTCTCGTCGGGGGCGATGAGGCCGGCACGGGCGCCCGCCTCGATCGACATGTTGCAGATCGTCATGCGCGCCTCCATGGAGAGCGCACGGATGGCCTCGCCGCGGTACTCGAGCACGTAGCCCTGGCCGCCGCCGGTGCCGATCTCGGCGATGACGCGCAGGATCACGTCCTTGGCGGTGACGCCGGACGGGAGCGGCCCGTCGATCTCGATGGCCATGGTCTTGAACGGCTTGAGCGGCAGGGTCTGCGTGGCGAGCACGTGCTCGACCTCGCTGGTGCCGATGCCGAACGCCAGCGCGCCGAAGGCGCCGTGGGTGGAGGTGTGCGAGTCGCCGCAGACGACGGTCATGCCCGGCTGGGTGAGACCGAGCTGCGGCCCGACCACGTGGACGATGCCCTGCTCCTCGCTGCCCAGCGAGTAGATCGGCACCCCGAACTCGGCGGCGTTGGCGCGCAGCGCCTCGACCTGCGCCCGCGAGATGGGGTCGGCGATGGGCTTGTCGATGTCGAAGGTGGGGACGTTGTGGTCCTCGGTGGCGAGGGTGAGGTCCGGACGGCGCACGGGGCGGCCGGCCGCGCGCAGGCCGTCGAAGGCCTGCGGGCTGGTCACCTCGTGGACGAGGTGGAGGTCGATGTAGAGGAGGTCGGGCTCCCCCTCGGCGCGGCGCACGACGTGCGCGTCCCATACCTTCTCAGCCAGCGTCCTGCCCATGGCCTGAAGCCCCTTCGCTCCTCGATGTCGTCCCTGGTACTTGCCATCTCGTATCTTGAGACGGCAGTATCAGCACATGGACAACACTAGCGGAGTCGGCGTCCTCGACAAAGCGGCTGCCGTGCTCGGCGCCCTCGAGGCCGGGCCCCTCACGCTCGCCGGGCTCGTGCAGGCCACGGGCCTCGCCCGGCCCACCGCCCACCGGCTCGCGACCGCGCTCGAGCACCACCGGCTCGTGGCACGCGACCTGCAGGGCCGCTTCATCCTCGGCCCCCGCCTCGGCGAGCTCGCCAGCGCGGCGGGCGAGGACCGTCTCCTCGCCGCCGCCGGCCCGGTGCTCACCGCGCTGCGCGACGCCACGAGCGAGTCCTGCCAGCTCTACCGGCGCCAGGGCGAGCAGCGCATCTGCGTGGCCGCGGCCGAGCGGCTCACCGGGCTGCGCGACACCGTGCCGATCGGCGCGGTGCTCTCGATGCACGCCGGCTCCGCAGCGCAGGTGCTGCTGGCCTGGGAGGAGCCCGAGCGCATGCACCGCGGCCTCATGGGCGCCAAGTTCACCGCCACCACCCTGGCCGGGGTGCGCCGACGGGGCTGGGCCCAGAGCGTCAGCGAGCGCGAGCTCGGCGTCGCGTCGGTCTCCGCACCGGTGCGCGGCCCGGCCGGCCGCGTCGTGGCCGCCGTGTCGGTGAGCGGCCCCATCGAGCGCCTGGGCCGGGCGCCCGGCCGCCTGCACGCCCAGGCCGTCGTCACCGCGGCCGCGCGGCTCACCGAGGCCCTGCGGCGCAACGGCGGGGTGTGACCATGAGCAGCCCCGAGCAGCGCGACGACGACGTCCCCCTGTTCGACGACGCCGGCCCCTACGTCGACCGGTTCGGCCTGCTGCTGCTCATCACGTTCCTCACCATCGTGGCCCTGTCGCTGTTCGACCTGGTGCCCACCGGCGGCAGCGGCGTGCGCCAGGCGCTGGCGTGGACCGTCGCCGCCCTGCTCGTCGGGGCGACCCTGCTGCTGGCGACGCGCGCCTCGGGCGTCGCGCCGCGCCGTCAGCGGGCGGTCGACGTCGTTGTGATCGTCACCGTCGGGGTCGGCATCGGGCTGGTCTTCGCCGGGGACACGGGAACTGCGGGCTGGTGGGTGCGGGTGCCGCTGGCCGTGCTCTCGCTGCTGGTCCCCGTCGTCGTCGTACGCCGCCTCGCCCAGCACCGCCGCATCGCGCGGTCCACGGTCATCGGCTCGATCGCCGCCTACCTGCTGATCCCGGTGGCGTACTTCCACGTCTTCATGGCTGTCGACGCCGTGGGCACCACGCCGTTCTTCGGCTCGGCGCAGAGCTCCACCTCGTTCATGTACTTCAGCCTGGTGGTGGTCACCACGACCGGCTTCGGCGACCTGGTGGCGGTGACGCCGGCCGGCCGCCTCCTGACCATGAGCGAGGCCGTCGTCGGGCAGATCTACCTGGTCACGTTCGTGGCCATGATCGTGGGCCTGGCGGCGCAGAGCTGGCTGGAGAAGCGCGGCCTGCCGGCCAGCCCCACCCCGATGCTCGGCGAGGACCAGCCGCTGCGCGGCGACGAGGTCTGAGCGAGGCCTACAGGTAGCCCTTGCGCCTCATGATCGACAGGCTGGCGTAGCCGTAGAACGGCGGCACGAAGTAGGTGGCCAGCCGGTACGCGATCGCGGTCGACATCGCGACTGTCTGGTCGATGCCGATGGCCATGAGGCCGGCGGTGAGCGCCGCCTCCATGACCCCGACGTTGCCCGGGATCGGCATGAGGCCGGCGAACAGCGCCACGAGGGTGTTGATGAGGATCAGCTCCGCGAAGGTCGCGGTCTGCCCGAACGCCGCCAGCGAGCACCAGAGCACGCCCGCGGCGATCACGTTCCACATCACAGAGCCGAAAGCGATCTGAGCGACCTTGCGGCCGGAGCGGAAGACCTGCAGCGACTCCCGGCTCTCCGCGGTGCGTGCGGCGACGAAGGCGCGCGCCTTCGGCACGAACCGGAGCACGAGCACGGCGACGACGATGAGCACCAGCACGATGAAGCCGATCAGTCCCCAGTTCAAGCCCTCCAGCGTCGAGCCGATCTGCGGTCCGCTCCCCGTCTGCGACGGGGTGAGCGTGACCAGCCCGGTGAACAGGGTGAGGACGATGACGAGCGCCTGAACGATGAAACCCGAGAGCGAGTCGATGAGGCTGATCGCCACTGCGGCTGTGGGGTTGCTGCCGACGAGCTGCAGGAACCGGATCGTCATGCCGACCTTGGCCGCCGAGCTGGGCACTGCGAGGCCCAGGAACGCGATCGACATCTCCAGGCCGAGCACCGGGATGAACGGGAGCCGGTCGACCGCGGCCCCCTGCATCGCAATGGCCTGGCCGACATAGATGAAGAAGGCGAGGACGACGCCGGCGCCGATCCACCACCAGTTGGCGCCCTGGAACTCCGCGACCAGGTTGCTCCAGCCGACCCCCGCGACCGCGCCGATGATCGTGTACGCCACGACGACGATCACGAGCATCATCGCGATCGTGCCGACGTTGACCCGGCGCAGCTTCTCCAGCGGCGGCGGCTCGGCGCCGGTGGACGAGACCACGGCCTCGCGCAGCGCCTTCCACTTCCAGCCCGCGGCCTTGACCGCCTTGCGCTCGTCCGGCTCGAACGCCGGCGGCTGCAGGTAGGCGACCGTGGCTACGAGGTCGTCGTCGCCGAGGACGTCGCGCGCCAGCGCGACGGCGGGATCGACGCCGAGCGCGACAGCGCTGGACACGAGCAGGTGCGCCCGGTCGGCGGCGAGCGCGCCGGGGTCCGGCGACGTCGAGCCTGACGACAGATCGGCGAGCAGCACGCGCCCGTCGTCGGCGAGCGACAGCGTCGCCTGCGACACGGCGCCGTGGGACACACCGGCCGCATGCACGCTGGCCAGCGAGGCCCAGGCGGCGCGCCACACGTCCTCGGTGAGGACGTCGGAGCCCAGGCCCTCGAACGGCGTGCCGTCGTCACGGCGGACGAGCAGCGCGTCCCGCCCCCAGGCAGTGCCGGCGGCGAGCACGGGCTGCACAGCCGCTCCCCCGCGCTCGGCCAGCAGGGTCAGGAACGCCTCGTGCTCGGCCTGCACCTGGCGGCCGACCGTGGTCAGCGAGCCCGCGCGGCGGTACCACAGCCGGTCCCACAGGGAGGCGAACAGCGAGCCCTCCCAGGCATCGCGGCCGTAGACGCGCACGCGCACGGTGCTGCCGTCCGCCTGGGTGCCCCGGGCGACCACGGCGCGGTCCTCGTTGACATACTGCAGATCGGCGGACTCGATGCCGAGGTCGGCGAGCTCGTCGCGCAGCAGCTCGATCGGTGCGTGCCCGCCGGGCGACCCGAACGAGAGGTGCACCGCCGCACCCGCGGCCACACCGAGCACCAGGCCGGCCGTGGCGCCGAGCAGCGAGTCGATCTGCAGGGCGAGGGCGCCCGCGGCGCCCAGCAGCGTGACCCACAGACCGACCCGGCGGTGCGGGCGCGCGAGGTGCACAGCGCTGACCGACACGACGGCCGCCACCACGCAGAGCCGGATCGCGGGGAAGACGGTGTCGCTCGAGTGCGTGATGAGGGCGTTCCACACATCGCCCCACGTCGAGCCGTTGACGACGGCCATGACGCCGCCGATGCCGAGCGCGAGCACCATGCCGACGAGCTGCTCGACGAGCACGATGCGGCGGTGCCGGGTGAGGGCGGCGGCCGCCATGAGGACCAGCGCCCAGGCGAGGGCCGTGGCGTAGAA
>JAIUOK010000081.1 GCA_020161245.1 Actinomycetota bacterium | reverse complement strand
CCTTCGACCAGGTGATCGAACGGCAGCCCATGCCGCCGATCAGGCAGCCGGCGGTGGTGAGCGTCTTGCCGGAGAGCGACATCTTGCCGGAGTAATTCTTGCCGTTCTCGGGGTTGAACGCCTGTCCGCGCCACTCATTCTCGCCGTTCGGCTTCATGTCGAAGAAAATCCGCTGGCCGACCTTGGCCGGGCCGGTGGCGTCCTTCAGCCAGACGAGATGGCCGCAGAAGGCCGTCCCGCACTTGGCGATGCGCACGCGGCTTGCGCCCGTATCGCGCAGATAGGTGCCGCTCGGATCGGCGGCGAAGGCCGTGGCGGAGAGCGCCGGCAGCGCGAGAAGCGAGACGCCGACGGCGGCGAGAGCCCTGAAGGCGGTGAGGCTGGTCATGTCGTCCTCCCGAGGATGAAAGCGCATCCGTTCATCCGTCTTGGCGCGGATGATCGAGGTAGTTCACACCTGAACTGTCGCCCTGTCAAGAGATCGCGCATGGGGGCGGGCGGGGCGCCGCACGCCACCGGTTCCGTTGAACCGGTGCTCAGCATCCGATCAGCGGCCCCCACGGGGTACCGTGCGGGGTGCGGTGCCCCTTGGACTGGGCAGGGGTCGCCGCCGTATCCGGGGGGCGGGCAGGGCGGCCGGGAGGCGACAGCGTGCGGTGGCGACACCGCGCTCCCGGCCGTCCGCTCTCCTCGAACACCCCGACCCCGGGACGCGCGGGTGGGGCCGTGCGGGATGTCCCTCCGGACCCGCCCGGCCCCTCCTGCACCTCGCCCCGCTGGATCCGTCCGACCCCCGGCCGGACGTGACGGCAGCACGGGCCACCACCTTCATCGACCGGGCGGCCTCGAGTCTTGAACGTTGGACGGCGGGGCCGCTGCACGCCTCGGCCCGGCCCCGCCGCATGGCACATCATCGGCCCCCGGCGGGCACGGCGTCGAGGTCCAGCGGACGCCGCTGTCCGACCCCCGGCCTACTGTCGGTGGCGTGGGGACACTGACCGACCGCGAACGCGAGATCCTGGCCTTCGAGCGGCAGTGGTGGAAGTACGCCGGCGCCAAGGAGAAGGCGATCCGAGAACTCTTCGACCTCTCGTCGACGCGCTACTACCAGCTGCTCAACGCGCTGATCGACCGTCCCGAGGCGCTCGAGGCGGATCCGATGCTTGTGAACCGGCTCCGGAGGATCCGTGCGGCGCGGGCGCGGGGGCGGACTGCTTCTCGCCTGTCATCCCGTTGAGCCGCCTCGTCGAGGAACAGGACGCCGCGATGGGCGAGCGACACCAGGCCGATGCGCGGCAGGCCCGACCCGCCGCCGACCATCGCGGCGTGGGTCGCGGTGTGGTGCGGCGCCTCGAACGGCGGCACGGTGATGAGCCGCCCGCCGGAGCCGAGCCGCCCTGCCACCGAGTGGATCGCGGTCACCTCGAGCGCCGCCTGCTCGTCGAGCGGCGGCAGGAGCCCCGGCAAGCGCTCCGCCAACATCGTCTTCCCAATCCCGGGGAGCCCGGTCATGGCGAGGTGGTGGCCGCCGGCGGCGGCGAGCTCGAGGGCGGCCCGCGCGGCGTGCTGCCCGCGCACGTCGGCCAGGTCCGGCACGGGTCGGCCGGCATCGGCGGCCGGCTCGGGCCCGTCGTCGACGACGAGCTCGATCTCAGGCACCTCGTCGCCGCGGACGAGCGCCACGAGACCGGCGAGCGTGCGCACGCCGGTGACGTGGATGCCCGGGACGAGCGACGCCTCGTCGACGTTGGCGGCAGGAACGACGATCCGCGCCGCGCCGGCCGCACGGGCGGCGAGGGCTGCGACGAGGGCGCCGCGGACGGGCCGCACGCGACCGTCGAGGCCCAGCTCGCCGACGACGACCAGTTCGGCCACGGGGACCGCCGGCACCTGGCCGCTGGCCGCCAGCAGGGCGATCGCGATGGCGAGGTCGAGGGTCGGCCCGCGCTTGGGCAGCTCGGCCGGCGACAGGCCCACGGTGTTCTTCGGGCCGGGCCACTGCAGGCCCGAGTTGATGACGGCGGAGCGGCACCGGTCGCGCGCCTCGCCCACGAGCTTGTCGGCCAGGCCCACCACGGAGAAGCCCGTGACGCCGAGCGACACGTGCGCCTCGACGCCCACCACGTGGCCGTCGACGCCGAGCAGCACCACGCCGCGTGTGCGGGCGACGCCGCTCACGACAGGCCCCGCACGTGCTCGACGAACTGCCGCCCGGTGGGCGGGCGCAGCACGGAGACGATGTCGACGCGCATGCCCTTCGGACGGACGCCGTGCTCGCGCATCCAGCGCAGCCCCAGCCGCTCGAGCCGGTGCAGCTTGCGCTCGGTGATGGCCTCGAACGGCGAGCCGTGGCGCACGCTGCTGCGGGTCTTCACCTCGCAGATCACCAGCACCGAGCCGTCGCGCGCGACGATGTCGATCTCCCCCTGGTCGCAGCGCCAGTTGCGCTCGAGCACCACGAAGCCGTCGTCCTCGAGGTGGCGTGCCGCGACGTCCTCGCCGTAGCGGCCGAGCGCGTCCTTGTGGCGCCGTCGCACGCCGACGCCGTCCTGCTGTGCCATCCCACCGGCTCCTCACCGCGGCCGGGTGCCGCGGTCAGGACGCTGCCTGCGGGCAGGGACGCGGGAGGGCGCCGGCCTCAGCCGGCTGTGGACGGCGCGGCGGAGCGGTGGGCTGTGGACGCGGCGGTCAGGCCTGGGTGTCGGGGATCTGCAGGTCGGGCTTGGCGAGCTCCTCGACGTTGACGTCCTTGAACGTCAGCACGCGCACGTTCTTCACGAACCGGGCCTGGCGGTACATGTCCCACACCCAGGCGTCGGTCATCCGCACCTCGAAGTAGACGTCGCCAACGTCGCTCTGGCGCACCTGTACGTCGACGGAGTTGGTGAGGTAGAAGCGTCGCTCGGTCTCCACGACGTAGGAGAACAGGCCGACGACATCGCGGTACTCGCGGTAGAGCCCGAGCTCGATCTCGTTCTCGTAGCGGTCGAGGTCCTCGGCGGACATCGCGCTCCCTCCAGCTCGTGCGGTCGTCGTCGGTGCGGCCGGCCGTCGTGGCGACCATCCTGGCCCACACCGATCGGCGCAGCGCTACCCGGCCACCAGATCGCCGTCGAGCCCGTCGAGCAGCGCGGTGTCCGACACGTCGAGCACAACCGCGCCCGAGGAGCCGGCGCCGTCGCCCCCCAGGGAGGCGTCGTCGAGCGCCACCTCGCCCCCGCCGCCGGGGATCGCCCAGCTGCGCCGGTGCTGCACGCACGGGCCGAGGCGGCGCAGGGCCTCGAGGTGCTCCGGGCTGGCGTAGCCCTTGTTGATCTCCCAGCCGTACTCGGGGTGGGTGGCGGCGAGGTCGACCATGATCGCGTCGCGCGTGGTCTTGGCCAGCACGCTGGCGGCGGCGACCGACGAGCAGGTCATGTCGGCCTTGATCCGCACGGTCACCGGCACCTCAGGGACGACCGGCGCGTCGAGGTCGGCGATGCCGCCGTCCTCGTCGAACAGCGCCGGCGCCGGCCGGGTGACCCAGTCGTACTTGCCGTCGAGCAGCACATGGTCGGGGCGGTGCGGCAGCTGCGCGAAGGCCCGCTCCCCCGCCAGCCGCAGGGCGCGCAGGATCCCGATCGCGTCGATCTCCTCGGCGCTCGCGTGCGCGACGGCCCACGCGGGCGCCCAGCGCTGCAGCCGCGGGACGAGCTTCACGCGCGCGGCCGGCGACAGCAGCTTGGAGTCGCGCACGCCCGACGGCGCCGAGGGGGTGTCGAGGTCGACCAGGACGACGCCGACCGTCACGGGCCCTCCCAGCGCGCCGCGGCCCACCTCGTCGACCGAGGCGAGCCAGCGGATGCCGAGCGAGCGGAGCATCTCGCGCTCGTAGCGCAGCGACGGCGCCTTGCTCACGGCAGCACCACCCCCGCCACCTCCACGGGCGAGGACGGCGGCCCCTCGCGCAGCAGCTCCTCGAGCCGGTCGGCGAGGTCGGGCGGCGCGACGAGCACCGAGCCGTCCGCGGCGGGCAGCGCCCGCAGCTCGTCGACGGAGAACCAGCGCCACGCCGTCAGGTAGAGCTGCTCGATGTCGTTGTGGCCGGCTGTCGAGACGGCGTGCTCGTCGGGCACCTCGGCGAGGAAGTAGAGCTCGACCTGGTCGTAGGTGGTGCCGTTGAACCCGAACACCAGCTGGCGGTCCCAGACGTGCGGCCCGACCTCCACCTCGACACCGGTCTCCTCGGCGTACTCGCGCGCCGCGGCATCGCGGTCGTCCTCGCCCGCCTCCACGCCGCCGCCGGGCATGTGCCAGATGCGCACGTGGGGGCGGTCGGGGTCGCCGCCCTCGAGCATCAGCACGCGGCCTCCGGGCGATACCGCCACCACCCGCGCGGCACGGCGCTGGACGACGGGGCGGTCGGTCATGGGTCCGAGCCTAAGCACTCCCCGGGGCGGCGCCGCGCAGCGCCCGCCGCGCCGCTAGTTCCAGAGGTCGAACGGCTCGTCGATGACGTCGCCGGCGAGGAACCCGGTCAGCAGGCCGGGCAGGCGGCTGGGGAAGAACCGCTCGGACGAGGCGGCGATGTCCGCGACGTCCCACCAGCGGTGGCCGACGTACTCCTCGAGCTCGTCGGGCGTGCGGCCTTCCCGAGCGGGCACCGGCCCGGACCCGCGGACGTGGGCGACCACCACCACCTCGTGCTGCCAGGTGCGCCGGTGGCGCCGCACGTAGGTCGAGTCGCGGTTCCAGCGCGGCAGGTCCGGCAGCGACGCCAGCGCGATGTCGAAGCCGGTCTCCTCGTGGATCTCGCGCACCGCGGTCTCGGCGTAGGACTCCCCCGGCTCGAGCCCTCCGCCGGGCAGCTCCCACCACTCGCCGATCTCGGGCATGGACGGGTCGAGGGTGCGGAACAGCAGCACGCGCCCATCGTCGTCGAGGAGCACGACGCGCACGCTGGTGCGCTCGACGTCGTAGGCCGGCCAGGGGGCGACGCCGCCGTCGGACGAGGGCTCAGCCGGCATGGGTCACTTGCCGTCCGATGTCGGCTTCGGGGTCGCTGCACCCTTCTGGTCGTCCAGGCGCGGGTCCTCGAAGATCGACGGCACGGGCTCACCGCTCCAGCGCGCCGCCGGCCAGACGACGGCGACGACCCGGCCCACCACGCTGTCGACCGACACGGTGCCGTTCTCGACGTCGAGGTGGTAGCGCGAGTCGGAGGAGTCGCCGCGGTTGTCGCCCATGACGAACACGCGGCCCTCGGGCACGAGGACGTCGAAGGTCACCTGGTCGGTGCCGTTGCCCGGCTTGATGTAGCCGGTCTCGTCGAGCGCGACGCCGTTGAGCACGATCCGTCCCTTGGCGTCGCAGCACGAGATGCGGTCGCCGCCGACCGCGATGACGCGCTTGACGAGGTCCTCGCCGGTGTCGGAGGGCAGCAGGCCCACGAACATCAGCGCGTCGCGGATCTTGCCGGACACGCCGCCCTCGGGCTCGACGTCGGGCAGCCAGCCCCCGGGGTCGGTGAAGACCACGATCTCGCCCCGGTTGACGCCGCCGAGGTCGGTCGACAGCTTCGAGGCGAGGATGCGGTCCTGGATGAGGAGCGTGTCCTCCATCGACGAGCTCGGCACGTAGAAGGCCTGCGCGACGAAGGTCCGCACGAGCACGGACAGGACCAGCGCGACGCCGACGATGAGGACGATCTCCTTGAGCAGCGACCCCTGCTTCTGCTCCTCGCGGCGCTGGCGCTGACGCTCCTGGGGGGTGCTGGTCACGTCAGCCCTTCTCGTCGATCACGGCGAAGCCCGGGGGTATCTCGAGGAACTGGGCGTCGGAGAACGGCCAGAGCACCGCGAAGGCTCGGCCGATCACCCGGTCCTCCGGCACGAACCCGCCCCCGGGGTCGCCCATGTGCGCGCGCGAGTCGCTCGACGCCGCGCGGTGGTCGCCCATCACCCACAGCTTGCCCTCGGGGACGACGACGTCGAAGGAGTCCTGGCTCGGCACGTTGCCCGGGAACAGGTAGTCCTGCTCGTCGAGGGGGATGCCGTTGACGGTGATGCGGCCCTGCGCGTCGCAGCAGGCGACCCGGTCGCCCCCGACGCCGATCACGCGCTTGACGAAGTCGCGCTCGTCCGGCGGCGCGAAGCCGAACGTGCGGCCGAACCAGTTCACGACCTTGGCGACCGGGCTGTCGGGCTCGACGATCGTCACCTCAGGGGTGAAGCTGTCGACGCCGTTGAACACCACGATGTCGCCGCGCTCGATCGGGCGCAGGTGATAGACGACCTTGTTGACCAGGACGCGGTCGCCGACCTGCAGGGTCTGCTCCATCGAGCCGCTGGGGATGTAGAAGGCCTGCACCACGAAGGTCTTGATGAGGAAGGCCAGGCCGAAGGCGACCAGCAGCAGGATCGGCAGCTCCTTCCAGAAGGAGCCGTGGCCCGCCGAGGCGTCGACGTCGGGCCGGGCCTCGGGGCCGGGTTCGGGGCGGCGCGCATGGCGGCCGCCCGTCGGACGCTGGTCCGCGGGCTCGGGGAGCGCCGGACCGAGGTCCGTCTGGTCAGCCATGGCGTAGACGAGGGTAACCGCCGGAGGCCGCTGGACGCGCGAGCGCCCGGCCCCTGGACAGGGACCGGGCGCTCGTGAGCCGTGCGATGCCGGCGTCGGCGGAGGCGATCAGGCCTTCGGCGCGTTGTCGCGCTTCTCCTTGATCTTGGCCTTCTTGCCGCGCAGGTCGCGCAGGTAGTACAGCTTCGCGCGGCGGACGTCGCCGCGGGTGACCAGCTCGATCTTCTCGACGACGGGGGTGTGCACCGGGAAGGTGCGCTCCACGCCGACGCCGAAGCTGACCTTGCGGACGGTGAAGGTCTCGCGCACGCCGCCGCCCTGGCGACGGATGACGACGCCCTGGAACACCTGGATGCGGGAGCGGTTGCCCTCGACGACCTTCACGTGCACCTTGACGGTGTCGCCGGGGCGGAAGTCGGGGATGTCGCTCTTGAGCGACTTGGCGTCGACGAAGTCGAGCGTGTTCATGTCATCTCCTCGCCGGCGCCCCAGGTCACCCGCGGAACAGCGCCGCCGGAGCGGCTGCGTGTGGGTCGGTGCTCGCCGGACGGGTCCGGTGCTCCCGGTGCCCCCCTGAGGCAGGGCGTGCGGGACGAGCCCCGCAAGTCTGCCAGCCGGGCGGCGGAACCCCCAAATCCGGCGACCCGGCCCGCTGGGCTCAGTCGGCCGACTCGTCGGCGTCGGGGCGCTCGAGCAGGTCGGGCCGGAAGCGCTCGGTGCGCTCGCGGGCCCGCTCGCGGCGCCAGGCCGCGATCCGGCCGTGGTCGCCCGAGAGCAGCACGTCGGGCACCGCGTGGCCGCGCCAGACCGGCGGCTTGGTGTAGATCGGGCCCTCGAGCAGCGACTCCATGGCCCCGGGGGCGAACGAGTCGTCGACGACGCTCTCGGGGTTGCCGAGGACGCCTGGCAGTAGCCGGGCCAGCGCCTCGACCATGACCAGCACCGCGGCCTCGCCGCCGGCCAGGACGTAGTCGCCGACCGACACCTCGTCGATGCGGAAGCGCGGGGCGAAGTGCTCGACGACCCGGGAGTCGATGCCCTCGTAGCGGCCGCACGCGAACACGAGGTGCTCGTCGGAGGCGAGCTCGGCGGCGACCGGCTGCGTGAAGGGGCGGCCGCTCGGCGTCGGCACGACCAGGCGCGGGCGGCCGGCGGCCCCCGGCGCGGCGAGGATCGCGTCGAGCGCCTCGCCCCAGGGCTCGGGCTTCATGACCATGCCCGGCCCGCCGCCGTAGGGGGTGTCGTCGACGGTGCGGTGGCGGTCGTAGGTGCGCTCGCGGAGGTCGTGCACGCGCAGGTCGATGGTGCCGGAGGCGACGGCCTTGCCCACGAGCGAGAGCCGCAGCGGCGCGAGGTACTCCGGGAAGATCGAGACGACGTCGATCCTCACGGGCCCTCCTCCCCCTCGGCGGCATCGTCGTCCCCCGGGGCCCCGGCGGTCTCGGCCTCGTCGAGGTCGAGCAGGCCGGGCGGCGGGGCGATGACCACGCGGCCGGCCTCGACGTCGATCTCGGGGACGATCGCGGACACGAACGGCACCAGCACTTCGCGGCCGTCGGGGCGGCGCACCGAGAGCAGGTCCTGCGCCGGCAGGTGGACGACGTCGTCGACGGCGCCCACCTCGGCGCCGTCGGCGGTCACGACCGCCAGACCCCGCAGCTGGTGGTCGTAGAACTCCTCGGGGTCGTCGGGCTGCTCGTCGTCGGGCACCTCGGCCGAGACGACGACGCCGCGCAGCGCCTCGGCGGCGTTGCGGTCGGCGACCCCCTCCACACGCAGCAGCAGCCGCCCGCTGTGCCAGCGGGCGGCTGCGACGGTGAGGGGTCCGACCCGCGCGGGGTCGGTCGCGAGGACCGACCCCGGCGCGAACCGGATCTCGGGGGCGTCGGTGCGCACCTCGACGGTGAGCTCGCCACGGATGCCGTGGGGCTTGCCGATGCGTCCGACGACGAGCTGCACGACGAACTGCCGATCAGGCCGTGAGGCCGTCAGCGCTCGCCGAGGTCGAGGAAGTCGACCCGCACGCCCTTGCCCGGCGCGAGCGCCGAGAGGACGGTGCGCAGCGCGGTGGCGGTGCGGCCGGACTTGCCGATCACCCGGCCCATGTCGTCGGGGTGGACGCGCACCTCGAGGGTGCGGCCCGGGCCGCGACGGTTGCTGCGCTGACGGACCTCGACGTCGTCGGGGTGGTCGACGATGCCCTTGACGAGGTGCTCGAGAGCCTCCTCGAGCATGGTCAGGCCTCGGTGCTCTCGGCGGCGTCGGCCGCGGGGATCTCCTCGGCGACGACCTCGACCGCGTCGACGGTGCCGTCGGCCTCGACGACGGCGACGGTCTCGACGACCTCGACGCTGCCGTCGGACTCGACCTCGGCGACGACGTCGTCGATGACGGCGCTGCCGTCGGCGGCCTCAGCCACCTCGACGACCTCGACGGCCTCGACCGGCTCGGCCTTCTTCTTCGGGGTGGTGGCGGGCTTGGACGGCTCGTTGGCCGCCTCGAGCGCCGCGGCCTCGAAGACCGTCTTCTTGTCGACCTTGGCCTCGGCCACGCGCAGCGTGCCCTCGGCGCCGGGGAGGCCCTTGAACTTCTGCCAGTCGCCGGTGATCTTCAGGATCGCGGTGACGGCCTCGGTGGGCTGTGCGCCCACGCCGAGCCAGTACTGCGCGCGGTCGGAGTCGACGCGGATGAGGCTCGGCTCCTCCTTCGGCTGGTAGATGCCGATCTCCTCGATCGCGCGACCGTCACGCTTGGTGCGTGCGTCGGCGACGACGATGCGGTACTGGGCGTTGCGCATCTTGCCCATGCGCTTGAGCTTGATCTTGACAGCCACGGGGCCGTTGTCTCCTGTACGTGAACGGGGTGGGCGCACCGGCGTCCGCGTGGGGCACGGAGGTCGGCAGCCCGTGGACCTGGGACGCCCGGCCGGTTAGAGGGCCGCCGAGCGCGTCAGGACAACCCCCTCAGTCTGCCAGAGCAGGACCGGAACCAGAAAATCGGTGCTCATCGCCCCTCCAAGCCCGCCACCGGGCGACAGCCCCACCACGTGAACGCCGGCGACGACCCAGATCGACCCGGCCCCCGGTGATCCGGCGCGTCCGCGCGGGCCCGGAGGACGGCGACGGTCGCGAGCCGCCAGGCGAGCGGCCCGAGCCGACCGACCCGGGCGAGCGAAGCGAGACCTGGGCCCGCCGGAGGCGACGTCCGCGCAGGACGGCGGCCCGGAGGACCGGAGACGGGGCCGATGCGCAGCGAGGCCCCGTCGAACGGGCCGACCCCGGGCGAGCGCGCAGCGCGAGACCTGGGCCGCCGACCGGAGCGGGGCCGACGCGAGCCGCCGACGAAGGAGGCGGCTCGCTTGGAGGCCATTACTTGTCGAGGAGGCCCTTGAACTCGGTCGGCAGCTCGCCGAGCTGCTGCTCGAGGGTGGCGGCGTCGAAGCCGGACAGGCCGGCGGCGCCT
>JAIUOK010000007.1 GCA_020161245.1 Actinomycetota bacterium | reverse complement strand
GAGCCGTTCGGCTACTGCGACGTCCGCGACTGCGCGGCGGTGCTCGTGGCGCTGGCCGAGGGCCGCGGCGACGACCGGCCCGCGTGGATGCCGCCCATCACCATGGCCGACGCGTCGCAGGTGGTCGCCGAGGTCACCGGCCGGCGGCTGCGCGTGATGCGCACGAGTGCGGGGCTCGCGTTCTCGCTGCTGCGGCCGGTGGACGCCGTGGTCACCCGGCTGCCCCGCTCGGTCCCGTCGTTCCCGGTCGCCGGGGTCGAGTCGTTCGCCGCCGGCAACGTCGTCGACGACGAGCGCTCGTCGGAGCCGCTGGGCGTCGTGCCGACCGATCTGCGCACCAGCGTTCGCGACACCCTGCGGTGGCTCGTCCAGCGCGGCGACCTGACCGCCGCCCAGGCGGGCCTCGCTGCCTGACCCGGGGCGCCACAAGGTCTGGCGCTGCGCGTTCCCGCACGGGAGAGTGCCCTGCAGTGCCGAGCTCGGAGAGCGAGGAGGTTGCCATGCGCGTCCTGGTGACAGGCGGCACGGGATTCGTGGGCTCCCATACCGCGGCGGCCCTGCTCGGGCGCGGCCACGAGGTGCGCCTGCTCGCCCGGTCGCGGCAGCGGGTGGCGGCCGCGCTGGGCATGCATGGGCTCGACGTGTCTGCGGTCGAGGTCGCCGACGGCGACATGACCGACGCCGGCGCGGTAGCGGAAGCGGTGTCGGAGTGCCAAGCCGTCGTCCACGTCGCAGCCGTGTACTCCTACGATCCCCGCGACGCCGCCACGATGCTGTCGACGAACGAGCGGGGTACCCGAGTTGTGCTCGAGGCGGGCGCGTCCGCAGGCGCGAGCCGGCTGGTGCACGTCTCGAGCATCGTGTCCCTCTGCATCCGGCGCCCCGGCACCAGGGTCACAGCCGACGCGCCGCCGGGCGACCTCACGGGGGCGTACGCCCGCAGCAAGCGGGCCAGCGACGAGGTCGCGGTGCGACTCCAGCGGGAGGGCGCGCCGGTCGTCCGCATGATGCCCGCAGCCGTGATCGGCCCGACCGACCCTGCCGACGGCGAGACCAACCTGTCGATCCGCAACATCCTGCGCGGCACGCCGCCGCTGTTCTCCTCCGAGAAGGCCGCCTACTGCGACGTCCGCGACTGCGCGGCGGTGCTGGCGTCGCTGGCTGAGGGGCTGGGCGACCGCCCGGCGTGGCTCCCCCCTCTGTCCGATGTCAACGCCGTCGACGTGCTGCGCGAGGTGACGGGTCGCCGGCTGCCGGTGCTGCGCATGCCCTCGCGGCTGGTCTACACGATGAGCGCCCCGGCGGAGTGGGCGGTCAAGCCGCTGCCGAGATCGGTCCCGGCGCTGCAGCGGGGCGGGGTCGAGCTGTTCGCGGGCGACAACCGCTTCGACGACGAGGGCCGCTTCGCCGAGCTCGGTGTATCGCGCACCCCGGCCCACGACTCCTTCCGCGACACGGTCCGCTGGCTCGCCGCGACCGGCGCCATCAGCGCCAAGCAGGCTGGCACCGCGGCCTGATGCGCCGCCTGATGCGACGCGACGGCCCCCGCCTCGGACGAGGCGGGGGCCGTCGGCCCTCCCGGGGCTGTGCGTGCCGCGTGCGCGGCCGGCGCTGCGGTTACAGCGCCGAGACGTCGACGCCGGCGGGGACGATCACCGCGTCGATGACGTGGATGACGCCGTTGGACGCCTCGACGTCGGGCGTGACAACGGTGGCGCCGTCGATCTTGATGCCGCCCTCGGTGGTGATGGTGGCCTCGGTGCCCTCGACGGTCTTGACCTTGCCCGCCTCGACGGCGCTGGAGGGAACCTCGGCCGCGACGACGTGGTAGGTCAGGATCTGGGTGAGGACGTCCTTGTTCTCGGGCAGCAGCAGCTTGTCGAGCACGCCCGCGGGCAGCGCGGCGAACGCCTCGTTGGTCGGCGCGAAGACGGTGAAGGGGCCGGGGCCCGAGAGCGTCTCGGCGAGGCCCGCAGCGCCGACGGCGGCGACAAGGGTGCTGAAGTCGGGGTTGGCCGAGGCCACCTCGACGATGGTGCCGGCCTCGGCCGGGGTCTCGGTCGCCGCGGGCGACGAGCTGGTGGCGGTGGGGGTCGGGGTCGACGCGGTCGACGACTCGTCCGACGAGCCGCAGGCGGCCAGGGTCAGGGCGGCCGTGACGGCGATGGCGGCGGTCGCAAGACGGGTGCGGCGCATGTCGGTCCTCCAGGCTCGTGCGCACCGCCCCGTGCGGTGCGCGCTCACCTGTCCCATCCGTCGTGGGGCTCGCGGCGGATGCCCGATCGGCTGCGGCGAGCATCACGCGCCGCGCCGCATCCGCCGGGCGCCCGTCCGGCGAAGGAGTGGGCGGACGACGGAGGCTGATGCCGGAGTCCGGACAAGGACAACGCCCCCGACCGAGGGTCGGGGGCGTTGTGCCGAGCGGGTGCCGCCTGCGCGGCGCCGGATCAGGCGCCGGACAGCGCGAGGAACTGCTCCTCGATGACGGTGAGCGCCTCGTCGAGCAGGTGCGAGGGCATCGTCAGCGGCGGCAGGAAGCGCAGCACGTTGCCGTAGGTGCCCGCGGTGAGGACCACGACGCCCTGCGCGTGGCAGGCCTTCGCGACGGCGCCGGTGAGGGCGGCGTCCGGCTCGTCGGTGCCGGGCTTGACGATCTCGACGGCGATCATGGCGCCACGGCCGCGGATGTCGCCGATGACACCGGTCTTGTCGGCGATGGTCTGCAGGCGCGGCTTCATGACGGCCTCGATCTCGCGCGCGGCGGCGTTGAGGTCGAGCTCCTCCATGGTGGCGATGGAGCCGAGCGCGGCGGCGCACGCGACGGGGTTGCCGCCGTAGGTGCCACCGAGGCCGCCGACGTGGACGGCGTCCATGATCTCGGCGCGGCCGGTCACACCGGCGAGCGGGAGGCCGCCGGCGATGCCCTTCGCGGTGGTGATGAGGTCGGGGACGATCCCCTCGTGCTCGGAGGCGAACCAGGCGCCGGTGCGGCAGAAGCCCGACTGCACCTCGTCGGCCACGAACACGATGCCGTTGGCGTTGGCGAACTCCACCAGTGCGGGCAGGAAGCCCTCGGCCGGGACGATGAAGCCGCCCTCGCCGGCGATCGGCTCGATGACGATCGCCGCGACGTTGTCGGCGCCGATCTCCTTGTCGATGCGGCTGATCGCGCGCTTGGCGGCGTCGGGGCCGGTGAGGCCGTCGTGGTACGGGTACGACAGCGGCACGCGGTAGATCTCAGGCGCGAACGGGCCGAAGGACTGCTTGTAGGGCATGTTCTTCGCGGTCATGCCCATGGTCAGGTTCGTGCGGCCGTGGTAGCCGTGCTCGAAGACGACGACGGCGTCGCGCTTGGTGTAGGCGCGGGCGATCTTCACCGCGTTCTCCACCGCCTCGGCGCCGGTGTTGAACAGCGCCGAGCGCTTCTCGTGGTCGCCGGGGGTGAGGCGGTTGAGCGCCTCGCACACCTCGACGTAGCCCTCGTAGCTGGTGACCATGAAGCAGGTGTGGGTGAACTTCGCTACCTGCTCCTGGACCGCGGCGACGACCTTCGGCGCGGAGTTGCCGACGCTGGTGACGGCGATGCCCGAGCCCATGTCGATGAGCGAGTTGCCGTCGATGTCGACGATGACGCCGCCGCCGGCGGCCTCGACGTAGACCGGCAGGGTGGCGCCCACGCCGGCGCTGACAGCGGCGGTGCGGCGGCTCTGGATCTCCAGGCTCTTGGGGCCGGGGACGGCGGTGACGAGGCGGCGCTCCTGGGGGAGCTCGGCGGGGGAGGTGGAGGTCGTCATGGGGCGAGCGTAGGGGCGGGGCCCCCGCCGCGGCCTGGACTTCCCGGCGATCCTGGGCCCTATCCTTGTCCAGCCTGGACACCGGCGTCCCGGCACCGATCCGGAGGGTCCTGTGCCGCCTCGCCTGCGCGACATCGTCGCCCTGCCCGATCTCGGCCTGGCGCTGCTGGCCGGCCAGCCGGGGCTCGACCGGCCCGTGCGCTGGGTCGCCGTCAGCGAGCTCGAGGACCCCGGACCCTTCCTCGAGGGCGGCGAGCTCGTCCTCACCACCGGCATGCGGCTGTCGTCTCGGTCGGCCGCCGCCCAGGCCTACGTCCAGCGGCTCGTCGACGCCGACGCCGCCGCGCTCGGCGTCGGCGTCGGGCTCTCCCACGACGACGTCCCGGCCGCCCTCGTCGCCGCCGCCGAGGCGGCGGGCCTGCCGCTGGTGCGCGTGCCCGAGGCCACCCCGTTCATCGCCGTCACCAAGGCCGTCTCGCGGCTGCTGGCCGCGGAGGAGTACGACGAGGCGGCGCGCGGGTTCGCCGCGCAGCGCGACCTGATCCGCGCTGCGCTGACGGCCGACGACGGCGGGCCCTCCGCCGTCGTCTCCCGGCTCGCGCGCCATGTGGGCGGCTTCGCCCTGCTGCTCGACCCCTCGGGCGGCGTCGTGCAGGCGCATCCCGCGTCGGCGTCGTCGCGCGCGGCCGAGCTCGGCGCGGAGGTGGCGCGGCTGCGCCCCAAGGGCCTGCTCGCCTCCGCCGTCGTATCCGGCGCCGACGAGTACGTCGTGCTGCAGCCGCTCGGCGTCCGTGGCCGCGCGCGCGGGTTCCTCGCCGTCGGAGCTGCGCGGCCGTTCACCCCGGGCGAGCAGGCAGTGGTCAACCTCGCGGTCTCGCTGCTGTCGCTGTCGCTCGCGCGCTCGGAGGGGCGGACGGCCGCCGAGCGCGGCGTGCGCGCGGCCGCGCTCAGGCTGATGCTCGACGGCCAGGTGGCCACCCTCCCGCTCGACCAGCTCGGCTGGGCGGCGCTGCGCGGCGCGCCCGTGCGCGTGGTCGTCGCCCGCGGCGCCGACGCGTCCCCGGCGTCGCTCGCGGCCGTCGAGGAGCGCATCGCCGACGTGCTGCCCGGCTCGGCCGCCGCGTCGGGCCTGCTCGCCGACGACCCCGGGACGGTGCTGGCGGTCGTGCCGGCGGCGTCGCTGGACGCCGCCGCCCCTGGACTCGCGATGTCCGACGACGACGTGCTGCGCGCCGCCGGCATCGGCGACACCGCCTCTGCCGACGACCCCGCATCGCTCGGGCGGTCGCTCGCCCGCGCGCGCCGCGCCCTCGCCGCAGGGGCGGACGGCGTCCGGCGCTACGACGAGCTCGGGGGCGGCCTCGAGGCGCTGCTCGACCCGGCGGCCGCCGACGCCTGGGCCGCGGCCTTCCTCGCGCCGCTGGACGAGCCGGGGGAGCGGGCCGACCTCGCCGCCACCCTGCGCGCCTGGCTGGGCCGCCACGGCCAGGTCGACGCCGCCGCGACCGACCTCGGCGTGCACCGGCACACCGTGCGCCACCGCCTGCGGCGCGCGGAGTCGCTGCTCGGGCGGCCGCTCGACGACCCCGGCGTACGGGCCGAGCTGTGGCTCGCGCTGTCGCGGACCCCCGCGGTGCCCGACTGACGAACGTCGTGATGTCCAACCAGGCGGGCAGCGCAACCGTCATGCTCCGATGCGGAGCGCAGGGCAGCGGCGGCCCGGACCTACCGTCGTCGGCATGAGCGACGTCCTCCCCGCCTGGATCGCCGGCCGCCCCGTCTCGTCGGGCGAGACCGTCGAGGTCACCAACCCCTACGACGGCTCGGTCGTCGGCGCCTACGTGGTGCCCACCGTCGAGCAGGTCCACGAGGCCGTCGCCGCCGCCTGGGCGGTGCGCCACGAGCTGGCCTCGACCTCGGCCGCACGCCGGGCCGAGGCGCTCATGCACGTCTCGCGCCGCATCGCCGAGCGCTCCGACGAGATCGCCCGGCTCATCACCGGCGAGAACGGCAAGCCGCTGCTGTGGGCGCGCGCCGAGGTCGGCCGCGCCGTCTCGACGTTCCGCTGGGCCGCCGAGGAGGCGCGTCGCTTCGGCGGCGAGCTGCAGCGCCTCGACACCGACGCCGCGAGCGAGGGCCGCGCCGCGATCGTGCGCCGCTTCCCGCACGGCCCGGTGCTCGGCATCGCGCCGTTCAACTTCCCGCTGAATCTCGTGGCCCACAAGGTCGCACCGGCCATCGCCGTCGGCGCCCCGATCGTGCTCAAGCCCGCGCCCGCCACGCCGCTGACCGCGCTGCTGCTCGGCGAGATCCTGGCCGAGACCGACCTGCCCGAGGGCTCGTGGTCGGTGCTCCCCGTCGGCAACGACGTCGCGCCGCTGCTCACCGCCGACGACCGCCTCCCGGTCGTGTCGTTCACCGGCTCCGAGACCGTCGGCTTCGCGATCCAGAAGGCCGTGCCCCACAAGCACGTCACGCTCGAGCTCGGCGGCAACGCCGCTGCGGTCGTGTGCCCGGACTGGTCGTCGGACGCCGACCTCGACTTCGCGGCGTCGCGCATCGCGACGTTCGCCAACTACCAGGCCGGCCAGGCCTGCGTGTCGGTGCAGCGCGTGCTCGTCGACTCGTCGGTCTGGGACGCCTTCGTGCCACGCGTCGTCGCCGCCGTCGAGGCGCTGCCCACGGGCTCGCCGTGGGACGAGGCGACCGTCGTCGGCCCGCTCGTGTCCGAGGCGGCCGCCGTCCGCGTCGAGGCCTGGGTCGACGAGGCGGTGGCTGCCGGCGCGACGCTGCTCACCGGCGGCGTCCGCGACGGAGCGTCGTACACCCCGGCCGTGCTCGCCGACGTCCCCGCCGACCAGAAGGTCGTGTGCGAGGAGGTCTTCGGGCCGGTGCTCGTGCTGCAGCGGGTCGACGGCGTCGACGACGCCTTCGCGACGGTGAACGACTCGCGCTTCGGCCTGCAGACCGGCGTGTTCACCCACGACATCCAGGTGGCGTTCCGCGCCCACCGCGACCTCGAGGTGGGCGGCGTCGTCGTCGGCGACGTGCCGTCGTTCCGCGCCGACCAGATGCCCTACGGCGGCGTGAAGGCCTCCGGCGTCGGCCGCGAGGGCCTGCGCGCCGCGATGGAGGACTACACCTACGAGCGCGTCCTCGTCCTCAGCGGCATCGCCCTCTAGCTACTCGGGGCGGTAGGGCAGGACGCAGAGCTCGTTGCCGGACGCGTCCTGGTAGACGCGCCACGGGAGATCGCCCCAGTCCGGGTGCAGCTCGCGGCCGCCGTGCGCCGCGATGAGCGCCGCGGCGGCGTCCTCGTCGTCGCCTGCCTCGAGCCGGACGTCGAGATGCCACCGGTTCTTCTCGTCGGCCTTGCCCGAGCGCTCGGGCGTGAGCTCGACCAGCGGGCCGAGGCGCGACGGGTGCCGCAGCGTCCGCGGCGCGACGCCGGGGGCGTCGGTCCAGCCGGAGATCGCGGCCCACAGCGCGGCGTCGCGGTCCGGGTCGGCCGACTCGAGCACCAGCGCGGCGATCGGACCGGTGCCGGTGTAGGCCCCGCGCTCCTCCATGACGCAGAACGGGTTGCCCTCGGGATCGGCGAGCACGACCCACGGGACGTCGCGCTGCCCGATGTCGAGGTGGCGCGCGCCGAGGTCGAGGGCGCGCTCGACGACGTCGGACTGCGCCGGCCCGCCGAGCAGGTCGACGTGCAGCCGCGGCTCGAGCTGCGAGGGGGACTCGACCAGCGGGAAGCACAGGTCGAGGGTCGGGCCGCCCTCGATCGCGAGGCGGGTCTCGTAGATCCCCGGCTCGTCGGTCAGCTGCTCGCAGCCGAGGAGCTCCTCCCAGAACCGGCCGAGCCGCCGGGGGTCGAGGGCGTCGATGCCGACGTTCTCCAAGAACATGCACGCGACGCTAGCCCGGCCGGGCCGCCAGGGCGCGCGGGTTGCCGGACGCCGTCAGAGCACGAGCTCGTAGCAGCGCGTGCGCGGGTCGTGCGCGTACTGGCCGTACGACGGGATGCGCTGCCAGCCGGTGCGCTCGTACAGCGCCACGGCGCCCTCCTGGGGCTCGCCCGTCTCGAGCCAGAGCCGGTCGTGGCCCGACCGACGTGCGAGGTCGAGCAGCGACACCATGAGCGACCGCCCGAGCCCGAGCCCTCGTGCGGACGGGTCGACGTACACGCGCTTGACCTCGCCGGTCGAGGCCGGGGCACCGGGCCAGTGCAGCGGGGCGATCGCGCCGCAGGCGAGGGCGCGGCCGTCGTCGTCCACCACGAGCAGGTAGCGGGCGCCGTCGGCCACGGGCTTGGGGGCGGTCTCGTCGGTGCCGTCGTACAGCGCGTTCATCTCGGCGAGCAGTGCCACCTGCAGCGCGAGCAGCCGGGGGTCGTCCGCAGACACCTCGAGCGTCGTCGTCATGCGAGGTCCAGGGCGAAGCAGACCGAGTGCTCGTCGGCGTACGGGCCGTAGGGCTCGATGCGCCGCCAGCCCAGCGACTCGTACAGCGCGACGGCGACGGGCTGCAGGGTGCCCGTCTCGAGCCAGAGGGTGCGGTACCCGAGCTCGGGGGCCATCGCGACGCACTCGGACACGAGCCGCTTCGACAGCCCCTCGCCGCGCCGCGACGGCACGATGTAGAGGCGCTTGAGCTCGCCCATCCACTCCGGCGAGCCCGGCTCGGCGACGTCGAGAGGGATGAGGCCCCCGCTGCCGACGGGTGCGCCGTCGGCGTCGCGCAGCACGACCCACGAGCCGCGCGGGGGCACCAGCCGCCAGGTGCCGACGTCGCCGCCGTAGAGCCCGATCATCTCCTCGACCATGGCTGTCGCGAGCGACACGAGGTCGGGGTCGTCCTCGGGGACGCGGTCGGCGCGGATCACCGGCATATCCAACCCGACGCACCGCTGCGGGCGTGCATCCGGCCCGTCCGTCACACTGGGCCCATGCGCGACGTCGTCATCCTCGGCAGCACCGGGTCGATCGGGACCCAGGCGCTCGACGTCGTCGACCGCAACCGCGACCGGTTCCGCGTGGTCGCGCTGTCGGCCGGGGGAGGCAACGTCGCGCTGCTGGCCGACCAGGCCCGGGCCTTCGACGTCGAGGTCGTGGGCGTCGCCGACGCCGCGCGCGAGGACGAGCTGCGCGCAGCGCTCGCGGACCGCGGCATCGCGCCGCAGGTGCTCGTGGGGCCCGAGGCGTCGACCGAGATCGCCGGCCTGCGCTGCGACGTCGTCCTCAACGGGATGACCGGGTCGATCGGCCTGCGGCCCACGCTGGCGGCCCTCGAGGCGGGCAGCACGCTCGCACTGGCGAACAAGGAGTCGCTGGTCGCGGGCGGCCCCCTGGTGAAGGCCGCGGCCAAGCCCGGACAGATCGTGCCGGTCGACTCCGAGCACTCGGCGCTCGCGCAGGCCCTGCGCGGCGGCACCGCCGACGAGGTGGCCCGGCTGCTGCTCACGGCGAGCGGCGGGCCGTTCCGCGGCCGCACCCGCGCCGAGCTCCGCGACGTCACGCCCGAGCAGGCGCTCGCCCACCCGACGTGGAGCATGGGCCCGATGGTCACGACCAATTCGGCGACGATGGTCAACAAGGCGCTCGAGGTGATCGAGGCGCACCTCCTCTTCGACATCCCGATGGACCGCATCGACGTCGTGGTGCACCCGCAGTCGATCGTCCACTCGATGGTCGAGTTCGTCGACGGCTCCACGCTCGCCCAGGTGAGCCCGCCCGACATGCGGCTGCCGATCGCGCTGGGCCTGTCGTGGCCCGAGCGGGTGCCGGGGGCCGCCCCGCACTGCGACTGGACGACGGCGTCCACCTGGACCTTCGAGCCGCTCGACGACGACGCCTTCCCGGCCGTGCGGCTCGCCCGTCGCGCCGCCGTGGCGGGCGGCACGGCGCCCGCGGTCTTCAACGCCGCCAACGAGGAGCTCGTCGAGGCCTTCTTCGCCGGCCGGCTGCCCTTCCTCGGGATCGTCGACACCCTCGAGGCCGTCGTGCAGGAGCACCTGGACGGCGGATACGGGAACCCGCGCGATGTGGACGACGTCCTAGCCGCGGAGGATCGGGCCCGTGCGCGTGCCCGCGAGCTGACGGGACGTGGCGCGTGATCTGGCTGGAGATGCTCGGCTGGGTGATCATCCTGCTCGGCGTGGGCGTGTCGATCGCCCTGCACGAGATCGGCCACCTGGTGCCCGCCAAGGCCTTCGGCGTCAAGGTCACCCAGTACATGGTCGGCTTCGGCCCGACGGTGTGGGCCCGGCTCAAGGGCGAGACCGAGTACGGCATCAAAGCGATCCCGCTCGGCGGCTACATCCGCATGATCGGCATGTACCCGCCGGCCAAGGGCGCCGACCCCACCAAGCTGCGCGCGGCCACGACCGGCCGCTGGACGACGCTGGTCGAGGACGCCCGCAAGCAGTCGATGGACGAGATCGGCCCCGAGGACGCCGACCGCGTCTTCTACAAGCTCCCGGTCCGCAAGCGCATCGTGGTGATGCTCGGCGGGCCCACGATGAACCTCGTCCTCGCCTTCGTCATGTTCGCGATCATCCTGTGCGGCATCGGCACCTACCAGGCGCCGGACGGCACGGTGAACGTCACGACCACGATCGCCCGCGTCGTCCCGTGCGTGCCGACGGAGCAGGCGCCCAGCGGCGCGCTCGGCCCGGACGGCGCGTGCCCGACCGGCAGCCAGCAGTCGCCCGCCGCCGCCGGCGGCATCGAGCCCGGCGACACGATCGTGTCGGTCAACGGCACCCAGACGCCGACCTGGGACGACGTCCAGGCCGCGATCAAGGCGTCGCCGCAGGGCGACGTCGTCGTCAAGGTCGAGCGGGCCGGCGAGACGATCGCCCTCACGGTCCCGATGCAGACGGTGACGTTCCAGACCACGGACGCCGACGGCACGACGGCGACGGTCACCCGCAACTTCCTCGGGGTGTCGCCCGGCTCGGTCCGCGAGACCTACCCGCTCTCCGAGGTGCCGGCCTACATGTGGGGCCTCACGCAGCGCGCCGTCACCACGCTGGTGACGCTGCCGGTGCGGCTCTACGACCTCGCCGTCTCGACCTTCACCGACCAGCCGCGCGACCCCAACGGCATCGTGGGCCCCGTCGGCGTCGGCAGGCTCGGCGGCGAGATCGTGGCGCTCGAGGACACCCCGGTGCTCGACAAGGTGGCAGGCGTCCTCGGCCTGATCGCGGGCCTGAACCTGTTCCTCTTCCTGTTCAACCTCATCCCTCTGCTGCCCCTCGACGGCGGCCACGTCGCCGGTGCGCTGTGGGAGGCGGTCAAGCGGCGCTGGGCGCGGTTGCGCCACGAGCCCGACCCGGGCCCTGTCGACGTCGCCAAGGCGCTGCCCGTGACCTACGTGGTGAGCATCTTCCTGGTGAGCATGGGCGCCCTGGTGCTGGTGGCCGACCTCATCGAGCCGATCACGCTCGGCGGCTGAGGCTCCGCCGCGGGCGAATAGGCGCGGGCGGCGCCGCGGGGTGACAATGGGGCCATGACCGTCGGACTCGGCATGCCGTCCCTGCCCGCTCCCGTGCTCGCGGAGCGCCGCGCCTCGCGCAAGATCACCCTGCGCCACCACTCCCACCCGGTGGAGGTGGGCGGCGACGCACCGATCTCGGTGCAGTCGATGGCCACCACGCTGACCGCCGACGTCAACGCCACGCTGCAGCAGATCGCCGAGCTGACGGCGGCCGGCTGCCAGGTCGTGCGAGTCGCGGTCCCCAGCCAGGACGACGCCGACGCGCTGCCGATCATCGCCAAGAAGTCCGGCATCCCGGTGATCGCCGACATCCACTTCCAGCCCAAGTACGTGTTCGCCGCGATCGACGCCGGCTGCGCCGGCGTGCGCGTGAACCCGGGCAACATCAAGCAGTTCGACGACAAGGTCGGCGAGATCGCCCGGGCCGCCAAGGACGCCGGCATCCCGATCCGCATCGGCGTCAACGCCGGATCGCTCGACAAGCGGCTGCTCGAGAAGTACGGCAAGGCGACGCCCGAGGCGCTCGTCGAGTCCGCGCTGTGGGAGTGCTCGCTGTTCGAGGAGCACGACTTCCGCGACATCAAGATCTCGGTCAAGCACAACGACCCGGTCGTGATGGTCTCGGCCTACCGCCAGCTCGCCGCGCAGTGCGACTACCCGCTGCACCTCGGCGTGACCGAGGCCGGCCCGGCCTTCCAGGGCACGATCAAGTCCGCGGTGGCCTTCGGCTCGCTGCTCGGCGACGGCATCGGCGACACCATCCGCGTGTCGCTGTCGGCCCCGCCCGTCGAGGAGGTCAAGGTCGGCATCCAGATCCTGGAGTCGCTCAACCTCCGCAAGCGCGGGCTGGAGATCGTGTCGTGCCCGTCGTGCGGCCGTGCGCAGGTCGACGTCTACACCCTGGCCAACCAGGTCACCGCCGGCCTCGAGGGGCTCACCGTGCCGCTGCGCGTGGCGGTCATGGGCTGCGTCGTCAACGGCCCGGGAGAGGCGCGCGAGGCCGACCTCGGCGTCGCCTCCGGCAACGGCAAGGGGCAGATCTTCAAGCGCGGCGAGGTCGTGGCGACCGTGCCCGAGGCGCAGATCGTCGAGACCCTCGTCGAGATGGCCCTCGAGATGGCCGAGGAGATGGGCGTCGACCCGGAGAGCGGCGAGGCCACCGGCAGCGGACCCGTCGTCGTCCCGGTCGGCTAGATCCTCAGCAGGTCGGCCAGCGCCCGCAGGCCGCTGCCGTCGCCGCGGTCCCACGCCGTCAGGCGCTCCGGCTGCGGCGCGGGCAGCCGGCAGTCGACGCCGACCGTCACCGGCCACAGCGCCCGCAGCCACTCCACGGCGTAGCGCAGATCCGACCCCTTCGACGGCGTGACGACGATGCGCAGGCCGTCGACCATCGTCGTCTCGTCCTCCACGTGCTGCACCGGGCAGCCGGCCGCCCGCACGGGCCGCAGGTCGGGCCCGGCGGTGAGCATGGCCGAGGCGATGGTGTCGATGATCCGGCCGCCCGGGACGCCCAGCGGGATCTCGGTGATGACCAGCCGCCCGGCCTCGGCCGCGAAGGTGCACCCGAGGGTCAGCTGCACCGGCCGGCCGGCGAGCAGGCCGACGACGTCGCCGCCCACGGTGCCGCCCGTCGGCATCACCGGCAGGCCGGCGTGCTCCTCGCCCGCGAGCAGCGCGCCCACCACCGCGCCCGGGTCGAACGGCGGCACCTTGCCGCCGCGGTAGAGCGAGCCCTCGATGAGCCCGACGGGCACCGGTCCTGCCTCCTCGCGCTCGGCTGCGAGCACGAGCGCGCCGAAGGGGGAGAGCCGCACCGACACGAACTCGGGGTCGGCCGGCGCGTCGCCTAGCTGCGTGCCGGCGTTGCCGTCGAGCTCGACCAGCGGCAGGTGCACCCGCCACGGCACCCCGAGGTCGACCAGCGCCTGCCACGCGTAGCGGGCCCCGAGGGCCTGGCGCCGGTCGACGACGTCGAGCACGTCCGCGCAGCGCACCGGAGGGGCATCGGCGTCGGCGCCGAGCAGGTCGACGGCGTCGAGCAGGGCAAGCTCGAGGGGCCCGAGGCCCGTGCGCGCGCTCGCCGCCCTGCTCAGCACGGGTCGACGCTATCCAGACGTGGGCGGCGTCACACCTCCAGCGGTGCGGCCGCGTCGACGGGCGTCCGATATTACTCGTGGGTAACATAGGTCGTGGACCAAGGGAGGCCCCCATGAGCACCACCCAGACCGCGCTGCACGCCGTCGTGGCCGCCGAGAAGACCCTCGCCCACGCAGCCCACGAGGTGGCGGACCGGGCGGGCCACCTCGGCCACGCGACCATCGACGCCGTCCGCCACGAGGCCGATGCCGTCGTCGACGCCGTCCTGGCCCCGCTCACCGTCGACATCGCCGACCTCGGCGACCTCGGGCTCGACGACGACGAGGACGACGCGGGCACCCTCGCCTGACCCCGCCCCTGTCGCACCTGACAGCGACGCCGGGGACGCGCGGTTGACCGTGCATCCCGCCGGGCGTCCGGCAGGATGTGGGCCGTGACGGCGACCACCGCGGGAGTGCTGCGGGTCCTCGGGCCGCGCGACCTCCCCGAGGTGCGCCGCCTGCTGGCCCGCGATCCCGTCGCGCACTGCTTCGTCGCCTCGCGCGTGCTGGCCAGCAACCTCGACTCGTGGCGGATGGGCGGCGAGCTCTGGGGCTGGGTCGAGGACGGCGAGCTGGTCTCGCTGCTCTACCTCGGCGCCAACCTCGTGCCCGTCGAGGTCACCCCGGACGCCGAGCGCGCGTTCGCCGACCGCTGCCGCCGCATCGGCCGGCGCTGCTCGTCGATCGTCGGCCCCGCCGACGAGGTCGCCGGCCTGTGGGCCAAGCTCGCCCACGCCTGGGGGCCGGCACGGGAGATCCGCGGCGGCCAGCCGGTCATGGTGATCGACCCCGGCGACCCGCTGCTCGTCGAGCCCGACCCGCTCGTGCGCCGCGTGCGCGACGACGAGGTCGACATCCTCATGCCCGCGTGCGTCGCGATGTTCACCGAGGAGGTCGGCGTCTCGCCGCTGGCCGGCGGGGGAGCCGAGCCCTACCGGGCCCGGGTCGCCGAGCTCGTGCGCTCGGGCCGGGCCTTCGCCCGCATCGAGGACGGCGAGGTGCTCGTCAAGGCCGAGGTGGGCGCCGTCGGCGAGGGCGTGTGCCAGGTTCAGGGCGTCTGGACGGCGCCGCACCTGCGCGGGCAGGGCCTCGGCCTCGCCGGGATGTCGCGCATCGTCGAGCTCAGCCGCGACATCGCCCCGGTCGTGAGCCTCTACGTCAACGACTACAACCACGTCGCGCGCCACGTGTACGAGCGGGTCGGCTTCCGCGAGGCCGGCCGCTTCGCCACCGTCCTGTTCTGACGCCGCCGGCCGGGCGGCCAACCGGTTCGCGTCCGAACGGTCGGGCGCGAGAGGATGGAGCACATGCTCCGACCCACCGCCCCCGGCTCCCTGTGGGCCGAGGGGGACTGGTGGCGCTACTGGACCAGCCGCGTCGTCTCCTACGCCGGCGGCACCATCACCTACGTCGCAGCGCCGATCCTGGTCTACGCGCTCACGGGGTCGGCTCTGCTCACCGGCGTCACCGCGGCGACCGAGGGCCTGCCCTACCTGCTCTTCGGCCTGCTCGCCGGCGCGCTCGCCGACCGCATGGACCGGCGCCGCGTCATGGTCTCGGCCGACGTCGTCAACGCCGTCGTGCTGGCGTCCGTCCCGGTGGCCGCGGCGCTCGGCCGGCTCACCGCGGCCCACGTCATCCTGGTCGGGCTCGTCACCATGACGGTGTTCGTGTTCTGGGACGCCGCCAACTTCGGCGCCGTGCCCACGCTCGTGGGCAAGGACCGCATCCGCGAGGCCAACAACGCGGTGTGGGGCGCCACCCAGGTCTTCGACGTCGTCCTGCCCGGCCTCGTCGGGCTCGTCGTCGCCTGGATCGCGCCGTCCACCCTGTACTGGGTCAACGCGTTCACCTTCCTCGCCAGCGCCTTCCTGGTCCGCGGGATCACGCGCTCGCTGTCGGGCGAGCGCAGCGACGACCACCCCCGCCTGCGCGAGGACGTGCTCACCGGCCTGCGCTGGCTGTGGGCCCACACGACGCTGCGCACCATGACCTTCATCGGGACGACGGTGTCGTTCAGCATCGGCGCGATCATGGGCCAGCTCGTCCCGTTCGCCGACCAGGTGCTCGGCATCCGCCAGGGCGACGTCCGGCTCGGCGCGGTGTTCGGCGTGTTCAGCCTCGGCGGGCTGGTCGGCACCCTGGCCAGCCGCTGGCTCAAGCCGTTCGCGCCGGCCCGGGTGAGCCTCGTGGCGACCTCCGCGATGGCCGTGCTCATCGTGCTGATCCCGTGGCCGCACGACTACCGGGTCACGTTCGTGCTGGTGTTCCTCTTCGGCGCCGCCAACCTCGTGAGCATCGTCAACAACATCACCTTCCGGCAGGAGGAGACCCCGGAGGACATGCAGAGCCGCGTGAACACCACCGGCCGCATGCTCAGCTGGGGCCTGGGCGCGCCCGCGGGCGCGCTTCTCGGCGGCCTCGTGGCCGGCGCGTACGGCCCGGCGTGGGGGATGGCGGTGCCCAGCGTCGTCGTCGTGACCGGCGTCGTCCTCGGATGGAGCTCGGACCTGCGCAAGATCCCGGCGCGCCGCGCGGCCGTGCCCGCCTGACGCCGGGCGCAACTGGGTCGGGCCCGCCCCGGCCGCCCGGATATCCTGCGTCCCCGGGGCGCGCCCTGCGCCGCCGGCACCCGCCCGAGGAGAACCTGTGCTGCTCCGCATGTCGTCGCTGTTCCTGCGCACCCTCCGCGAGGACCCTGCCGACGCCGAGGTGCCCAGCCACAAGCTCCTCGTCCGCGCCGGGTACGTCCGTCGCGTCGCGCCGGGCATCTTCAGCTGGCTGCCGCTGGGCTACCACGTCTACCGCAACGTCGAGCGCATCGTCCGCGAGGAGATGGACCGCGCCGGCTTCCAGGAGGTGCATTTCCCGGCGCTGCTGCCGCGCGAGCCCTACGAGGCGACCAATCGCTGGACCGAGTACGGCGACGGCATCTTCCGGCTGCACGACCGCCGCGGCAACGACTACCTCCTCGGCCCCACGCACGAGGAGATGTTCACGCTCATGGTCAAGGGCGAGTACTCCTCCTACAAGGACCTGCCGCTGTCGATCTACCAGATCCAGACCAAGTACCGCGACGAGGCGCGGCCGCGCGCGGGCATCCTGCGCGGGCGCGAGTTCGTGATGAAGGACTCGTACTCCTTCGACGTCGACGACGCCGGGCTGCAGGCCTCCTACGACAAGCACCGCGCGGCCTACATCGCGACGTTCGACCGCATGGGCCTCGACTACGTCATCGTCTCGGCGATGTCGGGCGCCATGGGCGGGTCGGCGTCCGAGGAGTTCCTCGCGCGCACCGACAACGGCGAGGACACCTACGTCCGCTGCACCAGCTGCGACTACGCCGCCAACGTCGAGGCCGTCGTCACCCCGGCCCCGCCGGCGCTGCCGCTCGAGGGCGCCCCGGCCGCCCACGTCGAGGACACCCCGGACACCCCGACGATCGAGACGCTCGTCGCGCACGCCAACGCCCACCAGCCGCGCTCCGACCGCCCGTGGACGGCGGCCGACACGCTCAAGAACGTCGTCCTCACCGTCACGCGCCCGGACGGCACGACCTACCCGCTCGTCGTCGGCCTGCCCGGCGACCGCGAGGTCGATATGAAGCGGCTCGAGGCGCAGCTCGGCACCGACGTGCCGGCGCCGATGGAGGAGGACGAGCTGCGCAAGCACCCGCAGCTGGTCAAGGGGTACATCGGGCCGCAGGTGCTCGGCGAGGAGTCGGCGTCGGGCATCCGCTACCTCGTCGACCCCCGCGTGGTCGAGGGCACCCGCTGGATCACCGGCGCCAACGAGCACGGCAAGCACGTCTTCGAGCTCGCGATGGGCCGCGACTTCGCCGCCGACGGCACGATCGAGGCCGCCGAGATCTTGCCGGGCGACGTGTGCCCGAGCTGCGGGTCGGCGCTGGAGATGGCCAAGGGCATCGAGATCGGCCACATCTTCCAGCTCGGCCGCAAGTACGCCGAGGCGCTCGAGCTCAAGGTGCTCGACGAGAACGGCAAGCTCGTGACGGTGACGATGGGGTCCTACGGCATCGGCGTCTCGCGCGCGGTCGCCGCGATCGCCGAGCAGAGCCACGACGACATCGGCCTGTGCTGGCCGCGCGAGGTCGCGCCGGCCGATGTCCACCTCGTGGCCACGGGCAAGGACGACGCCGTCTGGGCCTACGCCGAGGAGCTCGCCACCGGCCTCGAGGCCGCCGGCGTCCGGGTGATCTACGACGACCGGCGCCAGGCCTCGCCCGGCGTGAAGTTCAAGGACTCCGAGCTCATCGGCGTCCCGACCATCGTCGTGGTGGGCAAGGGCCTCGCCGACGGCGTCGTCGAGCTCAAGGACCGCAGGTCAGGCGAGCGCACCGAGCTCGACGCCGCCACCGCGCTCGACGCCGTCGTCGCCGCAGTCCGCGGATGAGCGCGGTCGACGCCGTCGTCTTCGACTGGGGCGGCACCCTCACGCCCTGGCACGACATCGACCTCGTCGCGCAGTGGTACGCCTATGCCCAGGTGTACGACCCGGTCCACGGCGCCGAGCTCGCGCAGCGGCTCTTCGACGCCGAGGAGTCGTTCTGGAAGCGGCAGCGAGAGACCTTCGGCGAGGCGGGCACCGGCCACCTCGACAAGGTGTTCGAGACCGCCGGCATCGACACCTCGAGCTGGCAGCACCGCGACGCCCTCGACGCCTACCTCGACGCCTGGGAGCCGCACACGCACACCCATGCCGAGGTCGTGCCGCTGTTCGAGGGGCTGCACGCCGCGGGCATCAAGGTCGGCGTGCTGTCGAACACCATGTGGCCGCGCGAGTTCCACGAGCAGGTGTTCCGCCGCGACGGCGTCCTGCACCTCGTCGACGGCGCGGTCTACACCAGCGAGACCCCGGTCGGTAAGCCGCACGCGGATGCGTTCGCGCTCGCGCTGACCGCGGTCGGCGTCGACGACGCGTCCCGCGCCGTGTTCGTCGGCGACCGCCCGTGGGACGACGTCCATGGCGCGCAGGTCGTCGGCATGCGGGCGATCTGGGTGCCGCACAGCGACATCCCGGCGCACCAGCAGGTCGCGGTGGAGGTCGTGCCGGACGCCGTCGTGCAGTCCATCGGCGAGGTGCTCGACGTCGTCCTGGCCTGGAGCGCCGAGGACGGCCTCGAAGCCGCCGGCGCCTGACTGTGCCTGACGCCGCGGCGCTGCTGGCGGACTCGACGACCGTCCTCGGCGTAGCCCCGCCCGTCCTCGTCGCGCTGCTTCTGGCTGCGCTGCTCGCGGGCTGGGTCGACGCGGTCAGCGGCGGCGGCGGCCTCATCCAGCTGCCCGCGCTGCTCGTGGCCCTGCCCGACGCCGAGCCCGCGACGGTGCTCGGCACCAACAAGGCGTCGTCGATCATCGGCACGTCTGCCGCGGCCCTGACCTACCGGCGGGCGGCGGTGACCGACGTCGGCACCGCCGTCCGGATGGCCGGGGCGGCGTTCGTGGGCTCGGCCTGCGGGGCGCTGCTCGCCACGCATGTGCCGGGGTCGTGGTTCCGCCCCGTCGCCCTGGTCATGCTCGTCGTCGTCGGGGTCTGGACGCTGCTCAAGCCCGACCTCGGCGCCCGGCAGGACCTGCGCTGGCACGGCACGGAGGCGCACGCGCGCCACGGTGCGGCCGCGGTCCTGCTCGGGCTCGGCATCGGCCTCTACGACGGCGTTTTCGGCCCCGGCACCGGCACCTTCCTGGTCTTCGCCCTGGTGTCGCTGCTCGGGTACTCGTTCCTCAACGCCTCGGCGATCGCGAAGGTGGCCAACGTGGCCACCAACCTCGCGGCGCTCATCGTGTTCGGCCTGGGCGGCCACGTGCTGTGGGCCCTGGGCCTGGCGATGGGGGCGGCCAACCTCGTCGGCGGCGTCGTCGGCGCCCGCACCGCCGTCCGCCGCGGCTCCCGCTTCGTCCGCGTCGTGTTCCTCGTCGTCGTCGCGATCCTGCTCGTCCGCCTCGCCTGGGACCTCGTCGCCGCCTGAGTGCTCGGTCCGTCAGCGGCGGGCGGCGACGACGGACTCGAGGGCGGCGCGCACGGCGGCGTCCGACGGGTGCGCCAGGGCGCCGTCGCGCAGGAACACGGGGTGCAGCTCGACGGCGACGACGGCCAGCGCGGTGCGGTGCGGCGGGACGAGGTGCTCGGGCAGCTCGGCCGCGTGCTCGCCGATCCAGCGCGCCGCGGCCATGACGGCGTCGTGGGCGGCGACGTCGACGGGCGACGGGTGGTCGAACTCCCAGCGCGACGCCCGCTCGGCGATCGCCGGCTTGTCGCTGTCGATCCCGGCCGCGGCGAAGACCCTGCAGTCGTAGGTGCGGCAGGTCGTCGGCCTGGCGTCGTAGATCGTGCAGCCGCTGTCGCCGAGCATCGGGCAGCGTCCCTCGTCGTCGTAGCCGAGCAGGTGCGCGCCCGGCAGGAACGGGGCCGGGAACAGCAGCTGGGCGGGGATGGCGGCGCGGGCGCCCGCATCGGACGCCTCGACGAGGATGAACTGCGACGACCGGCAGCAGCCCGTGCAGTCGCCGCACGGCACGTCCGACGCCGCCCGGCCGTGCAGGGCCGGGCCGATCATGCCGAGCCAGGTGGTGAAGGCGCCCGCGGGCACCCGGACGTCGTCGGGCATCGCAGCCGGGTCAGCCCGCGCCGTTCCAGGTGGGCGCGGTGCCCGACCAGGCGACGACGCGCACAGCGCGCTGAGCGGCCACCGCCGCGGCGCGGGCCCGGGCGCCGTCGGTGCTCGCCGCCGCGAGCGCGGCCAGCTGGCCGGCGAGGCGGTCCTCGACCAGTGCTGCGAGCCGGCGCGCGCTGGCGCGGTCGTCGACGTCGAAGGGCGGCGTGTACGCCGCGGCCGCTGCCGGGGGCGTGCCCCCCAGCGCGGTGATGCGGGCGCGGAGCCGGTCGCGCTCGGCCCGCAGCGAGGCCATGTCCGAGAGCGCCTCGTCGCGCTCGTCGCCGTCGAGCCGGGCCGCCACCAGGCCGTAGGCGTAGATGCCGGCGTCGACCCCCTCGAGGACGTCGCCGAGGCGCTCCATCTCGCTCACGACAGCCTCCGCAGCTCGGCGGCCGCGGCCGCGCTGCCGGCGCCGGCGAGCGCGACGACCCGGGCGAGCTCGGCGTCGACGGCGAGGACGCACTGGGCCTGCAGCCCGTCGGCGCTGGTGCGCTCGGCCTCGCGCAGCGCGCTGAGCGCGGCCGACGCGGACGCCGGCGGCGCGGGCCACGGGGTGACGGCGGGCGAGGGCGTGGCCGTCGGCGACGCGCCGGGGTCCGGCGTCGAGGTGGGCGACGTCGTGGCGAGGCCGTCGGGGTCGATGGCCTGGCGGTAGGCGGCGTGCCGCTGGCCGAGGCGCTGCACGCGCTGCGCCTGCGTGCCGGACAGCAGCGGGACCGCGGCGGCGTACATCGCGATGAGCGCGGACTCGCTGGCGCCGATGGCGGCGCGCAGCGCGCGGTCAGGGTCCTCGGGGCCGCCGGGGGCTGTGGGCTCGGGGGCGCCCCCGTCGCGCGTGCACGCGGTGAGCGCGGCCACGGCCGCGGCGCCGGCGACGACGGCCGACAGCCGCAGCACGTCGCGTCGGGTCACCTCGGGCACGGCCCGACTCTCTCACGGCCGACGGGCCGCCCCGACGAGGGCCGGGCGCCGTGCCGCGGGGAAGTAGGCTGGCCCTCCGAGCCGGAGGCTCGCACAACAGCCCGACCCAACTGCACCGCACAACAGGACCCCCACAACAGCACAGCCCGACCGCGGCAGCGCTCCCCGGGAGCGCCGCGCGGAGGTCGGGCCCCAGGAGGAAGCACGTGTCCAGCACACCCCGGCAGGGCCGCCCGTCCAGCGGCAAGCGCCCCCCTTCCTCCCGGCCCGCGAAGGGCGCCCCCGGCCGCCCCGGGTCCGCCGCACGCGACACCGTCGTCGCGCTCCTCGAGCCCGCTGTCGCCGCGACCGGTCTCGACCTCGAGGACGTCGAGCTGCGCAACGTCGGGCGCCGTCTGGTGGTCCGCGTCCTCGTCGACAGCGACGCCGGCGTCACCCTCGACGAGGTGGCAGCCGCCTCGCAGACCGTCAGCGACGCCCTCGACGGGTCGGACGTGCTCGGCGACGAGCCCTACACGCTCGAGGTGAGCTCGCCCGGCGTCGACCGCCCGCTCACCCTGCCCCGGCACTGGCGCCGCAGCACGGGCCGCCTCGTGGAGGCGACGCTGCGCAGCGGCGAGAAGGTGGTCGGCCGCGTCCTCGAGTCCGACGACGCGTCGGTCCTGCTCGAGATCACGGTCAAGGGGAAGGCCAGCACGCGCACGGTCGAGCTCGCCGACGTGGTGCGCGCCGTGGTGCAGGTGGAGTTCAACCGCAAGGAGGCCGAGCCGCTCGAGGGCCCGGCCGAGGGCCTCGCCGGCGACGAGGACGACGACGACGAGCCCGGCGACGACGCCGGCGACGAGGACGAGGAGGACTGACGTGGACATCGACGTCAGCGCGCTCAAGGCCCTGGTGCGCGAGAAGGAGCTGAGCTACGACCTCATCGTCGAGACGCTCGAGCAGGCTCTGCTGCTGGCCTACCACAAGACCGAGGGGTCGGCGCAGCACGCGCGCGCCGAGCTCGACCGCAAGACCGGGCACGTCACCATCTGGGCCCGCGAGGCCACCGAGGACGGCGCCCCCGGCCGCGAGTACGACGACACCCCCGACGGCTTCGGCCGGGTCGCGGCCACCACCGCGCGCCAGGTGATCCTGCAGCGGCTGCGCGAGGCAGAGGACGACCAGACCTTCGGCGAGTTCGCCGGTACCGAGGGCGACCTCGTGTCGGGCATCGTCCAGCAGGGCAGCGACCCGCGGCTGGTGTTCGTCGACCTCGGCAAGATCGAGGCGGTGCTCCCGCCCCAGGAGCAGGTGCCCGGCGAGAAGTACGCCCACGGCACGCGCCTGAAGTGCCACGTCGTGTCGGTGACCAAGACGCCCAAGGGCCCCCGCGTCACCGTCTCGCGCACCCACCCCAACCTGGTGAAGTCGCTGTTCGCCCTCGAGGTGCCCGAGATCGCCGACGGCTCGGTGCGCATCGAGGCGATCGCGCGCGAGGCCGGCCACCGCTCCAAGATCGCCGTCCGCTCGACCGTCCCGGGCCTCAACGCCAAGGGCGCCTGCATCGGGCCGATGGGCCAGCGGGTGCGCGCGGTCATGGCCGAGCTGCACGGCGAGAAGATCGACATCGTCGACTGGTCCGACGACCCCGCCGAGATGGTGGCCAACGCGCTGTCGCCGGCCCGGGTGTCGTCGGTCACCGTCGTCGACGCCGCGGCACGCAGCGCCCGCGTGGTCGTCCCGGACTACCAGCTGAGCCTGGCGATCGGCCGCGAGGGCCAGAACGCCCGACTGGCCGCGCGCCTCACCGGCTGGCGCATCGACATCCGGCCCGACACCGCGGCGCCCGGCCCCGCCGGCCCGTCAGACGACGACGGCGCTGCCGACGACTCGGCGCAACGGACGTGACCGGTGGCGCCGGGGGAGGGGTAGACTGGCCGACGGCCGGTAGCCCGGTCACCCCCGACGCTGCTGCGGGCGCCGCCCGCG
Organism: Actinomycetota bacterium; assembly: GCA_020161245.1. Taxonomy (GTDB): domain Bacteria; phylum Actinomycetota; class Actinomycetes; order S36-B12; family CAIYMF01; genus Longivirga. Next base: position 88,239 of record JAIUOK010000007.1, on the reverse strand, counting down.
GTGACGGCACGCCCTCCGTGGCGCGCACCCCGGTGCGCACCTGCGTGGGATGCCGGGGGAAGGGCAGCCGGACCGACCTGGTGCGCGTGGTCGCGATCGAGGGCGTCGCCGTCCTCGACCTGCGGGCACGCGCGGCCGGCCGGGGTGCCTGGCTGCATCCCGACCCGGCCTGCCTCGCGCTCGCCGAGCGGAGGAGGGCGCTGCCCCGGGCCCTGAGGGTCCCGGCACCGCTCGACCTCGCGGAGCTGCGCACCGGGCTCGAGCGGCTCGCCGCCGAGCGCGGTGGGGCCGGGTGAGCACGACCAGCCAGCGCACGTCCAGCCAGACCAGCCAGACCAGCCAGACCAGCACCGCCCGCAAGGTACTGACCACCGTCCACCCACGATCGGGAGCAGTGAAGGACATGAGCACCCGATGAACGCCCAGCGATGAGCGTGTCCCCGCACGTCTGAGTGGTCCGGTACGACCCCGTCCCGGACCGAGGAGCAGGAGAACTGTGTCGAAGGTCCGGGTCTACGAGCTCGCCAAGGAGCTCGGAGTCGAGAGCAAGGCCGTCGTGGCCAAGCTCCAGGAGATGGGTGAGTTCGTCCGATCGGCGAGCTCCACCATCGAGGCGCCGGTGGTCCGGCGTCTTCGGGAGGCGTTCCCCGCCTCCGAGGCCGCGCCCGCCAAGGCCGCGCCCAAGCCCAAGCCCGCGGCGAAGCCGCAGCCGCAGCCCGCCGCCGAGGCTCCCGCCCCGGTCGTCGAGGTGCCGGCCGCTGCTGCACCCGCGCCCGCCCCGGCGGCTGCCGCCGCCCCTGCCGCGCCCGCAGCCCCGGCTGCGCCGGCCCCCGAGGCCCCGGCCGCCCCCGCCGCTCCGGCGGCGAAGGCCCCGGCCCCCGGCCCGGCCGCCCCCAAGCCGCCGCGCCCGGGCAACAACCCGTTCATGGACCGCAGCGCCGAGGCCCCGCCGCGCCCCGCGGCTCCGGGCGCCCCCGGCGCCGCGCGTCCCGCGCGTCCCGGCAACAACCCCTTCACCGACCGGAGCGCCGGCGTCGAGGGCGCACCGCGCCCGGTCCAGCGCCCCGGCGGCGTCCCCGGCGCCCCGCGCCCCAACCCCGGCATGATGCCCGGCCAGCGTCCGGCCGGTCCCGGCGCCGGTCGCCCCGGCGGTCCCGGCGGCCGTCCCGGCGGCCCCGGCGCGGGCCGTCCCGGCGCGCCCGGCGGCGCACGTCCCGGCGGTCCTGGCGGCCGTCCCGGCGGCGGTGGCTTCGGCGGCCGTCCCGGCGGTCCCGGCGGCGGCGGTGGTGGCGGCGGCTTCGCCGGCCGTCCCGGAGGCCCCGGTGGCGGTGGCGGCTTCGGCGGCCGTCCCGGCGGCCCCGGCGGCCGCGGCACCACGGCGGGCGCGTTCGGCCGTCCCGGCGGCAAGCCCGCCCGCGGCCGCAAGTCCAAGCGTGCGAAGCGCCAGGAGTTCGACAACATGTCGGCTCCGACCATGGGCGGCGAGATCCGTCCCATGGGCCAGGGCCAGACGATCCGCCTCGCGCGCGGCTCGTCCCTGACCGACTTCAGCGAGAAGGTCAACGTGCCGGCCGGCGTGCTGGTGACCGTCATGTTCAAGCTCGGCGAGATGGTGACCGCCACGCAGTCGCTGTCCGACGACACCCTGGTGCTGCTCGGCACCGAGCTGAACTTCGACGTCCAGGTCATCAGCCCGGAGGACGAGGACCGCGAGCTGCTCGAGCGCTACGACCTCGAGTTCGGCGAGGACGAGGGCGACGAGTCCGACCTGGTGGCCCGTCCGCCGGTCGTCACGGTGATGGGTCACGTCGACCACGGAAAGACCAAGCTGCTCGACGCGATCCGCAACACCAACGTCGTGGCCAAGGAGGCCGGCGGCATCACCCAGCACATCGGCGCCTACCAGGTCGTCGCCCGTGCGGACACCGACGAGCCGCGCGCGATCACCTTCATCGACACCCCGGGCCACGAGGCGTTCACCGCCATGCGTGCCCGCGGTGCCCAGGTGACCGACATCGCGATCCTCGTGGTGGCGGCCGACGACGGCGTGAAGCCGCAGACCATCGAGGCGCTCAACCACGCCAAGGCTGCGGACGTGCCGATCGTGGTGGCGGTCAACAAGGTCGACAAGGAGGGCGCCGACCCCGTCAAGGTGCGCGGCCAGCTCACCGAGTACGGCCTGGTGCCCGAGGAGTACGGCGGCGACACGATGTTCGTCGACGTCTCGGCCAAGGCCGGCCTCGGCATCGACGACCTGCTCGAGGCGCTGCTGCTCACGGCCGACGCCGCCCTGGACCTGCGGGCCAACCCGCACCAGGACGCGCAGGGCGTGTCGATCGAGGCCCACCTCGACCGCGGCCGCGGCCCCGTGGCCACGGTCCTCGTGCAGCGCGGCACGCTGCGCCCCGGCGACTCCATCGTCGTCGGCGACGCCTACGGCCGCGTCCGCGCGATGCTCGACGAGCACGGCAACACCCTCGACGAGGCGCCGCCGGCGCGCCCGGTGCAGGTGCTCGGCCTCACGGCCGTGCCCGGCGCGGGCGACAACATGCTCGTGGTCGAGGACGACCGCACCGCCCGCCAGATCGCCCAGACCCGTGCGGCGCGCGAGCGCAACGCGGCGCTGGCGCAGGCGCGCGGCCGCCGCACCCTCGAGGACTTCCTCAAGTCCCTCGAGCGCGGCGAGGTCGAGGAGCTCAAGCTCATCCTCAAGGGCGATGTGTCCGGCTCGGTCGAGGCCCTCGAGAGCGCCCTGGTGGCGCTCGAGGTCAGCGACGAGGTCAGCCTGCGCGTCATCGACCGCGGTGTCGGTGCGATCACGCAGAACGACGTCAACCTCGCCGTCGCGTCGGACGCCGTCATCATCGGCTTCAACGTCCGTCCGGCCGAGCGCGTGCAGGAGATCATCGACCGCGAGCGCGTGGATGTCCGGTACTACTCGGTCATCTACCAGGCGATCGACGACGTCGAGGCCGCCCTCAAGGGCCTGCTCAAGCCGGTCTACGAGGAGGTGGCTCTCGGCACCGCCGAGATCCGCGAGGTCTACCGCTCGAGCAAGTTCGGCAACATCGCCGGCTCGCTCGTGCGCACCGGCCTCATCCGCCGCAACGCCAAGGCGCGGCTCATCCGCGACGGCGCCGTCGTGGCGGACAACCTCACCATCGAGTCGCTCAAGCGCTTCAAGGACGACGCCACGGAGGTCCGCGAGGGCTTCGAGTGCGGTATCGGCCTGGGATCGTTCAACGACATCAAGGTCGACGACGTGATCGAGACCTTCGAGATGCGCGAGAAGCCGCGCGTCTGATCCGCCCCTGGCCGGCCCCGGGGAGGGCGTCGTGTTCGTAGGAACCCTCGAGCTCGACGTCCTCCTCGGGGACGTCCACTCCCTCAAGCAGAAGAGGGGCCTGGTCCGGCCCGTCGTCGCCGAGCTGCGCCGTCGTCTCGACGTCGCCGCAGCAGAGGTGGGCCACCAGGACCTCCACCGTCGGTCGGTCATCGGTGTCGCGGTCGTCGCGGGGGACGCCGCCCACGTCACCGAGGTGCTCGACCACGCGGAGCGGCTCGTCGCCGGGCATCCGGAGCTCGAGCTGCTGAGCTCACGCAGGACCTTGCGCGACTCGGACGACGAGTAGCGCCCACCGACGCCCCCGCCGGGGCAGCACGAGACAGGATCTGGTCATGGCCGACCCCGCCCGCGCCCGCAAGCTCGCCGACCGCATCAAGGTGATCGTCGCCGAGACGCTCGAGCAGCGCATCAAGGACCCCCGCGTCGGCTTCGTGACCATCACCGACGCCCGGGTCACCGGCGACCTCCACGACGCGACCGTCTACTACACCGTCTACGGCTCCGACGAGGACAAGCTCGGCACCGCCGCGGCGCTCGAGAGCGCCAAGGGCGTGCTGCGCAGCGAGATCGGCCGCCAGACCGGGGTCCGGTTCACCCCGACGCTGACCTTCGTCGCCGACGCCGTGCCCGAGAACGCCGCCGCCATCGACGACCTGCTCCGGCAGGCCCAGCAGGCCGACGCCGCCGTGCACGAGCAGGCGGCTGCCGCCACGTACGCAGGCGAGGCCGACCCGTACAGGAAGCCGCGCGATCTCGACGACGAGGCGCAGGACGGCGCCGACGACGCGCAGGACGAGGAGCTCGAGGCGTGAGCTGGTCGGCGGCGCCCACCGACGCCGACTGGGACGCCGCGGTCGCGGCGCTCACGTCGGGAGCGCCGGTGCTGCTGCTTGCGCACGTCGGCCCCGACGCCGACGCGCTCGGGTCGGCGCTGGCGGCGGGCCTCGCGCTCGAGGCGCGCGGCGTCGACGTCGCGGTGTCCTTCGGCGACTCGCCCTTCGTCGTGCCGCGCGTGCTCCGGTCGCTGCCCGGCCAGCACCTGCTCGTCGCCCCCGGCGATGTGGGGGAGCGGCCGGTCGTGGCGTCCTTCGACGTCTCCTCGGTCGAGCGGCTCGGCGTCCTCCAGCCCGTCGCGGAGGGGGCCTCGACGCTCCTGGCTGTCGACCACCACTCCAGCTACACCGGCTTCGGCCAGGTGCACCTGGTCGACGTGACGGCACCCGCCACCGCGGTGCTCGCCCTCGAGCTCGTCGACCGCCTCGGTGTCGAGCTCGACCAGACGATCGCCACGGCGGTCTACTCCGGGATCGTCACCGACACCGGCTCGTTCAAGTACGCCGCGACCACGGCCGACACGCACCGCACTGCGGCGCGCCTGCTCGAGACGGGCCTGCGCCACGACCTCATCGCCCGCCACATCTACGACGACGAGCCGTTCGGCGTCCTCAAGGTGCTGGGCCACGCGCTCGACACCTCGGTGCTCGAGGCCGGTGCCGTGGGCGGGCTCGGCCTGGTGCACACCCGGGTGTCGCTGGTCGAGCGCCAGGAGCACGACCTGCCGCTCGACGCGGTCGAGAGGGTCATCGACGTCCTGCGCATCGCGACCGAGGCCGAGGTGGCCTGCGTGCTCAAGCAGGACGACGCCGGGCTGTGGCGCGTGTCGATGCGCAGCAAGGGCCGCGTCGACGTCTCCGCCGTCGCGGCGTCTCTCGGCGGTGGCGGCCACCTGTTCGCGGCCGGCTTCACCGGCGGGCCCGACGCCGACGTCGTCCTCGCCGACGTGCGCGACGCGCTCGCAGCACTGCCGCACCGGGACGCCTGAGGTGGCGCGCGGGCCGCGCGCGCGCACCGCGCCGGACGGGATCGTCGTCGTCGACAAGCCGGCGGGGCTCACCAGCCACGACGTCGTCGCGCGGATGCGCCGCATCGCCGGCACGCGCAAGGTCGGGCACGCGGGCACGCTCGACCCGATGGCCACCGGCGTCCTCATCCTGGGGCTCGAGCGCGCCACCCGGCTGCTCGGCCACCTCGCGCTGCACGACAAGACCTACGAGGCCACGATCCGTCTCGGTGTCTCGACCGTCACCGACGACGCCGAGGGCGACGTCGTGACGGTGGCCTCGGCGGCTGGCGTCACGGATTCCGCTGTGGCACAGGGCATCGCGGCCCTCACCGGCGACATCCTGCAGCGGCCCTCGTCGGTCTCGGCCATCAAGGTCGACGGCGTGCGCTCCTACGCGCGGGTGCGGTCCGGCGAGGACGTCGACCTCCCGGCTCGGCCGGTCACGGTCTCGGAGCTCCGCGTCGTCGACCTCCGCCGCACCGACGACGTGATCGACCTCGACGTCGTCGTGACCTGCTCCTCGGGCACCTACATCCGCGCCCTCGCACGCGACCTCGGCGCCTCGCTGGGGGTCGGCGGCCACCTCACGGCGCTGCGCCGCACCCGCGTCGGCGCGTTCGGCCTCGACCGGGCCCGCACCCTCGAGCAGCTCGAGGAGTCGCTCGACCTCGTCCCGCTCGCCGACGCCGTGGCCGCCGCGTTCCCGAGGGTCGACGTCGACGACGCCACGGCCACCACGGTGCTGCACGGCGGGCGCCTCGCCACCGACCTGGCCGACGCCGGACCCGTCGGCGTCTTCGCGCCCGACGGCCGCGTGCTCTCCCTGGCCGAGCCCGCGGCCGGCGTCCTCAAGCCGCTGGTCGTGTTCTCCTAGCGGCGCTGGGCCGATGCGGCGTCCGGTGCATGGGGGACGGCGTGCGGTCCAGCAGCGGCCCCGGGGCGGCCGGGCGGGAGCATCATCGTGCGCATCGGGCGAGGGGGAGCGATGAGGCCGTTCAGGTTCGGATTCGTGTTCACCGGCGAGGCGCGGGCCGACGAGTGGCGCGATCTCGCGCGCCGGGCCGAAGGCGACGGCTGGTCGACGGTGCTGGTGGCCGACCACTTCCACAACCCGATGGCCTGCCTCCCGCTCATGGCCATGGCGGCGGGAGCCACGAGCACGCTGCGCGTCGGCAGCTACGTGTTCGCCAACGACTTCCGCCACCCGGCCCTGCTGGCCAAGGAGATGGCGACCCTCGACGTGCTGTCCGGCGGTCGCGTGGAGCTCGGTATCGGCGCCGGCTGGGCCAAGGAGGAGTACGACGGCGTCGGCATCCCCTTCGAGCCGGGACCCGTCCGCGCCTCCCGGCTGGAGGAGGCCGTGGCGCTGATCAAGGCGGTGCTCGCCGGCGGTGCCGTCACGTTCGCCGGCGCGCACTACCGGCTCACCGACTACGAGGCGCTGCCCGTGCCCGTCCAGCCGCGCATCCCGCTGCTGCTCGGAGGAGGCGGTCCCCGGTTGATGCGGCTCGCCGCGCGGGAGGCCGACATCGTGGGCGTCGTCCCCCAGTCGATGCCGGGCGGCGGCCTCGATCCGGAGGCCTACACGACCGACTCGTTCCGTCGCCGCCACGAGGCGCTGGAGTCCGCGCTGGCCGCGGCGGGGCGCCGCGACGACGTCGAGCGCAGCGTGCTCGTGTTCCACGCGGCGCGCGACCTGGCATCCGTCGATGCGAGGGAGGGCGTCGACGTCCAGCCCGACAGCCCCTACACGCTGGTGGGCGACGTCGGGCAGATGGCCGAGACGCTGCAGCGGCGCCGTGAGGAGTGGGGCCAGACCTACCCCGTCTTCTTCGCCGACGACATCGACCTCGTGGCCCCGGTGGTCCGCAGACTCGCGGGCACCTGACGCCATCATCACCCGATCGCCGCGTCGCCGCCGTCCCGGCGTCCCGGCAGGCCAGGATGGGGGCGTGGGCGACGGGATCACTCCGGGTGAGGAGTCGATCGAGGACGCCGTCGCACGGCTCAACCGCGAGTCGGCGGCGGCGCAGGAGCGCGCCCGCGCCGAGCGCCAGGCCCGGGAGCAGCGCGGCCAGGCCGGGGTCGACTCGCGCAACGCCGCCCGCTCGGCCGACGAGGCCCGGCAGCGGCGCGAGGCACGTCAGGCCGAGCTCGCCCGTCAGCAGCAGCAGCCCGGGCGCGCGCCCGCGTCGCCTGCACCGGCGCCGCGCCCGGCAGCCCCGCGCCCCGCATCCCCTGCCGCCACCGGCCCGAAGACGGGGTCGTCGGTGCCGGGGATCCCGGGCGGGACGAGCGGTGGGAGCCCCTACCAGGCGGCGTACGGCGCGCTCACCGGCGCGCTCGCCAAGCAGGGCTGGACGGGCTCGGGCGTGCGCGGCAGCGCGGCCTCGCCGGGCTCCGACGCCGTGCTGATCCCGTCGTACGCCACACAGCTGGCCTGGGGCCGCATCATCGCCGGCGCGGTGGCGACCTTCATCGGCTTCCAGTTCTCGCGCTTCCTCGTGCCCGACCCGTTCGGCCTGCTGTTCGTCGCTCCCGGCGTGCTCTGGCTCGTCAGCGGCATCCTGCGCGTGAAGGGCGCCGGCTCCGAGCGGGCGTGGGCCGACCACGGCGGGCTGCACCTCGTCGACGCCAAGGGCGAGCGGGTCGTGCCGTGGCACGAGCTCGGCCCGATCGAGGTGCGGCAGAACGGCAGCCGCGACAAGCGCCGCGGCCGCATCGTCGTCCACCTCGCCGACGGCACCGAGATCACCCCGCGGATGTGGAACGGCGCGGGCATCGGGCCGGTCAACGCCGTGGCCGACCGCATCAACGCCGCCCGCGCCGGCTTCACCCGCCAACGCTGACGCATCCGGCTCGTGAGGCGCGCGCGACATCGCGCCGGCCCGGCGGCCTCCTGCCTAGTCCGTGTCGCGGACTGCGGTGACCTCGGCGCGCGCCTGCGTGTCGAACTCGCCATAAGGGGCAGTCCGGCCGAGGGCTGCAGCGGCCTCGAGGTCGCCCCGGGCCACGAGAGCCTCGATCGCGGTTCCGACGGCGTCCCAGTCGGTCGTCGAGCCCACCCTGCGGACCACGAGATCGAGCTCCACCACCTGGTCCCACCCGGGCTCGAGGTCGTTGAAGGAGGCGGGGCACCACACATCGAGGCCCCCCGAGCCGTCGGCCACGGTCCAGAGCCGCCCGGTCCCGCTCTCGGTCGAGCGAAGCACGCGCACGCGCACCGTCCCCAGCGCCGCACCGGCATCCTCGGCAGCAAGGACGAGCCCCTCAACGGTGGAGAGGTGCTCCCGCGGCCCGCTGAAGGTGAGGCGGTCCGCCGCCTGCCAGTGCTCCGGCCAGTTGTCCCGCTCGTCCACCAGCCTGAAGTCCTGCTCGAACCCTCTCACCGCGCGGGGTGACGGCAAGGCCGCCACTGCGGCGTCGTCCCATCGCTCCTCCGGATCGAAGAACGGCGGGTAGGGCTCCTGCCGCTCGAACTCGCCCGCCTCGATGAAGGTCGCCGCCAGATCGAGGTGGTCCACGAGCGATACCGCCCTGAGGTCGTAGGAGCCCCACGTCGGACTCCACATGAAGCAGGCACCGCCCGGCCCGCGGCCGTCCTCAAGCTCGACGAGCAGGTAGTCGGAGCCTTCGACACCCACCGGAAAGAGCAGACGCGGCGACATCCTCAGCTCACGGAAGATGCCTTGCCAGGTGTCCAGCGACTTCTCGGGCCTTACAAGCTGCGGGTAGGGCATCAGCGAGAGCGTCCACGGGTCGACCTGCCGCCAGAACTCCTCGAGCTGCGTGGGCAGCGTCAGAGGCGCGATCGCCCGCTTGATCTGTTCGATGTCGGCGTCGACCGCGCTAGCGGGGGCGGGCGGCGCGATGCCCGCCGCCGCATACGCCGACGAGAGACGCGCGAGCGCGTCGGACACGCTTCGAGAATCCCCCATAGAGGACGTCTCGTCGCGCGGGCGCTGCGACTTGACCCGGCTCACCCGTTGTCGTGTGTTCGGCTCCGGGTCGTGAGCGCGGCGGCGCGGATGGCAAGGTAGGCGCGTGCAGATCTGGCGCTCGCTCGACGAGGTGCCGGCCGACCAGCCGGCGTCGGTCGTCGCGATCGGCGTCTTCGACGGCGTCCACCACGGGCACCGCGCGCTCATCGGCAAGGCGGTGGCCTACGCGCGCCGCGTGGGTGCGCCGGCTGTGGTCGTGACCTTCGACCCGCACCCGGACGAGGTGGTGCGGCCCGGCACGCACCCCGGCCTGCTCTCGACCCTCGAGCACCGCTGCGCGCTGCTGGCCGAGATCGGCGTCGACGCCGTCTGCGTCGTGCCGTTCACGCGCGAGCTCGCGTCGCTCTCGCCCGAGGACTTCGTCCAGCACGTCCTGGTCGAGCGGCTGCACGCGCGCTGCGTCGCGGTGGGCGAGAACTTCCGGTTCGGCCACCGCGCCCAGGGCGACACCGAGACCCTGGCCGAGCTGGGCCGGCAGTACGGCTTCGAGACCGATGCCGAGCCGCTGCTCGTCGGCGAGGGCGGCGTGTGGTCGTCGACGTACATCCGCGGGCTGATCCGCGCCGGCGACGTCGCCAACGCGGCCTACTCGCTCGGGCGTCCGCACCGGCTCGAGGGCGTCGTCGTCCACGGCGACAAGCGCGGCCGCGACCTCGGCTACCCCACAGCGAACCTGCAGACCACCCCGCACTCCGCCATCCCCGCCGACGGTGTCTATGCCGGCTGGTTCCTGCTCGACCCGTACGGCGAGCCGCGGCGCTTCGCGGCGGCGGTGAGCATCGGCACGAACCCGACGTTCGACGGCGTCGAGCGGCGGGTCGAGGCCTACGTGCTCGACGTCGACGGCTTCGACGTCTACGGCCGGTCGGTCGCGCTCGACCTCGTCGAGCGGATCCGCGGCCAGCTGCGCTTCGAGTCGGTCGACGACCTCGTGCAGCGGATGGGGGAGGACGTGCGCGCGGTGCGGCAGGTCCTCGGCGCGTCCGACCGTGGCTGAGGCCGCGGCGCCGCCCGAGGTGCGGGCCACGGAGCGGTGGTTCATCCGGCAGGGCCTGCCGATGTTCGTGGAGGAGTACTCCGCGGGCCGCGATGTCTGGACCCGGGCGCTGCCGGTGCTCGCGCTGCTGTTCGTCGTCTCGATCCTGACGGGCACGGTCGCGGCCGACACCGTGCGCGGCGCCGTCCTGCTCGTGCTGGTGGCGATGCTCGCGCTCGGCGCCTACGCCGCGTGGAACCGCACCCGCGGCCGGTCTGCGTTCGCGCTGCCCCCGAGCGTGGGCATCGGCTGGCTGATCGCCTTCGTCGCCGTGCCCGCGCTCGCGAGCCTCGCGGTCTCGCGCGACCTCGTGGCGTTCTGGGGCGATCTCGCCGTCGGGGCCGTCGTCCTCGGCCTGGTCTACATCGTCACCCGCTACGCGCTCGTCGCCCAGCTGGGCTGGGCGCTGCGCTGGACCTTCCGGCAGCTCTCGAGCGTCACCCGGCTCATCACCCGTGTGCTGCCGCTCATGCTGCTGTTCATCACCTTCCTGTTCATCAACACCGAGGTGTGGCAGGTCGCCGGGACCATGAGCGCCGCCGTGCTCTGGGGCAGCCTCGCGGTCTTCGCCGTCGTCGGCGTGCTGTTCATCGTCGGGCGCAGCCGCGAGGAGTTCCAGGGCATCGAGGTCACCACCGACCGCGCGCAGCTGCTCGACCTCACGCATGGCACGCCGATGGCCGACGTCGCGCACGACCTGCCCGGGCTCGACGAGCCCGTGCCCATGCGCACGAGCCAGCGCGCCAACCTCGTGGCCGTCATGGTCACCGCGCAGGCAGTCCAGGTGGGCCTGGTCGGCATCGTGGTCTGGGCGTTCTTCGTGATCTTCGGCGCCGTCGCCATCAGCATCCCCGTGCAGGAGGCCTGGCTGGCCGGGCTCGGGCCCGTCGACGTCCTGCTCCCGCTCGGCGACGGCCATGGCGTCACCCGCTCGCTGCTGCGGGTGTCGACCTTCCTGGGCGGGTTCGCCGCCTTCTACGCGACGGTCTACGCCGCCAGCGACCCGGTCTACCGCGACCACTTCGTCGGCCGGATCACCGCCACGGTGGAGCGGGCCGTCGCGGTGCGGCGGGTCTACCTGGCGCTGCGCAGGCGGGAGGGCCTGCAGGTCGACGTTCCGGCACCGCGGCCGCACCGCGCACGGCCCGCCGACGAGACCGACGGCCCGCCCGAGGCGCCGGACGAGGGCCCCCAGGGCGGCGCCGGAGGCAGCGCGGCGGGCGGGCACCACCCGCCGGTGGGGCCTCGGGGCCTCTGACCTGCGGTTTCGCCGTCGTCCGCGGTTTGGAGGGGCCGGTGGCCCGCTGGTAGCCTGACCTCTGACGGCTGCGGGGTGGGCGCCCTGCAGACCGCGACTCCCAGAGTCCGCGCCCCCTGCGCGGACCGTGACGCGCCCGAAGGATCACTGCATGTCGCTCGACACCGCGACCAAGAACGCGATCATCGCCGAGTACGCCACCACCCCCGGCGACACCGGCAGCCCCGAGGTCCAGATCGCGCTCCTCACGCGCCGCATCAACGACCTGACGGAGCACCTCAAGACCCACAAGCACGACCACCACAGCCGTCGTGGTCTGCTGCTGCTCGTCGGCCAGCGCCGCCGCCTGCTGCAGTACCTGACCAAGAAGGACATCAACCGCTACCGCTCGATCATCGAGCGCCTCGGCATCCGCCGATAGCGGCGAGGAGGGGCAGCGACTCGGGCGAGTTGCTGCCCCTTCCTGCAACCCGGATCCGGTAGAACCGATCCAGCACCACAACTGCACACCCCGAACCACCCAGCACCACCGCAGAACCGCTGGCCCGTCGTCCGACGGGCACGAGGAACAACCGGGAACTCGTGGGGCGACCGCCCCGGAGAAGCTCCGTAGTCGTCGGTCCTCGGTAGTGGTCCCCGGGCACGTCGCCCTCCGCGCAGGAGCGGGAGCGGCAGGCCGCCCGAGGGCTTCGATCGAAGACCGGCCTCCTGCCGACTGCAGGCGCTCCAGCGCTCGCCCCTCGACGTCCCACGACGTACGAGGAGGGCACCCGTGGAGGGTCCCGAGATCCACACGTCCGAAGCCGTCATCGACAACGGCAGCTTCGGCACCCGCACGATCCGCTTCGAGATGGGCCGCCTGGCCCAGCAGGCCGCCGGCTCCGCCGTGGCCTACCTCGACGACGAGACCATGCTCCTGTCGGCCACGACGGCCGGCAAGCACCCCAAGGAGCAGTTCGACTTCTTCCCGCTCACCATCGACGTCGAGGAGCGGATGTACGCCGCGGGCCGCATCCCCGGCTCGTTCTTCCGCCGCGAGGGCCGGCCGTCCGAGGACGCGATCCTCACCTGCCGCCTCATCGACCGCCCGCTGCGCCCCTCGTTCGTCAAGGGCCTGCGCAACGAGATCCAGGTCGTCATCACGGTGATGTCGCTGCACCCCGACCACCTCTACGACGTCGTGGCCATCAACGCCGCGTCGATGTCGACCCAGATCGCCGGCCTGCCCTTCAGCGGCCCGATCGGCGGCGTCCGCGTCGCGCTCATCAAGGGCCAGTGGGTCGCGTTCCCGACCCACAGCCAGCTCGAGGAGGCCGTGTTCGACATGGTCGTCGCGGGCCGCATCGTCGGCGACGACGTCGCGATCATGATGGTGGAGGCCGAGGCCACGTCCCAGACGATCGAGCTGGTCAAGGGCGGCGCCACCGCGCCGACCGAGGAGGTCGTGGCCGAGGGCCTCGAGGCCTCCAAGAAGTTCATCCGCGTCCTGTGCGAGGCGCAGAGCGAGCTGGCCGCGAAGTCGACCAAGGAGACCCGCGAGTTCCCGCTCTACCCGGACTACCAGCCCGACGCGTTCGACGCCGTCGAGGGCGCCGTGTCCACCGAGCTCGCCGCCGCTCTCACGATCGCCGGCAAGCAGGAGCGCGAGGCCGAGCTCGACCGCGTCAAGGAGCTCGCCTCCGAGCGCCTGGCCGGCCAGTTCGAGGGCCGCGAGAAGGAGATCGGCGCCGCGCTGCGGTCGCTGACCAAGAAGCTCGTCCGCCGCCGCGTGCTCACCGAGAAGGTGCGCATCGACGGCCGCGGCCTCACCGACATCCGCACCCTGTCGGCCGAGGTCGACATCGTGCCGCGCGCCCACGGCTCGGCGCTGTTCGAGCGCGGCGAGACGCAGATCCTCGGCGTCTCCACGCTCAACATGCTCCGCATGGAGCAGCAGCTCGACACGCTCTCGCCCGAGACGCGCAAGCGCTACATGCACAACTACAACTTCCCGCCCTACTCGACCGGCGAGACCGGCCGCGTGGGCTCGCCCAAGCGCCGCGAGATCGGCCACGGCGCGCTCGCCGAGCGGGCCCTCGTGCCGGTGCTCCCGACCAAGGACGAGTTCCCCTACGCGATCCGCCAGGTGTCCGAGGCTCTCGGCTCCAACGGCTCGACGTCGATGGGCTCGGTCTGCGCGTCGACCATGTCGCTGCTCAACGCCGGTGTGCCGCTCAAGGCCCCGGTCGCGGGTATCGCCATGGGCCTGATCTCCGACGAGGTCGACGGCAGCACGGAGTACGTCACCCTCACCGACATCCTCGGTGCGGAGGACGCCTTCGGCGACATGGACTTCAAGGTCGCCGGCACCAAGGAGTTCGTGACCGCGCTCCAGCTCGACACCAAGCTCGACGGCATCCCCGCCTCGGTGCTCGCCGGTGCGCTGACCCAGGCCCGCGACGCGCGCCTGGCGATCCTCGAGGTCATGCTCGAGGCCATCGACGCGCCCGACGAGATGTCGCCGTTCGCGCCGCGGATCATCTCGATCCAGATCCCGGTCGACAAGATCGGCGAGGTGATCGGGCCGAAGGGCAAGGTCATCAACCAGATCCAGGACGAGACCGGCGCCGAGATCACCATCCAGGACGACGGCACGATCTACATCGGCGCGATCGACGGCCCCAAGGCCGAGGCCGCGCGGGCGCAGATCAACGCCATCGCCAACCCGCACATGCCGGAGATCGGCGAGCGCTACCTCGGCACCGTCGTCAAGACCACGACGTTCGGCGCCTTCGTCTCGCTCATGCCGGGCAAGGACGGCCTGCTCCACATCTCGAAGCTGCGCACCCTCGCGGGCGGCAAGCGCGTCGAGAACGTGGACGACGTCGTCTCCATCGGCCAGAAGATCCTGGTGGAGATCACCGAGATCGACCAGCGCGGCAAGCTGTCGCTGTCGCCGGTCGAGGAGGGCTCCGACGGCGCTGCCGCCGAGTCCCAGCCGGCCGCCGAGGTCGAGGCCTGACCGCCTCGATGACGGCCACTCGCACCACCGCAGCGGGCACGCGGCGCAGCCGCGTGCCCGCTGCGCACGAGCAGCGGCTCGGGTCCACCCGCACGCTGCTCCTCGAGGACGGCGCGCGCGTGCGCCGGACCGTGCTCCCCGGCGGCCTGCGCGTCGTCACCGAGCACGTGCCCGGCGTCCGCTCCGCCGCCTTCGGCATCTGGGTCGGCGTCGGCTCGCGCGACGAGACTCCCGCGCAGGCCGGTGCCGCCCACTACCTCGAGCACCTGCTGTTCAAGGGCACGCAGCGCCGGTCGGCGCTGGACATCTCCGCCGCGATCGACGCGGTCGGCGGCGAGATGAACGCCTTCACCAGCAAGGAGTACACCTGCTACTACGCGCGGGTGCTCGACCAGGACCTCCCGCTCGCGGTCGACGTCGTCTCCGACATCGTCACCTCCGCGCTGCTGCTCGACGCCGACGTCGACGGCGAGCGCGATGTGATCCTCGAAGAGATCGCGATGCGCGACGACGACCCCGGCGACCTCGTGCACGAGGAGTTCGCCGACGCGATGTACGGGCGCACCCCGCTCGGCCGCCCGATCCTCGGCACCGTCGAGACGATCGAGTCGATCACCCCGCGCGCGATCCGCAGCTTCTACAAGGGCAAGTACCTCCCCGAGAACATGGTCGTCGCCGCTGCCGGCAACGTCGACCACGGCGCCGTCGTCCGGCTCGTGCGCAAGGCGTTCGGCGCCGCGGGCCTGCTCGACGGCGACTCGCTGCCGTCCACCCCGCGCTCCGGGCGCTTCCGCACGCGCGGAGCGGGCGACGTCCGCGTGCTGACCAAGACCACCGAGCAGGCCAACGTCGTGCTCGGCGTGCCCGGCGTCCCGCGCGACGACGAGCGGCGCTTCGCCCTCGGAGTCCTCAACGCGGCGCTCGGCGGCGGCATGAGCTCGCGGCTGTTCCAGGAGATCCGCGAGAAGCGCGGCCTGGCCTACAGCGTCTTCTCCTTCGCCAACCACTACGCCGACACCGGCATGTTCGGCGTCTACGCCGGCTGCATGCCCAAGAAGGTCGACGACGTCCTCGCCATCGCGCGCGACGAGCTGGCCAAGGTGGCGGTGTCCGGGCTCACCGACGAGGAGCTCGAGCGCGGCAAGGGCCAGGTGCGCGGCGGCCTCGTGCTCGGCCTCGAGGACACCGGCTCGCGCATGTCGCGGATCGGCAAGGCCGAGCTGCTCGCGGGCGACCTGTGGTCGACAGCCGAGGTGCTCGCCGCCGTCGAGGCTGTCTCCATCGACGACGTCCGTGCCGTCGCCGGGTCGCTGCTCGAGGTCGAGCCGACCCTTGCCGTCATCGGCCCGTTCGACGCCGACCGCGACTTCTCGTCCGCCCTCGGCTGACCCGCCGGGCCGGCTCCCACCACCACCGAGGAGGTCCGTCGTGACCGATCGTCTGCGCGTCGCCGTCATCGGCTCGGAGGGCCGGGTGGGCTCGGTGGTGGCCGACGCCGTGCGCGAGGCCCACGACCTCGAGCTCGTCGCCGCGATCGACAAGGACGACAGCCTCTCCGAGCTCACCGATGCCGGGGCGCAGGTCGCGGTCGACTTCACCCACCCCGGCGTCGTCATGAGCAACGTCGAGTTCCTCGTGCGCAACCGGATCCACGCGGTGGTCGGCACGACCGGCTGGGACGACGACCGGCTCGAGGCCGTGCGCGCGTGGCTGTCGGCGTCGCCCGGCACCGGCGTCCTGGTCGCGCCGAACTTCGGGATCGGCGCGGTGCTCATGATGCGCTGGGCCGCGCAGGCCGCCCGCTTCTACGAGTCGGTCGAGATCATCGAGCTGCACCACCCCACCAAGGCCGACGCGCCGTCGGGCACCGCGCGCTCCACCGCGGCGGCCGTGGCGGCGGCCCGGCGCGACGCCGGCCTCGGCGAGCAGCCGGATGCCACCGTGCAGCTCATCGGAGGCGCCCGCGGGGCCGATATCGACGGCGTCCCGGTGCACTCGGTGCGGCTGCGCGGCCTCATCGCTCACCAGGAGGTCCTGCTCGGCCAGGCGGGGGAGACCCTCACCATCCGCCACGACACCACCGACCGCACCTCGTTCGTCCCCGGCGTCCTGCTCGGCGTCCGCAGCATCAGCACCCACCCCGGCCTCACCGTCGGCCTCGACCCCCTCCTCGGCCTCGACTGACCCGCACGACCAGTCACCCCCTCTTTCGGGGTGAAGGTGCCCCCGCTTGCGATAGAAGCAAGTTTTCCGCCCCAGGCTGTCCACAGCACCCCTGCCCTGTGGACAGCCTGGGGCGCTTTTCTTGCGTCTTGAGCAAGCAGGGGCACCTTCACCCGTAACCGAAGGTCTGACCTGTGGACTGGGGGCTGAAGGGGGTCAGGGAGTGCTACGGCGCTGGGTGCCGGTCCACCAGTGCTCGACGGCGAGGGCGGCCTGGTCGTAGGACTCCGGCCGCAGCAGGAAGTCGGCGCCGTGAGTGGTGATCGACGTCGCGATGTCGCTGCCGTCGCGCAGCACGACGAACACCTGCTCACCGGCGACCTTCGGGCCCACGCCGAGCAGCCGCACCCGCCCGGCCACGCGGCGGACGTCGACGACGTCGGCCCAGTCGGACTCCACCGCGGTGAGCAGGTGGTTCTGCCGGACGGCGACGTCGGTGGCGTAGACGCCGACCGACAGCACGCGCGCGGTGAACCAGTAGACGAGCAGCACCGGCACCATCGCGATCGCACCGACGACGAGCTTGGCGACCAGCCCCTGCGCCACCGACACGGCCAGCACCGCGGCGAGCCCGACCCAGGCTGCCAGCACCGCGAGGACGACGACGACGGCGACGCGCCACGGCCCCGGGCGGTGCAGCCGCACCGGCCGGGTCTGCACGTAGTCGCCGTCGAGCGGGCGATGGCGGTCCGGGTCGCGGTCGAACACACGGAACAGCGGCGGCTTCTGCTGCTTGGGGTCCCGGCTCACCGCCCCATCATCACCCGCCCAACGCCACCCGGCCCAGCCGGGCGTCGCGCTGGGCGGGCTACGCCGCCCAGCCGAGCGCCCGGAACGCCGCCGCCGTCCCCGCCGCCACCAGCACGACGACCAGGAACGGCGCGCGCAGCGCCAGCGCGACGATCGCGGCGAGCAGGCCGGCGAGACGGGCATCCACGACGAGGTGCATGCCGACGGCGAAGGTCTGCACCGCGACGAGCGCGGAGAGCAGCGCGATCGGCAGGTAGTCGCTCACCGACATCACCAGCGGCTGGTCGAGGAACCGGTGCGGCACCGAGTGGCCGGCCAGCTTGATGGCGTAGCAGAGCAGCGACCCGAGGATCACCGCCGTCCAGATCGGAGTCACGAGGCACCCCGCCTAGCCCTGTCGCGGACGGCGGAGACGCCGGCCACCACGGCCACCACCGAGGTCAGCAGCACCGGGACGCCGGGCTGCAGCACCGGGGTGAGCGCCAGGGCTACGGCGGCCGACACGACCGCGACGCCGACCGAGCGGCGGTCGACGAGCCGCGGCCACACGAGCGCCAGCAGGCCGGCGCCGATGGCCGCGTCGAGGCCGTAGGTGCGCGGGTCGCCGATGAGGCCGGCACCGAGCGAGCCCGCCAGCGTCGCGAGGTTCCACAGCACGAACACCGACAGGCCCGTGGCCCAGAACGCGAGCCGCTCGGCGCGGACCGTCTCGCCAGGGCCGGAGCGCCCGACCGCCATCGCGGTCGACTCGTCGATCGTCAGCTGCGCCGCCACGGCGCGGCGCGCCCCCGTGACCGACAGCACCGGCGACATCGACAGGCCGTAGAACGCGTTGCGCAGGCCGAGCAGCGACGCCGTGGCCACGGCCGACGACATCGCGCCGCCCGCGGCGATCACGCCGACGAGCGCGAACTGCGACCCGCCCGTGAACATCACGACCGACAGGATCTGGGCCTGCAGCACGGAGAGCCCGCCGCTCACGGCGAACGCGCCGAACGAGATCCCGTACGCCGCCGTCGCGAGGCCGACACCGATCGCGTTGACGACGATCGCGCGCCGCTCCTGCTCCCAGGCGGGGACGTGCGACGACGTCACTGCGGCTCGGGCGGGATGCCGTCGTCGAACGGGCCGACGTGGTCGACGAGCCACTCGACGAGCGGGGTCATGGCCCGCCAGAGCCCGCGCACCTTGGTCAGCGCCTGCCGGGTCGACGCCCAGTCGGGGTCGCCGAGGCGCTTCTCCACGGTGAGCGTGCGGTGCTTGAGCAGGTCGAGGTCGGGGTGGTCCTCGGGGACGCCGCGCGGCCGGGTCTTCATGACGTCGCCGCCGACGACGAGGCCGGCCTTCTCGGCCTTGGCGATCGCGGCGCGCAGCGTCGTGACGTTGGGGGAGCCGACGGCGTCGCGCCACCGCGCGAGCTGCTTGCCCTGGGCGCTGTACCAGCCGCCCGCCACCATGAGCCCGTCGCGCGAGATCTGCACGTACCAGCCCATGGCGTCCTCGGCGCCGACGAACCCGCCCTGGTGCTCCTTGTACGGCGTCTTGTCCTTGCTGAAGCGCACGTCGCGGTAGGGGCGGAACAGCGCCGCCTTGCCGAACTCGTCCTCGAGCTCGGCGAGCATCGCGTCGAGCGGCTCCTTGACGAAGCGGTCGTAGTCGGCCTTGTGCTCGGTCCACCACGCCTTGGTGTTGTTGGCCACCAGGCCGTCGTAGAACACGAACGCCTCGTGCGGGATCCCGCTGAACTTCTGCGCCACGGCGAGGAGGCTACGCGCCGCCGCCATCGGCGTCGCGACCTGTTCCCGCCTGCGGCAGGCTGGGGGTGTGGCGGACGACGCCGGGCTCGACCTCTACTGGGTGCCGCTGGGCGCGGGCACGCGGATCGTCCCCGCGTGCGGGCGGATGTACGAGGCGGTCGTGGCCCGCCGCGACCGCAGGACGCCGAAGCCGCTGTTCCACGCGGCGCTCGTGGCGCGCCTGCCCGGCGCCGCGCCGGTGACGGTCGAAGTGGCGCCCGAGGCGGGCGGCCCGCCCGGCCACCGGGCGAGCGCGGTGGCCGGCGGCGCGGTCGGCAGCCGCCTGCTCGGCCGGTCGCGGCTGTTCCGCTACGAGGTGCGCCGGTGGCCGGGCGGGGTGATCCCGGACCTCGGCCACGCCGTGGGCGGAGCGCACACCCTCACCCGCGACGGGGCCCGCACGGCAATCGTGCTCGATGCGCTGCCCCGGGTGCCGACCCCCGTGTGGGGCCGCGACGAGCTGCGGACCGGCGATATGTGGAACTCCAACTCGGTGGTGTCGTGGGCGCTCGCGTCGGCCGGGCTGGCCGACGAGGTCCCGCCCCCGCCGCAGGGCGGACGTGCGCCGGGATGGGACGCCGGCCTCGCGGCGGCGGCCCGCGACCGTCGTCAGTCGAGCGCGGCGGAGTAGCGCACCTGGACGACGGCGGGGGTGCCCGGGCCGGAGTCCATCCGCCGGCGTCCGCCGTCGTCGGCGAAGCCCGCCGACTCGAGGAAGCGGCTGCGCAGCCGGTCGCGCTCGCCGCACCACGTGACCACCTCGGTGTAGCCGTGCGCCCGCAGGTGGTCGACGGATGCGTTGAGAAGGCGCGAGCCGTGACCATGGCGGGTGCTGTCGGGGTGGATCACGAGGTCGACCACCTCGCCCACGGCGCCGGCCGTCTCGCCGGCGTCGCCCGCGGGCGCCGCGACCGCGTACCCGACCAGCGCGGGCCCCTCGAGCGCGACGAGCACCTTGTGCCGCGGTGTGGGCGGCGAGGTGATCGAGCGCTTCCAGTCGTCGGCGACGGCGAGCGGCGTCAGCGACTGCAGGGTCTGCGCCGGGAGCACGTCGGCGTAGAGCTGCTTCCACGACGCCACCATCACCGAGCCGATGGCCAGGGCGTCCTCCGCGCGGGCGTCGCGGACCGACGCGTCGGCCAGGGGAGTCGGATCGGACATCGGGGGCTCCTCGTGGATACGGTGCGCTCGTGCGGGTCGTGGTGGTCGGTGCCGGTGCGTGGGGCCTCCCCACCGCCGGGAGCTCGCGCGCCGCGGCCACAGCACCATCCTGCTCGACCGCCACGGTGCCGCCCACCAGCTGGGGTCGTCGTCGGGCCCCACGCGGCTGTGGCGCCTGTCGCACCCCGACCGCCTGCGCGTCCGGCTCGCCCAGCGCTCGGTCGAGGCCTGGGAGCGCCTCGAGCGCGACAGCGGGATCACCGCCATCCTGTACCGCGGGCTGCTGTGGCGCGACGACGTGACGAGCGGGCTGGTCGCCGACGCGCTCGCGGCCGAGGGCGTGCAGCACACCGTCGTCGATCCTGACGACGTCGGACGGTTCTTCCCCGGGCTGCGCGCCGACGGCCGCACCGGCGTCTGGCAGGAGACCGCCGGGCCGGTCCTGGCCCGTGCCGCGCTCGACGCGCAGGCCGGCCTGTTCGCGATGGCGGGAGGGCGCATCGTCGTCGGGCCCGTCGTCCGCGGCATCGACGCCGGCCCCGACGGCGTCGCGCTCACGTGCGAGGACGGACGCCGGTTCGACGCCGACGTCGCGGTGCTGGCGGCCGGCCCCGGCTCGGGCGCGCTGCTCGACGAGCTCGGGATCGACGTGCGGCTCCACCCGGTGCTCGAGCAGGTGTGCCATGTCGGCAACGCGCCGGAGACCGACGCGATGCCGTGCCTCTACGACGGGCCGCAGGGCGACGAGCCCGGCATGTACGCCATGGCGACGCCCGGCCGCGGCTACAAGCTCGGCGTCGACCAGCCGCTGCGCGACTGGGCGGAGCACGACATCGACCGCGTGCCGGATCCGGCTGTGTCGGCCCACATCGCGGAGCGCGTCGTCCGCAACTTCACCGGCCTCGACCCGCGCATCGTCGACGCGCAGGTGTGCTCGTGGACCGACTCGCCGGACGGCCGGTTCATCGTCGACACCATCGCCGACGGACGCGTCGTGATCGCCTGCGGCGACTCGGGGGAGGGCTTCAAGTTCTCGGCCCTCATGGGCCTGGTGCTCGCCGACCTCGCCGAGGGCCGGGCGCCCGACCAGGACGTCGCCTCGTTCGGGCTCGCGCGCTTCGCCGACGGCAGCGGCAGCAGCGTCGGCCCGCACGTGCTCGGCCGCTAGGGCTAGGCGGCCCGCTGCGGCTCGTCGGCCAGGTGCGCGGCCAGCTCCGCCTCGACGAGGCGCGCGTCCGGACCGACCACGAGGTGGTCGGGGTGGCCGGCGGTGCCGGGCACGGGCGGCGCGTCCAGCAGCGCGAGCGACGGCAGGAAGGCCGACGCGATCGACACCAGCAGCAGCGAGCCGGTCATGAGCAGCAGGACGGGCTGCGGGCCCCATGCGTCGACGAGCGGGCCGGCGACGAGGTAGCCGAGCGGGCCGGCGGCGTAGGCCGAGGAGCCCATCGCGCCGACCACGCGGCCGCGCAGCCGCTCGGGCGTGCGGTTCTGCAGCGCGAGGTTGTTGACCGGTGACACCGCGCCGAAGAACACCCCGGTCAGGACGCCCATGAGCAGCATCACCGGGTACGCCGGCATCAGCGCCAGGCCGACGCACGGCACGGCGCACAGGATCAGCGAGCCGACGAACGCCCAGCGCCGGGGCAGGCGCGACCCCCATGCGGCGTAGAGCAGCGCGCCGACGACGCCGCCCGCGCTCATCGCGGTGATGAGCAGGCCGAGGCGGCCGGGCTGGTCGGCCTCGTTGAAGATGTAGGGGAGCACGACGCCCTCCACCGGCAGCCACACGCCGACGAGCAGCGCGCCGAGGATGGCCATGGTGCGCAGCAGCCGGTCGCGCCACAGGAACGCGAGACCCTCGCCCGTGGCCTTGAGCAGGCCGTGCTGGTCGTGGTGGCGCACCCGGGCGCCGCCGGGCATGCGCGTGCAGCCCATGAGCAGGGCCGACAGCGCGAACGCCGCGGCCGTGGCCCAGAACGTCGTCGTCGTGCCGACGGTCGCGACCAGGATGCCGCCGAGGCCGGGGCCGATGAGGAACGCGACGTTGTAGGCGCCGTCGTGCAGGCCGTTGGCGCGCTCGAGCGAGAGGCCGGCCGTGCGCGCAGCCTCCGGCAGCATCGTCTCGCGCGCGGTGACGCCGGCCGGGTCGAACACCGCGCCGAGCGCGGCGACGAGCAGCAGCAGGCCGTACTGCAGGCCCACGGTCATCGCGAGCACCGGCACGAGGACGACGCTGAGCATCGACAGCACGTCGGACACGATCGCGACCGGACGACGTCCGAGCCGGTCGACCACGACACCGGTGAACAGCATCGACAGCAGCAGCGGCAGAGCCGTGACGGCGGCGATGGTCGCCGTCGCGGTCGCGTCGCCGGTGGTCTCGAGGACCAGCCACGGGAACGCGACCATCGTGATGCCGTTGGCCATGCCGGCCAGGACGGCGGTGGTCTCGAGGACGACGAACGGGGTGAGCCGGCGCGCGGGAGCGGCTGCCGACGTCGAGGTGGAGGGACGCCGGGACGCCATGACGGTCACCGCTTCGTCGGAGGGGTGATACCTCCGAGGGTGAGGGTGACGAGGTGGCGCGCGGCGGTGGCGGGCGCGACGCGGCCGTCGCGGATGCCGTCCCAGACGCCCCACATCGCGGAGGTGAAGGCTTCGACGATGAGCTCGGCCGGGACGTCGCCGCGGATGTCGCCCTCGCGCTGCCCGCGCTGCACGAGCGCGTCGAGCGTCGCGGCGACCGACCACCAGCCGTCGCGCATCTGGGGGAGGTCCCAGATGTCGGGGCCGGCGTCGAGGAAGCGCAGCTCGTCGGCGAGCGGGAGCACCTCGTCCACGACGCGCGAGAGCGCCTCCGGTGCAGGGCCGTCGTCGAGGCGCGCGGCGGCGAGGGCCTCCCGCAGGCGGTCGAGGGCGTCCATGGCGAGCGCGCTCAGCAGGTCCGCGCGGGTGGGGAAGATCCGGTGCACCGTGGTGCGCCCGACCCCGGCCGCGGCGGCGATCTCGGCCAGGGAGGCGCCGGAGTCGGTGGCCAGCAGCGACGTCGCCGCGCGCATGACGACGTCGCGCACGGGCTCCGGCGCCGCGGGGGCGTCGGTGACGGGGCGCAGGTCGGCACGGGACGTACGGCGAGCGTTCATGGTCCTAGTGGAACAGAGATGTTCCACCGGAGCAAGTCTGTTCCACTCGGTCGGAGGCCCCCGCGGGCGGTACGGGGCCTCCCGGCGAGGCGGGAGGAGACCGGTCGGCGGTGCGGGCTAGGTTGCGGTCGTGAGCGAGAGCACCGCGGGCACGGCCCCCGAGATCACCTTCCGCAGCGACGTCACCGTCGAGCTCGTGAAGTCGTCGGCCTCCGACGCCGACGTCCTGTTCGCCGCCCGCGTCTCCACCAAGGGCGAGCAGTCCCTCGAGGACGTCGAGGCCGACGCCAGCCGCAGCCAGGGCCTCATCAACTACCTGATGAGGGACCGCCACGGGTCTCCTTTCGAACATAACTCCTTCACGTTCTTCGTGCGGGCGCCGATCTTCGTCTGGCGCGAGCACATGCGGCACCGCATCACGTCCTACAACGAGGAGAGCGGCCGCTACCGCGAGCTCGAGCCGGTGTTCTACGTCCCCGGTCCCGAGCGCAACCTCGTGCAGGAGGGCAAGCCCGGCGCCTACGTCTTCGTGCCCGGCACCCCCGAGCAGCACGCCCTCGTCGACGCCGAGGTGCGGGCCTCGTGCACGCAGGCCTACGCCGCCTACCAGGCGATGCTCGAGGCCGGCGTCGCGCGTGAGGTGGCGCGGATCGTCCTGCCGGTGACCATCTACTCGAGCGCCTACGTCACGATGAACGCCCGTGCGCTGATGAACTTCCTGTCGCTGCGCACGAAGCGCGAAGGATCGCATTTCCCGTCCTTCCCGCAGCGCGAGATCGAGATGGTGGCCGAGCGCTACGAGCAGGAGTTCGCGCGCCTCATGCCGCTCACCTACGCGGCCTTCGAGGCGAACGGGCGCGTGGCTCCCTGACCCTCAGGAAGCGATAGCCTCGTGGCCATGGCCGCTCCCGACTCCACGCCGCAGCGCCCGTTCGGGCGCATGCTGACGGCGATGGTCACGCCGTTCACCCGCGACGGCGCCCTCGACGTCGACGCCGCTGCCCGTCTCGCCGTCGAGCTCGTCGACGACCTCGGCAACGACGGGCTCGTCATCAACGGCACCACGGGCGAGTCGCCGACCACGAGCGACGACGAGAAGGACCGCATCCTGCGGGCCGTCATCGAGGCCGTGGGCGACCGCGCGCACGTGATCGCCGGCGTCGGCACCAACGACACCCACCACACCGTCGAGCTCGCCCGCTCCGCCGAGAAGGCGGGCGCTGCCGGCCTGCTCGTGGTGACGCCCTACTACAACAAGCCGCCGCAGGCCTCGCTGCTCGCGCACTTCACCCACGTCGCCGACGCCACCGGCCTGCCCGTGATGCTCTACGACATCCCGGGCCGATCCGGCGTCCCCATCGCCACCGAGACGCTGCTGCGTCTGGCCGAGCACCCGCAGATCGTGGCCAACAAGGACGCCAAGGGCGACCTGTTCGCCGCGCAGCAGGTCATGTCGCGCTGCGAGCTCGTCTACTACTCCGGCGACGACGCCCTCAACCTGCCGCTGCTCGCAGTGGGGGCGGTGGGCGCCGTCAGCGTCACCGGCCATCTCGTCGCCGACCGCATCAAGGCGATGATCCTGGCCTACGAGAAGGGCGACGTCGCGCTCGCCCGCGAGCTGAACGACGAGCTCGTTCCCGTCACCGAGGCGATCATGACCCGCACCCAGGGCGTCATCGCGGTCAAGGCCGCGCTCGAGGTGCAGGGCCGCCCCGGCGGCGGCTCCGTGCGCCTGCCGCTCACCCGCATCAGCCGTGCCGAGCTCGAGCGCCTCGAGATCGAGCTGGCCGACGGCGGCGTCCCCGGCTTCGAGTCGGTGGCATGACCCCGTCGCACCCGCACCCGCACCTCGGCGAGCCGCCGGCGCTGCTGTCCGACGGCCTGCGCGTCATCCCGCTCGGCGGCCTCGGCGACATCGGCCGCAACATGACGACGTTCGAGCACGCCGGCCGGCTGCTCATCGTCGACTGCGGCGTGCTGTTCCCCGAGGACTCCCAGCCCGGCGTCGACCTGATCCTCCCGGACTTCGACGTCATCCGTGACCGGCTCGACGCCGTCGAGGCGATCGTGCTGACGCACGCGCACGAGGACCACATCGGCGCGGTGCCCTACCTCCTGCGCGAGCGCACCGACATCCCGGTCTACGGCTCTCGGCTCACCCTCGCGCTGCTCGAGGCCAAGCTGCGCGAGCACCGCATCACCGCGACCACGGTCGAGGTGAAGGAGGGCGACACCGCGCAGGCGGGGCCGTTCGAGCTCGAGTTCGTCGCGGTCAACCACTCCATCCCCGACGCGCTCGCGATCTTCATCGCGACGCCCGCCGGCACCGTGCTGCACACCGGCGACTTCAAGATGGACCAGCTGCCCCTCGACGGTCGGCTCACCGACCTGCGCGCCTTCGCCCGCCTCGGCGAGCGCGGCGTCGACCTGTTCCTCGTCGACTCCACCAACGCCGAGGTGCCCGGCTTCGTCGCCCACGAGCGCGACATCGAGCCGGCGCTGCAGCAGGTGTTCCAGAACGCCACCGGCCGCATCGTGGTCGCGTCGTTCGCCTCGCACGTGCACCGCATCCAGCAGGTGATCGACGTCGCGGCCAAGCACGGACGGCGTGTGGCCTTCTTCGGCCGCTCGATGGTCCGCAACATGGGCGTCGCGCGCGACCTCGGCTACCTCGCCGTGCCGGGCGACATCCTCGTGTCGGCCGACCAGCTCGACGACCTGCCCGACGATGAGGTCGTGCTCGTCTGCACGGGCTCCCAGGGCGAGCCGATGGCGGCGCTGTCGCGCATCGCCAACAACGACCACCGCATCAAGATCGGCCCCGGCGACACCGTGGTGCTCGCGTCGTCGCTCATCCCCGGCAACGAGAACGCCGTCGGCCGGGTGATCAACGGGCTCACGCGCCTCGGGGCCAAGGTCGTGCATAAGGGCAACGCCAAGGTGCACGTGTCGGGCCACGCCGCCGCCGGCGAGCTGCTCTACGTCTACAACATCGTCAAGCCGCGCAACGTGATGCCGGTGCACGGCGAGCCTCGCCACCTCAAGGCCAACGCCGAGCTCGCGCACAAGGCCGGCGTGCCCGCCGAGAACATCGTGCTCACCCTCGACGGCGGCGTCGTCGACCTCGTCGACGGCCGGGCCTACGTCACCGGCGCGGTGCCCTGCGGCTACGTCTACGTCGACGGCGCCAGCGTCGGCGACCTCACCGAGTCCTCGCTCAAGGACCGCCGCGTGCTGGGGTCCGAGGGCTTCGTCACCTGCTTCGTCGTCGTCGACTCGGTCGAGGGCAAGGTCACGGCCGGGCCCGAGATCCACGCGCGCGGCTTCATCGAGGACGACTCGGCCTTCGACGACGTCGTGCCGCGCATCCGGCAGGCCATCGAGGACGCCCTGCGCGACGGCACTACCGACGAGTACGCGCTGCAGCAGATCGTGCGCCGCACCCTCGGCCGCTGGGTCAACGACCAGCACCGCCGCCGCCCGATGATCGTCCCGGTCGTCGTCGAAGCCTGATCCGTCCTCGCTCAGCCGGCGGTGCGCAGGCGGCGGTCGGCGCGCCAGCCGAGCACGACAGCGATGGCGCCGGTGATCGCGAGCGCCGGCGACCAGAACGGCAGCGCGTCGTTGACCGGCTGGCTCGCCCCGACCAGGAACGAGACCAGCGCCGACACGAGCAGGAAGCCACCCCAGCCGTAGCCCCAGGCGCGGGTGCGGCGGTCGACCTGCCGCGGGGTGAGGAACCGTCCCTCGGGCACCGGCGGCGCCTCGTCGCGCCAGGCCCAGGCGTCGCCCTCCTCGCGGACCCCGGCCACGCGTACGCCGGTGGGCGGTGCAGGCCGTTCCGGCGGTGGGGGAGCGGACGGCGACCCCAGCACCCGACGGGCCTCGGTGAGCAGCGGCATGAGCGCCGACGCGTCCTCCCAGGCCTCCGAGCCCGGCGGGTAGCGGTCGGGGTGGCGCTCGCGCACGAGCGCCTTGAAGGCCTTGTCGGCCTGGCGCGGCGAGCACGCGGGGTCGACCCCGAGCAGCCGGGCCGCCTCGGCCCGGTCCATCGCGCTGCGCATCCCGACATCCTCCTCGCCCCGCGCGGGGCCGCCACCGCGCCCTGGGACGGCGGCGGGCGGGCCGGGACCTGCGTGACCGGTGGGAGCCGTGGTCAACCCTGAGGCTGAGGTTGACGGTGTGGCGCGCGGGACTGCTGGGGCGGGAGCGGCTAGCCTCGCCGCATGGCGACCCGTACGCCGGCGCCGTCGCGTCCCCAGGGCGCGCGGGCCGGGTCTTCCCCCACGAGCCGCCCGAGCAAGGCCGCGTCGTCGCGCAGCACGGGCTCCAAGCCCCGCAGCACGGCGTCGAGCCGGTCGACCTCGGCGCGTCCCGCCCGCACGGCCAAGGCGGCCTCGCGCCCCTCGGTGATCGGGCTGTTCTTCACGATGCTGGGCCGCGCGCTGCGCGCCACCTGGCTCGCGATCGGGCACGCGCTCGGCGGCGCGGTGCGCCACCTCGGCCGCGGCGCCCGCGAGCTCGACCCCGCGCACCGCCGCGACGGCCTCGGCCTCGCGCTCGTGGGGCTGGCCATCCTCGTCGCCTTCTCGGTGTGGTGGGACGTCACCAGCGGCCTCGGCTCGTTCGTCGGCGGCCTCGTCACGGGCGCGTTCGGCGCCCTCGACTGGATCCTGCCGGCCCTCCTGCTCGGCCTGGCGTGGCGCGTGCTGCGCAAGCCCGAGGAGTCGGCGGCGACCGGCCGCGTCACCATCGGCTGGGGCGCTCTCGTGCTGGCGGCGTGCGGCCTGGTCCACGTCGCCAAGGGCACCCCGGTGCCCGCCGACGGCGGTGCCGCGATGTCGTCCGCGGGCGGCTGGATCGGCTGGCTCGCCTCGGCCCCCGTCGTCGCCGCCACCCACCCCGCGGTCGCTGCGCTGCTGCTGCTCCTCGTCGCGTTCTTCGGGCTGCTCGTCGTCACCGCCACCCCGGTGGCCGCCATCCCCGCGCGCATCCGGTCGATCCGCGACCGCCTCGCCGGCCGCGCGGCCGACGACCCTGCGGCCGACGCCGCCGACGCCGAGGCCGCTCCGGCCAAGCGCAAGCGCCACCCCAAGGCCGACGACGCCGGTCTCGGAGTGCTCGCGGGCGACATCGCCTTCGAGACGCCGCTGGTGGCCGACGAGCCGAAGAAGAAGCGCGGCCGCAAGTCCAAGGACGTCCTCGACGTCCTCGAGGCCCCGGAGGAGCACCACCTCGTCGCCGAGTTCGAGCACGAGCCCGACGACGTCTCCACCGTCGTCGTCGACCTCACCTCGGGCGAGGTCCGCAAGGTCGCGCCCGTGGTCGCCGAGCCCCTGCCCGAGAAGCCCAAGGCGATCGAGCAGCTCCCGCTCTCCGGCGACGTCACCTACCACCTGCCGCCCGTCGAGGCGCTCAAGCCCGGCGCCGTGCACAAGCCGACGTCGAAGGCCAGCGACGCCGTCGTGTCGAGCCTGTCGGAGGTGCTCGACCAGTTCGGCATCGACGCCACCGTCACCGGCTACACGCGCGGCCCGACAGTCACGCGCTACGAGGTCGAGCTCGGCCCGGCCGTCAAGGTCGAGCGGGTCACGGCGCTGTCGAAGAACATCGCCTACGCCGTGGCGTCGGCGGATGTCCGCATCCTGTCGCCGATCCCCGGCAAGTCCGCGATCGGCATCGAGATCCCCAACACCGACCGCGAGCTGGTCAGCCTCGGCGACGTCCTGCGCAGCAAGACCGCCACGGGCGACCACCACCCGATGGTCGTGGGCCTCGGGAAGGACGTCGAGGGCGGCTTCGTCTGCGCCAACCTCGCGAAGATGCCCCACATCCTCGTCGCCGGCGCGACCGGCGCCGGCAAGTCCGGCTGCATGAACACGCTCATCACCAGCGTGCTCATGCGCTCGACGCCGGACGAGGTGCGGATGATCCTGGTCGACCCCAAGCGGGTGGAGCTGACGGCGTACGAGGGCGTTCCGCACCTCATCACGCCGATCATCACCAGCCCGAAGAAGGCGGCCGAGGCGCTGCAGTGGGTCGTCAAAGAGATGGACATGCGCTACGACGACCTCGCGCAGTTCGGCTTCCGCCACATCGACGACTTCAACAAGGCCGTCCGCGCGGGGCAGGTCAAGCCGCTGCCGGGCAGCGAGCGCGTCATCACGCCCTATCCGTACCTGCTGGTGATCGTCGACGAGCTCGCCGACCTCATGATGGTCGCCCCGCGCGACGTCGAGGACTCCATCGTCCGCATCACGCAGCTCGCCCGCGCCGCCGGCATCCACCTCGTGCTCGCGACGCAGCGCCCGAGCGTCGACGTCGTCACGGGCCTCATCAAGGCCAACGTGCCGAGCCGGCTCGCGTTCGCGACGTCGAGCCTCGCCGACAGCCGGGTCATCCTCGACCAGCCCGGCGCCGAGAAGCTCGTCGGCCAGGGCGACGCCCTGTTCCTGCCGATGGGTGCGAGCAAGCCCATCTGTCTGCAGGGCTCATGGGTCACCGAGAACGAGATCCGCGCGGTGGTCAACCACTGCAAGCAGCAGATGACCCCGGCCTACCGCGAGGACGTCGGCCAGGTCGCCGCGTCGAAGAAGGAGATCGACGACGACATCGGCGACGACCTCGAGCTGCTGCGCGCGGCCGTGGAGCTCGTGGTCACGTCGCAGTTCGGCTCGACGTCGATGCTCCAGCGCAAGCTGCGCGTCGGCTTCGCCAAGGCCGGGCGCCTCATGGACCTCATGGAGTCGCGCGGCATCGTGGGGCCGAGCGAGGGCAGCAAGGCGCGCGACGTGCTCATCCCCGCCGACGAGCTCGACGAGGTGCTCGACACACTCGGCGAGTGAGCGCGGGGGAGTGACCCTCCTCACCAGGTTTCGTACGTGTTTCGGGCCCGCCGCAGCAGCGGCGGGCCCGATGCGTCCGCTCACCCGGTCGCCGTCCCACGGGTTTCCCCCGACCCGGTGAAGGCCCCTAGCATGGTGCGGACTGCTGGGCGAGGGGCCCTGGCACGGGTGCGAGGAGGGGCGACATGGACGGGGACCTGACCGTCGGCGCCCTGGTCGCACGCGCCCGCCAGGAGGCCGGCCTCACCGTCGACCAGGTTGCGCAGTCCACCCGCGTGCGGGCCACCGTCATCCGCGCCATCGAGCAGGACGACTTCCGCCTCTGCGGCGGCGACGTCTATGCGCGCGGCCACCTCAAGAGCATCGCCACCGCGATCGGGCTCGACCCGGCCGTCGTCGTGGCGCAGTTCGACGCCGACCGCGGCCGCACGGTCGCGGCGCCCGCCGCCGACGAGGCCGGCGAGCCTGCAGCCGCCTCGCGCGGCCCCGTGCCGATCCGCTCGAGCGGTCCCGCCAAGGACTCCGTGGGCGGCGTCAGCCTCGGGGCGCTGGCCGCGCCGCTGGGCGCCGACGTCGAGGGCCGCCGCGGCGGAACGAACTGGACCGCCGTGATGGCGCTCGCGCTCGCCGTCATCGTCGGCGTCGGCCTGATCTCCTACCTGAGCAACCGCAGCGGCACCACGCCCGTCGCCGGCGGCCAGCCCACGGCGTCGGCGTCGTCGACTCCGACCATCGAGCCGACACCCACGACGTCGCAGACCCAGGAGCCCCAGCCCACCTCGAGCCCCACCGACGCCGTGGCGGAGGCCGACGGCGTCAAGGTCGTCCTCGACGTCACCGGCAAGGCCGCCTGGGTGCGCATCACCGGCGGCAAGGACAAGCAGACCCTCTTCGAGGGCACGCTGACCAAGGGCGACACCAAGACGTTCACGGACGACGACCAGATCAACCTCATCATCGGCGACGCCGGTGCGGTCACCCTCGACGTCAACGGCCAGGACCTCGGCGCCCCCGGCAGCCGCGGCCAGGTGGTCAAGCTCGAGTTCGTCCCCGGCGACCCGACCGGCCAGGCGGGCTGACCCGCAGGTCGCGCGCCCGGGGTGCTCTGCGCAACCCGTAGGCTCTGGGGCATGACGACGCCGTCCTCCGACCAGGTGCGCCGCGTCGCCCTCGTCACCCTCGGCTGCGCGCGCAACGAGGTCGACTCCGAGGAGCTCGCCGGACGGCTCGAGGCCGACGGATGGCTGCTCGTCGACGACGCCGCCGAGGCCGACGCTGTCGTGGTCAACACCTGCGGGTTCGTCGAGCAGGCCAAGAAGGACTCCGTCGACACGCTGCTCGAGGCGGCCGACCTCAAGGGCACCGCGCGGCCGCAGGCCGTCGTCGCCGTGGGGTGCCTCGCCGAGCGCTACGGCGACCAGCTCGCCGAGTCGCTGCCCGAGGCCGACGCCGTGCTCGGATTCGACGACTACGCCGACATCGGCGAGCGCCTGCGCCGCATCGTGCAGGGCGAGCCGCACGTGCCCCATGCCCCGCGCGACCGCCGGCTGCTGCTGCCGGTCACGCCGGTGGAGCGGACGGCGGCGTCCGTGTCGCTCCCGGGCCACGCCCAGGTCGAGGAGCCCGACCTCCCCGAGGGCGTCGCGCCCGCGAGCGGGCCGCGCGTGGTGCGCCGCCGGCTCGGCGACGGGCCCTCGTCGCCCCTGAAGCTCGCGTCCGGCTGCGACCGCCGCTGCGCGTTCTGCGCCATCCCGTCGTTCCGCGGGTCGTTCGTGTCGCGCCGCCCGTCCGACGTGATCGACGAGGCGCGCTGGCTGGCGTCGCAGGGCGTGCGCGAGCTGGTGCTGGTGAGCGAGAACTCGACGTCGTACGGCAAGGACCTCGGCGACCTGCGGCTGCTCGAGACCCTCCTGCCCGAGCTCGCCGCGATCGACGGCATCGACTGGGTGCGGGTGTCGTACCTGCAGCCGGCCGAGACCCGCCCGACGCTGCTGCAGGCGATCGCGTCCACGCCCGGCGTCGTGCCCTACTTCGACCTGTCGTTCCAGCACGCGTCGCCCACGGTGCTGCGCCGGATGCGCCGCTTCGGCGGCACCGAGTCCTTCCTCGAGCTGCTCGCGTCGGCGCGCGCGCTCGTGCCCGCGGCCGGCGCCCGCAGCAACGTGATCGTCGGGTTCCCCGGCGAGACCGAGGAGGACGTCGAGGAGCTCGAGCGGTTCCTCGTCGCAGCCCGCCTCGACGCCGTCGGCGTGTTCGGCTACTCCGACGAGGACGGAACCGAGGCGGCCACCTACGACGGCAAGGTCGACGACGACGTGGTCCGGTCCCGCGTCGAGCGGATCACCGCCCTCGTGGAGGAGCTCACCTCGCAGCGCGCCGAGGACCGCATCGGCGAGCAGGTGCAGGTGCTCGTCGAGGCCGTCGGCGACGGCGCGGTCGAGGGTCGCAGCGCCCACCAGGCCCCGGAGGTCGACGGGCTCACCTTCCTCGAGGACGGCGACGTCGCGCTCGCCGACCTGCAGGTGGGCGACCTCGTCGACGCCGTGGTCGTGGCGTCGGACGGCGTCGACCTCGTCGCGCGAGCGGTGCGCGTGGACCGCCGGTGATCAAGCCGCCGCCCCCCGACCACGTCGCGGACCCGGTCCAGTCGCCGTCGGCGGTCAACCTCCCCAACGCGCTCACGCTGCTGCGGCTGCTGCTGGTGCCGGTGTTCGCGTGGATGCTGCTGGCGGAGGGAGGCGACGACGCGACGTGGCGGTTCTGGGCCGCGGTCGTGTTCCTCATCGCCAGCATCACCGACCTCGTCGACGGCGAGCTGGCCCGGCGGATGAACCTCGTCACCAGCTTCGGCAAGGTGGCCGACCCCATCGCCGACAAAGCGCTCACGGGAACGGCGCTGGTGGGGCTGTCCTACCTGGGCGAGCTGCCGTGGTGGATCACCCTCGTGATCCTCGTCCGCGAGATCGCCGTGACGCTGCTGCGCTTCTCGGTGATCCGGCACGGCGTCATCCCGGCCAGCCGGGGCGGCAAGGCCAAGACCGTCGCGCAGGTCCTTGCGATCACCGCCTACCTGCTGCCGCTGCCCGAGTGGCTGATCCCGGTGCGGATCGCGCTCATGATCATCGCTGTGGTGCTCACCGTGGCGACCGGCGTCGACTACTGGCTGCGGGCCCGGCGCCTGCGCGCGGCCGCCAGGGCTGCGGAGCCCGAGGTCCGCGCGTGAGCGCCGACGACCAGGAGCTGCTCGCCGCCGCTGCCGAGGCCGTCGCGCTGCTGCGCTCGAAGGGCCGCACCGTCGCGGTCGCCGAGTCGCTCACCGGCGGCATGGTGTGCTCGACGCTCGTCGGCATCCCGAAGGTGTCGGAGGTGCTGCGCGGCGGCGTCGTCGCCTACGCGACCGAGATCAAGTCCGACGTCCTCGGCGTCGACGCCGCGCTGATCGCACGGCAGTCGCCCGTCGACCCGGACGTCGCCGACGGCATGGCCGTGGGCGTGGCCGACGTGCTGAACGCCGACTACGGCCTGTCGACCACCGGTGTCGCCGGCCCCGACCCGCAGGACGGCCACCCGGTCGGCGAGGTCTACGTCTCCGTGGTCGGTCCCGGGCCGGACGGCCCGTCGTGGACCCAGCAGCTCGAGCTCGACCCGGCGCTGGGCCGCGACGGCATCCGCCGCGCAGCCGTCCTCGAGGCCCTCACCCTCCTGCGCGACCACGTCGACGGCACCTAACCCGTCGGACGGTCCGCGTGTAACAGCCCGACGTGGGGCAGTCCGAGCGCGGTCTGGCCCAGTTCGGGCTGTTACACGCGGGCGGGGCGCAGGCTCGGCGTCGTAGCGTCGCGGCATGGACGCCGTGATCCGACCCGAGACGCCCCACGACGCCGACGCCGTCCGCGCCGTGCACCTGGCCGCCTTCCCGGACGAGCCGGTGGTTGCCGACCTCCCCGCCCGGCTGCGGGAGCGGGTGGCTCCGCTCGAATGCCTCGGCGTCGTCGCCGAGGTGGACGGTGCGGTGGCAGGCCACGTGCAGCTCTCGCACGGCTGGGTGGATGCCCGCGAGCGGCTCGTCGACATCTACGTCCTCGCCCCGCTGGGCGTCCATCCCGACCATCAGCGCATCGGGCTGGGCGGTGCGCTCGTGCGGGCCGCGCTGGACGCGGCCGCCGCTGCTGGCGTCCCCTACGTGGTGCTCGAGGGGGATCCCGGCTACTACCGGCGCCACGGGTTCGTGCCCGGCGTCGAGCTCGGACTGCGCCGTCCCTCGCTGCGCATCCCGACCCCGGCCTCCCAGGCGGTGGCGCTACCGGCCCGGGAGGCGTGGATGACCGGCACGATCGTCTACGCCGAGGTGTTCTGGGCCCACGACGCCGTGGGGCTGCGCGACCCGTCGCTGGCCGAGTACGAGCACGCCCTGGGCACCGGCTGACGGGCCGCCCGGAGGCCTGACCGGCCGTCCGGGAGCGGGCCCCTGGATTCCCGGTGGCGGACGCCGGGAATCACGGCGCAGGATCAGGTCGTTAGAGAAGCGATGCCGCTTCCCAGGAAGAAGGTCCCCGTGCTCCCAGCCGCCCCCGCCGTCACCCCTGCGCGACGCGCCGACGTAGGCCGTCCGGGTGCCCTCGGTGCGTCGGAGGGTGACGCCAGGTACCGTGGTGCCCGTCACAGCGCCGCCCCGGCGGCACGCACCGTGGTCAGCCCGCCCGCGAGAGGAGGTGCGCCGATGATCGTCCTGCGCCGCGTGATCGGCGACGAGCTGCGCCGCCGTCGTCAGGACCAGGGCCGCACCCTCCGTGAGGTCTCGTCGGCCGCCCGCGTCTCGCTCGGCTACCTGTCCGAGGTCGAGCGCGGCCAGAAGGAGGCCAGCAGCGAGCTGCTCGCCTCGATCTGCAGCGCCCTCGACGTCCCGCTCGCCACCGTGCTCCGCTCGGTCAGCGACGAGGTCGCGGTGCTCGAGGGCGTCGCCCCCGTCACCGAGCTCCCCGTCGCCGGCAGCGACGTCGTCGCCGCCGCCTGACCCTCCCGCCCGTGCCCGACGCCCCCGACGCAGCGCCCGCTGCTGCTCAGGGCCGCTCGCCGCGCTCCCGCGCCGGCAACGCGATGGGCCGCACCCGTGCCGCCGCGCTCGACGGCGCCCGCCGTGTGCTGGCCGAGCACGGCCTGCGCAAGGCCACAATGAGCGATGTCGCCGTCCGCGGCGGCCTGGCCAAGGCCACGCTCTACAACCACTTCCGCACCAAGGACGACCTCGTCGCCGGCCTCGTCCGCGACGACGTCGCCGAGCTCGCCGCCGACGTGCGCGACCTCGCGGCCGACGACCTCGTCGTCGCCCTCACCCGCGCCGCCGACGCGGTCGCCAGCCACCCCGTGCTCGTCGGGATGCGCACGTCCGAGCCGGGCGCGCTGCTCGGCGTCTCGGTGCCCGCAGCCGGCGATCTCTGGGACGCCGTCCGCGCGGAGACCGCCTCGGTGCTCGACGCCGCCGACCGCCGCAGCGGGCCCGACGACGTCGACCTCGTGCTCCGCTGGCTCGCCGGCCACGCCCTCGTGCCGGGCTCGCAGGCCTCGCGCTCGGCCCAGGCGCGCATCGTCGCCGCCGGCCTGCCCGCCGCCGTCCGCACCACGTCCTTCGCCCCGCCGGCGTCCTAGGCGCCCGATCGCCGCACCCGTCGGTCGTAGGCGCCGCCGCCGGCGCGCGGGCGCTTCTGCGGCAGCGGCTCGGGGTGCGGTCCGGGCTGGCACTGCAGGCACCAGTAGGTGATCCGGGCGTAGGGCGGAGTGCCCTGCATCGCCGTGGCGATCGGGCTGCCGCACCGGCGGCACGGCTTGCCGCCGCGCTCGAAGACGTAGTGCTGGCGCTCGCGCCCGGGGTCGCCGGTGGTGCTCTGCGACCAGTGGTCCTTGTTGCGGTCGATGAGCCGTGCGGCCGTCGCGACGACCGACGGGAGGTCGGGCACGTCGTCCACGAGCAGCCACGGCGAGAGCCGCTCGATGAACAGGGTCTCGGCCTTGTAGAGGTTGCCCACGCCGGCGAGGTTGCGCTGGTCGAGCAGCGCCTCGCCGATGGCGCGGTCGGGGTACTCCGTGATGCGACGGACCGCCTCGTCGGCGTCGAAGCCGGAGGGGTCGAGCACATCGGGGCCGAGGTGCCCCACGAGCTCGTCCTCGCGGTCGGTCTCGACGAGCGCGAGGTCGTGCAGCCGGTAGCCGACGGCGTCCCAGCCCTCGGTGCAGAGAATGACGCGGATCTGGTGCTCGGGCCCGCCCGTCCAGCGGACGCCGGGGCGGTGCAGGTGCCACGAGCCGTCCATGCGCAGGTGCGAGTGCAGCGTCAGGCCGCCCTCGACGCGCATGAGGATGTGCTTGCCGCGCGGCGTCGTCGACAGCATCCGGCGTCCGACGAGGTCGGCGGTCGCGAGCTGCGGCACGCGGAAGTCGCTGCGGGTCAGCACGTCGCCGGACAGCGCGGCGTCGAGCCGCTTGCACGCAAGCCACACGGTGTCGCCCTCGGGCACGTCGCCTCCCTCCGTCGCGTCGATCCTCTCCCGGGAACACCGGCGCTGCGACCAGGGTTGGTCCACCATCGGACACAACGGCACGAGGAGGACCGATGCGGATCGCGGTGCTGGGCACAGGCATGGTGGGGCAGTCGCTCGGCCGCCGGCTGGTCGAGACCGGCCACGAGGTGCGGATGGGCTCGCGCAGCGCGGGCGGCGAGAAGGCGCTGGCGTTCGTGGCCGAGGCCGGCGAGGGCGCGAGCGAGGGCACCTTCGCCGACGCCGCCGCCTGGGGCGAGGTCGTCGTCAACGCCACCGGAGGCCTGGTGTCGCTCGAGGCGCTCGCGGCGGCCGGCGAGGAGAACCTCGCCGGCAAGGTGCTGCTCGACATCTCCAACCCGCTCGACTTCTCCGAGGGGTTCCCGCCCAAGGTCGTGCAGCCCGACGGCCGCAGCCTCGGCGAGCAGATCCAGTCGGCGTTCCCGGAGGCCCGCGTGGTCAAGACGCTCAACACGATGAACGCCGACGTGATGGTGCACCCGCGGCAGCTGTCCGGTCCGCACTCGGTGTTCGTCGCCGGCGACGACGCCGACGCCAAGGCGGTGGCGCGCGACGTGCTCGTCGGCTTCGGCTGGGAGGCCGACGAGGTCGTCGACGCCGGCGGCATCGCGGCCGCCCGCGGCCTCGAGCTCTACCTGCCGCTGTGGCTCTCCCTCATGGGCTCCTTCGGCACGCCGTCGTTCAACGTCGCGGTCGTGCGCGCCGGCTGAGGAGCCGCGTGTCACACCAGCAGCTGCACAGAAACCGCCGTGTTCTTGTGCCGTTGCGGGTGTTACGTGCGGCCTGCAGGCGCGGGGCGCCTCAATCCCAGCGCTGCGTGCGCAGGGGGCTCACCTCGGCGAGGACGTCGAAGTCGCGGTCGCGATGCACCACCACCGCGTCGTGCCGCAGCGCCACAGCAGCGATCAGGCAGTCGACGATGGACCGGACGGTCTGCCCTGCGGCTCGCGCCGACCGGCTGAGCTCGGCAGCGGTCCGGAAGTCCAGGTGAGGATCGACCGCAAGACCCTGCAGCCCGTCGACGAGCGCCACGATGGGACCGAGCTGCGCGGGTGAGGCACCGGCGATGAGCTCCATCGCCACCGGCTCGCACATCCGGACGCCGGTGCTCAGGCCGTCGCCGAGCTCAGCGGCCAGCCGCTGCGAGGCGGAGGGCGAAACGCCGCGCAGATGGTCGATCCAGACCGAGGAGTCGACCAGCAGGAGCGGCGTCACCAGGCGCGCGGCGCGTCCCCAGCGCGCATCTCGTCGAGGTCGCCGTCCCATCCGATGCCCTCGAGGGAACGCACGAACGCGGCGTCGACGGGGGAGGCGAGCAGCCGGCGCAGCGCGAGCTCGACCACCGAGCGCTTCGTGGTGAGGCCGAACCGCGACATGGCGGCGGCCACCAGCTCGTCGTCGAGCTCGATGTTCGTGCGGCTCATACGCCGAGGATACACCTGGGATACACCATCGAGGTGTAGACAGCCCGTGTCACGCCCGGAGGCGCAGGCCCTGAGGGGTGGCGATGAAGCCGGCGTGCTCCAGGGCCCGGCCGAGCGCCGAGTCGGGCGCGAGCACCGAGGTGCCGTCGGCGGTCTGCACGGTGAGCCGGCCGAGGGTGCCGTCCTTCACCGACGACGCCAGTGCCGACGACGCGGCCGCGAGCACGTCGGCGTCGTCGCCCCACGAGAGCAGGGTGCGGCCGCCGCGCTCGACGTAGAGCGCGAGCGCGCCGTCGACGAGCACCACGAGCGCGCCGGCCTTGCGGCCCGGCTTGTGCCCGCTCGCGGAGTCCTCGGGACGCGCGGGCCAGCCCAGCGCCGCGCCGTACGGGTTGGCCGGGTCGGTGGCGGCGAGGACGACGGCCCGCCTCGGCGCCGACGGGTCGCGGCGGTCGGGCGCGGCAGCGCGCACCCGGTCGACCGCGCCCGGC
This sequence comes from Actinomycetota bacterium, assembly GCA_020161245.1. Taxonomy (GTDB): domain Bacteria; phylum Actinomycetota; class Actinomycetes; order S36-B12; family CAIYMF01; genus Longivirga. The sequence goes on along the minus strand of JAIUOK010000007.1, from coordinate 49,364 downwards.
AGCGCGAACTGCGCCGCGCCCAGGCCCTCGACGACGTAGCCGCGCCGGCAGCGCCCGGCGTCCTCGAACGCCGACAGGACGCGGTAGACCCCGGCGAACCCGCCGGTGACGCGCTCGGCCGCGACGGCCCCGCGCGTGACGACGCCGTGGCGGTCGAGCAGGCCCTCCGCGAGCGCCGCGGCGCGCAGCGTGGCGTCGGCAGACCGCGGCGGCAGCAGCGACCAGCGGCCGCTCACCGAGGGCGGCCCGCCCCGGGTGGGCATCGCGGCGCGCGAGGACCGCGGGGGCCGGGCGTAGCGGCCGCGCGGCACGGACCGCGGCGGCGCCGCAGCCGTCCGCGGCTTGCGCGACGAGCCCGACAGCCGCGAGCGCAGCGGCGCGAACGTGTCGCCGGCGACCTGACCGGTCCACACGAGATCCCACAGCGCCTCGACCAGGGCGTCGTCGTCGACCCCGCCGCCGCCCGGGTTCACCGCTGGGCCGACGCGATCGGAGAGCGCGCGGAAGAACCAGCCCCCGCCGCCCGAGAGCGTGTCGAGCACGGCGGTGTGCAGTGCGGTCTCCTCGAGCTCGAGGACGTCGGGCAGCACGAGGTCGGCGCTGTCGGCCGGCGCGAGCGCCACCCAGCCGTCGCCGCCCGGCAGCGACCCCGCGCCCGACCACACGACTTCGCCCGAGGCCATGAGCTCGTCGAGCATGGCGGGGGAGTAGCCCTCCACCCGCGACGGAAGCACGAGCGACTCCCATGCCGACGCCGGCACCACGACGCCCGCGAGCTGCTCGACCACCCGCAGCACGCCGTCCGGGCCGCGCAGCCGCCCGCCGACGTTCTGCCACGACGGCAGGAACACCCCGAGCGTCTCCGGCGGCACGGGCTCGGCCTCGCGGCGCAGCGCCGCCACGGACCGGCGCCGCACGAGGCGCAGCACCTCGGCGTCGCACCACTCGGTGCCGGAGCCGCCCGGACGGAACTCGCCGCTGACCACGCGGCCCGCGGCCGCCAGCCGCTGCAGCGCGGCGGTGACGACGGCGACGCCGAGCCCGAACGCGCGCGCGACGTCGGCGGCGTGGAACGGGCCGTGCGTGCGGGCCCAGCGCGAGACGAGGTCGCCGACGGGGTCGCCCGCCGGCTCGAGGAACGCGTCAGGCAGGCCCACGGGCAGTGCGGTGCCCAGGGCGTCGCGCAGCCGGGCGGCGTCCTCGACGGCGGCCACGGCGGCAACGCCGCCCATCCGCACCTCGATCGCGCGCCGGGCTGCGAGCAGCTCGTCGATCCACGCCATCTCGGCGCCGCGCTCGGCGAGCCCCTCGCGGGTGAGCGGGCCCAGCATCCGCAGCAGATCGGCCACGCCCTCGCGGTCCTTGGCCCGGCGCTCCGGCGTGAGGCGCTGCAGCTCGGCCTCGACCTGCTCGAGCGCGGCCGGGTCGAGCAGGTCGCGCAGCTCGGCCTGCCCGAGCAGCTCCGAGAGCAGCGCGGTGTCGAGGGTGAGCGCGGCGGCGCGGCGCTCGGCCAGCGGCGAGTCGCCCTCGTAGAGGTACTGCGCGACGTAGCCGAACAGCAGCGACCGCGCGAACGGCGAGGGGGTCTGGGTCTCCACCTCGACGACGCGCACCTCGCGCGACTGCACCGACCGCATGAGGGACACGAGGCCGGGGACGTCGTAGACGTCCTGCAGCACCTCGCGCATCGTCTCGAGCACGATCGGGAACGAGCCGTACTGCGACGCGACCGACAGCAGCTGCGCGGAGCGCTGCCGCTGCTGCCACAGCGGCGAGCGCTTGCCGGGGTTGCGCCGCGGCAGCAGCAGCGCGCGGGCGGCCGACTCGCGGAACCGCGAGGCGAACAGCGCCGACCCGCCCGCCTCGGCGGTGACGAGCGCCTCGACCTCGTCGGGGCCGAGCAGCGACGCCTCGAGCACGCCGCGCACGACGTCGTCGTCCTCGACGTCGGGCAGGCGCAGCACGATGCCGTCGTCGGCGTGCATCACCTGCGCGTCGACGCCGAACCGCTCGCGCATGCGCGCACCGATCGCGAGCGCCCAGGGCGCGTGCACCTGCGCGCCGAACGGCGAATGGACGACGACGCGCCAGTCGCCGAGCTCGTCGCGCACGCGCTCGACCACCAGTGTGCGGTCGTCGGGCACGTGGTGGGTGGCGCTGCGCTGCTCGTCGAGGTAGGCGAGCAGGTTGGTCACGGCGTTGGCGTCGAGGCCGCTCTCGACGAGCCGCGCCTCGGCCTTCGGCCGCGGCAGCGCCGACACCTCGCGGAGGAACCCGCCCATCGCACGGCCGAGCTCGTAGGGCCGGCCGAGCGCGTCGCCGTGCCAGAACGGCAGCCGGCCGGGCACGCCCGGGGCGGGCGACACGAGGACGCGGTCGTGGGTGATGTCCTCGATGCGCCAGGAGGACGCACCGAGGGAGAACACGTCGCCCACGCGCGACTCGTAGACCATCTCCTCGTCGAGCTCGCCGACGCGGGAGGCCTTCTCTCCTACCAGGAAGACGCCGAACAGCCCGCGGTCGGGGATCGTGCCGCCGCTGGTCACCGCGAGGCGCTGCGCGCCGGGGCGGCCGGTGAGGGTGCCGGTGGTGCGGTCCCACACCAGGCGCGGGCGCAGCTCGGCGAACTCGTCGCTGGGGTAGCGGCCGGCGAGCATGTCGAGCACGGCGTCGTAGGCCGACTGCGGCAGCGTGGCGAACGGCGCGGCCCGGCGCACCAGCGCGAGGACGTCGTCGACGTGCCATTCGTCGGTGGAGCACATCGCCACGATCTGCTGGGCGAGCACGTCGAGCGGGTTGCGCGGCATGCGCATCTCCTCGATGAGCCCCTGGCGCATCCGCTCGGCGACCACCGCGGTCTGCACGAGGTCGCCGCGGTACTTCGGCAGCACCACGCCCTTGCTCACCGCGCCGACCTGGTGGCCCGCGCGTCCGACGCGCTGCAGGCCGCTCGCGACCGACGGCGGCGACTCGACCTGCACGACGAGGTCGACTGCGCCCATGTCGACGCCGAGCTCGAGCGAGCTCGTGGCCACGACGGCGGGCAGCCGGCCCGCCTTGAGGTCCTCCTCGATGAGCGAGCGCTGCTCCTTGCTCACCGAGCCGTGGTGGGCCCGGGCGAGCACGGCCGGCGCCCCTCCGGTGGATCCGGCCTGACCCATCGCGGCAGCGGGTGCTCCGCCGGTCTCGAACGACGCGTCGAGGGTGCGCTCGGCCCAGATCTCGTTGAGCCGTGCGGTGAGCCGCTCGGCGAGACGGCGGGAGTTGGCGAACACGATGGTCGACCGGTGCTCGGCGACGAGGTCGACGACGCGCTCCTCGAGATGCGGCCAGATCGACGTGCGCCGCTCCTCGCCCGCGGCGGAGCCGTCGACCTCGCCCGTGGACGCCCCGAGCTCGGCCATGTCGTCGACCGGCACCACGACCTCGAGCTCGACGGTCTTGCTCGCCGGCGGCTGCACCACCGTGACCGGCCGCGAGCCGCCGAGGAACGAGGCGACCTCCTCGACCGGGCGCACCGTGGCCGACAGGCCGATGCGCTGCGCGGGCTGCTCGAGCAGGGCGTCGAGCCGCTCGAGCGAGATGGCGAGGTGCGCGCCGCGCTTGCTGCCAGCGACCGCGTGCACCTCGTCGACGATCACCGTGCGCACCCCGCGCAGCGACTCGCGCGCCTGCGACGTGAGCACGAGGAACAGCGACTCCGGCGTCGTGATGAGGACGTCGGGCGGCTTGGTCAGGAACCGCCGCCGCTCGTCGGCCGGGGTGTCGCCGGACCGGACGCCGACCGCGACGTCGGGCTCGGGCAGCCCGAGCCGCACCGACTCGCGGCGGATCCCGGCGAGCGGGCTGCGGAGGTTGCGCTCGACGTCCACCGCGAGCGCCTTCAGCGGCGACACGTAGAGGACCCGGCACCGCTCCTTCGGATCCTCGGGCAGCGGCTCGCGGGCGAGGCCGTCGAGGGCCCACAGGAACGCCGCCAGCGTCTTGCCCGAGCCGGTGGGCGCGACGACAAGCGCGTTCTGCCCGGACGACACGGCGTCCCAGGCGCCGAGCTGCGCGGGGGTGGCGGCCTCGAACGCCGAGGCGAACCACTCCTGGGTGGCCGGGGAGAACCGGCCCAGGACGTCGTCGGGCCGGGGTACCGGCTCCCGACGGCGCGCGCTCACCTGGCCATCCAACACCGGGCCCCCGACAGCCGCTCCTCCGTCCGCGGCGACGGCGTCCGAGGGGGTCCGCACGCAGGGGACGTCCCGATCCGGTCACGTGCCGCCCGGGTGCGCCGCCGGGACAGGGCGGTGGGCCAGGATGGCCGCATGCTGACGACCCGCTCCGCCGTCCCGACCCCCGGGCGCCCGCGCCGCCTCCGCCGCACCGCAGCGCTGGCCGCCTGCGCGGCCGCCGTCATGGTGACGCTGTCCGGCTGCATCAAGCTCGACATGGACCTCACGGTCCAGAGCGACGACACCGTCGACGGCGCGATCATCTTCGCCTTCGACAAGAAGGTCATCGAGGCCCTGGGGCAGGACCCCAAGGACGTCTTCGACCAGAACAGCGACGGCGCGGACGCCGTGATCCCGGGCGCCGGCGACGTCACGACCGAGGTCTACGACGAGGGCGGCAAGTACGGGCAGAAGGTGTCCTTCACCGGCGCCCCGCTCGAGTCGTTCGGCTCGGACGGCACCGGCGAGACCGGCGACGAGCTGAAGATCGTGCGCGAGGGCGAGTTCTTCGTCCTCACCGGCACCCTCGACCTGAGCGACGCCGCCGGCGGCGGGCCGACCGAATCGCCCGACGCGATCACGCAGCAGATCATCGACTCCTTCGAGGTGCGCGTGGCGGTGACCTTCCCCGGCGCCGTCGTCGAGAGCAACGGCGAGGTCGACGGCGCCACCGTGGTGTGGACGCCCAAGCCGGGCGACAACCTGCAGCTCACCGCCAAGGCCTACGCCACCGACGGCGAGGGCCTGTCCGGCTCGGGGTCCGGCGACGGGGACGGCGACGGCGACGGATCGGCGACCGGCCAGCCCGGCTCGGTGGGGGAGGGCTCGGCGCCCGCGTCGTCCACCTCGCCCGTGCTGCCGTGGGCGATCGCCGCGCTCGCCCTTCTGGCGCTCGCCGCGCTCGGCGTCTTCCTGCTGCGCCGCGGGGCGAAGAAGGGCGCGGTCAGCCCGATCGACGCCCCCCGCGCCGAGGACCCGTTCCTGCTCGGCGGCCAAGGGGCTCCGGCCGCGGCCGAGATGGGCCGCCCCGACCTCGCCGGGCAGCCGCAGGACACCGTGGTGCTGCCCGACGGCGTGCCGACGCAGGTCGTCCCGACCGAGCCTCCGGCCGATCCGGTCTCGGACGTGCCGCCGCTCGACGGGCTGCCCGACGACCGTCCGCCGGCCCCGCCCGCGCCGCCGGCCTGACGACGTGACGAGGCCCCGCACCGGATCCGGTGCGGGGCCTCGTCGTGCGTGCGGTCGACGTGTCAGTCGAGCGCCATCGGGAGCGGCACGGCGGCGTCGTCGGCGAGCTCCTCCGCGACGTCGCGGTGGGTCTTGAGCCGCACCTCGGGGAGCAGCCAGGCCAGCAGGAACGCCACCACCATGAACGGCACGGCGACGAGGAACGTCGTGTCGAGCGCGCGGGCGAACGCCTCGAGCACCACCGACTGGATCGCCGGGGGCAGCGACTCGATCGAGGTGATCGACGACGTCGCATCGCCGAGCTGGCCGGTGCCGCCGGGGAACGCGTCGGAGAGCTCCGCCGCGAGCCGCGCGGTCCACACGGCGCCGAAGAACGCCGTGCCGAACGAGCCGCCGATGGAGCGGAAGAAGGTCGAGCCCGAGGTCGCCGCCCCCATCTGCTGCGGGGCCACCGTGTTCTGCACCGCGAGGACGAGCACCTGCATCACGTTGCCGAGGCCCGCGCCGAGGATGAACATCGCGAGCGCGGCGTACCAGAACGGAGCGTCGACGCCGAGCCTGCTCATCATGAAGATGCCGACGGCGGCGAGGCCGGTGCCGATGATCGGGAAGATCTTGTAGCGGCCCATGCGGGCGATGAGCTGCCCGGACAGGATCGACGTCAGCAGGATGCCGACCATGAGCGGCAGCAGCATGAGGCCGGCCTGCGTCGGCGTCGCGCCGCGGACCACCTGGAAGTAGATGCTCAGGTAGACGATCGACCCGAACATCGCGAAGCCGACGATGAAGCCGACCATCGAGCTGACGCGGAAGACCTTGTTGGAGAACAGGGTCATCGGCACGATCGGCTCGTCGATGCGCAGCTCGTGCCAGACGAAGAGGGCCAGCACGGCCACGCCGCCGACGGCGAGGCCGATGATCGTCGGGCTCAGCCAGTCGTACTCCTGGCCGCCCCACACGGTGACGAGCAGCAGCATCGTGACGCCGGCGACGAGCAGAGCCGAGCCCAGCCAGTCGATCGGCTTCTTCTCGTGCAGCACCGGCAGGTGCAGGAACATGGCGAGCGCGGCGAACGCGGCGATGCCCAGCGGCACGTTGATGAAGAAGATCCAGCGCCACGACAGCTGCTCGGTGAAGAAGCCGCCGAGCAGCGGGCCGATCACCGAGGAGAGGCCGAACACGGCGCCGAACAGGCCGGCGTAGCGGCCGCGGTCGCGCGGGGGGATCAGGTCGGCGATGACCGCCATGACCAGCACCATGATGCCGCCGCCGCCGATGCCCTGGAGGGCGCGCGTGCCGATGAGCTGGCCCATGTTCTGCGACAGGCCGGCCAGCATCGAGGCGCCGACGAACACGACGACGGACAGCTGCAGCATGAGCTTGCGGCCGTAGAGGTCGGAGATCTTGCCCCAGATCGGCGTCGACGCGGTGGAGGCGAGCAGGTAGGCCGTCACGACCCAGGAGAGCTCGTTGAGCCCGCCGAGGTCGGAGGTGATGGTCGGCAGGGCCGTCGACACGATGGTCTGGTCGAGGGCGGCCAGCAGCATCGTGAGCATGAGGGCGCCGAGGATCCAGCGCAGGTGCTTGCGGCTGTCGGCCACCGGGTCGAGGTGGGCGGTGCGTGCGTTCACGAGAGGGGCTCCAGGTCGTCGGCGAGACGCGAGAGAAGTCGGGTGAGGGCGGCGCGGTCCTCCTCCGACCACGACTGCGTGGCCGAGGAGATGAGCGCGGAGCGGGCGCGGATGTGGCGGTCGAGGACCTCGCGGCCCTCGGGCGAGAGCTCGAGCAGGGTGGCCCGGCCGTCGTCGGGATCGGGGGTGCGGGTGACCAGGGCGTCGTCCTCGAGCTGGCGCAGGTGCCGGCTCACGGTCGACTGGTCGAGGCAGGCCTTGGACGCCAGCTCGCTCATCCGCACCGGCGCGAGGCTGTCGATGTGGGAGAGCAGGCCCACGCGGCCGGCGTGGCCGTCGTGGTCGGCGCCCTTCATCCGGCGCAGCCGCTGGATGAGCACGACGAGGGCGCGGAAGAGCTGGTCCTCCCCGCCCTCGGGCCCGGCTGGCGCCGCTGCGGCGTCCTTGGTTGCTTGCACCATGCAAGTAAAGTACGCCCGAAGGCCAGCCTTGCCAAATCCGTTCCTCGGGGAACGTCGCCGCCCGGCCGGGAGGCGGGCCGCTCGTTCGACCCGTCCAGGGCGCTGTCGCGCGCGTCCGTGGCGTGGGGGAGGCTGTGCGCTCGGAGGTGGCGCGTGCGGCTCACGGAGTTCTGGCGGCGGCTCGAGGAGGTCCTCGGGCCGGCCTACGCGCGCTCCTGGGCCACCGACCACGTGCTCGCCGACCTCGGCGGGCGCACGGTGGTGCAGGCCATCGACGCCGGCATCGACACCGTCGACATCTGGCGCGCCGTCCACGCCGACCTCGAGCTCCCCGCCAAGGAGCGCTAGAACAGCTGTTCGAACGTGTCGGCGTGTCGCCCTAGGATCGAACGGGTGTTCGATCTAGTCTGACGACGTCCCGCTCGGGCCTCCGGTCCCCAGGGCGCCGCCGTCGGCGGGTCGTCCCCAGGTCCTCCGGAGACGGTGCGGGGCCGCTGTCGGACCGGGTCCGTAGCGTCGCCGAGGTCGTCATCCGCAGCACACGAAGGCAGGTCCCCATGGCCCCCTCCAAGACCAACCCCCCGGGCGGCTCCGGCGGCTCCGACCGCGAGAAGGCCCTCGACACCGCCCTCGCGCAGATCGAGCGCCAGTTCGGCAAGGGCTCGGTCATGCGCCTCGGCCAGGAGGGCCGGGCCCCCATCGAGGTCATCCCCACCGGCTCGGTCGCCCTCGACGTCGCCCTCGGCATCGGCGGCCTGCCGCGCGGGCGCATCATCGAGATCTACGGCCCGGAGTCCAGCGGCAAGACCACGCTGGCGCTGCACGCGATCGCGAGCGCGCAGAAGGCCGGCGGCATCGCCGCGATCATCGACGCCGAGCACGCGCTCGACCCCGAGTACGCCAAGAACCTCGGCGTCGACATCGACGCGCTGCTGGTCAGCCAGCCCGACAACGGCGAGCAGGCGCTCGAGATCGCCGACATGCTCATCCGCTCCGGCGCGCTCGACCTCATCGTCATCGACTCCGTCGCGGCCCTCGTGCCCCGCGCCGAGATCGAGGGCGAGATGGGCGACAGCCACGTCGGCCTGCAGGCCCGCCTCATGAGCCAGGCGCTGCGCAAGATCACCGGTGCGCTCGCCAACTCCGGCACCACCGCGATCTTCATCAACCAGCTGCGCGAGAAGATCGGCGTCATGTTCGGCTCGCCGGAGACGACGACCGGCGGCAAGGCCCTGAAGTTCTACGCCTCCGTGCGCCTCGACGTCCGTCGCATCGAGACCCTCAAGGACGGCTCGGAGGCGGTCGGCAACCGCACCCGCGTCAAGGTCGTGAAGAACAAGATGGCGCCGCCGTTCAAGCAGGCCGAGTTCGACATGATCTACGGCGAGGGCATCTCCCGCGAGGGCGGCCTCATCGACATGGGCGTCGAGCACGGCTTCGTCCGCAAGTCCGGCGCCTGGTACACCTACGACGGCGATCAGCTCGGGCAGGGCAAGGAGAACGCCCGCACGTTCCTCAAGGACAACCCCGACCTCGCGGACGAGCTGGAGAAGAAGATCAAGACCAAGCTCGGCATCGGGGTTCCCCTCGCCGACGAGATCGACGCGATCGTCGTCCCCGACGTCGTCCCGATCGACCTGTAGGCGATGGTCCGCAGCACGCGTCCGTCGGCCGACGGCCCCACCCCGGGGTCGTCGGCCGACGACGTTCCCGAGGCCGACCCCTACGACGTCGCTCGCACGATCTGCCTGCAGCAGCTCACGGCGTCGCCCAAGAGCCGCGGCCAGCTCGCCACCGTCCTGCGCCGCCGCGGCATCGCCGACGACGTCGCGCAGGCCGTGCTCGACCGGCTCGCCGACGTGCAGCTCGTCGACGACGCCGCGTTCAGCGAGAACTACGTCCGCACCCGTCATGCCGCCACCGGCCGCACCGGGCGGGCGCTCGCGCAGGAGCTGCGCAGCCGGGGTGTCGACGACGCCACGGTGTCCGAGGCGCTCGAGGCGCTCGACCCCGACGAGGAGCTCGCCACGGCGCGCGCGCTGGTGGCCAAGCGGATGGCGGGCACGCGCCGGCTCGATGTCGACGCCCGTACCCGGCGCCTGGTCGGGATGCTCGTGCGCAAGGGCTACCCGGGCGGGCTGGCGATGCGGGTGGTGCGCGAGGCGATCAGCGCCGAGCGCGAGCTCGACGACCTCGAGCGCGCCTTCCTCGAGGCGATGGACGCCGATCTGTCCGACGCCGCCCGGGTAGGGGAGTAGCCGGGCAGGTCAGCGGCGCGGGCGGTGCGCGTCGCGCAGCATCTGGCCGACCGACTCCGCGATCTCGGGGTGGGTCCGGGCGAACTCGCGGGCAGCGAGGTCGGGCAGCAGGTCCATCCGGCTGCTCACGGTGTCGGCGAGCTTGCCGAGCAGCCGGGTGAGCTGGTCGAGGTCGTCGCGGTCCCAGTCGGCGAGCAGCAGGCGGGTGAAGAACCGCGTCATCGCGGTCGCGTCGCTGACCACCGCGTGGCCGATATCGGTGAGCTCGACGGTGGTGCGTCGGCGGTCGTCGGGGTCGGTGCCGCGGGTGAGGAAGCCCTCGGACTCCGCCTCGCTGAGCAGGCGGCTGACCGTCGAGTGCTCGAGATCGAGGCTGGAGGCGACGTCCTTGACCGTCACCGAGCCGCCGGACGACGACAGCTCCTCGACGGCGTCGCAGGCGAAGATCTTGGCGATGTCGACCTGGCGGCCGAGCGAGGGCACCGGCACGAGCATCGCCGGCGGCTTAATCATCGAGCGGCGCAGCCGGCGGATGGTGCGGTCGAGGCCGTCGACGAGGTCGTCGGGCAGGTGCGCGCCGGGGGAGTCCGCCGACAGCTCGGGCACGGGGACGGGCAGCGGGGGCGGGGCAACGGTGCCGGCCGCCGGGGTGCCGGTGCCGTCCTCGCGCTCGACGTGCGTCGCCGCCATGCCTGCCTGCCTCCGTCCGTGCTGCAGGGCCCTGGGGGCCCGGGGAGCGACGAGCTGTCACTCGAACCAGGAATGTATGTGCTGGGCATCTGATTTGCCTGTCCAGCACATGTAATCTACCGTATCGAATGCGTGCCCGACACACACGTCCGGAACGCGGTCGACGACGGCCCGCCCGTCGCGGCGAGACGAACGAAAGAGGAGAAGCCTCGACATGGGTGCACTGTCGCGCTGGGCAGTCCGTCGGCCGGGATGGGCGCTGGCCGCCTTCGCGGTGCTGGCGGTCGTGATCTTCGGCCTCGGCGGCCGACTCGGCGGCGAGCTCAAGGACTCCTTCGAGCTGCCCGACACCGAGTCGCTGCAGGCCCAGAAGCTGCTCGAGCAGCTTCCCGACAGCCAGAACTCCGGTGCGACCGCGATCACCGCCACGGTGGTCTGGTCGCCCGACGCGCAGGGCGCCACCGCCGTGTCGCCCGAGACGGCCGCCACGATCGTGCCGCTGCTGACCGAGATCTCGAAGCTCGACGGCGTCGCGTGCGTGACCAACCCGTTCGACCAGACCGGTGCCGGCCTCGGCACCGCGTGCCCGCCGGCCCAGGCCGCGCCCGACCTCACCCAGGTGCCGGCCGAGCAGCAGGAGGCCTTCAAGGCCGCGCTGCAGGCCGCGCAGCAGGCGCTCTCCCCGGTCTCCGCCGACGGCACGGTGGCCAAGGCCACCATCACCTTCGACGGCGGCGAGACCGGCGACGAGGTCTCCACCGAGACCGCCAAGGGCGTCATCGACGCCGTCAAGAAGGCCGACGCCACCGACGGTCTCACCGTCGGCGCCAGCGGCCAGGTGCTCGAGTTCGCCGGCCAGGAGCCCCCGAGCTCCGAGGCGTTCGGCATGCTCGTCGCGCTGGTGATCCTGCTCATCGCGTTCGGGTCGTTCCTCGCCGCCGGCCTCCCGCTGCTGACCGCGGGCTTCGGCGTCGGCCTCGGCGCGAGCCTGCTGCTCTACATCGCGAACTTCTACGACGTCGCGACCTTCGCGCCCACCCTGGCCGCGATGATCGGTCTCGGCGTCGGCATCGACTACTCGCTGTTCGTCATCAACCGCTACCGCCAGGCGATCCTGGCCGGCCACGAGCCGAAGCAGGCCGCCATGGAGGCGGTCAACACCTCCGGCCGCGCCGTGGTCTTCGCCGCCAGCACCGTGATCATCGGCCTGCTCGGCCTGCTGTTCATGGGCATCGGCTTCTTCACCGGCCTCGCCTTCGCGGCGTCCGGCACCGTCCTGCTCGTCATGCTCTCGGCGGTGTGGCTGCTGCCCGCGCTGCTCTCGCTGCTGGGCCACCGCGCTGTCGAGCCGGTGTCGCTGCTCGTCAGCCGCGGCCTGCGCACCCCGGGCCGCCCGCGCGTGGTCACGGCCGTCGTGCTCCTCGCCGTGATGGCGGTGCTCTCGGCCGGCGTTCTCAGCAACGCCGACGCGGAGACCACGCAGAAGGTGGTCGGGGCCGGCGTCGTCGTCGGCGTCGTCGCGCTGGTGGCGCTGCTGTCGCCGCTGTTCTACCGGATCACCCGCCACGCCCGTCACGACGGCGAGCCGTGGCACCCGGAGGGCGGCCGCTGGGCCCACTACGCCCGCCTGCTGCAGAAGCGCCCGATCATCCCTGCGCTGGTGTCGCTGGGCCTGGTGCTCCTGCTCGCCGTCCCGGCGCTCTCGCTGCGCCTGGGCTTCCCGGACGACTCCGGAAAGCCGGAGGGCTCGATCGCCCGCACGGCCTACGACCTGCAGTCCGAGGGCTTTGGCCCCGGGTCCAACGGCCCGTTCCTCGTCGCAGCGCAGCTGCCCAAGGACGGCGACCTGCAGTCGCTCGGAGCGCTCGTCGCGGCGCTGGAGAAGACCGAGGGCGTCGCCTCGGTGACCCCGAGCTCGGCGATGCTGCCGCTGCTCGGCCAGCAGCTGCAGGACCAGTCGATCACCGCGATCCAGGTGACCCCGACCACCGGTCCGCAGAGCGAGGAGACCGACGCGCTGCTCGACCGCCTGCGCGAGGAGACCATCCCCGCGGTCGAGGCCCAGATCCCGGGCCTCGCGGGCTACGTCGGCGGCGCCACCGCGATCGTGGCGGACTTCAGCACCGTCCTCACCGACGCGATGCCGCTGTTCCTGTCCGTCGTGGTCGGCCTCGGGTTCCTCATGCTGATGATCCTGTTCCGGGCGCCCGTGGTCTCGCTGACCGCCGTCGTGACGTCGCTGCTGTCGTTCGCGGCGTCCACCGGCATCACCGTCGCGGTCTTCCAGTGGGGCTGGCTCAACGGCCTGCTCGGAGTCAGCGGCACGGGGCCGATCTTCCCGTTCCTGCCGGTCATGGTCTTCGCGATCCTGTTCGGCCTGTCGATGGACTACCACGTGTTCCTCGTCAGCCGGATGCAGGAGGAGTGGGCCCGCACGCACGACAACGCCACCGCGGTGCGCCGCGGCCTGGCCGGCTCGGGCCGTGTGGTGCTCATGGCCGCGCTCATCATGTTCAGCGTGTTCGCGGCGTTCATCCCGACGCCCAACAACACGATCAAGCTGTTCGGCGTGGCGCTGGCCTCGGCCGTCCTCGTCGACGCGTTCCTGATCCGGCTCGTGTTCGTCCCGGCGTTCATGTCGCTGCTGGGCAACGCGAACTGGTGGCTGCCGAAGTGGCTGGACAAGATCCTTCCCCACTTCGACGTCGAGGGCGGCGCCGACGAGATCACCGACGACGAGCCCGACGCGATCGGGGAGCCGGAGCCGGTGGGCACCCGATAGGCCCTGTCCTGAACCGGTCCACGACGTAGGATCGGCAGCACAGCACGGATCAATCCCGGGGGAGTGCGGCGGATGCCGCACCGGAACGGGGGATCGGTGCGGCATCCGCCCCGGGGCGGGCCCTCTGCGGAGGGCCCGCCCCGGGCGCTGTCCGGGGACGCCCGAACCTGGGACACATCCGCGACAGTGCGGCGTCCGCGCGAGAGCCCCCCGTCCGCCTAGCCTGCGCCCATGGCGACCCAGCGCCCAGCGTCCTCGCCGGACGCCCGGCTCGTGCACCGCGGCGGCGCCTACGCCGGCTCGGCCGCCGCCGCCGTCCTGCTCGGCGTCCTCACCTGGCTGGTGCTCTACCAGCGCGAGCGGCTCACCGAGGTCGACCGCGCCCTCGAGGCGCCGGTGCACCGGTGGGCGCTCGAGACGCCGTGGGCCGTGCAGGTCTCCGACGTCCTCGCCGTCGTCGGCGGCCTCGGGGTGTCGACCGCGGTCACCGTGGTCGTCGTGCTGGTGCTGCTGCTGGCCAAGAAGCCGTGGATCGCCCTCAACCTCGCCCTCATCGCCTCGCTCGCGCCCTTCCTCACCGACCGGCTCAAGGAGCTCGTCGAGCGGCCCCGGCCCGAGTGGGCCGTGCCCCTGGCGGAGCCGCCGCCCGGTGACCCGTACTCGTTCCCGTCCGGGCACGCTACCGGCGGCATCGCGGTGTACCTCGCGGTCGGCGTAGCCCTGGCGTCCCTGCTGCGCAGCGAGACCGCCAAGGCCTGGCTCGTGCTCCCGTTCGCGGTGCTCGGCATCTCGATCGGCCTGTCGCGCATCGTCCTCGGCCTGCACTGGCCCTCCGACGTGCTGGCCGGCTTCGCGATGGCGACGGCGGTCGCGGCGCTCGCCTCGGCGCTGTTCGTGGTGCCGCGCAAGGAGCGGGCCCAGCCGGTCGTCTCCTCGGGCCCCGCGCCCGTCCCGTACTCCGCGATGACCCGCAGACGCCCTGCCGAGTCCGAGCCCGGCGACGACGCCGAGGGCGCCCTGCCCGAGGCCGTCGCCGACGCCGCCCCCGAGGGCGCCCCGGCCCCGGGCAAGCACGCCAGCGCCTGACCACGGCGCCGTTCGGCGGGGCCGTGCCAGCGCCGTACCCTGGATCCACCATGCGCACGTACGAGGTCCGCACCTACGGGTGCCAGATGAACGTCCACGACTCCGAGCGCCTCTCGGGGCTGCTCGAGGACGCCGGCTACGCCAGGGCGGCCGAGGGCGAGCAGGCCGACGTCGTCGTGTTCAACACCTGCGCGGTGCGCGAGAACGCCGACAACCGCCTCTACGGCAACCTCGGACACCTCAAGCCCGTGAAGGACGCGCACCCCGGCATGCAGATCGCCGTCGGCGGCTGCATGGCCCAGAAGGACCGCGGCGAGGTCGTGCGCCGGGCGCCCTGGGTCGACGTCGTCTTCGGCACCCACAACATCGGGTCGCTGCCGGTGCTCCTCGAGCGCGCCCGCGTGCAGCAGGAGGCTCAGGTCGAGATCCTCGAGTCGCTCGAGGTGTTCCCGTCCACGCTGCCGACCCGGCGCGAGTCGGCGTACGCGGCGTGGGTCTCGATCTCCGTGGGGTGCAACAACACCTGCACGTTCTGCATCGTGCCGAGCCTGCGCGGCAAGGAGAAGGACCGCCGGCCCGGCGACATCCTCGCCGAGATCGAGGCGCTGGTCGCCGAGGGCGTCAGCGAGGTCACGCTGCTCGGCCAGAACGTCAACGCGTACGGCGTCGAGTTCGGCGACCGCGCGGCGTTCGCCAAGCTGCTGCGCGCCTGCGGCGGCATCGAGGGCCTCGAGCGCGTGCGGTTCACCTCGCCGCACCCGGCCGACTTCACCGACGACGTCATCGCCGCGATGGCCGAGACGCCCAACGTCATGCCGCAGCTGCACATGCCGCTGCAGTCGGGCTCGGACCGGCTGCTCAGGGCGATGCGCCGCTCCTACCGCAGCGAGCGCTACCTCGGCATCATCGAGCGGGTCCGCGCCGCGATGCCCGACGCCGCGATCACCACCGACATCATCGTCGGCTTCCCCGGCGAGACCGACGACGACCACCGCGCCACCCTCGACGTCGTCCGCCAGGCGCGCTTCGCGTCGGCGTTCACGTTCCAGTACTCGCCGCGCCCCGGCACGCCCGCGGCCACGATGTCCGACCAGGTCGCGCCCGAGGTCGTGAAGGAGCGCTACGCCGAGCTGGCCGCGCTCGTCGACGAGATCGCCTGGGACGAGAACAAGAAGCTGGTCGGGCGCTCGGTCGAGCTCATGGTCGCCGAGGGGGAGGGACGCAAGGACGGCGCCACCGCGCGCCTGTCCGGCCGTGCGCCCGACAACCGGCTCGTCCACTTCGCCCCCGGCGACGAGGTGCCCAGGCCCGGCGACCTGGTGACCGCGGAGATCACCTACGCCGCACCGCACCACCTCGTGAGCGACATCCCCGCCGCGGATCTGCGCCGCACCCGCTCCGGCGACGCGTGGGAGCAGCGCCAGTCCGACGAGTCGTGCGGCACCGGCCCGTCGTCGTCCGGGGCCGGCCCCGTGCTGCTGGGCCTCCCCACCCTCCCTGCCTGACACACCCTCGGCGCTCGTCGCCGGCCTCGGCGCGCCCGCCTGCCTGTGTCCCCGTTATGGGTGGGCTGAGCCGGGGCTGAGACCGGGTGGAACCGAACGGGCTGTGACCGCCGTCTCATGAGCACGGTCCGCGGGCGGGAGGGGCGCCTCCCGCCCGCGAGACCGGCCAGCGGCGCAGGGAGGGGTCCGATGCGCAAGGCGCTCGCGGTCGTGGCGGGCCTGGTCGCGGCCGTGGTCGTGGGCTGGTTCGGCTACCAGGTGTACGTCCACCTCACCGATGCCCACCAGGCCGATCAGCGGCTCACCGAGGTGGCGCAGGCCTGGGAGGACGACCCCGCCGCGCTGGCGGCGGCGTCCGCGGGGGAGCCCGACGTCGTGCCGGCGTCGTTGGCGCAGTCCCCGTTCCTGACGATGGGGGCGCGCAGTATCGACTGGTACGCCGTCGACGGCACGACGATGACCGTCGGGTACTGGGGCGGCGTCTGCCTCGAGCCGCCGATGACCGGCGACGTGCGGGCCGGTGCCGAGACCGTCGTCGTCCTGGTGCACCCCCGTACGTCGTGGCTGCCGGACCTCGACGGCCTGCGGACGCAGGGATGCACCGACCAGGCGGTCGCGCTCACGGCGACCGTGGAGCTGCCCGACACGGTGGGCGAGCGGGTCGTCGTCGACGCCGTGTCGGGGGCGAGCGCGCACGAGGGCCGCCGGGCCCTGATCCCCTGACCGCCTCTCGACGGTGGAGAGGCGGGTCGCGCTCATGGCCCGAGGCCGCCCCGGGACACGTCGAGGCCGCAGCGTCCTGCGCGACGCTGCGGCCTCGACGTCCCTGAGGAGGCTGGTGGGTCAGACGGCGTCCGACGGCGGGGTGGGCGGCGTCGACTTCAGCGCGTCGACGGCCTTCTCGGTGAGGTCGGTGACCTTGCCGGTGACGGGGTCGAGCTTGCCGCCGGTCTTGTCGCTGACGAACTCGTGCGCGGCGGACACAGCTCCGGTGACCTTGTCGCCGTGCTGCTCGGCGAGGCCGGAGGCGGCGCCCTTGGCCTGCTCGGCGAGCTCGCCTGCCTTCACCGCGGCCTGGCCCGCAGCGGCCTTGGCCTGCTCTGCGGCGGGGCCTGCTGCAGCCTTGGCCTGGTCGGCGAGCGCGCTGGCGGTGGCGGCGGCCTGGCCGGCGGCAGCCTTGGCCTGGTCGGTGGCGGGCCCGGCGGCGGCCTTCGCCGTGTCGGCGACGCCCTTGGCCTGCTCGCTCGCCCCGCTGAACAGGTTCCTGAGGTTGTCGAAGATGCCCATGGGCTGCTCCTGCCGTCGTGCGGGCCCCGCGGCCCGCCCCTGTCGCGGCTCGTCCGCACCGCCGCCCGCGGGAGGTCCCTCGGGCACGTCCGACGGTACGGAAGGATCGTGCCCGTGACCCCCGGAACCGGCAACCCCGTCGTCGCCGTCGTCGGCCCGACCGCCGCCGGCAAGTCCGACCTCGGCGTTGCCCTGGCCCTCGCGCTCGGCGGCGAGGTCGTCAACGCCGACTCGATGCAGCTCTACCGGGGGATGGATGTCGGCACCGCGAAGCTCGCGGTCGAGGAGCGCCGCGGCGTCGAGCACCATCTGCTCGACGTCTGGGACGTCACCGAGACGGCCTCCGTGGCGGAGTACCAGCGGATGGCGCGCGACGTCGTCGACCGGCTGCGTGCGCGCGACATCGTGCCCGTCGCCGTCGGCGGGTCGGGGCTGTATGTCCGTGCGCTGCTTGATGATCTGGCGTTCCCAGGCACCGATCCGGACGTGCGGGCGCGGCTGGAGGCCGAGCTCGTCGATGTCGGCCCGGGGGAGATGCACCGGCGCCTCGCGGCCGTCGACCCGGCGGCCGCCGCCGCGATCCTGCCCTCGAACGGGCGCCGGGTCGTGCGGGCCCTCGAGGTCGTCGAGATCACCGGGCAGCCGTTCACCGCCACCCTGCCGTCGGTGCGCGACGTGTACCCGTCGGTGCAGCTCGGGCTCGACGTCCCGCGGCCCGAGCTCGACGCGCGGATCGACCTGCGCGTCGTGCGGATGTGGGACGCCGGCCTCGTCGACGAGGTGGCCCGGCTGGCGGACGCCGGTCTCCGCGAGGGCCGCACGGCGTCGCGCGCCCTCGGCTACGCCCAGGTGCTGCGGTTCCTCGACGGCGAGTGGAGCGAGGAGCAGGCGCTCGAGGAGACCCAGCGCGCCACCCGCCGCTTCGCACGCCGCCAGGACACCTGGTTTCGCCGCGACGACCGCGTGATCTGGCTCGCCTACGACGCCGACGACCTCACAGCCCGCGCCCTCACGGCCATCCACCGCACAGCAGGTGCCACAGATCCCGTCGCCTGATCAGTGGGTCGCTTCGCGTTACAGGTGAAGGTGCCCCTGCTTGCGATAGAAGCAAGGAAAGCGCCCCTCATCCGGCGTGCCGCCTGTGGACAACGAGGCCACGGGAGGGGACGAGGGGGGGGTCAGATCCGGGGGCGGGACTGGCGGTACCACTCGGTGCCGAAGACCTTGCGGAACAGCGGCTTCGGCATCCGCAGGAACGCGGCCAGCGTGCGGTCGCCGTCATCGGCCGTGGCCTGCGAGGCGTGCGCAGCCATCGAGGCGCGCTTGGCGTCGATGTAGCGGCGCACGTCGACCCGGTGGGTGATGTCGGACGACGCCGAGTACGCGCGCTCGAACGACGTCGGGTCGAACTCCGGCGGGAACCGGTAGACCTTGCCCGCCGCCTTGATCGCGCGCACGAGCAGGTCGCGCGGGATCGTGGCCTCGTAGACCCGCGGCGTGTAGGCCAGCTCCGCCGCCCGGACGCCGATCTCGTGCACCCGCACGTGGTCCGGATGCCCGTAGCCGCCGTTGCGGTCGTACGAGACGAGGACGTCGGCGTCCTCCTCGACCAGGATCTCCGCCACGCGCGACGCCGCCTCCTCGAGCGGCGCCCGGCACAGCGGCAGGGGCCCGCCGGGCTGCTGCTCCTCGTCGCCGTGCAGGCCGGAGTCGGCGTACCCGAGCCGCACAAGACGGTGGACGCCGAGCACGCGCGCCGACTCGTCGAGCTCCTCCGCACGCCGGGCCGCGAGGTCGACCGACATCGACGACGACGCCAGGCCGGCCGCGCCGTCGGTGGCCACCACGAGCACCACGCGCTGCCCCTCGGCCGACGCCCGCGCCATGGTGCCCGACGTCAGCAGCGCCTCGTCGTCGGGATGCGCGTGCAGGAACACCAGCGTCTTCACAGCAGCCACGTCCCGATCCTGCCAGCCAGGGGGAGGACGCGTGTAACAGCCCGAAGTGGGCCAGACCGGTCGCGGATTGGCCCACGTGGGGCTGTTACACGCGGACGCCGCCCGGCGGAGGCGAGTGGGCGGGAGGAGGCGAGGGGTCGCGTAGGGTCGTGGCGTGCGGATCGTCCATGTCTCCGACTGCTACCCGCCGCGTCTGGGCGGGATCGAGACCCAGGTCCGCGCGCTCGCAGTGCGCCAGGCGCAGGCGGGCCACGACGTCCACGTCATTACCGCGACGCCTGGCGAGCGCATCCGCAACGGCACCGAGACCCTCGACGGCGTCACCGTCCACCGCACGACGTTCAAGCTCCCCGCCGATCTGCCCGTGCACCCGCAGGTCACCAAGGTCCTGCGCGAGAAGCTGCAGTTCGGCGGCGAGGCCGGGGCCGCCGACGCCGTCCACGTGCACGGCGGCGTCGTCTCACCGTTCGCCTACCCCGGCGCGTACGTCGCGCGGAGGCTCGCGCTGCCCACCGTCGTCACGATCCACGGCGTGTGGGGCGGGGTCTTCACGCCCGTCGCGAAGCTCTCGGAGAGCCTCACCAAGTGGGCGCGCTGGGGCGTCGAGCTGAGCGCGGTGTCCGACGCCGCAGCCGACCCGATGCGCGAGGTCGTGGGCCCCGGCACGCCGGTCTCGCTGCTGCCCAACGGGATCGACGTCGAGCAGTGGCGCGTCAGCCCCGTCGCCGGCGACCCGCTCGAGACGCGCCTCGTCGCCGTCATGCGCCTCGCCCCGCGCAAGCGCACGATGCCGCTCGTGCGGATGGCGCGCGCCGCATCGCAGCGGCTGCCGCAGGGGCACCGGATGCGCCTCACCATCGTCGGCAACGGGCCGCTGCTGGGCCAGGTGCAGCGCTACGTCGAGAAGCAGGGGCTCACCACCGGGCGCTTCGTCGTCGACCTGCCGGGCCGCCTCTCGCCCGACCAGGTGCGCGCCACGCTCGCGGCGTCCGACGCGTTCGTGGCCCCCGCGCAGCTCGAGTCGTTCGGCATCGCGGCGCTCGAGGCGCGCACCGCGGGCCTGCCCGTGCTCGCGTACGAGTCCACCGGCATCCGCTCCTTCGTCCACCACGAGGTGGAGGGCCTGCTCGCCCGCGACGACGCGCACATGGTCGAGAACCTGGCCCGCATCGGGTCGGACGCCGAGCTGCGCACCCGCATCGCCGAGCACAACCGCACCACCGAGCCCGACCAGTCGTGGCCGCACGTGCTGCAGACCGCCGAGGAGCTCTACGCCCGGGCGGCCCGCGCCACCGCCCGCCCCTGACCGTCCGCGAGTAACCGCCCACGTAGTCGTTTCCGGACCCTCGTAAGCGACCACGTCGGCGGCTACTCGGATAGGGGAGCGGAGCGCGGCTCGCGTAGGCTCCGACCCGTGACGACGCCCCGCGAGCTCAGCGACGCCCTGGCCTCGCTGGCCGGCCTCGAGGTGCTCAAGGGCCACGGCACCGGCAACGACTTCGTGCTCGTCCCGGACGTCGACGCAGCCCACGATCTCGCGCCCGCCCAGGTCGCGGCGCTCGCCGACCGTCGCTTCGGCATCGGCGGCGACGGCATCCTGCGCGTCGTGCCCACCGCGTCGAGCCCCGAGGTCGCCGACCAGGCCGACCGCGCGCCGTGGTTCATGGACTACCGCAACGGCGACGGCAGCATCGCCGAGATGTGCGGCAACGGCGCGCGCGTCTTCGCCCGCTACCTCGTCGACGCCGGCCTCGAGACCGGCCCCGAGTTCGCGATCGCCACGCGCGGCGGCGTCTGCGGGGTGCGCATCGAGGACGACGGCGACGTCACCATCGACATGGGCGAGGCCACGACCCCGCGCGCCCGCGCGATGCCCGTCGTCGCGGTCGGCGGGCGCAGCTGGCACGGCTCCGGCGTCCTCGTGCCCAACCCGCACTGCGTCGTGTTCCTCGAGGACGCCGCCGAGCTCGAGGCGCTCGACCTCACGACGGCACCGGACGTCGCACCGCCCGCGGTGTTCCCGGACGGCGTCAACGTCGAGTTCGTCGTCGACGTCGCCGAGCGCCACGTCCGCATGCGGGTGCACGAGCGCGGCGTGGGGGAGACCCTCAGCTGCGGAACGGGCGCGTGCGCCGTCATGGTCGCCGCCGCCGCGCGCGACGGCGCACCGACGCACACGTCGTACGTCGTCGACGTCCCCGGCGGCACCGTCGTCGTCAGCCGTCGCGACGACGGCCGCATCGAGCTGCGCGGACCCGCAGAGATCGTCGCGCGCATCACCCTCGGAGGGGCCGCATGACCACCGACGAGCTCGACGTCGACGACGGCCCGGCGTACGCAGCGGCCGTCGCACCGCTGGTCTCCGGGCTCGGGGGCGGATTCATGATCTCCAGCCAGGCCAAGGCCTTCGCCAAGGAGCTCGGCCTGCGCGGGCGCGAGGGCTACGTGCGCGGGCGCGGCTCTGTGCTCGGCGACGTCGACGCCGACGTCGTCACCGCGGCCTTCGGGTTCTGGCCGGCCGACGTCGTCCGCGAGGCGTGGGAGGGCGGCCTGCGCGTGCCGGTCGACGTCGCGCGCGCCGGCTACGCCGAGGCCTGCCGCGGCTGGGGCCGCGCCCGCTACGCCGACGCCCCCTTCGACGTGCCGCGCCTCGCGGAGCTCGTGCAGTGGGTGGTCGACGGCACCGACGTCGCCGGCCTGCCGCTCTACGCCGGCTGGCGCGCGGTCGATCTGCCGGGCGACGACGCCGGCCGCCTCAGCCAGCTGCTGCATGTGCTGCGCGAGCTGCGCGGCGGCCTCCACCTCGTGGCCGTGGTCGCCTCCGGGCTGACCCCGCTGCAGGCGGTGCTCGCGGGTGCCGGCGGCTCCGGCAACGCGGCGTTCTACGGGTGGGAGGAGCCGTTCGAGGACGCCAGCGGACACCAGCTCTCGCGGTCCGAGGCCGAGTCGCTCACCGACCGGCTCATGACGCCGGTGCTCGACGTCCTCGGCCACGACGAGCGCATCGAGCTGCTCGCGCTGCTGCAGGACGCCGCCCGCGCCGCCTTCGGGCCCGAGGCCGCCTGAGCCCGCTGTCGCACGCCGCTCCTAGGGTCGGCGCATGACGACATGGGAGCAGGTCCTCGAGGCGGTCCAGACCACCCTGCAGGGCGACCGCGATCGCGGCCGCACACTGATGGACGACGCGTTCCGTGGCGCGGACGACCCCGCGCAGCGGTGCGTCCTCGCGCACTACCTCGCCGACGTGCAGGAGTCGCTCGACGCCGAGATCGCTTGGGACGAGCGGGCTCTCGCCGAGTTCCCGAACCTCGCGCCCGACGACTTGGCGCCGATCGGCATCCCGTCGGCGGCCGCACTGGCGCCGAGCCTGCATCTCAACCTCGGCGACGGCTACGCGCGCCGGGGCGACCTCGACGCCGCGCGCGAGCAGCTCGACCTCGGACGCGCCGCCGTCGGACTGCTCGACGACGACGGCTACGGCGCGATGATCCGCGGCGGCCTCGACGGCCTCGCGGCGCGGCTCGACGCGTCGTAGCAGCCGCGACGACATAGCCTCGTCCGCATGAGCGGGCTGGCCCGGGAGGCGGTGGGCACGCGCGGACGCCGTCCGCGCGCCGACCGCATCGTCGGCATCGACGTCGCCCGCGGCATCGCGCTCATCACGATGGCCTCGACGCACATGCTGTCGACCCATTCCGACCCCACCGAGATGACGGCCGTCGGCTGGCTGTTCAGCGGCCGCGCGTCGTCGCTGTTCGCGCTGCTGGCGGGGGTGAGCCTCGCGATCGTCACCGGCGGCACGGCTCCCCGCGAGGGTCTGGCGATGCGCCGGGCGCGGGTGACGATCGCCGTCCGCGCCTGCGTCATCGCGCTGATCGGCCTGCTGCTGGCGATGACCGACACCCCGGTCGCGGTGATCCTGGCGTACTACGGGGTGTACTTCCTGCTCGCGATCCCGTTCCTGCGCCTGTCGGCGCGGACGCTGTTCGTGCTGGCCGCCGTGTGGGCCGTGGTGTCGCCGCTCGTGAGCCACGTCGTCCGCGGCCGGCTGCCCGATCCGCCGCTCGGCCAGGTGGACGTCGAGATGCTGCTCACCGACCCGTTCACGGCGCTGCACGCCCTCCTGTTCACCGGCTACTACCCGGCCTTTACCTGGCTGACCTACATCCTCGCCGGCCTCGCGGTCGGCAGGTGCGACCTGCGGTCGAGGGCCAACGCGGTGCGGCTCGCCGTGGTGGGCGCGGTGCTGGCAGTCGGGGCGTGGACGGCGTCGACGTTGCTGCTCGTCGCGGGCGGCGCCGACCGGATCGTGCCCGACCTGCTCGAGCTGCGCGGGATCGGCGCGATGGACCTCCAGCAGATCCAGTACGTCGCAGGCACCACGCCGACGGGCAACGCCTCCTGGCTGCTCATCGCCGCTCCCCACAGCGGCACGCCGTTCGACCTGGTGGGCACCACGGGCTCCGCGCTCTGCGTGCTCGGCCTGTGCCTGCTGCTCGTGCGCAGCAGCGCGATGCACACGATCACCGCGCCGGTTGCCGCCGCGGGCGCCATGACCCTCACGCTCTACACCTGCCACGTCGTCCTGCTCGCGCTGCCGATCGGCGAGTTCGACTCGGTCGTCTACTACCTCAGCCACGTGGCGTTCTTCCTCATCGCGCCGATGCTGTGGTTCCGCATCGCGCCCAGGGGCCCGATCGAGTCGCTCGTGCACGAGATCAGCTCCGGCATCGGCCGCGCCGCCGTCCCCACCGGGCCTCCCGGTCCGCGCGAGTAACTGGCGTTGTCATCGGTTTCGGACGCTCGGAACCGACGACAACGCCAGTTACTCGTGGACCGGCCCGGCGGCGCAGACTGGGGGGATGAGGCGGATGCGCGCGATCCTCGCCCTGGCTGCGGCAGCGGCCGTGGTGGCGGGCTGCGGCAGCAGCGGCCAGCCGGCCGCGTCGACGACCGCGCCGGACTCGCCAGTGCCGACGTCGGCGTCGCCCTCAGCGAGCCCGTCGCGCTCTACCGTGATGCCTCCGGCTCGCACCACCATCCGGTTCGCGCTGGCCACCGGCGTCGACTGCGAGGACGGCTCGATCGGCGCCTACAACACCACGCTCGACTCGCTGTGGGAGAAGCGGATCGGGCTCGAGGGCGGTGCCGCCACGCTCACCGTGCCGGTCGACCTCACGCGCGGCATGTCCTTCGACATCCAGTGCGACGGGTGGCCCGGCACCGGCGCGGTCAGCGCGATCGTGCTGCAGTACGAGGGCGCCCAGCCCGGCGAGGTGCCGGCCACCGACGCCGCCGGGATGCCGACGGCGACACGGGCGTCGTGGTGCTGGGCGGGCACGACCGAGGAGCAGGTCGACGTCGGCCTGCAGGCCTACCTGTCGGACGGCGACGGCTCGCCGACGGGCGGCGTCGCGGCGGTGTGGACCGTTCCGACGCTGGCCACGACGGCGTCCACCGACGGCGCCCGCTGGCAGGACACCTACTCCGGCATGCTCGGCCACCAGGACGCGCCCTACTGCTGATCCCGCGTGCAACGGGCGCTGTCCTCGGTCTCGGGCGCCAGGAACCGACGGCGAGGCCCGTTACTCGTGGCGCTGGCGGGGCAGAGGGGCTCTGCTGGGCGCGAACCCGTTGGGCACGGGGCGGGTGGGCGTGCGACCCTGGGAGGCATATGAACGACGACTTCCTCGAGGACGACGACCCCACCACGGGGTCGCTCGACCTCTCCGACCGCGCCGCGCTGCGCCGCGTGTCCGGGCTCTCGACCGAGCTGACCGACATCACCGAGGTCGAGTACCGGCAGATCCGCCTCGAGCAGGTGGTGCTCGTCGGTGTCTGGACCGAGGGCACGCTGCGCGACGCCGAGCGCTCCCTGGAGGAGCTCGCGCGCCTGGCCGAGACCGCGGGCTCGGTGGTGGTCGACGGCCTCATCCAGCGCCGCGACCGTCCCGACCCCGCCACCTACATCGGCTCGGGCAAGGCTGCCGAGCTCCGCGCCGTCGTCGTCGAGACCGGCGCCGACACCGTCATCTGCGACGGCGAGCTCACGCCCGGCCAGCTGCGCCAGCTCGAGGACGTCGTCAAGGTCAAGGTCGTCGACCGCACCTGGCTGATCCTCGACATCTTCGCCCAGCACGCGCGCAGCCGAGAGGGCAAGGCGCAGGTCTCGCTCGCGCAGATGCAGTACCTGCTCCCGCGCCTGCGCGGCTGGGGCGAGTCGCTCTCGCGCCAGGCGGGCGGACGCGCGGGCGGCCAGACCGGCGGCGTCGGCACCCGCGGCCCCGGCGAGACCAAGATCGAGACCGACCGCCGCCGCATCAACTCGCAGATGGCCAAGCTCCGACGCGAGATCAAGGAGATGAAGACCGCGCGCGACACCCAGCGCCGCGATCGCCGCCGCCACGGCGTCCCGTCGGTCGCGATCGCCGGCTACACCAACGCCGGCAAGTCGTCGCTGCTCAACCGGATCACCGGCGCCGGTGTCCTGGTGGAGGACGCGCTGTTCGCGACCCTCGACCCCACCGTGCGCCGCGCGACGACGCCGACCGGCCGCGAGTTCACCGTCGCCGACACCGTCGGGTTCGTCCGCCACCTGCCCCACCAGCTCGTCGAGGCGTTCCGCTCGACGCTGGAGGAGGTCTCGGAGTCGGACCTGATCCTGCACGTCGTCGACGGCAGCGACGACCAGCCCGAGGACCAGATCAACGCCGTCCGCGAGGTGCTGCAGGAGATCGGCGCGCACCACGTGCCCGAGATCATCGTGCTCAACAAGGCCGACGCCGCCGAGCCCGAGACCGTGGCCCGCATCCTGCGCCGCGAGCCGCACGCCATCGTCGTCTCGGCGCGCACCGGCGAGGGCATCCCCGAGCTGCTCGCGCTCGTCGAGCACGACCTCCCGCGCGCCGCCGTCGAGGTCGACGTCCTCGTGCCCTACGACCGCGGCGACCTCGTGGCCCGCGCCCACAAGGACGGCGAGGTCGAGAAGATCGACCACACCGAGACCGGCACCCGCCTCGTCGCCCGCGTCCCCGCCTCCCTCGCCCAGGAGCTCGAAGCCGCCACCCTCTGACGTTTCCGGATGAGGGGTCCCCATGACCAATAGAGCCAGACACTTCTACCCCTCATCCGGTCCGTTGTCCCCAGCCTGAGACTGCACGGATGAGGCGCGGCTGTGGACGGCGAACGGGGTGAGTGGCTGATCTGTCCGGTTCTATTGGTCCTGGGGGCCCCTCATCATCACCGGCTGAGGGGTGGGACGAAGGGGCCGACGTAGGGCTTGACGCGGTCGAGGGAGTCGCGCAGGTACTGGCGGACGTCGGGGTCGAAGCGGGCCGTTCGGAAGCCGCGGGCGTCGAGCACCTGGTAGCCGAGCTTCTCCACGGTGAACGTCGGGATCAGCTCGGGCGCGCGGGCGAGCACTTTCCCCGATCCGTCGCGGTAAAGCGACACCTTCGCGATGACGCTGTCGCGGGCGTTGAGGCGCCAGTTGATGAGGTTGCCGAGGCCGTAGAGGACGAAGGCCGACTTGTCGGCGTCCTCCTTCTCCGGCACGTGGCTCCCGGTGCCGACGACGAGGTCGACGCCGGCCTTCTCCACCAGCCAGGTGTCCCAGTCGCTCTGGTTCCGCGTCGGCGTGTAGGCGAGCTCGTCGGCGTCGTGGATCGACACGATCACGTATTCCGCGCCCAGCTCGCGGGCCCTCTTCACGTCGGCGAGGATGCGCGGCTTGCTCGCCATCGCCATCCGCCACGGCTGGCCCGCCGGGATCGGCTTGCCGCCCACCTCGGTGTAGGACAGGTGGGTCACCTTGATGCCGCCGACGTCCATCACCGTGGGCTCGAGGCCGCCGGGCCCGCCGGACGTCCCCGCCTCGGTCATCCCGTTGCGCTTGAACGCCGCGATGGTCGCGTCGTTGCCCTTCGCGCCGCGGTCGAGGGCGTGGTTGGACGCCGTGGAGCAGCGGTCGAACCCGGCGTACTTCAGCGCGTCGATCACCTGCGGGGGAGTCGCGTACCGCGGCTCCATGCCCTCGCCCTTCGGGATCACCGGCAGCTCGAGGTGGCAGACGGCGAGGTCGGCCGACGAGATGAGGCCCTTGATCTCATCGAACATCGGCCTGAAGTCGTAGTTGCGCCCGCTGCCGTTCTGCAGCGCCTGGTCGATCAGCGACTTGTGCATGAGCACCTCGCCGGTGAACACCATCGTCACGTCGCCCGACGTGTCGGCCGGCTTCGTGGTGGGGCCCGACGACGGCTCGTCGGACGGCGACGGGCCGCTCGACGGCGCCGACGACGACGGGTCGGGCGTGGCCGAGTCGGCCGGCTCGCTGGGGGAGGGCTGCGACGTCGGAGCGGACGACGACGGCGCGGTCGCCGCCGTGCTCGCCGACGGCGAGACGGTCGCGGGCGTCGACGACGAGCACGCGGCCAGGAGCAGGACCAGCGCCGCGCCCCCCGCGGCCGCTGACGCGAGCCGCCTGGTGCGGTGCATGCGGCCAGGCTAAGCGGCCCCGACACCGGCCCCGCGCCAGGCCAGCGTCGAACGTCACGGTTACAGGCCAACGGCTGCGCGAGGATGGGGCCGAGGAGGTCGGCGGCGGTGCAGCTCGAGGTCGCGACGTGGAACGTCCTGGCGCCGGCGTATGCCCTGCCGTCCCGCTACGACGGCGTCGCCCGCACGGACCTCGACCCGAGGTACCGCATGCCGCGCGTGGAGTCGCTGCTCGACCGGCTGCTCGACGAGTGCGACGTCGTGGCCCTGCAGGAGGTCGACGCCGGGCTCGCGGAGTGGCTGACCGGCGTCGCGGGCTGCAGCGCAGTCTGGGCGAAGCGGCCGAGCAGCGTCGACGGCGCGGTGCTGGCCAGCCGCCGCCACCTCCTCCTCGACGCCGAGGCCGCCACGACGTCGGACGGGCGCCGCACCTGGGCCACGGCGCAGGTGGCCGGCTGCCTCGTGGTCTCGGTCCATCTCGACCCGGAGTGGCCGCAGCGGCGGCTGCGCGGCGCGGCGCAGGCGGCTGAGCTGGTGGGCTCGCTCGAGGACGTCGTCGGGCCGGTCGTCGTCCTCGGCGACATCAACAGCTCGTGGGACCGCCGCACGGGCCAGGCCCTCGCGTGGGGCGGCTTCGAGGCGTCGCGGGTCGGCGCCACCGCCGCCACGAACGGCAGGACGCGCGAGCTCGACGTCGTCTGCGCGCGCGGCTGCACCCTGGCCGCGCGGCCGACCGGTCTGCCCGACGTCGGCACTCCGCTGTGGCTGCCGACGTCCGACCTCCCCAGCGACCACGCCCCGGTCCGCGCCACCGTCACCTGGGACGGGCCCGCTCTGGCTGGGTGACGCGTCGCTCTACCGACGTCTCACCCATCCGGAGCGGCCCCCCGCACGCAGCAGCGCCGCGGACCGTGACGGTCCGCGGCGCTGCGACGAGCGAGAGGGCTAGGCGCCCTTGGGGTTGGGGCCCCACTGGTTGTCGGGCTTGGAGTCCATGAGCGTGAAGATCAGGATGATGATCCCGCCGATGCCGCAGACGAAGACCAGCAGCCACCACCAGCCGGAGTGGCCGGCGTCGTGCAGGCGGCGGATCGTCACCGCGATGCTCGGGATGATGAGCACGAGCGAGACGACGAGGTAGATCCAGCCGAACTTGACGCCGCCCGAGCCCTCGATGGTGTTGATCTTGAGCACGGCGTCGAGGATGAACGCGATGGTCGTCACGAGGATCGTGAACACGACCCACCACCAGTACTCGCTGCGGCGCGCGCGGCCGCTGAAGGTGGCGTACTTGCTGAAGACGGTGCTGACTGCCTGGCCGAAACCCATGGCCGTGTTCCCCTCCGGATGCGGCCCGCGTCGGGCCTCCTGCGCCGGAGGCTAGCGAGGGCCGACGCCGAGGTGGGGGATGTCGGACCTGCGGCGACGGCGTCATGTCACCGTTTCCAGCCGCGGTGACCGGCCGGTAATACGTCATCTGACAGATGCCCCGACGATCTTGGTCCGGCCAGGGTGGGCCCATCCGGTCCCGGGACGGGGGGTCGGGGTCGCAATGGGGGCGCCTCCTCTTTCCATCGGTGCCCTCCCGCCCCGGGACCGTGTCGCGAAGCTCCGCTCCTCCCGCACCCGCGGCTGGGGCGGCAACGGAGGCGACGGGGTGCCCACCGCCCGGGCTCCCGTCGCCTCCGCTGCGTCCGGGCCCTGGAGCTCGGCGGGGCGGGCCGCCCGGGGGCCGGCCCGCCCTGCCGATCGGCCGGTCCGGCCCCTGCCGCTGAGGGGCCGGACCCCGGCGAGCCCCGCCGCAGCCCCGGGCGGACGACGACGCCGTGCACAGCCGCGCCACGGGCCCGCGGCCGGGGCTGGTTGGATCGGGGGGTGACCTCCGGCAAGCGCACCCGAGCCGCCGGCCCCGAGCTGTCGGTGGCCGAGGCCCTGCGCACAGCCGTCGGCGGTCTCGGCGGCGAGGGGGAGGACCGCCCCGGCCAGCTGGCGATGGCCGAGGCCGTCGCGTCGGCGCTCGGCGGATCGGGCCATCTGCTGGTCCAGGCCGGCACCGGCACCGGCAAGTCGCTGGCCTACCTCGTGCCCGCGGTGCTGCACGCGCGCTCGCCCGAGCAGCGCGTCGTCGTCGCCACCGCCACGCTCGCCCTCCAGCACCAGCTCGTCTCCCGCGACCTGCCGCGGCTGGCCGACTCGCTCGAGCCGGTGCTCGGCCGGCGTCCGACGTACGCCGTCCTCAAGGGCCGCCACAACTACGTCTGCCTCGACCGCCTGCACCGCGGCGCCGCCGACCGCGAGGACTCCGACGACGACGCCCTGTTCGCCGCGCCCACCACGGTGCTCGGCCGGCAGGCCAAGAAGCTGCGCGAGTGGGCCGACGACACCGACACCGGCGACCGCGACGACCTGCCGTTCCCGGTCGACGGCCGGGTCTGGCGGTCGGTCTCGGTCAACGGCCGCGAGTGCGTCGGCGCCGCGAAGTGCCCCTACGGCGAGGAGTGCTTCGCCGAGGCCGCCCGCGCGAAGGCGTCGGAGTCGCAGGTGGTCATCACCAACCACGCGATGCTCGCGATCCACACCCTCGACCAGGTGCCGGTGCTGCCCGAGCACGACGCCGTCGTCATCGACGAGGGCCACGAGCTCGTCGACCGCGCGACCGCCGCGGTGTCGTCGGAGCTGTCGGCGCCGCTGGTCGAGCGCGCGGTGCAGCGCTCGCGCCGGCTGCTCGACGAGGGGATCGTCGAGCGGCTCGAGGCCAGCACCGAGGCGTTCGAGATCGAGCTCGCCGCCCGCGCCGACGGCCAGCGCGGGCCGCTGCGGATCGAGAAGGTCGAGGGCTCGCTCCTCCTCGCGCTCGCGTCGCTGCGCGACACGACGCACGCCGCGGTCACGAAGCTGACATCGGAGATCAACGGCGCCAAGGACGATCCGGAGCGCGCGGCCCAGGCGTCGCGAGCGCGCGGCCTGCTCACCGAGATCCACGACGTCGCCGGTGCGCTGCTCGAGATCGACGAGGAGGACGTCGCCTGGATCGACGTCGCCGACAAGCGCGCGCCCGTGCTCAAGCTCGCGCCGCTGTCGGTCGCCGGCCTGCTGCGCACCCAGCTGTTCGACCAGTCCCGCGTGGTCGTCACCTCCGCCACGCTGCAGCTCGGCGGGTCGTTCGAGCCCGTCGCCCGGTCGTTCGGCCTGCCGCTCGACGGCGCGGCGTCGGCCGAGGGAGCGTGGCAGGGGATGGACGTCGGCTCGCCGTTCGACCATGCCCGCCAGGGGATCCTCTACGTCGCGTCGAAGGTGCCGCCGCCCGGGCGCGAGGGCACCGACCTCGCCGCGATGGAGGAGCTCGC
Organism: Actinomycetota bacterium; assembly: GCA_020161245.1. Classification (GTDB taxonomy): domain Bacteria; phylum Actinomycetota; class Actinomycetes; order S36-B12; family CAIYMF01; genus Longivirga. The sequence continues at coordinate 18,458 of JAIUOK010000007.1, read as the reverse complement.
CGACCTCATCGCCGCCGCAGGCGGACGCACGCTCGCGCTGTTCTCGTCGTGGCGCGGCGTCGAGCGGGCCGAGGAGTACCTCGCCGACTCGCTGCCCGACAAGCTGCTCGACCGCAAGATCATCCCGACCGACGTGCCCGTGCTCGTGCAGAAGCGCGGCGACTCGGTGGCCGACCTCGTCTCGCGGTTCGCGTCCGACGAGCGCTCGATCCTGCTCGGCACGCTGTCGCTGTGGCAGGGAGTCGACGTGCCCGGCGAGGCCTGCCACCTCGTCGTCATCGACCGGATCCCGTTCCCGCGCCCGGACGACCCGCTCATCGCGGCGCGGTCGAAGTGGGCCGAGGAGCACGGCGGCAACGGCTTCACCGCGGTCTCGGTGCCGCGCGCCGCGCTGCTGCTGGCCCAGGGCGTCGGACGCCTGATCCGCTCGTCGTCCGACCGCGGCGTCGTCGCCGTCCTCGACCCGCGTCTCGCGACCGCCCGCTACGGCGACTTCCTGCGGCGCTCGCTGCCGCCGTTCTGGTTCACCACCGACGGCGCCCTCGTCCGACAGTCCCTCACCCGCCTCGACGACCTGGCCTCGAAGAAGGTCTGACGTTTGGCCGCTTTGGATGGGTGAGCGACGCCCATGGCCGTCGCTGACCCATCCACAGCGGATTGTGGTTCACGCGACTGATGCGTGCTGGCATTCCGGGGCGCCCAGGGAGAGTGCCGCCGAGACGACGGTAGCGGAGGTGGCGAGCGCACCTAGCAGGGCCGTCTGCCTCCTCAGAAGGCCTTGCAGGAACGGCGGTAGGTCATCGTCGGATTCGCCAAGGGTGCGCATGTACATCACAGCCAGGGCCTCCGTGGCGTCCACGGTCGGGAATGGCGTGACTGCCAGCAGCTCGTATACGGCCCGAAGCGGAAGCGGCGAGCCGCTCGCAACCGTGGCAGCGTCCAACACGGAGGCGAGGGGGTAGCCGCCCTTCAGCTTGACCGAGTGCCTCCTGGCTGTGTCACGGATGGCACGCAGCCGCGCCGCAGCATCGAACTGATGCTCACCGCGGACACTCGCGCGGCGGACCGTCGCCAGCTGCTCGAACTCGAGATCGAGATAGCGCCTGATGCGTTGGGCGGGCACGTCGTGCGACCAGATGCTCAACGCTTCTGCACCGCTAGCGATAGCGGTCCTGAGCGCGGGTGACCAGAGTCTGACTTCGCCGGCGTACCTGTCGAGCGCCTCTTCGTGCGAATCATCGGCAGGGAAGATGAGCCGCGTCCACTGCCCCACCAGGCGCGCAGCATGCTCGACACCAGCGACGATCTGTCGTGGCGCTTCCAGAGAGTCGAGATTCGCTAGGTCTTCGGCCAGGGCAGTGCTCAGGGGATAGCCGAGAAGCGTGGCCCTCGGCTCCGTGGGTGAATAGGGGCGAGAGGGGATGTCCCGGAGATCGCGCTGCGCTCGTGTGTTCATGCCAGCACGCTTGGATGCGCATGCGACCCGGCAGAGGTCTCGGTGTTCCATGGCTGTGGACGCGGCGTGTCCTCGTGGAGCTGTGGATGTTCAGCGCTCGACGTCTGAGTGCTCGATCTGGATGTGTGACGCGTCGCTGTACCGGCGCCACACCCATCCAAAGCGGGGTTCCACCACGCGCGGAGTTGGGTCGGACGCCGGCCCCGAGCTTCGGTTGTCGAGGGCGGCGTCCGTTGGTTCGAGTGTGCTCCGGCGCCGGGCGAAGACGCGCGACCGTGAGCGCGTCCTGAGCGAGGCGCTCGTCACGGGACACCTGCCTCAAGACCGGGTCGCGCGACGCCGACGGCCCGAAACCCGGGTGACAGAGGGGGTTGCGGGTCGGCATCCTCGTCGTACACGCAGCGCGATGGACGTCGTCCGGCCCGGACGGCACCACCGTCGCGCCCCGATGAAGGAACACCGATGAACGCCTACGAGACCCGCCGTCACGGCCGTGGTCCGGGCATGCCCGCCTCCGGCGAGATCGTGCGCATCGTCGCGCTCGGGTTCGCCGGCGTCCCCGCGCTGTCGAAGAACGACGGCCAGGAGCAGCCCTCGAGGTACTGACACCCGCTCGCACCTCGAGGCCGCTCCCCGGAACCCCGGGCGGGCGGCCTTCCTCATGAGGTCCGCGTGTAACAGCCCGACGTGGGCCAAACCGACCGTCGTTGCCCCACGTCGAACTGTTACACGCGGAACACAGCCAGCACCCGAACCCGGAAAGGAGACGTGGAGATGACCAGCACGACCCGCACGCACCGGCAGGGCAGCGCCGCGCCCACCCGGAGGGTGCGCCTCACCGATCTGCCGCTCGTCGCAGCCCGGTTGCGCTGCGGCCACCTCGTCCGCGAGCACGGGATCGCCGTGCGCGACATCGTGTTCTGCCCCGGCTGCGGGTCGCAGAGCACCGTCGCGTCGGTCATCGCGCAGTAGCGGGACGGCGCCGCGCCGGACGTCGGGCAGGGCGGACGGCGCGGCGCCGCGGGGGACGACGGCGTCCGGGGCGGATCAGCTCCGGACGCCGTCCGAGCCCGACCCACGCCCGACAGCGGACGGCCCAGCAGCCCGGACGCCAGCACAGCAGCCAGCCGGCCGCGGACCACGCGACGTCGAGCGCAGCCGGACGCCGACCACAGCACAGCCACCACCGGGCGGAAATGCCCGATTCGCACCACTTCCCGGCGCCACGTCGGCGTCGGGGCCATAACGCTGCGGCACGAACCGCGTGCGATGGCGCACCATGGAACGACCGGGGCCAGCCAGACCGCCGGCCCCGCCCGAGCAGAGGGGAGGGGTCGTGTCCACCGTCCTCGTCCTCAACGCCGGGTACGAGCCGCTCCACCGCGTCTCCGTCCGCCACGCGATCCGCATGCTCGTGCGCGAGGTCGCGGTGGTCGAGGAGGCCGACCCAGGCCGGCAGATGGGTCCGTTCCCGGTCCCGCGCGTCCTGCGCCTCGTGCGCTACGTGCAGATGCGCTGGCGCTCCCGAGCGATCCCTGCATGGACCCGTGACGCCCTCTTCCGCCGCGACGGACGCCGCTGCGTCTACTGCGACCGCCGCGACGTCGTCCTCACCGTCGACCACGTCGTGCCGCGGTCCCAGGGCGGCCGGACGACGTGGACCAACACGGTCGCGGCCTGCGGCGGCCCCGAGGGCTGCAACGCGCGCAAGGCCGACCGCACCCCGGAGCAGGCCGGCATGCGGCTGCGCCGAGCGCCGCACGTGCCGTCGTTCTGGGAGCTCATCGCCTAGCGCCCTGGCCCGCGAGCGGGTCAGGGCGCTCGAGGCGGCGAGCCCTGCGCAGCCCCGTGCACACGGAGAGTCTCCGCCGTGGGCGATCCGGGTGACCCAACGTCCGGTCGTTATGGTCCGAACGTCCGATGATCGGCCGGGCCGCGCCTGGTTGGGTGGCGCGCGTGGGAAGGGTGCTCGCCGGGCGGGGGTGGCTTGCTGCCGCCGTCGTCATCGTCGTGGTCGTGCTGGCCGTCTTCGTCGGCATGCGCCTGACCTCCCACGAGGCCTCGGCGAAGGAGACCTGCGCCGAGGCCGTCGACTGCTAGTCAGCCCCTTCGCGCCAGTGCCAGAACTGACGCCGACGAGACCAGCTCGGCGGCGACCCACAGCCCCAGCGTCGCGTTGGCGATCCAGAACCAGTCGACCTCGGCGAGCGCCAGGCACAGCACCACGAACGCCAGCACACCGAGCACGTAGCCGCCGTACGCCGACGCGCGCCAGCTGATGACGCGCTCGCGCTCGTCGGCCGGCGCCTGCGCCTCGCGCGGACGCACGAGCGCGACGGCGATCTGCCCGCCGACTGACAGCAGCGCCAGCACGATCACGAACCCGATCACCATCGGGCGGTACTCGACGTCCGCAAGCGCGCCCCCGCCTGCAGCGGTCACGAGCGAGACGACATACACGGCGCTCGCCAGCAGCAGCGCGCCGATGGTGACGACCGCGCTCTTCTCCCGGAACGACATGGCCCCTCCTCCTTCGACCCGGATCAGATGGTGACGACGGTCTTGCCGGCGTTGTGGCCGCCGGCCACGTGGCGCACGGCCTCGGCGGCGTCGGCGAGCGGGTAGGTGCGGTCGAGCACCACGCGCAGCGAGCCCTCGGCGACCAGGCGGGAGAGCTCGGCGTAGGACGACGACTTCTCCGTCGACATCAGACCCACCATCCGGCGGCGGGCGAACAGGCCGTAGACGGGGGAGAGCATGCCGCGCTGGAAGCCGCCGAGCAGCGCGCCCTTGCCGGCGTCGCCGCCGACGACGATGAGCGAGCCGCCCTCGGCGACCGCGCGCTTGAGCACCGACAGCGGCCGGTTGCCGGCGCAGTCGAGCACGACGTCGTACACCGCCCCGTCGCGGTCGACCTCGTCGGCGCGGTAGTCGATGACGTCGGTGGCGCCGAGCGAGCGCACGAGGTCGGCCTTGCCCGCGCTGCAGACACCGGTCACGGTGGCGCCGCGCAGCGCCGCGAGCTGCACGGCGTACGCGCCGACGCCGCCGCCGGCCCCGATCACGAGCACCCGCGTGCCCTCGCTGATGCGGCCCGCCTCGACGGCGTCGAGCGCGGTGCCGCCCGAGATCGGCAGCGCCGCGGCGTCGACCCACGAGACGTCGGAAGGTTTGTGCGCCAGGCGCTTCGCGAGGCACAGCGCCTGCTCGGCGAACGAGCCGCTGATCGACGTGCCGAGCACCTCGTCGCCGACGGCGAAGCCCTCGACCTCGGGGCCCACGGCGACGACGACGCCGGCCACATCGCGACCCGGCACCTTCTTGCGCGGACGCCGGATGCCGGTGCCCAGGCGCACCATGAGCGGGTCGCCCGCGACGATGTGGATGGTCTCGGGCCCGACGCCGACGGCGCGGACGTCGACGAGCACCTCGCCCTTGCCGGGCGCGGCGGGGGCGTCGATGTCGGTGAGCCGCAGGACGCCGGCGTCGCCGTACTCCTGCTGCGTGATGGCCTTCATGGTGTCTCCAGGGTGTGTGGATCAGACGGATCCGCGCGACGCGCATCCGCTGGTGGTCTATGGGGGTGCTCAGTCGGGGTAGTGGAAGACGTCCTCGAGGCGCGAGCCCAGGACGCGGGAGATCTGGAACGCCATCTCGAGCGACGGCGAGTACTTGCCCTGCTCGATGGCGATCACGGTCTGACGGGTGACGCCGACGGCGTCGGCGAGGTCGGCCTGGGTGAGGCCGTGCAGGGTGCGCAGGTCCTTGATGGAGTTCGTGAGCTTGGTGGGCTTGACCATCAGGGCATGCCCTTGACGTAGAGCGCGGCCTTGGTGAGCGACCCGATGACCGCGGAGATCACGAAGCCGAGGTAGATCGTGTTGGAGATCCAGAACCAGTCCCACTCGGCCATCGACATCAGCAGCGCCGCGATGCCGCCGATCACCACGAACGAGTAGCCGGTGTAGTCGCCGAGGCGCCCGATCTCCTCGTCGCGCATGTCTTTGCGGGTCGAGACCGGCTTGATGATCGCGAGCAGGATCTCGATGACGATTGCGGCCAGCATCGACGCGCCCATCGAGATGAGCAGCGGCTTCTGGTACGCGACGTCGGCGATCGGACCGCCGTCGGCAGCGCGCACAACCCAGATCACGTAGCCCGCGTACGCCACCACGACGACGACCAGGAAGGTCCACGACCGCCGCTCCTGCAGTGTCATCACGCGCTCCGTCGACTCGATCCGATGTCAAGAATTCTTGACACGCAGACCATGTCAAAGATTCTTAACATCTGTCAAGCGCGGGCCTCCGGGGGATGTTCTTGGCGCCGCCTCATTCCACCTGTCGAACCGACAGGCAACCCGAACAGGCAGGGCACCGATGGCGCATCGCCTTTCGCCTGCATCTGTCGAGGTCGCTGCGTAGCGTTGAGCTCACGAACGAGAGGGGGAGCCATGGCAGAGCGTGGCTTGCTAGCGCATGTTGTGTCGAAGTTCGCGCCGTCTCAGTGGGAGAACGTGGCGTCCGAAGCGTTGCTTTACGTGTTGCGACGAGACGGGTACAGCGCCGCCTTGGAGCGTGTCCTTCAACCCACCGGCGTCAGCCTGCGGGGCTGCCGGTGGAGAGGCCAGGTCACTGCTGCTGAGGACCAGTCCCGGCCGGACCTCGTCGCGCTCGACGCCCAGGACCGCAGCCGCCTGATCCTCGAGGCGAAGTTCTGGGCGCTTCTCACACCGAACCAGCCCCACGGCTATCTGGAACGACAGGCGCGTGAGTTCGACGGAGAGCGGGACCGGCGGCTTCTGTTGTTCGTGGCTCCCGAGACGCGTGTCGAGCCGCTTGCCGCGAGGCTGGCGGCGATGCTCGGTTCGGGAGTCGCTCGGCACAACGGTCTTGCGGTCATCGAGGCCGATGCCGGCAACGTGGCTGTGCTCAGCTGGGGTCGTTTGCTGGATGGCCTCGAGGAAGCTGCTGGGCGGTTGGAGGACAGCGACGGCGCTGAAGCACTACGCCAGCTCCGTGGCCTGTGCACTGTCAACGATCGGCTCGAGATGCTTCCGTTGACGTCCGACGACGTGGATGCGGTCCATGCTCGTCGCCACCTGCGCCTCGTCTCGACGGCGTTCGCGGTCGCTGACCGGCTCAAGAGCGACGGGCTTGTGACGGTGCCAGGTTCGGACTCCTCCTCGAAGGACTGGGTGGGTCGCAGACTTCAGTCATGGCACGGGGCCACCTTCCTCATGCTCTTCTCGAGTTACCGGTGGGCGAACGACTATCCGACTCCGTTCTGGTTGTCGTTCCCCAAGCCGGCCCCCGAGGTGAGGCAAGCGCTGAGCCGACTTGAAGGAGAGGCCGTTCCGAAAGTCGTCGATGCGGGAAGCAGAGTGCTGGTCGCCCTCGAGACGCCACTCGGCGTCGAGCATGACGAGGTGGTGACGAGACTCGCTGCCAACGTCGCGGCGGTCCTGAGGGCTGTGCCGGCCGGTTCCGCTAGCTCATCGGACCCTCTCGACGAGACAGTCACGTAGTTCTGGCACGAAGGGCGAAGCGCCCCTGCCCGCTCGTCGCGGGGAGGGGCGCTTTCGCTTGCGGGGCTTGAGATCTCAGAGGCGGCGGAGGACGGCGACGACCTTGCCGACGATGCGGGCGTGGTCGCCGTCGATGGGGGAGTACTGCGGGTTGGCCGGCAGCAGTTTCACGTGCCCGTTGCGCTTCTGGAACGTCTTGACCGTGGCCTCGTCGTCGAGCATCGCTGCGACGATCTCGCCGTTCTCAGCGGTGTGCTGCGAGCGGACGACGACCCAGTCGCCGTCGCAGATCGCGGCCTCGATCATCGAGTCGCCGGAGACCTTGAGCAGGAACAGCTCGCCGTCGCCGACGAGCGACTTCGGCAGCGGGAAGATCTCCTCGACCGCCTGCTCGGCGAGGATCGGGCCACCGGCGGCGATACGGCCCAGGACGGGGACGTACTGCGCGGCCGGGCGCGAGTCGCCGGCGCCGGTCTCGTCGATGTCGGAGTCGGGGTCGGCGTGGGAGAGCGCGGCGCCCGAGGCGTGCGGGTCGACGACCTCCATCGCGCGCGGCAGGCGCGGGTCGCGGCGGATGTAGCCCTTCTTCTCCAGCGCGGCGAGCTGGTGGGCCACCGACGACGGCGACGTGAGCCCGACGGCGTCGCCGATCTCGCGCATCGACGGCGGGTAGCCGCGCGACTCGATCGACGTGCGGATCATGTCGAGCACGATGCGCTGCCGGACGGTGAGGCCGTCGGCCTCGGGCAGGCCCTCGGGCACGGGGATCTCGACGACCTTCGGCCGCCCGGCCTTGCGCTTGGGCGAGCCGCTCTTGCCGGTGGTGCTCATGCCGTTGCCCTTCGATCGTCTGCCGCTCTCCCGAGCCGGAGGTGCGGGTCGCGCTGCTGCTCACGTGCGGGTGGTGCCGGTCGTACGCCGTGCCTCGCAGGCCCGCGGACGGGGCCGTTGTCGGACCCCCTGGGAAGACTCCGGGGTGTCGCAGCGGGCGTCGGATCCCGGCCCCCTCGGGGGAGGGGCCGGAGGCCACCGCCGTCCGCTGCGGCTCCCGGAGCGCCGCGTCGGCGTCCGGGTAGGACGGTACCGAGTTCGAACACGCGTTTCAAACATCTGTACGGAAATGCTCGACACGGCGCGTCGGGCCGTGTAGAAATTCATACAGACGTTCCGAACACCCGTTCGAACGCCCGCCGCACCACCGGACCCGATTCCCCGCGGCCCGGCGGTACGACAGCAGGACAGACGGAGGCAGTCATGGCAGCGATCACGATCCCCGCCCCGGCCCGCGCGGCCCGCCCGGCGACCCGTCGGACGGTGGCTCCGGCCGCGCGCGTCCAGCACGCTTCGGCACCTGCCCCGGCGCCGGTGCGGCTCACCCGCCGCGGCCGCCGTCTCGTGCGCACCGGCGTCGTGGTGCTCGCGCTCCTCGTCGTCCTGGCCGTCAGCCTGCTGGGCCGCACGCCCGCCGGCGCCGGCTCCGACGCCGCCGTGCCCGCCACCGTGCAGGTCATCGTCCAGCCGGGCGACACGCTGTGGAGCATCGCCAAGGGCGCAGCCCCCGGCGACGACGTCCGCGCGACGATCGAGCGCATCGCGACGCTGAACAACCTCGACTCGAAGTCGGTCGTCCCCGGCCAGACCCTCGTCGTCCCCGCCCCGGCCCGATGATCGTCACCACCGACGCCGACGGCTGGGCCCGTATCCGCCTCCGCGACTTCCCGAACGCGACGTTCGAGCTCGAGGAGCAGGAGCGCTACGACGACGAGGAGCTCGAGCCCGACGAGCGGCTCGTCACGTACTCGCTGACGCTGCTGTTCCCCGACGAGAACGGCGTCGTGAACACGCCGTCCGCCTCCGACGGCCGCTTCGAGGCCAGCCTCCGTGAGATCGCCGAGGCGTTCCGCGAGTCCCAGCGCACCCAGGGGAGGGCGTCGTGACGGCACGACGGATCACCACCGACGAGCTCGGCGTCGTCGCGTTCGTGCTGCCCCAGCACGCGAACAAGACCTTCGACCTGCACGAGTGGCCCGACGGCTCGTTCTCCCTCGAGCTCGTCGACGACGCCGCCGACGAGCTCCTCGAGCTCCAGCACGACCACCGCTACGACGCCGGCCTCCGCTCCGCCTAGCCCGAGCAGCGCACCGGCCCGCGGAGTTCTAGATGAAGGGTCCCCTCGACCAATAGAGCCGGACAGTTCCACCCTTCACGGATTCAGCCATCCACAGCTTCTGCCCCGCAGGTCTGCCGCCACAGCTGCGGGGCAGAGTCCTGCCCGGCGTCCCCGAACGGGATCAGCAGCAGTCGACCGGCTCGGGGGAGCCAGTTCCGGCGACGGGCACCGCGACCCAGTTCGGCAGCAGCCTCTCCGGTGCGCAAGCCGTCTCAGCAGCCCAACGACGGAGGGTTGGTCCGGTTCGGGTCCACGATGGATCGCACCGTGAAGTCGTGGCCCTGCACCGTGAGCCGAGTGCCGACAGGGTCTGTCGGGGTCGTGAAGAGGAGGTACGGCCGTCCGTCCAGACGTAGTTGCGCGAGGCATTCGCCGCCGCCCTCGAAGTACGTCCCGCCGGGAACAGATAGCCACCAGCCACTGTCCGCGTCGTTGACCACCGTCGCGTTGCTCGGGCCGACCTTGCTGTGCGCAACTGCGTACACGCCATAGGAGTCACCGGCGCGAACCGATACGACCCCTGTGACGTCGAAGGAGCGGAACCCCTCCGGCCGACCGAAGTCGAGCAGCGTCGGCTTGAAGGACCAGGCCACTAGCACGACGACACACGCCGCGAAGACTGCGCCGAGCGCCCGCGCCGTGTTCTGGCCCCAGCGGCGCGCTCGCGGGATTCGCGGCTCGTCGAGCGGCTCGTCGAGCGGCGCGGCGTCCGGCGAGGCGTCTGCCATCGATGCACCCCCTTGCTCCGACGGTAGCCACGTCCAGGCCGGGCCACGATCGTCCGCTCGGACGACCAAGATCGTCCGGAGGGTCGGTGCCCGCGGCTAGCGTGCACGCGTGGAGCTGGAGTTCACCGGCGAGATCTGGGAGTGGCGCGGGCCGGCGCCGTACCACTTCCTCACCGTGCCCGACGACGAGTCGGCCGCCATCGAGTCGGCGTCGAAGATCGTCACCTACGGCTGGGGGATGATCCCGGTCGCGTGCACGATCGGCGGCACCCGCTGGACGACGTCGCTGTGGCCCAAGGACGGCGGCTACGTCGTCCCGCTCAAGGACATGGTGCGCCGCAAGGAGTCCCTCGAGCTCGGCGACACCGTCAGCATCCACCTGCACATCGACGTCTGACGCACCAGCCACTCGCTCAGACTGATCGACTTCGCGAATAGGACCCCGTAAACGCAAACCTGATCAGTCTGAGCAGCGGGTGCCGCGAGGTGCGAGAAGGCCCGCTCTGGCAGGGTGGCCCCGGACGAGAGGGGTACGGCGATGAGCGACGCCGCCGCGCAGGCCAACCAGGCCGACGCCGAGAAGGACACCGGCGCCGAGCTGGTCGCGGTGCTGACCAGCCGCGGCTACCGCGGGCTGCTGGTCGTGGCCGCGATCATCGGCATCCCGGTCGCGTTGGTGGCCTACGGGTTCCTGGCGCTCGTGCACTGGCTCGAGCACGTCGTGTGGACGTCGGTCCCGGACGCCCTCGGCATGAGCGAGCCGGCCTGGTGGTACGGCGTCATCGTGCTCGCCCTCGCGGGCCTGCTCGTCGGCCTGGCGATCAAGAAGCTGCCCGGCGTCGGCGGCCACATCCCGGCGCACGGACTGGGCGGCGGCATGCCGACGGTCCCCGAGATGCCCGGCATCGTTCTCGCCGCGATCGCGTCGCTGACGCTAGGCGCCGTCGTCGGCCCGGAGGCCCCGCTCGTCGCGATCGGCGCGGGCGCGGTGGTGTTCGCGCTGCGCCAGACCAAGCTGTCGGACAACCAGCAGGCTGTCGCGCTGCTCTCGGTCGCAGGCTCCGCCGCGGCGATCGCGACGATCTTCGGCAACCCCGTCGTCGCCGTCGTCCTCATGCTCGAGGTGGTCGGGTTCGCGGGCCAGCAGGTGCTCGTCGTCCTGCTGCCCGCGGTGATGGCGGCCGGCGTCGGCGCACTGGTCTTCACCGGCCTCGGCGACTGGACTGGCTTCCAGGCGCCGTCGCTCGGCATCCCCGGGCTCCCCGCGGGCAGCCTCGACGTCGCCGATCTGCTCTGGACGATCCCGCTCTCGCTGGTGTGCGCGCTGTTCGCGCAGGCGACCCGGCGCGTCGGGCTCACGGTGGCGGAGAAGGCCAAGGATCGCACGGTGCTCGTCACCGTCGTCGTCGGCCTCATCGTCGGCCTGTGCGCGGCGGCGTACTCGCTGATCACCGACCGCCCGATCACCGACGTCCTGTTCTCCGGCGAGACCGCGCTGCCCCTGCTCGTGGGCAACCCGCAGGAGTGGGTGACCGGCACGCTGCTGCTGCTCATCCTGTTCAAGGGCATCGCCTACGCCGTGTCGATCGGCGCGTTCCGCGGCGGCCCGACGTTCCCCGCGCTGTTCATCGGCGCGGCCATCGGCATCCTCGCCGGCAACCTGCCCGGCTTCGGCTCCACCGCCGCGATCGCGGTCGGCATGGTGGCGGCGACGTCGGCCGTGCTGCGCCTGCCGATCACGTCGATCGTCCTCGTGACGGTGCTGCTCGGCACCCAGGCGCTGAGCCAGATCCCGATCGTCCTCATCGCGGCCGTGATCGGCCTCGTGACGGCGGTGAGCCTCGACCAGAAGTCGTCGATCCGCCCCGTGAAGATCCGCGAGCAGCGCCGCGCCGGCAACGCCTGACGCGACACGTCGGCACGCCGGGTGCCGCGACATCCGGTCGCCGCTGCGCCACCATGGACGGCGGTGGCAGCCGTCGTGGCTGCCCAGGCCGTCGGCGGCCGCACAGCACGGACGCCGGCCACGGGGGAGGTCGCATGCTGTCGATCCGTACGTCCGCGCGCCCGGTCGTCCTGGTGCTGTCGGCGCTGGCCCTTGCCGCGTGCGGCACCACGGTGGCGCAGGTGCCATCGACCGCGAGCAGTTCGGCGGCACCCGTCCACCAGGCCGACGGCGGTGCGCTGCCCGAGCCGACAGAGTCGTGGGCCGCCGACGGAACGGGCCTCTGCTTGAAGGGGAGATCGGCCGTGCAGGCCACGCCGCGGCTCATCCCCTGGCTGAACGGGGAGCGCATCGGCGACTTCCAACCGGTGCGGGTGGTGCTGTGCGACCAGCTCATGCGCGAGTTCGCCTCAGGCTCCCAGGCCTATGGCGTCCACGAGCGCCGCTACGACTCCGGATTCGACGCACTGGTCTCGGCCCTGCGCCTGCCGGACGAGCCGCCCGAGGAGAGCGCCTGCACCCTGAGTCTCCCGGTGTACCAGGAGTTCTACCTCGTCGACGCGGAGGGGCGGCTGCTCGCGCCCCGCTTCCCGCAGGGCACGTGCAACGGCCCCTTGCGCCCGGTCCTCGCGGCGCTGCATGACCTCGGCGGCCGCGCGGCCGATGCCGAGCTCGACTACCCGACAGAGCACCAGCCCTCGGACGCCACGATCCTGCTCGACATCCGCGGCGCCGAGGTCGGCTGCGGAGGGCGTTGGCAGGGCGGCATCGGATCGAGGCCGGACAAGGTCGACCTCTCCGCCTTCCGGGAGCTGGGGTCGGGGACGCTGCGGGTCTGCGTGATGCGACCGCTGCAGGGCTCGGGCGAGGACATGCTCCTCGCGTTCGTCGAGGGCGGCACTCTGGACACATCGGCGAGCGACGCCGTCCGCTCGGCGCTTAGGGCGACGGGCCCGGTCACCACCTGCAACGAGGAGGCATCGCGCTACGCGCTGCTCTCGCCCACCGACGGCGGCCGCGCCTTCCTGGTCGAGCTCGACGGCTGCGGACGCATCGACGCCGGCAGCTTCCAAGGCACAGCGCCCGCGAAAGTTCAGGCACTCCTGGCCGGAGCGGCTGGCAGCTGACGGGCTCCTTCACCAGGGACCTGAACGGCTTCCACCTTGTGCTGAGCGGCATCGTGCCGGCGTGACCGTTGTTCGCGGCGGGGGCTTGTGCACCTGCCGCTGGCGGAGGACTGTGATCATCAACGAGGGGAGCCGCTGATGATCCCGACGATGATCCTGTTCGGTCTGGTGCTCGGCTGGTGGTGGCGCACCGCGCTCATCGCGGCCGCGGTCGTCTGGCCGCTCATGCTCTGGCAGGCCGGCATCTTCGACGCCGCGGAGGGCACGACGCCGCTCGGCCTGGCTGTCGGCGGCGCCCTGCTCGGGGCAGCCAACGCCGGCGTCGGCGTCGCGATCGACCAGGCGATCCTCAAGGGCGTGCGCCGTCTGCGCCGCCCCGCGGCATCGAGCTGACTGGGCGACCTGGGCGACACGCGGCCATAGGGCAGGCACCGACGCGTGCAACTTCGGCAGACTCCCGATGCCGTTGACGCCTCGAGAGGGAGCCGCCGCATGTCCCGCCGTCGCACGTTCGCCCTGGGTGCCGCTGCCGGCGCTGTCGCCACCGCCGTCGCGCTCGGGGCCCAGGCCGCGTACGCCGGCACCGGCGTCGGCGCGATCTTCAACCTCGGCCGCACCAACACGGTGGGCGGCACGTCGACGCTCACCGGTACCACCGCCGGCGCGCAGCTGCAGGTGACGAACAAGAGCACGTCGGCGTCGGCCACCGGCATCTCGATCACCGTGCCGAAGGGCCGGGCGCCGCTGAAGGTGTCGTCGACGACGCAGGTGCCCAACCTCAACGCGTCGTACCTGCAGGGCAAGCGCGCCACCGACTTCCTGCCGGTCGCGGGCACCGCGGCCAACGCCACCAAGCTCGGCGGGCAGCCCGCATCGAGCTACCTGCGCACGACCGGGACGGCCGCCGACTCCAGCAAGCTCGGGGGAGTGCCGGCGTCGGAGTACGTCCACGGCTGCCCGCTCATCCCGGGCGATCCCGCAGTCGGCGGGTCGGTGGCCGCGCGGGCGATCATCCGCACCGGGTCGGCGTCGTCGTCGCTCAGCAGCAGCCCCGTGTCCGCGGCCTGGACGTGCACCGGCGGCTCGATCGTGGCGCAGCGCTTCTCGACGGGGGAGTACTGCGTCGTGGTCGACCCCGAGGCCACCTACAGCGCCGACGGCTGGACCTACGCGGGCCGTCCCACGGACGGCGTCACGGTGCTCGTGCCGATGGTGACGTCGTCGAGCCGGGTGGCGAACGTGATCCTCGAGCCGCAGCTGTGCGGCTCGGGGATCGGCGAGCCCGGCGTCACCCAGTACATCGGGTTCGTCGTCTCGCTGCGCGACAGCGCCACCGACGCCCCGGCCGACGGCGACTTCTCCTTCGCCCTCATGTGATGTCGGCACCGCGGCGTCCAGGCGGCGGCGACGGCCGCACGCGACTGCAGCACTACTCGGCAACGAGACTGCAGATCCACACGCCCCTGTCGTGGACGGCGCGAGCTTGGGCGATCGCGTCGTGGATCGAGAGGAGCTCCTCGCGCTCAGGCGGGCGCTGCGACTCGATGACGACCTCGATGGCGTCGACGACGCGATGGGTGAGCGCCGTGAGCTCGGACTGCACGGCACGTACCTCCTGCCGCTGAGACTCCGTGAAGCCTGCGGGATGGCCCGCCTCGCGCCGGTAGCGGAAGGGGTCCTCCGCATCGATGAACCCGCCGCTTGGCCACTCGTCGAGCGCTGGGATCGGCGTGCTGGCGTCCTTGTCGACGAGGCGTCGGCGCCATACCTCGAGGAGGTCGTGGGCCTGCCCGATGGCGGAGGCACAGATCCACAGATGCTCGTCCAGCTCCAGCAGCAGCCGCTCGTCGCCCTGCAGCTCGTGGATGTAAGCAGGGGTGACAGACGAGGCGAGCCGCTGCCGCGCCAGGGCGGGGTAGTCGAGGGCCTGTTCCTTGCTCAGGCCATGCAGGAGCAGGCGCCGCCCGTCCAGCAGGCAGCCCCATCTCGGGTCGATGCGTTCGAACCAGCCGTCCGGCACGTCGAACACCGTGCCGCCGTGTGCGAGCTCGTCGGACGTCGCGCCGATCGAGAGCCAGGTGCTGATCTCGTCCCACGTCATGCCCGGGTGGACGGCGGCCACGAGCTCGTCCCAGGTGGGCAGCCGTCGCTCGGTCCAACGCTCGAGCAGGTCCACCGCTGCCGGCGGCCACCTGCCAGGGGCGTTCGCACGCAGGCGGGCGAGCACGTCCAGCTCGACGGCGTTGCGCCAGCGCCCGCCCTCGAAGACGCCGACCACCCCGATCTCGCGGAGCCACGCGGCGAAGGTGCCCGTGCGCGGCACGCGCGGCACGAGCGTGTCGGCCGTCCCGTCGTACCAGTCGAACCCTCGGCCGCCGCCGTCCCAGACCACCGCGACGTCCATCGGCCATCCGCGCGGATCGGTGCGGCAGTCGGTCGGGCCGGCCGCCGCCCGGTGCCACATCTCGGATCCCCAGTCCCCGTCCCCCATGGCGGCACGGTGCCAGCGACGGGCGGGTCGTTGCTCGCCGACGCCCCACATGTAGGGGTGCGCAGCCGCGGCCTGTGGACGATCTGGGGTGTCGGACCCCTCTGGAATGCTCTGAATCGGGCCCGCGACACGCCGACAGCGGGCCCGTCCGGAAGCCGGTCGTACGGATCCTCACGGCCGTAATCCCTACGGAAATCCGGCGTGTCGCGACCACCGGTCAGAGCTCCAAGATCACGACACGCCGAGCCCGAATCAGGGCCTTGCGCCTGTCGGAGGCGGGGTCTACGGTTCCACCACATCTAGTAGTTACATCGCTGTAAGTCATCCACAGATTGTGGTCCGCGGCTAACAGGTTCTCCCCAGGGGATCCCCATCGCCGTCCACAGGGGGACGGGCGAACAGCGCCGAACCAGGGCAAACCGGACACGGATCCGGGCCCGACGAGCACGGGAGAGGAGGCGCCAGACATGCACTGCCCGTTCTGCCGCCACACCGACTCCCGCGTCGTCGACTCCCGGGCGTCCGAGGACGGCACGAGCATCCGCCGGCGCCGTCAGTGCCCCGAGTGCGGCAAGCGCTTCACCACCGCGGAGACGGTCACGCTCACCGTGGTCAAGCGCAACGGCGTCACCGAGCCGTTCAGCCGGGCCAAGGTCGCCAGCGGCGTCCGCAAGGCCTGCCAGGGCCGGCCGGTGAGCGAGGACGACCTGGCGCTGCTGGCCCAGGCGGTCGAGGAGGCGGTCCGCGCGAGCGGGTGCGCCGAGATCGCCAGCCACGACGTCGGCCTGGCGATCCTGGGGCCGCTGCGCGACCTCGACGAGATCGCCTACCTGCGGTTCGCCAGCGTGTACCGGGCCTTCGAGGGCCTCGAGGACTTCGAGGCCGAGATCGCCCTGCTGCGCGCCGAGCGCGAGCTGCCCACAGATCTCCGTGCCCCTGCCGCGAAGCAGGAGCCCGGTCTCAGCACTACCTCGCCCTGATCCGGGGCACACCCCAGCCAGAACCACGGCGTCTTCCCCTGCCGGCACGCGCACGACCAGCACCACCCGCACAGCACCACCACCGCCCGCAAAGCGGCCGCGAGACCCCGCCGATCCGGACTACCGGCACGGCACCAGACGTTGAAGACCAAGCAGGACTCTGCAACCCGTCGGGGGCGACAGAGCCGGCCATCGGAGGACACAGGAATGACGGAGACGACGAGCTCGAAGGCGTCGAAGAAGGGCCAGCCCCGCGTGGCCGGCCTGACGATCGAGCGCATCTACACCACGCCGGGCGTACACCCCTACGACGAGGTGACCTGGGAGCACCGCGACGTCGTCCAGACCAACTGGAAGACCGGCGAGACCGTCTTCGAGCAGCGCGGCGTCGAGTTCCCCGACTTCTGGTCGGTCAACGCCTCCACGATCGTCACCACCAAGTACTTCCGCGGCGCGGTCGGCACCGACGTCCGCGAGCGCAGCCTGCGCCAGCTCATCGACCGCGTGGTGCTCACCTACACCAAGGCCGGCCGCGACTACGGCTACTTCCTCACCGAGGAGGACGCCACCACGTTCGAGCACGAGCTCACGTGGATGCTGCTGCACCAGGTGTTCTCGTTCAACAGCCCGGTCTGGTTCAACGTCGGCACGCCGTCGCCGCAGCAGGTCAGCGCCTGCTTCATCCTCTCGGTCGACGACACGATGGACTCGATCCTGAACTGGTACCGCGAGGAGGGCCTGATCTTCAAGGGCGGCTCCGGCGCCGGCCTCAACCTCTCGCGCATCCGCTCGAGCAAGGAGCTGCTGTCCTCCGGCGGCACCGCGAGCGGCCCGGTCTCGTTCATGCGCGGCGCCGACGCGTCCGCGGGCACCATCAAGTCGGGCGGCGCCACGCGCCGCGCGGCGAAGATGGTCGTGCTCGACGTCGACCACCCCGACATCGAGGAGTTCATCGAGACCAAGGCCAGCGAGGAGCGCAAGATCCGCGTGCTCCGCGACGCCGGCTTCGACATGGACCTCGGCGGCAAGGACATCACCTCGGTCCAGTACCAGAACGCCAACAACTCCGTCCGCGTCAGCGACGAGTTCATGCGCGCGGTCGAGGAGGGCACCGAGTTCGGCCTGCGCGCCCGTGCCACGCACGAGGTGATCGAGACCGTCGACGCCCGCGAGCTGTTCAAGAAGATCTGCCAAGCCGCGTGGGAGTGCGCCGACCCGGGCATCCAGTACGACGACACGATCAACGACTGGCACACCAACCCCGAGACCGGCCGCATCACCGCGTCCAACCCGTGCTCGGAGTACATGAGCCTCGACAACAGCTCGTGCAACCTCGCGTCGCTCAACCTGCTGAAGTTCCTCAAGGACGACGACACCTTCGACGCCGCCACGTTCGCCAAGGCGTGCGAGCTGATCATCACCGCGATGGACATCTCGATCTGCTTCGCGGACTTCCCGACCGAGCCGATCGGCGACACCACCCGCAAGTACCGCCAGCTCGGCATCGGCTACGCCAACCTCGGCGCGCTGCTCATGGCGACCGGCCTGCCCTACGACAGCGACGGCGGCCGCGCGCTCGCCGGCGCGATCACGTCGCTCATGACGGGCACGGCGTACAAGCGCTCCGCCGAGATCGCCGGCGTCGTCGGCGCCTACGAGGGCTACGCCCGCAACGCCGAGGCCCACCAGCGCGTCATGCGCAAGCACGCCGCGGCCACCGACAACCTGCGCACCGTCTCGAGCCTCGACGGCGACGTCGCCAAGCTCGCGCAGAAGGCGTGGCAGGAGGGCATCAAGATCGGCGAGAAGAACGGCTGGCGCAACGCGCAGGCCTCCGTGCTCGCGCCCACCGGAACCATCGGCTTCATGATGGACTGCGACACCACGGGCATCGAGCCGGACTTCTCGCTGGTGAAGTTCAAGAA
The DNA here is from genome assembly GCA_020161245.1 of Actinomycetota bacterium. Lineage (GTDB taxonomy): Bacteria > Actinomycetota > Actinomycetes > S36-B12 > CAIYMF01 > Longivirga. Next base: position 109 of record JAIUOK010000007.1, on the reverse strand, counting down.
GCTCGTGGGCGGCGGCTCGATGCAGATCGTCAACCAGACAATCCCGCGGGCGCTGCGCAAGCTCGGCTACACCGAGGAGACCGTCGAGGCGATCGTCGAGTACATCGCC
>JAIUOK010000006.1 GCA_020161245.1 Actinomycetota bacterium | reverse complement strand
ACCGATGGGGCCACCAACCACCCATCGGCTTCAAGGTCACCCCCCGACCCTGGGCATCACCGCCCGACCACGCAGGAACCGACGAACCAGGCAGCCCCGAGCAGCCCGGACGTCGCACCCTGCGCGAGCTGCTGCGCCTCGGCCCGCCGAGCGAGCCCGACCCCGACGACGACATCCCGCCCTTCTAACGACCCCGCCCCGAAGCCCGCTCCCCCACAGGAGAGGGCCTCGAGGCATGTCCGGGCCCGGTGGGTGACGGCAGCCGGAGAACCCGACGACTCGACGGTTGACCGACAGTCCAGGCCGGATCGGCCGCAAGGTGACCTAGTAGGCACCCTCGACGGGGCCAACCCGTGATCGTCGGGCTTAGACCGGGCTCTCAAGCCCGGTGCGCGTCTCCCCCGCGCGGCGGACGGCGGACTACCCGTCGTTGGCCACCCACACGGGCGACCTGTCGGTGCCATGTCCGGAATGTCCTGAAACACGCCGTCCCCCGCGGTCGAGATCCGCGGCGGAAAGCCGTGTGCTGGCTAGGGTTCCCACGAGGGGCACGGGGGCGAAACGCACGGGGGGCAAGGGGATCTGCCATGACCGGCATCGACGCGTCCACGGGCGACCATCGCGACGCCGACCTCGACGACGCCGAGACCATCCCGCAGACCCCGGCCCCCGCCGGCTGGCCGTGGCTCGACGACGCCGGGCTCGCGAGTCTCGGCGAGGGATCCGACGCCACCGCGACGTTCCTGCGCGGGGTCGAGCGCACCGCGATCCTCGAGGCGTTCGGCGCCACCGGGATGTCGGGCGTGCTCGGGGCGCCGGGCGAGGCGACGACGGCGTCGGTGGCGCTGGTGCCCTGCGCCGACGGCTGGATCGTGCTCGAGCACCGCGGCCGGCAAGGGACGCGGCCGGAGGTGCTCAGCCGGCTCACCGCGCAGGGCGCGGGCGCGAGCACCACCTGGCGCGACGGCCGCCCGATCGCCTGGACCCTCGCCAAGGACGGCAGTCCCAACGCGCCGATCATGGACGACGTCCGCGCGGTGCTCGAGGCCACGCGCACGTCGGGGCCGGCCGACGTCCGCCCGCTCGCCGTCGGCCTCGCGGCCCGCGCCGCCGGGCTGCCGCTGGTGGACCTGCCGCCGGCCGACGAGATCCTGTTCCACCCCGTCGTCCGCGACGTCGAGGACACCCTGCCTGCGCCGATCGTGCTCACCGACGAGCCCGGGCTCATCGAGCGCATCGTCGATGCGCCGCCGTCGTCGCAGCGCGCACTCGCCGAGCACCTCGCACGCGCCGCCGTGGTCGACGCCGGTGTGGCCGACGACGAGCGCGTGCAGTCAGTGCTGGCCGGCTTCGGCGGCGGCACGCGCGCGTCGTTCGCACCGGCGGAGAGCCTGCTCGACGAGCTCTACGCCGCGCGCAAGGACAACGCCCAGGACGAGGGGCGCGACCTCCCGCTCGCCGCGGTGCAGGCGCTCCGTCACGCGTGCGACCCCGACCCCGAGTCGGCCGCGCTGTGCTCGCTGGTCTGCTACCGCTCGGTGCGCGGCATCGACAACAGCGCCGTCGACGCCGAGGTGATCGATCTGCTCGACCGGTTCGCGGCACAGGACGCAACAGTCGTCGACCTCACGGCAGCGACGTCGACCGCTCCCCTGCAGGCCAAGCGCGAGCAGGTGGTCTGGAACCTCCGCCTCGTCGACTCCCGCCACCGTGACGAGTAGGCGGGCCACCCTCCGCTCAGACTGATCAGGTTTGCGACTAGGGCCCCGTAAACGCAAAGTCGATCAGTCTCAGCGAGGCGGTCGGCTCGGCGAACCCGCCCCTGGGGGGGATCCGGCGTGGCTAGGGTCGGTGACCGGGGGGATGAGATGAGCGACGACGAGTACGGCGGCGCATCGGGCTGGTCGGCGGTGGCGCTGATTGAGGCCATGGACCTTGGCGGGTGCATCACGTTCGTACGCGGACGCACGCGCGACCAGGTGCTCGAGGCCTTCGGAGCCGACGGCTCCCCGGGTGTCACGCTCGAGGACCTCGACTGGGGTGCGGTCAACGTCGCCGTCGCGCCGTACGGCGACGGCTGGATCTGCATCGAGGCCAACGGTTTCGAGGGCTCGCGGCACGAGGTGCTGCTCGAGCTCGCCCGCGACGGCGGCGCAGTGGCGAGCCTCTACTGGAACGACGACGTCGGCCAGACCTGGTCGACGGCGCAGGACGGCGCAGTCTCGACGGTCGACGTCGAGCTACCGCGGCCGGAGTTCTCGTTCGGGGTGCCGCCGGCCGACGTCGTCGCCGCGCTCGCCGCGCGGGAGGAGGCCGACGAGTGGGTCGACGGGCGGCCCCTGGCGCTCGAGCTGGCAGCGCGGCACGTCGGGCTCCCCCTGCTGGACACCCCCGACATCGACGAGCTCGTGTTCCACCCCGTGATCCCGCGGCCCGAGCCGATCCACGAGGTCGGCGACGACCTCGGCCAGTGGCAGTACGACGCCCCGCACCTCGGACGCCGGATCGCCGACGCCGGGCCGTTCGCGCAGCGCGCCCTCGCGGAGTGGGCCGCCCGCAAGGCGATCGAGGGCATGGACATCGCAGCCGACCCGCGCGCGCAGGCCGTGCTCGAGCAGTTCGGCCGCGGCACGTCGGCGTCGTTCGAGCCGGCCCAGAGCCTCTACGACGAGCTGCACCGCGAGCAGCAGGTGCGCTACCGCACGGACCCCTCGCGGGCCGGCGGCTACCCGAAGGCGTACTACCTGGCCGCGGAGCTGCGGCGCAACGCCATCTCGGCGCTGCAGCTGGCCTGCCACGAGGACGCGAGGACGGCGGCGCTCGAGGCGCTCCCCCTCGCCGTCTACAGCCGCGCGTTCACGGAGGCCGAGATGCGCGAGCAGGCCGGCGCGCTGCTCGACGGCCTGGGCGTGCCGCCGGCGGACGGCGTCGACGACCCGCCGTTCGACCCCGGCCTGGGCGACGACTGGGAGTCGCAGCGGTATGCCGTCGACCGCGAGCGGGCGCTGGCGATGGTGCGCGGGCTCGAGCCCGAGGAGCCCGAGCCGGAGCCGGAGCCGTTCGTGATCCCGCGCGGGCCGGAGTCGGTCGCCGACCCCGATCAGGTGCTGGCCGTGAGCCAGGCCCTCCCCGCGCTGCTGGCGGCGTGGGAGGACGGGTGGCGGGCCCAGGGAGCGCCCGTGGAGCAGCTGCTCGCGCCCGGCCTGCCGCCCGACGTCGTCCGTGCGACTCTCGAGGGCCTGCCCGTGGCCGGCACCGCCATCGCCGAGGCGTGGTTCGGCTGGCACGACGGCGCGGCCGCGCCCAGCTGGACACTGCCGGGCTGGATGCACCAGCGGCTGCTCTCCATCGAGGAGTCGCTGCGCGAGCGCGAGCGCGCTGTGGCAGCGGTGAAGGCCCACGAGGCCAGCTTCCCGCCCGAGGCCTTCGACCCCGAGCGCACCATCACCAGCTGGATCGACAGCTACCTGCCGCTGCTGACCGCCGACGACGGCGGCACCCTCGGGGTCGACCTCGACTCCGGCCTTGTCTGGTACGGCACGCATCCTGCGCCGGGATCGGGCCAGGGGCCGAGCATGCAGCGCGTGGAGCAGACGCTCGCGCAGTGGGTCGCGACGCAGGTCGACGACCTCGCGCTGCCCTGGGCCCAGGTGTGGCGCGGCGGCGCCTGGCAGCGGCCGCCTGGCGCGGCGGACAGTGGCGGCTTCACCTTCGAGGTCACGGCCGAGCTCGGGCCGGACGACATCCGCGCCCAGATCGCCGAGCTCGAAGCACAGGGCGAGTCCCCTGCCTTCGGCTGGGTCTCCTACGGCCCCGACGGCCCGTTCCTCGTCAGCGGCGACGCCGGGATCGCCCACCACAGCGGCGGTTTCACCTTCACCGCGATGAGCAGCGGCGACGTCGACGGCGGCGGTTACGAGCACGAGGAGCCCGGCGTCGCGACGCCCGAGCCCGACCCGCAGCGGGTACGCGCGGACGCCCTGCGGCTGCCGGCCCTGCTCGAGGCGTGGGAGCAGGAGTGGCGCGACCGCGGGGCCGACGTCGATGCGCTGCTGCACCCGGGCCTGCCGGCCGACCGCGTGCAGCTCGAGCTGCGCCGGGCCGGCATCGACTCCGACCCGGTGCTCGCCGAGATCTGGTTCGGCTGGCACAACGGCACGGTCGACACGCGCTTCCAGGCCGAGGCCTCGCACAACGTGCTGCTCAGCCTCGACGAGGCGCTGCACGAGCGGCGGCTGATCGAGGAGGCGATGGCCCACCCCGAGTGGCACTGGACCGCCCACACCAGCGCACCGCTCTTCCCCGGGTTCCTCCCGCTGCTCAGCGACATGCGCACCGAGCACACGCGCTACACCCTCGCGATCGACCTCGGCTCGAGCACCCTCTGGACGACGCACTGGGAGCCCGGCGGCTCCGCCCAGATCCGGCCCGTCCCGACGACGCCGATGCACACCCCGACCCTGGCCGACACGATCGAGACCAACTGGCTCCACTGGCTCCGCGAGGACGACCTGTCATGGACCGGCAAGCGCTGGCGCTGACGCTCGAGATGACTCGCCGTGGGACGCAGATCCATGCTGATGCTCCGTGCCCTTGGGACGCCGCGGGGTGATGAGAGATGCCAGCAGAGAAGGACCTGCTCGAGGCGCGCCCGCCAACTCCCTGCAGGACGCACGGCGCCCTCGAGGTCGTGTTCACGGCATGCACGCTTGCCCAGGCCGGGCAGGACAGCTTCGGGATGAGCCTGTGTCCCCGTTGCGCCTTCGAGCAGTACCGACGGATGGTCGGCGGTGTGATCGCCGTCTGGGATGGCAGCACCTGGCAGACCGATGAGCTGTCGCGTCGCTTCATCAGCGCCTGGATCGATCAGTCCCGGGACGAAGGCCTGATCGCGGGCGAGGTGCCCGCCGGCCTTGCTCCGCCAACCGCCCCTGATCACGTCGCTTCAGTTGAGTGGCCGGTGGAATGGGCGCTCCGGCTTCTGCACCCGGACCTCTCCGAGCAGGAGGCGCACATCGTCCACTCCGTGTGGGACGCGGAGCGGCGGTACTTGCGGGATCCTCTGCCCTACGCGGACATCACGGAGCGCCTGTGCCGGTACACCGGCACCGAGGACGGCCGGGCTCCGACGCGGGTGGACTACGGCACGCGCGAAGTCACGTGAGCGCGAGCAGCGCCTCTACGCCCGGGAGCATCTGGTCGAGGGCCTTCTGGTGGTGCTCGAGGGAACGACCAGTCGGATCCTCGACGTCGTCGTCCTCAGGCCTCTTCGCCACATGAGCACCGCGCTCGAGGCGGAGCAAAGGCATGGCGCTACGGATGCGCTCGCTGGGCGTGACCACGTCGGGGCGTGGCATGCTCTGCTGATCGACTGCCGGTGCCAGCCGCGCGATCTCGCGCAAAGTGAACGTCCTCCGCACAGAACTCGGCGACATCGTCATGACATCGGTCCTGTGGCGCCGTGTGGCGCACAGGATCAAGTCGGCTCGCTCGAGGATCCGCACGTGCACCTGACGCGAGTGGAAGCCTTCGATCAGCAGGCCGCCCTGATCCAGAAGCCCCGCCATGATCGGGTCCACGGGCTTGCCGATGTCGGCCGCGGTCCCGACGCTCGCGATAGCGATATCTGTGACCCCGCGCAGACCCCAGCGCAGCAGCATCTCCATCGCTGGTGAGCGGCAGACGTTCGCCGTTGACACGGTGAGAATGCGAAACTGGTTCTGCTCGTGCTGCGTCATGCCTCCCCCTCATTCGCCAGTCGCCAGTCATCATCATGACGGTCGGGTCACGGCGGCAGGCACGATCCGTCGAACAAGCGGGGCTCAGGCGCACCCCCTCTGTCCCCTGCTCGCCGCCCTCATGGTCCGGCTGGGTGATGCACGCGAGGCCAGCGGCAGATGGTTGCGGCAGGGTCTGACCGCATCTGGCAGCAAGAGGGGGATCAACGTGGGAGTGCAGAGGGCGCAGGCGGCGGCGGAGCATCCGATCCCTGGTCTCGAGCCTCGGCGCCGCCGAAGCCGATGGGGCCGGACGATGGCGGCGCTCGTCCAGGCTGCGCCGGGGCGTCTCGCAAGCTTGGGGCGTCGTTCCGATCCCCCGCTGCGATGGCGTTAGCGGTCGCCGTCACACCAGCGGGCGGCGTCAGACGCGCGGGATGAGGAGCTTGGCGACGATCTCGGTCATGATCTCGTTGGTGCCGCCGCCGATGCCGAGGATGCGGCTGTCGCGGTAGTGGCGCTCGACCTCGGCCTCGCGCATGTAGCCGAACCCGCCGTGCAGCTGCACCGCGGCGTCGACGACGCGGTCGCAGGCGGCGACCGCGGTGTTCTTGGCCATCGCGACGCGCATGAGGACGTCCTCGCCGGCCTGCCAGTCGGCGACGACCGCGCGGGTGTAGGTGCGGGCGACGTCGACGTCGCGGGCCATCTCGGCGAGCTTGTGGGCGACGACCTGGCGGGCCACCAGCGGCTTTCCGAAGGTCTGGCGGTCGGCACACCACTGCAGGCTGAGGTCGAGGCAGCGCTGCGCCGTGGCGTAGGCCTGCACGGCGATCGAGAGCCGCTCGGCGGCGAACTGGCCGACGATCTGCAGGAAGCCCGAGCCCGGCTCCCCGACGAGGTTGGACGCCGGCACGCGGACGCCGTCGAAGGCGATCTCGCCGGTGTCGGAGCACAACCAACCCATCTTCTTCAGCGGGCTCGAGATGGTGACGCCGGGCCGGTCGGTCTCGATGACGAGCAGCGAGATCCCGCCGGCGCCGTCGCCGCCCGTGCGGACGGCGGTGGTGATGAAGTCCGCGCGGGTGGCCGAGGTGATGTAGAGCTTCGCACCGTCGACGACGTAATCGTCGCCGTCGCGGACCGCCCGGGTGCGCAGACCGGCGACGTCGGACCCGCCGTCGGGCTCGGTGATCGCGAGCGAGGCGATCGCCTCCCCGGCGAGCACGGGCCGCACCACGCGGTCGATGAGCGGCTGCTGGCCGGAGAGCGCGATGTGGGGCAGCGCGATGCCGTGGGTGAACAGCGCAGCGATGAGGCCCGACGACCCGCCGGCGAGGATGAACTCCTCCGCGACGACGAACGCGTCGACCGGGTCGCCGCCGCAGCCGCCCATCTCCTCGGGGAAGCCGATGCCGAGCAGTCCGGCGTCGGCCGTCTCCTTGTGCACCGCTCGCGGGATGGTGCCGGCGTCCTCCCACTCGGCCAGCCGCGGCACGAGCCGCTCCTCGGCGAACCGGCGCGCGGTCTCGCGCAGCAGCCGGCGCTCGGGTGTGCCCCACAGGTCCATGACGTCCTCGTCCTTCGTCGGTACCCCGACGCTATCCCCCGAACCCGTTGCGGCTGTTCAGTTGACGTCGATGCGGAGCGTGGTCAGGCGGCACCTGACGGGGCGGCGGCGTCCACGTCGAACCCAGGAAACCCCGCAAGAAGGGGGTCGGTCTCGCGGGTAAAGCTGGGTTCGACGTGGCCCGGGTGCCATCGCATGCGATACGATATATCGTATCGGAGGTCATGATGCCTACAGCTGCAGCGCTCCTGCGCACCGCACGACACGACCGCGGGCTGAGCCAGCGCGCCCTGGCAGACCGCGCCCGGGTGAGGCAGCCAGGCATCGCCGACATCGAAACCGGCGCCCACGACACCACCGTCGACCGCCTCGAGCAGCTGCTGGCCCCGCTGGGGTACCGCGTCAGCGCCCTCCCCACACGCGGCAGGCCGGTGTGGGAGGCGTCAGCAGCTATCCGCGAGTCCGTGCAGTCCGAGGATGCGCCGCGCGCCTGGCGTGAGCTGATCCAGCTCGCGGACGATCTGGCCCGCGAGCCCGACGCGACGAGGGTGGCCCTCGCGGTCACCCCGCCCCTCCCGACTGGGTCGGCCCGCCATGACGCCGTCCTGGCAGCCGTCACCGACTACCGGCTCAGGGGCCTCCCCAGGCCGGGCTGGCTCGATGATCCGGCGTACACGCTGGCCGAGCCTTGGGACGTCGAGCCGATCTCGGCTCTCCGCCGTGCCGCCCGGCGCAACACGCCCCCTGAGATCCGTCGGCACGGCGTCTACCTCCATCGCCAGGAGCTGGAGAGCCTGTGATCGGCGACCTGCTCGAGCCGGGCGATATCCAGCCGCTGCTCAGGGAGCTGGCACGGCGCGTCAGCGCGAACCGAGCCCGCGTGGGGATCCGGGTCGTGGGCGGCGCCGCCATCGCTCTGCTGAACGCAGATCGTCGGGTCACGCAGGACATCGACGTGCTCATCCATCCCGCAGGCTCTGTGCAGGACGTCGTCGACGAGATGGCCGCGGAGCACGGTCTGCGTCCCGACTGGCTCAACGATGCCGTCAAGGCCAAGACGCCGTTCGTCGGCGATGACGACTGGGTCGAGCTGCTGAGAGAGGGCGACGTGTCCGTCTTCATCGCCTCCACCCCGCTGCTCCTCGCCATGAAGATGTCGGCCAACCGCGGCGTCCGCGATACCGATGACATCCATTTCCTGCTCGAGGCCTGCGGTGTCGAGTCGCTGGAGCAGGCCCAGGAGATCTATGAGCGGTACCACCATCAGGAAGTCTTGTCTGCCGGCGCTCAGGCGCGGGTCGAGGCGTGGCTCTCGCTGCGTCGTCCCCCTGCATGACCTTCGGCGGTCGCGCCGTCAGGACCGACGTCGAACCCAGGGAATCCCGCAAGAACGGGGTCGGTCTCGCGGGCAATCCTGGGTTCGACGTGGCCCGGGTGCCACACTGCGCGGGTCGGGTCGCGCGGCGGCCCCTCGGGGGAAACGGGGACGGGGATGCGTCGACGACGTGCCGCTGCGCTCATCGCGGCCGCAGCACTGGCAGCCGGCATGGGCCTGGTGGCGACTCCCGCCGCCGGCGCCGCGACCTGCCCCACCGTGTCGCCCACCGGCGAGCTGACCCCCGCACCGAGCCCCGGCGTCGACTGGTCGGGCTGCTCGCTGTTCACCGTGCTGCCGGACGGCACGGTCCGGGGCGCCCGGCTCACGATGGTGCATCTCGAGGGAGCCAACCTCTCGGGGGCGGACCTCCGCAACGCGTGGATCTACGTCGCCGACCTGACCGGCGCCGACCTGTCCGACGCCACGTTCGACGGCGCCCGGTTGGACACCGTGACCTTCCTGAACGCCGATCTGTCAGGTGCGGACTTCCGAAACGCCGTCGTCGAGAGCATGGACGTGCGAGGTGCCGACTTCACCGGCGCGCTCCTCGATGGCGGCACGTTCAACAGCGCCAGCGGTCAGCCCATCGGGCTCCCGCAGGGCTGGGTCGTCCAGGGGCCGAACCTCTGGGGCCCGTACATGAGGGCAACCTCGACCGCCGCGTACAACGCCGACCTCTCCGGTCTGGACCTGTCGCACGCCGTCTTCACCAACGTGCTTCTCTCTGGAAGCGACGTCGAAGGGATGGACCTGTCGTCGGCCACGTTCCGCCGGTTCGGGATCGTGCTCGCGACGGGCGCACCGGCCGCCCTCCCGCCGGGCTACGCCTTCGTCGACGGCAACCTCGTCGGGCCGAGCGTGAGCTTCGTCGGCACCGACGTCGCCGGCATCGACCTGCACGGGCGCGACCTGCACGACAGCAACTTCTACGGCGCTGACCTGACCGGCGCCGACCTCAGCGGCGCCGACCTCCGCAGCACGACCTTCCGGGACGCCGTGCTCGTCGACGCCGACCTCACCGGCGCCGACCTCTCGGGCGCGGACCTGCTGGGGGCCGATCTGACCGGGGCGACCACCGACGGCGTCGTCTGGACCGGCGCCATGTGCCCCGACGCCAACGGCGCTGCGGACCACGACCACGGCGACTGCACCGAGCCGCTCGACACCGCCGCGCCCACCGGCAGCATGGCGGCGCTGCCGACGTACTCCCTGACCCGGCGCATCCCGCTGGCGTGGACGGCGTCGGACGGCAACGGCCTCGGGATCGCGCAGAACGACCTGCAGCTCACCTTCACGCCGTCGTTCGAGCGGATCCCGTCGACCGGCTGGCTGGTCGGCGCACGCGCCATGAAGGGCAGCTCGCGCACTTACGTGGCCTTCACGGGCCACCGCTACTGCTTCCGGCTCTCGCTCACCGACTTCACCAGCCGCACCACGCGCACCGTGCCGCGCTGCACCGAGCTGCCCATGGACGACCGCGACCTGTTCACCGAGGGCAGGTGGCGGCGCACCAACGATCCGCGCTGGCTCGCGGCCTCCGTCTCGAGCACCACGAGCAAGGGGGCCGCGCTCTACGTGGCCCTGCCCGGGCCGGTGACGCGCGCGGGCCTGGTCGCCACCACCTGCCCGGGCTGCGGCGCGGTCGACGTCTTCGTCGGCGGCCGCAAAGTCGGGCGCGTCTCGCTGGCCGGCACCTACGCAGCCCAGAAGATCCTGCTGCTCCCCCGGTTCTCGGCGCGCAAAGCCCACGTGCGCGTCGTCGTCGCCTCGAGCGGCAAGCCCGTCCGCATCGACGGCGTCATCGCCAGCCGCTAATTACCCGCCGCCCCACCCACGCCGAACCCAGGACATGGCGCAAGAACAGGGGCGGTTTCGCGGGCTTGCCTGGGTTCGGCGTGGCCCGGGCGTCCCGGGAATGGGGGGCCTGCCCGGCTGACGCAATGACGGCGTCCTGTCAGCGGTGCGCTGTCACACTGCGAGCACCGGGACGGGGAGGACTGCCATGGGCAGCAGCGGGATGGCCGGGCTGGAGTGGGTCTGGACACGGGTCACCGAGTCCGACGTCGACCTCGACGCCGGCGTCGTGACGCTGACCGCGACGCACGGGTCGGACTACTGGCGGCACACGGCGTCGGGCGTCGTCGCCCACAACGGCCACGCACTGGTCGCCCGGGCCGGCGGCGACGTCGACCTTTCCGCGCGCTTCGACGCCGACCTCGCCACGCAGTACGACCAGGTAGGCCTGCTCGTGCTCAGCAACGAGACCGACTGGTACAAGACCAGCTACGAGCTCGACGGCACCCTGTGCGTCGGCGGCGTCCGTACGCGGCACGACTCCGACTGGTCGCGCTCGGACGTCGACGGGCTCGGGTGGCTGCGCGTGGTGCGCCACGGCGACGTCGTCGAGTCGTTCGTGCGCCACACCGACGACGGCGAGTGGCGGATGATCCGCCAGTTCCGGATGCCCGGCGTGCTCGACGTCGGCGTCTACGCAGCAGCGCCGTCCGGCCCCGGCTTCACCGCCCGGGCCTCCGAGATCAGCCTCCGCATCGCGTCCTGACCCGCTCTGGATGGGTGAGCGACCGCTCTAGGCGTCGCTCGCCCATCCAGAGCGAGCCCTCAGGCGGTGACTCGGTCGTCGTCGGAGGTGGGCGAGACGTCGGTCCAGGTGCCGTGCGGGGTGCGCTGGTGGAGGTGGCCGGTCGAGGGCTCGACGGCGACGAGGGTGACCCACTCGCCGGCGACGAGGCGGGCGGCCTCGTCGCGACGGGCGAGCACCGCGTCGATCGCCGAGCGCTCCGCGGCGACGACGACGAGCAGGCGCAGCGGCTCGTGGTGCGGCAGCGCGGGCCAGACGCCGTCGACGGGCGCGTGCTCGGACACCGCCTGCCACGGGATGCCGAGGCGCAGGTCGCCGCGCGCGCCCACGAGGACGCCGGTCAGCGACGACGGCCCCGAGTCCGGGCGGCAGACGATGTTGTGCAGCGTCTTGTCGCCGGCGCCGAAGCGCTCCGGGTCGACCGTGGCCGCCCAGTACTGCGAGCTGATCCACTGCGCGACCACCATCGGCGCGGTGAGCAGGAACTCGAGGCTGCTGCCGTCGGCGTCGAGGTCGTGGCGGTAGGAGTGCAGGAACGCGCGGCCGTCGAGGTCGAGGCCGGCCGTGAGCGAGCGCGGCCCGATGATCAGCGCGGCGTTGCGGGCCAGGCCCCACTCGGGCCGCGCCTGCGCCCAGTCGGAGGCGCGCGTGGCCTGCAGGCCGACGTCGGTGCCCTCGGCCAGCGCGTCGCGCAGATCGGCGACGACGCGCCCGAGGATCTCGCGGTGCGACGCCGGCACCTCGCTGAGCACCTCGACCGTGGCGTCGGTCGTGCCGTGCAGCGCCGCGGCGAACACCGTGTCGGCCGGGATGCTCACGCCGCGCACGGCGAGCACGTCGCGCACCCGGACGTCGTTGAGCACCCGCGCCATCGTCCGCGCGCTGACGTCTCCGGGGTTGCCGCCGCAGGCTCCGCAGTCGTACGCCGCGACGTGCGGCTGGTTGGTGACGTGGGCGCCGTGGCCGAGCAGCAGCACGAGCGGCGCCGGGCGGTCGAGGCCGCAGACGGCGAGAAAGGCCTGCGCGCGGTCGGCCAGCTCGTCGAGGCTGAAGCCGAGCGGCGACAGGTCGTCGCCCTCGACGACCAGATCCGTGGAGCGCGGCGCGTGCGAGCGCTGCCAGCGGTGGGCCAGCCGGTCGGCCGTGCGCGGCGCGAACGTGCGCAGCACCGCCCACGGCCCGGCCGCCCAGCCGGCGGCGTCGGCCAGCGCGAACGCCGCACCGCCCACGTGGTCGGGCGCATGCGCGGCGTGCTCCATCGACGACCCGGCCTGGGCGCCCACCGAGCAGGTGCCGGTCTCGGCCACCTGGCGGTCGGGCAGCAGCAGCGCGGGCAGGCGGTCGCTGACGGCGCCCGTGGGCCCGACGTGGCGCAGCGGGATGCCGAAGAAGCCGGCGGCGCCGAGGGTCTCCCACGGCCCCCGCGCCTCGAGGCGGCGGCGCATCGGCTCGGAGCGGACGTCGATGCACGTGATCACCTGGGCCTCAGGCGATTCCGGCGTCGTGCGAACGCCGTCGGCGAGGGCGGCGGCGCGTCCCGCGACCCGTGCCAGCAGCGGCTCGCGGTACGACTCCTCCCAGGCGCGCAAGCGCAGCATCTCGGGCCCGGCGAGCAGGACGGCGTCGGCGATCTCGGAGAGTGCCAGCAGCACGTCGTCGCTGGTCTCGGCGAGGTCGAGGCCGATGGCCTGCACGAGCACGGCCACGGCGGCGGCGAGCTCGTCGTCGGCGCCGGTCGCGGACATCTCCTGCGGGCCGGCAGCCGCGACGACGACGTCGAGCGCGAGCCGGGCGGCGAGCAGGTCCTCGATGCGCGCGTGGCCGACGTCGAGGCCGACCCGGCGGCGCCACTGCAGGTGCGCGACGTAGCCGGGATCGCGAGCGAGCAGCCTGGTGAGCACCGGCACGACCTCGTGGCCCTCGGCGTGCAGGCGCGAGGCGAGCTCGGCGATGGCGTCGGGCGCGTGGCGCGGCAGGTGCGCCAGCACGGCGTCGGCGCCGTCGAGGCCGAGCGCGCGGTCGACGTCGTCGTCGAGGAGCGCGCCCCAGATCCCGTGCTGCGCGGGCCATGCCGGGTCGCCGAGCACGCGAGCCGCGTGCATCGACACGAGGTCGCGGACGCGCTGCTGCACGTCGGCCAGGCGCGGGTCGGCGATGGCCGCCCGCTCCCCCGGCGTACGCACCGGCTCGACCGTGCGCATCCACCGGCCGAGCTGCTCCAGCCGCGCGGCGGTGGCCTGCGCGACCCGCGGCTCGACGGCGTCGTCGGCGAGCAGCGCCTCGACCAGCTCGGTGCGGGTGCGTACGGGCGAGTTGATGACGAGGTCCGGCCCGGGGGCCACCTCGGCGCAGATCCGCGCGAGCACGTCGCGGTCGACGGCGCCCTCGCGCACCGCGGCACGGAACATGGCGGCGTCGATACCGGGGCGGCTGCCCCACGAGACCGAAGCGGCGGCGAGGGCGTCGCGGAAGGGCAGCACCTCGAGGCCGGCGAGCGGGTTGCTCGCGACGAAGGCGTGCAGCGGCCAGAGCGGGGCGACGACGTCGGACACGACGTCGACCGCGGCCCGCACGTCCTTCGCGTCGAGCAGCGCCTCGGGCTGCTCGACCGCCTCGACAGCGATGCGGCGCACCGGCGGGGTGGGCAGGGTCTGGCGCGCGGCCCAGGCCACGACCCGCGGGGCGCCGCCCGCCGAGGCGGCGCGGTCGAGGCGCCAGGCGACCAGCGCGGCAGCGGCGAGCCCGACGACGACGGCGAGCTCGATCCACGAGCCGGGCTCGCCCCACGCGGCGGCCGCGAGCGGCAGCTCGTCGGCGAGCGACGTCTCCACGGCGCGCACGATCACGATGTAGGCCGCGCCGGCAGCAGCGACGCCGGCCACCGACAAGGAGCCGGCCGCGCGGCCGCGGCCCAGCGCGCCGGCGGCGGCCACGGCGGCGGTGAGGGCGGCCGCGGCCACGAGGAGCAGCGTGGACGGCGTCGCGAGCAGGCTCTCGCCCGGCCAGGGCAGTGCCGCGGCGACGACGACGGCCGACGCCGCGACCGCCGCCGCAGCGGCACGGGAGGCCCGGGCAGGGGCGTGGCCCTCGGCGCCGGCGCGCCGCACCCGGTCGACCGCCGACCCGGCGCCGAGGAACAGGGCGGCCTTCCAGAGGCCGTGACCGACGACGTGCACGAGCACCGCGGCCGGCACCCCGAGGCCCGCGACGACGGCGAGGTAGCCCATCTGCGCCGAGGTCGAGGAGACCAGGCGGCCCTTGACGTCCGGGCGCACCCGCGACGTGGCCCAGCCGACCGCGATGGTCGCGGCACCGGCGGCGACGGCGATCGCGCGGGCCGGCCACGACGCGGCCACGAGCGGCCATGCGAGGAGCACGACGACGCCGACGCCGTTGACCACGCCGGCGTGCAGCAGCGCGCTGACGGGCGAGGGCGCCTCGGTGGTCTCCTGGAGCCAGCGGCTCACCGGCACCTGGGCGCTGCGCACCAGCCCGCCGATCACGAGCAGCGCCGCGATGACCACGCCCGCAAGGGATCCCGGCTCGACGGCGTCGAGGTCGGTGGTGCCGAGCGCGGCAGCTGCCAGGACCACGGACGCCCAGACGGCGGCGTCGCCGATGAGGAGGCTGCGCAGCACGCGCCGGCTGGCCCGCAGCGCGGGGGCCGTGGCGGCGTGGCCCACGAGCGCCGCGGTGGCCCAGCTGGTCGCCGTCCAGGCGGCCGCCAGCTGCACGAGGCTCGGCGCGGCCACGGTGAGCACGAGCGCCGCGGCGAGCAGCACCTGCAGGCCGGCGAACCGGCCCACCCGTCGCTGCCCCACGAGGTTGGCGCTCACGTACCCCGCGACCACCGTGCTCACCAGCAGCACCAGGCCGAGCAGCACCGCGCGGACGGGGTCGAGCACGAGCCCGATCTCCGACGTCCCCAGCGGACCGAGCTCGACCGGCACCGTCCACGAGCCCGAGCCCGACGTCGCCACCACCGCCGCGGGCACCGCGCTCAGCGCCAGCCCCGCGAGTCCCACACCCCTGCGTCCCCACATGCGAAGTTTTATACCCGAAATCTTCTTCGCATGTCTACTCGGCGCCCGCGCGTGTCCCCGCCGGCCCCGAGGGGTCCGGACCGCGGGGAGACGTCAGAGCGCAGCGGCGATGGCCGGGGTGGCCACGGTGAGGGCGAGCGCGAGCACGATGAGCGCGGCGGCGATCCACCAGGCGGCGACGTACCAGCGGGCCGCCGTCCGGCAGCGCAGCCGGATCTCGGCGAACATCACGCCGCCGAGCACGACGCCCCAGCACGCCACGAGCACCGCGGTCCACGCGGTGGCGGCGACGACGTCGTGCAGCAGCTCGTCGGCGCGCGCCGTGCCCTCGATGTGCGCCGGCAGGAACCGGTCGAGCAGCGCGTGGTCGACGCCGGTCGCGCCGAGGACGGGCATGAGCAGCAGCACGACGGCGGGCAGCAGGCTGGCGACGGCGTACCACGTCCACACCAGCCAGCGGTCGCCGCGACGGGCCGGCGGCGCCCAGCGGGAGCCGTCCCAGTAGCGCAGCGGACGGTCGGCCGAGGCAGGCGACGCGCCGTCGGTGAGGTCGATGACGGCGTCGGGGTCGGCGTACCAGCCACGTCCCACCTGGGGCATGACGTCGGTGCGTACGACGAGGCCTTCACGGGTCCGATGCACGGGCGGCGTCCTCCTCACAGTGCTGGCTGCAGCCGAGGCCCGCGGCGGAATCCGCGGCCCCTGTGAATCGACGGTAGGCGCGGCGTCGTTACGGATTCCGCGCAGGACGACGGAATCCGGCGAACGGACGACGCCATTCGGACCATCACCTCACCCCACGCGCACGCGCACGCACGGATCGTCTGCAGCACCTCATGAGCAGTGCTTCGGAGCAGGACCCGCTCTGGATGGGTGAGCGACGTCTCTGGCTGTCGCTCACCCCTCCAGAGCGAGCAGGTGGGTCAGGACTGGGTCTTGATGTAGTCCATGAGGCCGGACTCGAGGTACTGCTGCGGGACCTCGGTGCCGTTGACCGAGATGTTCGGCGTCCCGGGCACGTTGTCGTCGTAGAACTGCTGCGACGTGCTGGCGACCCAGCCGAACCACGCCCGGTCGGTCACCTGCTGGGCGAAGGTGTCGTACGCCGCGCCCGTGAGGCCGGCCTGCTTGCCGAGGTCGAGCAGCAGCTGGTCGCTGAAGCCGTCGCCCTCCTTCTGCGGCTGGTTGGCGAACAGCAGCTCGTGGTACTTCAGCCCGACGCCGGCCTCGATGGCCGCGCCGAACGCGTTGGTGGCGCGGGCCGAAGCGAGGCCGCTCTGCGGGAGGTTGTTGTCGAGGAACGTCGCCGGGCGGTAGATCAGCCGGATCGTGCCCGCTTCGCCCGCAGCGGCGAGCTCCTTGCCCTGCGTGTTCTCGAACAGCGCGCAGTACGGGCACTGGAAGTCCTCCCACACGACGACGAGCGGCACGCTCGCCGACGCGTCGGGCTTCACCGGCCAGCCGTAGGGCTGCGCGGCGTCGGCACCGAGGACGCCGGTCGGCAGCGGGGCGCCGGCTGTGGGACTGGGCAGCACGAGGTCGGGGTTCGGGTTGTCGTTGGAGCGGCTGCCCAGGACGCCGACGGCGATGATGCCGACGACGACCAGCGCGATGACCGCGCCGCCGATGATCTGGATGCGCCGCGTGCGCGCCTTCTCCTGCGCCTCGGCGGCCTGACGTGCGGCCGCAGCCTTGTCGCGCGTGCTCTGCTTCTCCCCCGACATGGGCCGACCTCCTCGAGTCTCCCCTGAGACTAAGCGCCAGCCCCCGCGGTTCCCGGCACCCGGCGCCCTCGCACCGCCGCAGCTTCCGCCGAGACTGATCGCGTGAGGGCGTATGCGCCCCAGAAACCCCCACACGATCAGTCTGAGCAGGGGGTTGCGCCGGTCAGGTGCAGAGGTCGTGGTGCCAGGCGACGATCGAGCGGTCGGTGAGGCTGGCGACCTGGTCGACGACGACGCGCAGCCGCGCCGCGTCGTCGGGCGCCGACTCGAACGACCCGCGGAACGCCGGGTCGAGGTTCTCGGGCGCGCGCAGGCGCAGCGCCGACACGAGCTCGAGCACGATCTCGCGCTGGCGGGTGTAGACGTCGTCGGCGCCCTCGCGCTGCATCACCCAGCGGTTGGCCACGGCCTTGAGGATCGCGACCTCGAGGCGCTGCTCGCGCGGGACGACGAGATCGGCGGCGTAGCGCGTGAGCCGGCCGTCGCCGTGCTCGGCGCGCGTCGCGCGCTCGGCGGCCGCGCAGAAGCGCCCGATGAGCTGGCTGGTCATGTTCTTCAGCGCCGCGAGGTCGCGCAGCGTGCCGTCGTACGACGTCGGCCAGAACGGCAGCGCGGTGAGCCGCTCGACGGCCGCGCCGAGCTCCGCGTCGTCGGCGTCGGGCGCGTACCCGCGCGCGACGGCGATGAGCCCCTCAGGGTCTTCCGCTGCCCCCGCGCCGGGCAGCGCTCGGATGTCGAGATGCCGTGCTACGACGGCGTCCTCGACGTCGTGGACCGAGTACGCCACGTCGTCGGCCCAGTCCATGACCTGCGCCTCGAAGCACTGCCGCTGGCCGGGCGCGCCGTCGCGCAGCCACGCGAAGACGTCGAGGTCGTCGGTGTAGACGCCGAACTTGCGGCGTCCGTCCTGGCGCGGCCACGGGTACTTCGTCGCGGCGTCGAGGGCGGCGCGGGTGAGGTTGAGGCCGACGGGCTCGCCGGCGCGCGGGCCGCCGTCGTGGCCGAAGGACTTGGCCTCGAGCCGGGTGAGGATGCGCAGGCTCTGCGCGTTGCCCTCGAAGCCGCCGATCGCCTGCGACGCCTGGTCGAGCGCGTCCTCGCCGTTGTGGCCGAAGGGCGGGTGGCCGAGGTCGTGCGACAGGCACGCGACCTCGACGAGGTCAGGGTCGCAGCCGAGCGCCGCGCCGAGCTCGCGGCCCACCTGCGCGCACTCGAGCGAGTGGGTCAGTCGGGTGCGCAGGAAGTCGCTCTCGCCGGCCGCGAGCACCTGGGTCTTGGCGGCCAGGCGCCGCAGCGCCGCGGAGTGCAGCACCCGGGCGCGGTCGCGCGCGAACGCCGTCCGGCCGGCGCGCTTGGGGGGCTCGGCGACCCAGCGCTCCTCGTCCTGCTCGGCGTAGCCGTCGGAGAGCCGGTCGTCGTCGAACGCGGTCCTGTCCATCGCAGCCGACCCTAGCCGCTGGGCGGGTACCCGCTCTGGATGGCTCAGCGACGTCTCTGGACGTCGCTCACCCCTCCAGATCGATCACGTGCCGACGACCTGGGGGACGTCGCGGCGCTCGAAGGCCCAGAAGTAGAGCAGGCCGGCGGTCTCGCGCAGGACGTAGTCGGCCGTGACCTGCGTGCCCGAGCCCTCCTGCGTGGGCGAGCCGTGGGCGTCGATGCCGAGCGCGCGGGCCATCGCGAGGCTGCGGGCCATGTGCGCCGGGTCGGTGACGATCGTGGCCGACGTCCACCCCCTCTCGGCCATGAGCTCGGCGACGGCGGTGAGGCTGGTGAGGGTGTCGGTGCCGGTGCGGACGGCGTAGATGCTGGTGCGCGGGACGCCGTTGCCGGCCAGCCACGACTTGCCGGCCTGCGCCTCGGTCGTGATGTCGCCGGGCTGCTTGCCGCCGACGGTGATGATGCGCGGCGCGACGTCGTCGCCGAAGAGGCTCTGGGCGTGGCCGAGCCGCGCCTCGAGGACCGGGCTCGGCTTGCCCCAGAACTGCGCCGCGCCCAGCACGACGACGGCGTCGGTGGGCGTGGTGTCGTCGCGCTGCGACTCGACGAGCACGAGGCCGAGCGCCGCGAGCGCCACCAGGACGATGCCGAGCAGCACGGCCGTGACGACGATGCCGACGATCCGGCGCAGCGGCGAGCGACGGCGCTGCGCCGCGCCGGCCGGGCGCTCGGTCGTCAGGGTCACACGCACCAGTGTCACCGATCGACGGCGTCCGGACGAACCCGCCGCGGTCCCGATCCGCCGCCGGCGTCGATATGAAGGGTCCCCATGACCAATAGAGCCAGACAGATCCACCCCTCATCGCGACGGCTGTCCACAGCCGGATCCTGGGGATCCGCTGTGCTCAGCGACAGCATCGCTGCCGCCTCGGCGTCCTCTCAGGTGGCCCGGCCAGATTCCACGCATCGGCGGCGTCCGGCCGCCACGGGACGAGGAGGCGCGCTATGCCCACGACCACCACCACGACCTTCCCCGGCACCGACCGCGCGGCCGAGCGCTGGACGGCGGGCTTCACGGCAGCTGCAGCCGGGCTCGCTGCCGCCGTCGTCCTCGTGGCGGGCGGGATGGCGCCGCATCCCGGCAGCAGCACCGCGACGCCGGCGATGACGACGTCGATCAGCAGCGCGTCGACGCCGACCACGGCCGCCAAGGAGGTCTGACGCTGTGGATAGTCGCGACCATGAGGGGCGGATCTGTCTGGCTCTATTGGTCATGGGGACCCTTCATCTGATCCACAGGTGTGCTCAGGGGCGGTGGGGTGCGGTTCAGAGGGTGCGTACAGGTGGGGTGCGCAGAGTCGGGGGTGTGCGGCGGAGAGCCCGTCGCGCGAGTACGGCGGACCAGCACCTCGCCGTGCGGCGGCGCGGGGTCACCCCAGCCCACGCGCCGCGCGGCTCCGACGTCGTCCGGCCACGGCCCCGGCGCCTCGCGGCGTCCGGCCACGGCCCCGGCGCCGGCGCCGGCGCCGCAACCCACCTGACGCACAGGAGATATCCCGACATGGACGACCAGACGACGACCCCGCAGACCGCCCGCACCGGCCGCACCGGCCGCATGCGCACGTACGGCCCGGGCGTGGCGCTCGTGGCCGCCGGCGTGATCGGCGGCGCGATCCTCGCGGGCACCGCCGCCGCCAGCGCCGCGGAGACCACGCCGACGCCGTCGCAGTCGGCGAACGGCTACTCGATGACGCCGCCCCAGGGCGACCAGAACGGCTCGGACAGCAACGGGCAGAACGGATCCCGGCCGCAGCACGCGCAGGAGACCCCGCTCACGGGCGACACGGCCGACAAGGTGAAGGCCGCCGTCCTCGCGAAGTACCCCGACGCCACCATCGACCGCCTCGAGACCGACGCCGAGGGCGTCTACGAGGCCCACATCACCCAGGCCGACGGCACCCAGGTCGTCGTCGCCGTCGACGCCGACTTCACCGTCACCGGCGAGCAGGCGTTCTCCGGCCGCGGCCCCGGCGGCAACGGCGGCCCCGGCGCCGGCGAGACCGAGCTCACCGGCGACGTCGCCGCGAAGGTGAAGGCCGCCGTCCTCGCCGAGTACCCGAACGCCACCATCGACCGACTCGAGACCGACGCCGACGGCGTCTACGAGGCCCACATCACCAAGGCCGACGGCACTCGCGTGACCGTCGAGGTCGACAAGTCCTACGCCGTCACCGGCGAGGAGTCGCACCCCGCCGGCGGCATGGGGGGCCACGGCCCGGACGGCGACGGCCCGCAGGGCACCGCCCCGTCGGCCAGCCCCTCGACCGGCACGACGTCGAGCACCTCCGCCTGACGCACGACCGGCTCGACGAGCACGACCAGCACCTCTCCTCACCCACGACGGGCCGGGACCTCGCGAGGTCCCGGCCCGTCGCCGTCGTCGTCTGGCGTTGGGGGTCGGATCGCGTCGCAGACAGCGCGCATCGACCCCCAAGTCCGCACCGCGAGCCGCTGGGGGTCGGATCGCGTCGCAGACAGCGCGCATCGACCCACGCTTCCGCCGCCTGCGGCGGTCCGCGTGTCACAGCCCCAGGTGGGGCAAACGGCGCCGGGTGTGGCCCCTCTCGGGCTGTCACACGCGTCCTCACACGGTCTTCAGGTTCGGCGGGCCACGGCTCAGGTGCGCTCAGCGCAGCACGGGGGCGGCTCGCAGGGTCCTCTCAGGCTCGGCACGCACCCTCGCTCGTGAGGACGCCGGCCCCAGCCGAGCTCAAGCCGAGAGCCAGCCGATCGCCAGCCGGTCCCGACGTCCGCCCGACCGCACCCAGCGCCGACCCGCAGGAGAACCGATGACCGACCCGACGCCGTACGACCAGGCACCCCAGCCGGACGACGACCGCGTGCTCAACGTGCCGCCGTTCGGCACCACGCCGGACAGCACGCCGACGACGTCGTACCCCGCGGCGGACGGCCCGAGCACGTCGTCGCCCCGCGCCTCGGACCCCGGCTCCTCCTCGTACGCCGCCGATCAGCGGTACACCGGAACAACGGCCGGCGATCAGCAGTACGCCGGAGCAGCACCGGGCACGACGGCGTACGCCGATGCCGACGCCACCGACGGCGGCTCGCGCACCTCGACGCTGCTGCGCCGGGTGGGCCTGCCGGTGGCGCTCGTCGCGGCGGGGCTGGTAGGCGGCGCGACCGTCACCGGGGTCGCGATCGCCGGTACCAACGGCGGCTCGTCGCAGGAGCAGCTCGGCGGCGGCCAGTTCGGCGGCCGCCACGGCGGCCCGCAGGGCCCCAGCAGCAACGGATCCAGCGGCACGACCGACAACGGCTCCGGCACGCTCCCCCAGATGCCGGGCCAGGGCACCGACGACGACAGCTCCACCGGCACCCTCCCGCAGATCCCGGGCCAGAGCAGCGACGGCAGCGACAGCAGCGGCGGGCTGCAGCTCCCGCCCGGCATGGGCTCGCAGAACGACACCACCGGCGGCAACGGCGGCACCGGGGGCACCGGGGGCTCGATGCCGCTCCCGCCCGACGGCTCCGCCGGCTCCGGGGTCCCCGGCGGCCTCGGCGGCCCCGGGGGTCAGGACCTCCCGGGCGGCACCACGTCGCAGGACGGCGGCCAGCTGCAGGGCCCGCCCGGATCGCACGGCACCACCGGCGCCAGCGGCGGCGGCACCATCTGACGCAGCCCGCGAACGCGATCTGGATGGGTGTGCGACGGCTATAGCCGTCGCTCACCCATCCAGAGCGAGCACGTGCAGGGTCAGCGGGTGTCGGACGACTCCGAGGCGATGGCGGCGCGGCCGGCCTCGAGGCGGGCGACCGGGACGCGGAACGGCGAGCAGGACACGTAGTCGAGGCCCACTCCGTGGAAGAAGTGGATCGACTCGGGGTCGCCGCCGTGCTCGCCGCAGACGCCGAGCTTGATGTCGGGCCGCTTGGCGCGCCCCTCCTTCGCGGCGATCTCCACGAGGCGGCCGACGCCGTCGCCGTCGAGGGTCTCGAACGGCGACACGGTGAAGACGCCCTTGTCGAGGTAGGTCGCGAAGAACTCGGCCTCGACGTCGTCGCGGCTGAAGCCCCACGTCGTCTGGGTGAGGTCGTTGGTGCCGAAGGAGAAGAACTCGGCGACCTCGGCGATGCGGTGGGCGGTGAGCGCGGCGCGCGGCAGCTCGATCATCGTGCCGATCGGGATGTGCAGGTCGACACCCTCGCGCGCGGCGATCTCGTGGACGATGCCGTCGGTCTCGTCGGCGACGAGGTGCAGCTCCATCACGGAGCCGACGAGCGGCACCATGATCTCGACCTTGGGGTCGCCGCCCTCCTTGATCCGCTGGACGGCGGCCTCGGAGATCGCGCGCACCTGCAGGGCGAACAGGCCGGGCACCACCAGGCCGAGGCGGACGCCGCGCAGGCCGAGCATCGGGTTCGACTCGTGCAGGCGCTGCACGGCGGCGAGCAGCTTGAGGTCGGCCGCCTCGGGCAGGCCGTTGGCCTCGGCCACCGCCACCCGCACCGACAGCTCGGTGAGGTTGGGCAGGAACTCGTGCAGCGGCGGGTCGAGCAGGCGGATCGTGACGGGCAGGCCGTCCATCTCGCGCAGCAGCTCGACGAAGTCCTGGCGCTGCAGGGGAAGCAGCGCGTCGAGCGCCTCCTGACGGTCCTCGTCCTCGGAGAGGATCACGCGCTCGATGAGCACGCGGCGGTCGCCGAGGAACATGTGCTCGGTGCGGGTCAGGCCGATGCCCTCCGCGCCCAGGTGGCGCGCACGGGCGGCGTCCTCGGCGGTGTCGGCGTTGGCACGCACCTTGAGCCGGCGGGTGTCGTCGGCGTACTTGAGCACCCGGTCGACGGCGACCACGAGGGCCGCGGTGTCCTCGTCGACGTCGGCCAGCGCCTTGTCGAGCCCGTGCTCGAGGTAGGTGACGACGGGTGAGGGCACCACGGGCACCGAGCCGACGAAGACCTCGCCGGTGGAGCCGTCGATCGAGAGCACGTCGCCCTCGGTGATGGTGATGTCGCCGCACTGCGCGATGCGCAGATGCGTGTCGATGTCGAGGTCCTCCGCGCCGGACACACAGGTCTTGCCCATGCCGCGGGCGACAACGGCGGCGTGCGAGGTCTTGCCGCCGCGCGCAGTGAGGATGCCGGCCGCCGCGATCATGCCCTCGAGGTCGTCGGGGTTGGTCTCGCGGCGCAGCAGCAGCACGTCCTCGCCGCGCTCCTTGGCGGCGACGGCGGCGGCGGAGTCGAACACGACCTTGCCCACCGCGGCGCCGGGCGAGGCGGCCATCGCCTTGCACAGCAGCTGGCGCGGGGCGGCGGAGTCGAACTGGGGGAACATCAGCTGCGCGAGCTGGGCGCCGGTGACGCGGTCGAGCGCCTCGTCCTCGTGGATGAGGTGCTCGTCGACGAGCTGGGTGGCGATGCGGAACGCCGCAGCAGCCGTGCGCTTGCCGACGCGGGTCTGCAGCATCCAGAGCTTGCCGCGCTCGATGGTGAACTCGATGTCGCACAGGTCGCGGTAGTGGGTCTCGAGGCGGCGCATCACCGTCATGAGCTCGGCGTGGGCCTCGGGCTGCAACGTCTTGAGGTCGTCGAGCGAGAGGGTGTTGCGGATGCCGGCGACGACGTCCTCGCCCTGCGCGTTCTCGAGGTAGTCGCCGTACGAGCCGGGCGCGCCGGTGGAGGGGTCGCGGGTGAACGCGACGCCGGTGCCCGAGCCCTCGCCGAGGTTGCCGAACACCATCGTGCAGATGTTCACCGCGGTGCCCAGGTCGTGCGGGATGCGCTCGCGGCGGCGGTACAGGCGCGCGCGGTCGGTGTTCCACGAGTCGAACACAGCACGGATCGCGAGGTCGAGCTGCTCGCGGGGGTGCTGCGGGAACTCGCGGCCCGACTCCTCGCGCACGATGTCCTTGAACGTCCCCACCAGCGCCTCGAGCTCGGCCACGCCGAGCTCGGTGTCGTTGGTGACGCCCTTGGCCTTCTTCGCCGCCTCGAGGGCGTCGGCGAACCGCTCACCGTCGATGTCGAGGACGGTCTTGCCGAACATCTGGATCAGACGCCGGTAGGAGTCCCACGCGAACCGCTCGTTGCCGCTGGCCTCCGCCAGGCCGACGACAGAGGCGTCGTTGAGCCCGATGTTGAGGACCGTCTCCATCATGCCGGGCATCGAGAACTTCGCGCCCGAGCGCACCGAGACCAGCAGCGGGTCGTGGCGGTCGCCCAGACGCCGGTCGAGCTCGTCCTCGAGGTGGCGCAGCGCCATGGTGACCTGCACGCGCAGCTCGCCCGGCTCCTTGCCGTTGGCGAGGTACGCCCGGCACGCCTCCGTGGTGATGGTGAACCCCGGCGGCACCGGCAGCCCGAGGTTGGTCATCTCGGCGAGGTTGGCTCCCTTGCCGCCGAGGAGGTCCTTCATGTCCTTCGACCCCTGGGTGAAGTCGAAGACGTAAGCCGGGCTGCCGGGCATGCTGCGCTCCTTCCGAGCGTCTAGCGGCCGGATACCCCCCCGGGGCCCCGGCCCTCTGCGAGCGACGATAGCGACGGCGTCCCCTTCGTTGACGATTGAAGGGGACGCCGTAGCGCGGGTCACACCGGGACGGCGGAAGCGCCGTTCCGGCAAGCGGTCTCAGACCCCCGCGGGGGCCTCGTTCTTGGCGTCCTCGGCTGCGGCGACGGCCGCCTCGCGGTCCGCGACCATGTCGAGCGCGACGTCGACGATCATGTCCTCCTGGCCGCCGACGAGCCGGCGACGGCCGACCTCGACGAGGATCGTGCGGGTGTCGAGGCCGTAGGTCTCGGCCGCACGCTCGGCGTGGCGGAGGAACGACCCGTAGACGCCGGCGTAGCCGAGGCTCAGGGTCTCGCGGTCGACGCGGACCGGGCGGTCCTGGGTCGGGCGGACGAGGTCGTCGGCGGCGTCCATGAGCGAGAAGACGTCGCAGCCGGTCTCCCAGCCCTGCAGGTCGGCCACGGCGACGAAGGCCTCGATCGGGCAGTTGCCCGCGCCCGCGCCCTGGCCGGCCAGCGATGCGTCGACGCGGTAGGCGCCCTCCTCCACCGCGACGACGCTGTTG
This sequence comes from Actinomycetota bacterium, assembly GCA_020161245.1. Lineage (GTDB taxonomy): Bacteria > Actinomycetota > Actinomycetes > S36-B12 > CAIYMF01 > Longivirga. The sequence goes on along the minus strand of JAIUOK010000006.1, from coordinate 94,942 downwards.
GCGACGCCGAGGCCGAGGTTGTGGTGGGCGTGGATGCCGACCTGCGTCTCGGGCTTGAGCTCCTGGCGGAAGGCGCGCACGCGCTCGCGGACGCCGTCCATCGTGAGGCGGCCGCCGGAGTCGACGACGTAGAGGCACATCGCGCCGGCGTCCTCCATGATCTTCGCCTGCTTGATGAGGACGTCGACCTCGGCCATGTGGCTCATCATGAGGAAGCCGCTGACGTCCATGCCGAGCTCGCGCGCCTTGCCGATGTGCTGGATCGCGACGTCGGCCTCGGTGCAGTGCGTGGCCACGCGGACCGACTGCACACCGAGCTCGTGCGCGTGCTCGAGGTCCTCGATGCGCCCGATGCCGGGGAGCAGCAGGGTCGTGAGCTTGGCGTTCTTCACGACGTCGGCGGCGGCGGCGATCCACTCCCAGTCGGTGTGGCGGCCGGGGCCGTAGTTGAGGCTGCTGCCGCCGAGGCCGTCGCCGTGCGTGACCTCGATGGCGTCGACGCCGGCGGCGTCGAGGGCCGCGGCGATCGCGCGCACCTGCTCCACCGTGTACTGGTGCCGGACGGAGTGCATCCCGTCCCGGAGGGTGACGTCCTGGATGTAGAGCTTCGTCATCGCGCTGCGACCTCCAGCTTCGCGTCGGCGTCCTTGTCGAGCGACACCAGGCGCTCGGCGACCTGCAGGCCGGCCGAGGTCATGATGTCGAGGTTGCCGGCGTACGTCGGCAGGTAGTGGCCGGCGCCCTCGACCTCGAGGAACACCGACACCACGAGGCGCTCGGCGGGCTCGGCGCCCGGCATGAGGGCGGCCTCGGGGCCGTTCTTGGCGGCCTTGCGGAACTGCACCTTCTGCTTGAGCCGGTAGCCCGGCACGTAGGCCTGCACCTTGGCGACCATGCGCTCGACGGAGTCGACCACGGCCTGCTCGTCGCACTCGTCGACGATCGCGAAGACCGTGTCGCGCATGATGAGCGGCGGCTCGGCGGGGTTGAGGATGATGATCGCCTTGCCGCGCGCTGCGCCGCCGACCTTCTCGATCGCCAGCGACGTCGTCTCGGTGAACTCGTCGATGTTGGCCCGCGTGCCGGGGCCCGCGGACTTCGACGAGATCGAGGCGACGATCTCGGCGTAGCGCACCGGCGCCACCTGCGAGATGGCCGCCACCATGGGGATCGTGGCCTGGCCCCCGCAAGTGACCATGTTGACGTTGCGCTTGTCGAGGTGCTCGTCGAGGTTGACCGACGGGACGACGTACGGGCCGATCGCGGCCGGCGTCAGGTCGATGACGTGGACGGGGTGCTCGGCGAGCTTCGCGTCGTTGTGCAGGTGCGCGGTCGCCGACGTGGCGTCGAAGACGAAGCCGTACTCGTCGAAGTCCGGAAGCGCGAGCAGGCCGTCGATGCCGGTGCTCACGGCCGTGACGCCCATGCGCGCCGCGCGCGCCAGGCCGTCGCTGTTGGGGTCGATGCCGACCAGGGCGCCCATCTCGAGGCCGTCCGAGATCTGCAGGATCTTGATCATGAGATCGGTGCCGATGTTGCCCGATCCGATGATCGCCACCTTGTTGCGGGTCATGCGCTCTCCTCCGCGAAGCGGACCGACACCGTGCCGAGGCCGGTGATCGTGGTCTCGACGCTGTCGCCCGGGCGGACCACAGCCATGGGGCCCAGGGCCCCGGACAGGACGACCTCGCCCGCGCGCAGCGGGTCGCCGACGTCGCGCAGCGTGCGGGCGAGCCACAGCACCGCGTTGAGCGGGTCGCCGAGGCAGGCCGCGCCGCTGCCGGTGCTGACCTCCTCGCCGTTGATCGACATGGTCATCGACACCTCGACGGGCTCGACGTCCGCGAGCGGCACGACGGTGTCGGAGACGACGTAGAGGCCGCACGACGCGTTGTCCGCGACGGTGTCGGCGTACTTGATGTCCCAGTCGGCGATGCGCGAGTCGACGATCTCGATCGCGGCCATCGCGCCGCCGATCGCCGCGCGCACCTCGTCGGTGCTCTCGAGGGCGCCGTCGAGGTCGCCGGTGAGGACGAACGCGACCTCGGCCTCGACCTTGGGCTGCAGCAGCACGCCGGTGGGGACGACGCCGCCGGGCGCCACGACCATGTCGTCGAGCAGCGCGCCGAAGTCCGGGGTGCCGACGCCGAGCTGTCGCTGCACGGCCTCCGACGTCAGGCCGATCTTGCGCCCGACGCGCAGGGCGCCCTTCTCGAGGCGCCGGGCCACGTTGATCGACGAGATCGCGTAGGCCGACTCGACGTCGTCGGCGGCCACGAGGTCGCGGATCGGCGGGCACGGCGTGCGCCACTGGGCGGCCTGCCAGAGGCGGTCGGCGGCGGCCTGCCGCACGTCCGTCACGAGGGACATCCATCCTCCTGGGGTGACCACGCGCACACTGCGCGCGTGGCGCTCAGGATGGACTCGGCCGTGCCGCTGCGTCAGACTGCGTCCCATGGCACGGAACGCAGCCCCGACAGCCCCTCCGACGCCGGCCAAGGCTCCCGAGAGCAAGGCGAGCCTTACCGATCCGCGCGACTCGATGCTCGAGCGCGGGATCCAGGTCCTGCAGTCGTTCCGCCCTACGGGACAGCCGCAGACGCTCTCGGCGATCTCCCGCCGCACCGACCTGCCGAAGTCGACGACGCACCGGCTCGTCGACTCGCTCTCGGCGCAGGGGATGCTCGAGCGCACGGCCGACGGCTGGGTGCTCGGGCGCGCGGTGTTCGAGCTCGGCGAGCTCGTGCCGATCAAGATGCGGCTGCGCGAGGCGGCGCTGCCGTTCATGGAGGACCTCTACGAGGCCACCCACGAGACCATCCACCTCGCCGTCCGCGACGGCCTCGACGTGCTGTACGCGGAGAAGATCCGCGGGCACTCCGGCGTCGACGTGCCCTCGCGCGTCGGCGGCCGGCTGCCGATCACCTCGACCGGCGTCGGCAAGACGCTGCTGGCGTTCTCGCCGTCGTCGCTGGTCGAGGAGGTCGTGTCGCGTCCACTGCGCCGGCTTACCGAGCACTCGATCGCCGACCCCGTGGTGCTGCAGAACGAGCTGGCCACGATCCGCACGGCCGGCGTCGGCTACGACCACGAGGAGGCCGTGCTCGGCGTCTCGTGCGTGGCCGCTCCGGTGCTGGTGCGCGGCGAGCCCGTGGCGGCGCTGTCGATCACGGTGCCGTCGAGCCAGCTGCAGCCCGGCCGCCTGGCCCCCGCCGTCCGCACCGCCGCCCTCGCCCTGTCGCGCACCCTCTCCCGCTGACCTGCTCGGTGTCGCGTACCTGTCAGGGGCGGGCGATGAAGGTCTGGTGGAGGTCGCCGATGCCCTCGATCCAGGTGCGGACCTGCTGGCCCGGCCGCAGGTAGGGCTTGTCGGGGCGGCCGAGGGCCACGCCCGACGGCGTCCCGGTGAAGACGAGGTCGCCCGGCAGCAGGGTGAGTCCGGCGCTGAGGTCCTCGATGAGCTCGGGCACCGAGAAGATGAGGTCGCTCGAGCGCGAGTCCTGCACGACGGCGCCGTCGACCTCGCACACCACCCGCAGGTCGTCGGGGTCGGCCACCTCGTCGAGGGTGACCAGCCACGGGCCCGTGGGGCCGTAGCCCGGGAACGACTTGCCCATCGACCACTGCCCCGCCGGATCGGCGAACTGCCGAGCGCGGTCGGAGACGTCGTTGCCGACGGTGAGCCCGGCGACGTAGGCCCACGCGTCGTCGCGGGACACGCCCCGCGCCTCGCGGCCGATCACGACGACGAGCTCGACCTCCCAGTCGACGTCGCCGTCGGACAGCACCACCTCGGTGTCGGGGCCGGTGATCGAGGAGACGAACTTGGTGAAGACCACCGGCCGGCCGGGGATCTGGGCGCCGCTCTCGATCGCGTGGGCGCGGTAGTTCAGGCCGATGGCGAGCACCTGGCCGGGCCGCGGAACCGGGGCCCCGAGGTCGGCGCGGGCGACGTCGACCTGCGGCGCCGAGGCGAGGTCGAGCCCGGACGCCCACGACGTGAAGGCGTCCCACTCGGCGTACGCCGACATCGGGTCCGGGCCGAACCGGCCGTCGGACACCGTCGCGACGTCGACGCCGCGGTCGTCCGCGGTCAGGATGACGAGCCGTCCGGAGACGTTGGCCAGGCGCACGTGTCCACCTCGAGGGGTATCGGGGAGCAGCGTCCCGAGGCTATCCGCCCCGCCGGCCCGCCACCCCGGCCACCCCGCCACCCCGTCGCTCGGACTGATCGACTGCGTGAAGAGGCCCCACGACGCAGAGTCGATCAGTCTCAGCGGGAGGGGTGTTCCGGCGGGCGGCACGTGCGGCGGGCGCCGGCGCCGGGTGGCGGCGCAGGATCGCTGCGATCACGGGAGGACCGATGAGCAGCGACCTGTTCGAGGAGGGCCTGGCCACGCGGCGGGCCGTGCTCGGCGCGGAGTACGTCGACGCCAGCCTGGAGCGCGCCGACGACTTCATGATGAGCTTCCAGCGCGTCACCACCGAGTGGTGCTGGGGCTACACGTGGAACCGCGACGGCCTCGACCGGCGCACGCGCTCGCTGCTCAACCTCGCGATGCTCACGGCCCTCGGCAAACCCGCCGAGCTGAAGCTGCACGTGCGCGGCGCGCTCAACAACGGCGTCACCGTGGAGGAGATCCGCGAGACGCTCATCCACGCCACGGTCTACTGCGGCATCCCCGCGGGCCTCGAGGCGTTCAAGAACGCGCACGAGGTGCTGGTGGCCGAGGGCGCGATCCCCGCAGATCCGCAGTGACCGCGTCGACGACGACGCCGGTGCGCGACGCCGTCCTGGTCGGCCTCGGGCGGATGGGCGTGCCCATGGGCGTCCACCTGCACGCGCACCTCGCCGGCATCGGCGGCGGCCTGGTCGGCAACGACGTCACCGACGCCGCGAAGCAGGCCGCGTCCGACGCCGGGATCCCGCTCGCCGACGACCTGCCAGCCGCAGTGTCCCAGGCCGATGCGCTCGTGCTCATGCTGCCGAGCTCGCGGCACGTCGAGAGCGTGCTGCGCGACGACGCCCTGCTCGCAGCGCTGCGTCCCGGCACCGTCATCGTCGACATGGGCTCGTCGGAGCCGCTGAGCACCCGCGCGCTGGCGGACGAGCTGGCCCGCCTCGGCGTCGCGCTCGTCGACGCGCCCGTCTCCGGCGGTGTCGTCGGCGCGGTCGCCGGCACGCTCACGGTGATGGCGGGCGGCGACGACCACGTCGTCGAGCGGGTCCTGCCGCTCCTCGGCTCGGTCGGCCGCGTCGTGCGCACCGGCGCGGTCGGCTCGGGGCATGCGCTGAAGGCGCTCAACAACCTGCTCTCGGCCACGACCCTGCTCATCTCGAGCGAGGCGCTGCAGGCGGGGCGCCGGTTCGGCCTCGACGACGACGCCATGCTGTCGGTCATCAACTCCTCCACCGGGCGCAGCTGGTCGACGGAGTTCAAGTGGCCGACGTTCGTGGTGCCGGAGACCTACGACTCCGGCTTCGCGATGTCGCTGCTCGTCAAGGACATGCGGATCGCCACCGATCTCGCCCGTGGGCTCGGCCTGCCGTCACTGCTCGGCGAGTCCTCGCTGCAGCGCTGGGCCGACGCCCTCGAGGCACTGGGCCAGGACGCCGACCACACCGAGATCGCCCGCTACGCCGGGCAGGACGGCTCCTCCGGCGCAGGGACGCCGTGACCGGGCCAGCCCTGTTGTCGCTCGACGCGGACGGGCCGGCCCTCGTCGGCGAGGTCGTCCGCGGGCGCAACGGACAGATCTTCGGCGGCCAGCTGAGCGCGCACTCGGTGGCGGCGGCCGCCGCAGCTGCGGGCGGAGAGCTGGCGCCGCACTCCGTCCACCTGCTCTTCGTGGCCTCCGGCGACGCGGGCCAGCGCGTGACCTACGTGCCGGAGGTGGTGAGGTCGGGGCGCTCCTTCACCGTCGTGCGCGTCGACGCCGTGCAGGGCGACCGTGTGCTGGCGACGTCGACGTCGTCGTTCCACGTCCACGAGCACAGCGACGAGCACGGGGTGCGCGCCGAAGGCGTCCCCCACCCGGACGCGTGCGAGCCGCTCGACCTCGTCGCGATCGGCGCCTCCCCCGTCTGGGCCCACGCCGAGGCCCGGGTGGTCTCCTTGGTCCGCGGCGACGAGCCGGCGATGCGGCTGTGGATGCGGTGGCGGGAGCCCCTCGGCGACGGCCCGGTCGTCAACGCCTCGGCCCTCGCGTGGATGACCGACCTGCTCATGGTGCGCACGGCGAGGCTCGGCATGCCTGCGGACGCACCGGGCCGCCCCGGTCCCTCGCTCGACCACGCCCTGTGGTTCCACCGCGAGCTCGCCGCCGACGACTGGCTCTACGTCGAGGTGAGCAGCCTGGTGCGCAGCCGGGCGCGGGCGTTCAACGAGGCTCGGGTGTTCGACCAGGATGGCCGGCTGGTGGCGACCAGCACGCAGGAGTGCCTGCTGCGGTAGGTCATCCCCTGTAGACGAGCTCGACGTCGTCGCTGTCCCGCAGCGCCCAGAAGGCCTCGGCGACGAGGCGGGGGTCGAGCGGGCCCTTCGGGTCCATCAGTCCCGCGATGGTGATGGTGCGCACGGTGACGCCGAGCGGCGCCAGCTCGTCGGCGAGCGCGTGCACCGCCGCGCGCTGGGCGGCCTTGCCCACCGACAGGACGCCGAACGGGGCCCTGGGGTTGAGGGCCGAGCCGCCGCCGGTGACGAGCAGCGTGCCCTGCGCGGCCACCAGCGACGGCAGCACCGCCTGCACCGCGGCCACGGCCGAGACGACGTTGATGTCGAGCGAGGCGCGCAGGTCGTCGATGCCGATGCGGGTCAGCGTGAGCTCGGAGCGCATCACGGGGTTGTAGACGAGCACCTCGGTGGGCACCCGGGCGTCGCGGTCGCGGAGCACCGCGGCCATCGACGCCGGGTCGCCGGCATCGGCCAGCAGCGCCTCGGCCGTACCTCCTGCGGCGCGCACGTCGGCCGCCACCGCCTCCACGACCTCGGGCCGCCGGCCTACGACAGCGACGTCGTAGCCCTCCCGCGCCAGGATGAGCGCCAGCTCCCTCCCGACACCGGGGCCTGCACCGACCACCACCGCACCGCGCTGCACCACCGCGCACCTCCTCCGACCCATCCAACCGGGGTCCCCCGCACCGGGCGAAGCGCGGCGATCCGCCCTCCGGCACGATGCGCCCGGAGGTCCTAGGCTCTCCCCGGACACCACCGAACCGACCACGAGGATGCCGTGCCGCCGAGGACTTCCCGCCGTCACCGCCAGGGGGCGGAGTCGCGCGAGCGCATCCTCGACGTCGCCCTCGAGATCGCCGCCGAGCGCGGCTACGACGGCACGACGCTCGCCCTCGTCACCGAGCGCAGCGGCCTGCCGGCGTCCTCGGTGTACTGGCACTTCAAGAACAAGGACGCCCTGCTCGCCGAGGTGCTCGAGCACTCGTACACGCAGTGGCGGCAGGGCGAGGACGCCTATCGCACCGCCGACGACGGCGACGCACGCAGCCGCTTCCGCACGCGGTTCGACCGGGTGCGCGCGGGCATGAGCGACCGGCCGGAGTTCTGGCGTCTCGGCCTCACCCTCGCGCTGCTCTCGGGCGACCAGGAGATCGCGGCGCGCGAGCGCTTCCTCGAGGTGCGCAAGGACACCATCGACGCCACGGTGGTGTGGGCGCGCGGGGTCCTCGGTGCCGACGCCGTCGCCCGGCATCCCGAGCTGCCGGTGCTGCTCACCCAGTTCGTCATGGCTGCCGGCGACGGCCTGTTCATGTCGACGCAGATCGACCCGCGCTGGTCGGTCGGGCGGATCACCGACGCCCTCGGGCGGGCGACGGGCGAGGTCGCGGTGCGGCTGGCGGCGGAGCCGCCGCCGGCCAGGCGGCGCAAGGCCAAGCCCCTGCCGGTGCCGGCCGAGGCGCCGGCCCCTGACGACTCGCGGGAGCGGCTGCTCTGGGCCGCGGGGCGGGTGGCGGCCCAGCGCGGCTACGTCGGGACGACGATCTCCAAGGTCTGCGCCGAGTCCGGCCTGCCGGTCAGCTCGGTCTACTGGTACTTCGAGGACAAGGACGCGCTGCTCGCCGCCGTCGTCCAGAGCTCGTGGGAGACCTGGCTCGAGCACCAGCCCGAATGGCTGCCGGCCCACGGCGCCGAGCAGCGCGACGAGCAGCTGCGGCGGATCCTGCGCGAGGGCACGCGCAGCTTCGTCGGGGCTCCGGACTTCCTGCGCGTCGGCCACAGCGTCAGCCTCGCCCGGCAGGAGGAGGACACCGCGGCGCGCACGCTGTTCCTGTCGATCCGGCGCAGCACCGAGAAGATGGTGTCGGCGTGGTTCCTGGAGTCCTTCGACGGGAGCGCGGTCGAGGGCGACAAGGCCCTCGCCACCCTGCTGGCGCGCGTCGTCGTCGCGGTCACCGACGGGCTGTTCCTCGCGGAGCAGATCGACGACTGGGACTGGGATCTCGACGCCGTGGTCGACCTCGTCGTCGAGGTGCTCGAGGCGATCGTCGCCGGGCACGCAGCGCGCTAGCCCCGCTCGCGGCGTGCCGTTCCCTGGAACGCTGCGCTAACTCCCTGTAGCGGTCGTTTGCCAGCATGCCCGGAGCCGCCCGGGGACCGCCCGGGCCGTCCCGGCGTCCGCCGGAACGGGAGCCCACGACGATGCCTGCGCGCACGCAACGCCGGCACCGGCAGGGGATCGAGAGCCGGCAGCGCATCCTCGAGGCGGCGCTGTCCATCGCGGTCGAGCGCGGCTACGACGGCACGACCATGGCCCTGGTCACCGAGCGCGCCGAGCTTCCGGCCTCCTCGGTCTACTGGCAGTTCAAGAACAAGGACGAGCTGCTCGCGGAGGCGCTCGACCACTCCTACCGCCGCTGGCGGACGGAGGGCCCCACCTGGCAGGCCGGCAGCTACACCGGCACGCCGCGGGAGCGGATCCGCACCCGGCTGAGCTACTCGCTCGCCTCGGTGGAGCAGGAGCTCGAGTACTGGCGGCTCGGCCTGACCCTGGCCCTGCTGCAGCGGCCCGGCGGGATCGAGGCGCAGGACCGCTTCATCGCCGTCCGCGGCGAGACCCGGCGGATCGTGCGCGAGTGGTGGGCCAGCCTCGACCTCGAGGCGGCGGCCAAGGACCCGGTCCTCGTCGACTCCCTCGCCAGCATGTACCTCGCGTTCGTCGACGGGATGTTCGTGGCCCACCGGGCCGACCCGGCCATCCCCCTCGACGAGGTGCACGACGTCGTGGCCGAGGCGATGGCCGACGTGCGCGAGGCACGGGTCGCGGCGGGGCCGCAGCCGGCGCGGCGGTCCCCGCGGCGCAAGGCGCAGCGCGAGCGCGTCGTCGAGGAGTCGCGAGGGAGGCTGCTCGACGCGGCGGCCGAGGTCGCGGCCGAGCAGGGGTACCGCGGGACGACCATCAAGCGCATCTGCGCCCGGGCCGGGCTCCCGGTGTCGTCGCTGTACTGGTTCTTCGACGACAAGGACCACCTCCTCGCCGAGGTGGTGACCCACTCCTGGGAGGAGTGGCAGGCCGGCCAGCCGTGGTGGGTGCCTCCGGACGACGTGTCGACGTGGCCGCTGCAGCTGCGGCGCATCCTCGACGGCGCGGTGCGCAGCCTCGTCGACGCGCCGTCGTTCCTGCGCATCGGCGTCATGCTGGCCCTCGAGGGCGACGACGTCGCCGCGCGCGACCGCTTCCTCGAAGTACGCGCCGGGATCCTGGCCAGCATCAGCGACTGGTTCGGCGCGGTCCTGCCTGGCCCGGCGCTCGAGGCCGTGCCCCACCTGCCGGCCACGCTGGCGCGCACCGTGGTCGCCTTCACCGACGGGTACTTCCTCGGCGTGCAGATCGACGGCCGCGAGCCGTCGGTGGCCGTCTTCGTCGACCTCATGGTCGACGTCATCACCGCCGCCGCCGACCGTGCGGCCGGCACCACCACGAAGGGCTGATCCAGGGCATGCGCAGGTTCGAGGGGTACTCCGTCATCGTCACCGGCGGCGGCAACGGCATGGGGCGCGACATCGCGCGCAGGTTCGTCGAGGAGGGCGCCTCGGTCCTGGTCGCGGACATCGACGGCGCGGCGGCCGCGGCACAGGCCGCCGAGCTCGGCGCCGCGGCGGCCGCCGCCGCCGTGGACGTCTCCGACCCCGCCCAGTGCTCGACGATGGTGCAGGCCGCGCTCGACCACGCGGGCCGCCTCGACGTGCTGGTCAACAACGTCGGCGTCCACCACCTGTTCGAGAACGCGATGGACCTCCCCGACAGCGAGTTCGACCGCATGCTCGACGTCAACACCAAGCCCCTCCTGTACACGGCGAAGGCCGCAGTGCCGCACCTGAGGGCTTCGGGCCGCGGCTCGATCGTGACCGTGGCCTCCATCGGGGCCGTGGTAATCCGGCCGGGCGCCAGCCTCTACGCCGCGAGCAAGTCCGCGTCGATCGCCATGACCAAGAGCCTGGCGCTCGAGCTCGCGCCGGAGGTGCGCGTCAACTGCGTGCTGCCGACCTCGACCGACACGGGCCTGCTGCGCAACATCCCGGGTGCCGATCCGGAGTGGGTCCGCGCGCGCTACGCCCGGAACGCGGAGAATCTCCCCATGAAGCGGCTCGGCACCGGCGACGACGTCGCTGCCGCGATCGCGTTCCTGGCGTCCGACGACGCCTCGTTCATCACCGGCGTCGCCCTCCCGGTCGACGGCGGCCGCAGCGCAGGAGGCGCCTGATGAAGCTCGACCTCGCCCAGCAGATCCTCGCCGCCGCGATCGCGCACGCCGAGTCGATCGGCGTCCGCCTGTCGATCTCGGTCGCCGACGACCGCGGCCACGAGGTGCTCACCGCCCGCATGGACGGCGCACCCTGGTTCACCCCGCACATCGCGCGCACCAAGGCCAAGACCTGCGTGGCGATGGGGATGGACAGCAAGGACGTCGGCGGGCTCGGCCAGGCGCACCCCGGGCTGCTCGAGGTGATCCAGGAGCAGGTCGGCCACACCGTCACGATCCTCGGCGGCGGGGTGGTCGTGAAGGACGCCGGCGGCGCGGTGCTCGGGGCGGTCGCCGGAAGCGGCGCGCATCCCGACGAGGACGCGGCGGCCGCCTCGGCAGGCGCCGCCCTCTGGCGGGAGAACTCCTAGCCGATCTCCTCGACGAAGTGGCGGATCTCGAGGGGCTCGCCCACGATCCGGCGCACCACGCCTGAGGCCTCGGCATCCTCGAGCTCCTGACGCACCTCGTGCTGCTCGAGGTGGTCGTGCCAGGAGTCGACCGTCCACGACTCGACGTAGCGCGTGGGCCGCTCCACGTCGGACACGAGCGACCACTCCCGCCCGCCGGTGCGGCGGCGCGATCGGCGGAGCTCGACCACCGCGGCCAGGAAGTCCTCGCGCCGATCCGGCGGCACCTCCCAGGTGACGGTGACCCGGGCGCGCCGGTCGAGCAGCTCGTCGGACAGCTCGGCGTCGGGCAGCGGCCAGCCCTCGACCTCGGCGCGCAGCCGGACCTCGGGGAAATGGCCGCGCAGCGCGATGATCCAGACCGGGACGGTCGCGGCCGCAGCGAGGCAGAACGCGGCTGTGGTGCCGAGCCGGTTGCCGACGGCGCCCCAGAGGAACGAGCCGGCGGCCATGCCGCCCTGCGAGGCCATCAGGTAGTAGGCCATCCCCCGCGCCCGCACCCAGCCGGGCAGCATCTGCTGCGCGAGCGCGAGCAGGACCGCGCCGACGGCGGTCCAGGCAGCGCCGGTCACGGGCAGCACGAGCATGAGCAGCAGCGGCGTGTGCGCGAACGCGATGCCGACGAGGCACACGGCCAGCACCGGCATGATGACCGTGACGTAGCGGGTGGAGTCGACCCGTGCCCGGTAGGGCGCCAGCAGGATCGTCCCGACGACGGCTCCGCCCCCGAGGATCGCCAGCACCCATCCGTACTGGCCGGGGCCGAGGCCGAGCTCGCGCAGGGCCACGACGGGCAGCAGGGCGAAGATCACGCTGCCGGCGACGAACCACGCGGCAGTGACGACCACGAGCCGGCGGAAGGGCTGGGCGTTGAGCACGTGGCGGAAGCCGGTGCGCAGCGCGGGCAGGAACCGTCGCGAGCCGCTGGTGCGCTGCGGGACGTGCGACACCAGCGCCGCGACGGCGAACGCGAGGTAGCCCAACGTGCTCAGGCCGAAGGCGAACGTGGGCCCCACCAGTGCGATCACCAGGCCGCCGATCGCCGGGCCCACCACCCGGGCGGCGTTGAAGTTGATGCTGGCCAGCATCCCGGCCGCGGGGATGTACTCCGGCGCCACGACGTCGGGCACGACCGCGGTGAACGAGGGCGCGTTGACGGCCCACGCCAGACCGAGCAGGAAGGTGAGCCCGAGCAGCAGCGGGGCGCCGAGGACGTCGGCCGCGCTCGTCACGGTCAGGACGACGCCGACGAGCACGGCTGCGGCGTTGGTGACGACGAGGACCATCCGCCGCGACACGAGGTCGGCCAGCACGCCCGACGGGATGGTGAACACCAGGAACGGCAGGGTGACCGCGGACTGCACCAGCGCGACCACCAGCGTGGACTCTCCGCGGTCGACCATGACGACCTGGGCCGCCACGGTGAGCACCCAGATGGCCGTCTGCGTGGCCAGCTGGCCCAGCATGAGGGAGCGGTAGGCGCGCGAGACCCGCAGCGGCGAGAGCAGCCGGGCGGGATCCGGCCTGGACTCCGCTCCGCTGCTCACGCCCCTACCTCATCAGGCGGACGGGTCGACCGCGAAGAGGGCCCCCGCCCGCCCGGTCGCCGGTGCCGGCCGCGGGCGCAGGCGGACCCTCGCGCCCACGGCCAGCGCCGCGGGGTCGTCGGCGACGACGTTGGCCATGATGGTCGGACCTCCGTCGAGCGACACGTACGCCAGCACGTAGGGCGGGCGCTTGGCGAAGACGCCCTCGCCGCGGTGCACGACGGAGTACGAGTAGATCTCGCCCGTACCGGCGAGGGTCCTCGAGCCGGCCACCGGGCTGTAGCAGCGGATGCAGTGGCTGCGCGGGGGCCACACGTGGTCGTCGCAGTGGTCGCACCACGTGACAACGACCTCGCCGCGCTCCAGCCCGTCGAAGAACGGCAGGTCCTCGGGGTACAGCGTGAGCTCGACGCCCGGCAGATCGGTCATGACTCCCTCACCAGGATGCTCGTCGACGACATCGCCCGCGCCCCCAGCGAGAAGCCCGAGCCGTGGACGATCGCCACCTCGCACGAGGGAACCTGCAGCTCGGGATGGGCCTGACCGCGCAGCTGCCGCACCGCCTCGATGGTGCGGATCATGCCGCCGCGCATGTCGGGGTGGTTGTTCGACAGGCCGCCGCCGTCGGTGTTGAGCGGCAGGACCCCGCTCGGCGACAGCAGCGCGCCGTCGCGGACGAACCGGCCGCCCTGGCCCTTCTCGCAGAACCCCAGGTCCTCGAGCGTCAGGAGCACCGTGATCGTGAACGAGTCGTAGATCGAGGCGTAGTCGACGTCGGCCGGCGACATCCCCGCCTGCGCGAACGCCTGGGCGCCGGTCTGGATGGCCCCGGTGTGCGTCAGGTCGAGCCGCCCGTTGTCCCAGTTGCGCGTGGTCTCGGCCTGCGCGACCACGCCGACGAGCGGCTTGCCGAGGGAGCGCGCGACCTCCTCGTTCACCAGGATGAAGGCCCCGCCGCCGTCGGACACCACGCAGCAGTCCATGCGGTGCAGCGGCTCGGCGATGGGCGGCTGCTCGAGGACCTCGTCGAGCGTGACCCGCTTCGGGAGCATCGCGTTCGGGTTGAACGAGGCGTGGTACGCAGACGCGACCTTGATCTCGGCGAGGTCGGCGCGGGTGGTGCCGAACTCGTGCATGTGGCGCTGGGCCGCGAGCGCGTACTGGCCGACCAGGGTCGAGCCGTGCGCGAGCTCGTAGACCGCGTGCGGCCCCGGCACGGCACGGTTGAACAGCCCTCGACGCGGCAGACCCGCCATGACCACGAGGACGACGCTGGCGTCGCCCGCCTGGATGGCCCGCGCCGCAGTGCCCAGCGACGACACGTACGTCGCGCCGCCGAGGTCCGTGCCGTCGAAGTGCCGGATGCCGCTCAGGCCCAGCAGGTCGGCCATGGCCGGCATGCCGCCCGGGTTGAGCGAGGTGTGGAAGCCGTCGATGTCGGAGATCGACAGCCCGGCGTCGGCCAGCACCCCGGCCACGATCTCGAGGTACACCGACGCCAGCGAGCGGTCGTCGATGGCGCGGTCGGGGTGCTCGTAGATGCCGGCGACGTAGGCCAGCGGCGCGCGGCTCATCGCCCGCCCCCGGCGAAGACCACCTCGGCGTCGGTCAGCCCGCGGACGGTCTGCTCGTCGACCCCTGGCGCCAGCTCGAGGCAGTCGAAGTGCGCTCCGGCGGGCTCGAAGACGCCGAGCGTGGAGTAGATGCGCGTGACGCAGCGCGCGCCGGTGAGCGGCAGGGTGCAGCGGCGCATCAGCTTGGCCTTCCCGGCCCGGTCGGTGTGGTCGAGGACCACCCAGACCTGCTTGGCGCCCGTGACGAGGTCCATGGCACCGCCGACGCCCGGCGTGCGGCCCGGCGCCGTCCAGTTGGCGAGGTCGCCGGACGGCGTCACCTGCATGCCTCCGAGGACGGCGATGTCGAGGTGGCCGCCACGGACGATCGCGAACGACAGCGACGAGTCGAACGTCGACGCGCCCTCCACCATCGTGGCGTACTCCTTGCCGGCGTTCTGCACGTCGAGGTCGATCTGGTCGGGCTCGGGCACCCCGCCGAGGCCGAGGATCCCGTTCTCGGTGTGGAACCACACCTCGCGGCCCTCGGGCAGCCGCGACGGGATCATCATCGGGATGCCGATGCCGAGGTTGACGTACGCGCCGTCGGGCACGTCGTCGGCCGCACGCTGGGCGAGCCCGTCGCGCGACCAGCCGATCCGCTCGTCGACGCTCACCACGAGGCTCCTGGGGGGTTGGGGTTGCCGACCCAGCCGCCGGTCGACTGGATCACGTGCTGGACGAAGACGCCGGGCAGGTGCACGGCGTCAGGCTCGATCGCGCCGACCTCGACGATGTTCTGCGCCTCGACGAAGGTCACCGCACCGGCCATCGCGGCAGGGACGTTGAAGTTGCGCGAGCCGAGACGGAAGGCCAGGTTCCCGAGCCGGTCCGCCCGGTGCGCCTTCACCAGCGCGAAGTCGCACGCCAGGGCGGTCTCGAGCACGCACGGCCGCCCGTTGAACACCCGGACGTCCTTCGGCTCCAGCCACTGGACCACGTTGCCGTCGGAGTCGTAGCGCGCGGGGTAGTTGCCCGTCGCGAGGTCGGTGCCGGCCCCGGTCGGCGTGTAGAACGCCGGGATGCCGGCGCCGGCCGCGCGCATCCGCTCCGCGAGCGTCCCCTGGGGCACGAGCTCGAGCTCGACGCGGCCCTCGTGGAACAGCGAGAAGAAGTTCTTGTTCGACGGGAACGAGCCGGTGAACTTGCGGAGCCGGCCCTCCTGCGCGAGCCGCCCGACGCCGGTCGGGTCGATGCCGGCGTTGTTGGCGACGATGTGCAGGTCCCGCTTGTCGAGCTCGCAGAGGGCGTCGCACAGCATGATCGGCGCACCCGTGAGGCCGAAGCCGCCGACGGCCAGGGACGCACCGTCGGGGACGATCGACAGCATCTCCAGCACGTCGGTGCGGATCTTGTCCATCACCGCGAGTGCGCCCCCATCATCAGCGCGGCGAGGTCCTCGGGCTCGCGCATCTGCCGGGGCGGCGGCGGGCCCCACGAGTAGAACGACTTGGTGCCCTCCCAGAGGCCGGCCTCCCACTCGGCGTCGTCGAGGATGACATCCATGTCGGAGTAGTACTCCGAGAAGTTGCCGGCGGGGTCGCGCAGGTACCAGAAGTAGTTCGAGCCGAGGTAGTGCCGGCCCAGGCCCCACACGTGGCGCTCCTGGTCCTGGGCGATCATCTGCATCGCGGCCATGCCCACAGCATCGACGTCCGGCAGCTGCCAGGAGGTGTGATGCACGAACTGGACCGGCGCCTGGCGGATGGCGAGGTTGTGGTGGTCCGGCGAGCACCGCAGGAACGCGAGGCCCTCCTTGGTGGTGTCGCTGACCTTGAACCCGACGCCGCGCACGAAGAAGGCGTGCGAGCGCTCGGCGTCCAGGGACGACAGGACCACGTGCCCGAGCTTGCGCGGGCGCAGCACCGACTCGTCGCGGTCGAGGGACTCCGAGCGCAGGTTGCGCCGCCGCACGTCGCCGGGCCCGTTGTAGGTCACGGCGGTCTCGGGCGGCTCGACGAGGCGCGCGGCGATCTCCACGCGGACCTGGATCCCCGTGCCCGCGTCGACGGACTCGACCGCATCGCCGTCGCGGCGGCTCTCGAAGCCCAGGGCGCCGAGGTCGTGGGCTACCCGGTCGAGGTCGTCGGCGTCGTCGCACGCGATCCCGAGCGCCACCGCGCGCCGGCGGTCGGCCTGCACGAGTCGCAGCTGCTCGCCGCCGTTGACCGTGCCATAGCTGCCGCCGCCGAGCGCCGTCAGCCCGAAGTCCTCGTAGTACTCGCCGACCGCAGCGGGGTCCGGGACTCCGAGGGTGAGCGTGGTGAGCCGGTGCAGAGCCATGCCGCGCCGCCTCAGGCCTGCCGGACGGTGTTGCGGAGCAGGCCCACGCCGTCGATCTCGATCTCGACGACGTCGCCGTCCGAGAGCAGCTTGGGCGGGTCCCAGAACAGGCCGACCCCGCCGGGGGTGCCGGCGGCGATCACGTCGCCCGGCTCGAGCGGGGTGAAGGTCGAGCAGTAGGCGATCAGCTCGGCGACCGAGAACACCATGTCCTTGATGAGCGCGTCCTGGCGCACCTCGCCGTTGACGCGGGTCTGCAGGCGCGAGGCGCCGATGTCGTCGACCGATCCGGCGGTGACGATGGCGGGCCCGAAGGCGCCGGAGCGGTAGAAGTTCTTGCCGGGGATCCACTGGCCGCTGTGGCGCTGCCAGTCGCGGACACTGCCCTCGTTGTAGACCGACCAGCCGAAGACGTGGCCGAGGGCCTCCTCCTCGGTGACGCGGAAGGCGCGTGTGCCGATGACCACGGCGAGCTCGCCCTCGTAGTCGAACTTCTCGGTCTCGGCGGGACGGCGCAGGTCCTCGCCGTGCGCGACGTGGCTGTCGGCGAAGCGGCTGAAGATCACCGGGTAGTCGGGCTTCTCCGGGGCCTGGCCGGTCTCCTCGCGGTGGGTCGGGAAGTTCACGCCGGCGCAGAGGATCTTGCCCGGCACCACCGGCGGCAGCAGCGTCACGTCGGCCAGCGAGGCGGTCGGTGCCGCGGCCGCGACGGCCTCCTCGGCGGGCAGCTCGCCCGAGGCGATCAGATCGCGCACGGTCGGCGCCTGGAGGCCGAGCGCCGTCCGGTCGACCACGTGGTCTCCGACGACGAACCCGTACGAGGGCGAGCCGGCTGCGGTGTAGCTGATGATGCGCACGAGGTCCTCACGAGGTCAGCTGGTCCCAGGGGTCTCCCTGGAGCGTTCATTCCATCCCAACATTTTCGAAAGTACAAGCATCTTCCGAGAACGCCTCGTCGCGCGTGCTACCGTGCGGAACATGGTCCGGCGAGGAGCGGCGCAGACGCTCCTCGACGACGTCTACGGCCGGCTGCGCGCCGAGGTCCTCGACGGCGCCTACGCGCCCGGCGAGCGGCTGGTCCCCGCCGATCTCGCCGTGCGGTACGGCGCCGGAGCGGGCGTGCTGCGCGAAGCCCTGGGGCGCTTGGCCTCCGAGCACCTCGCCACCTTCGAGGCCAACCGCGGCTACCGCGTCATCGACGCGAGCCCGCGGCGCATCGAGGACCTCCTCGGGCTGCGGCGCATCAACGAGGGCGCCGCGCTGCGGCTGTCCATCGGGCTCGGTGGGGCCGACTACGAGGCCAGGGCGCTGGCCGCGCACCACCGGATGCGCTCAGCGCCGCGCGACACCGACGTCAGCCGTCAGGCCCACCACGACTTCCACATGGCGCTGCTGTCCGGGTGCGGCAACGAGCGGCTGATCGCCCTCTGCGAGGACCTCTTCGAGGCCTCCGAGCTCTACCGGCGGTGGTCGGTCGCCGCACTGGACCGTCCGGCGCGTGCCGCGCGCACCGCGGGCAGCGAGCACCGCTCCATCCTCGACGCCGTCCTCGCGCACGACGCCGACGAGGCGGTCCGGCTCCACGAGCAGCACCTGCAGCGCACGGTCGATCTCGCGCTGGCGTACGCGGCCGGTATCGAGCGGCGCACCACCGCCTGAGCCGGGTGGCTCAGCCCCAGCCGGGGCTGGCCACCCCGTGGCCGAGGCGCTGGCTGCGCGGCGAGTGGTCGTCGGCCAGGCGCGAGGCCACTGCCGCGGCGCAGCGGCGCAGCTCCTGCACCCAGGTCAGCACCTGCTCCCCCGACGCCGGCCCCGGCAGGTTCACCAGACGGATGTTGAGCAGCGGCCGGTTGGTGCGGCCCAGCACCGGGACGACGATGGAGTGGGCGGCGTACTCCCCCTCGGGATCGATCGGCACCGGGTCGTAGTTCTCGATGTAGGCGACGATCCGGTCGCGGAGCGCGCGCTCCTTGGCTGGCACGATCTCGCCGTCGGAGTAGTCGCGCAGGGTCTGGTAGAAGTCGAGCTCGTCGTCGGGGTGCAGACGGGAGAGCGACCAGCCCCGCTCCCGCGCGAGCCGCAGCCGGTCGCGGAGCCGCTCGGCCGCCTCGGGGTCGCTCACGCCCGCACGCCGGATCCACGCCTCGGCCGCCGCCTCGCCGGCCCACGCGACGTACTGCTCCCCCAGCGGCGCCATGAGCGGGATGCGGGTGCCCAGGGTCGGGACGCTGGGCGGGGTGTCCGCGCCGGTGGCTGCCCCCACGAACACGAGGTCCTGGCCGGCAGCCGCGACGACATCGACCGCGACGCCGGTCCGGGCGGCGAGCGCCTCGATCTCGTCGCGCGCCTTCTCCGCCGACTGGATCGCGTGGATGAGGTCGGGCGTCGAGGCCGCGACCACCGACGACATGGTGAAACGGCCGTACCCGCCCTGGAAGAACAGCAACGGGGCCATCGGGTTCTGGACGCCGAGCTCGCGCACGCGTCCCAGCACGATGTAGTGGTCGCCGGCCTCGATCTCCGACTCCGTCGTGCACTCGATCCACGCGACGGCGTCCTCGAGGACCGGTGCACCGCCCGGCGAGGGGGTCCAGCCGACCCCGGCCCACTTGTCGTCGCCGGGAGAGGCGAAGCGACGGCACAGGAGCTCCTGGTCGGCTGACAGGACGTTGATGCAGAACGTGTCGACCTCGCGCAGGACCGCGTAGGACTTCGAGGTCGTCGTGGGCAGGTACGCCACCAGAGGCGGCTCCAGCGACACGGACGTGAACGAGCCGACGATCATGCCGATCGGCTCGCCGCTGCGGGAGATCGCGGTCACCAGCACCACGCCGGTCGGGTAGTGCCCGAGCACATCCCGGAACAGCCTCGCGTCCACCGGGGTCGCCGTCCTCTCCTGAACCTCGGTCACGCCGTCACCGGGCGCCGCTGGTGCTCATGGCCCCACTGGTTGGGGGCGTCGTAGCGCGACGGCCGCCAGGTGGCGTCGTCGATGAGCAGCCCACCGGTGCCGTACTCGATCTGGAAGCCGGACGGGCTGTTGACGTAGAAGGACATCATCTGGTCGTTGGTGTGCCGGCCGAAGGAGATCGCCAGAGGCGCCGCGCCCTCGCGGAGCACCTTGTCGTAGGCGCGGCCCACGATGTCGATGTCGTCGACCTCCAGCATGAGGTGGCCGATCCCCCTCGGACGGTCCGGCACGGCGGCGAACGCGTAGGAGTGATGGCGCGGGTTGCAGTGCGTGAAGGTGCCGAAGATGGGCCCGAACTCGATGTAGTCCGAGAGCTTGAACCCGAGGATGCCCAGGTAGAGCTCGCGGAAGCGCTCCTCGTCGTCGACGAGCTGGAAGACGTGGCCCAGGCCCGCCTCGCCGGTGACGAACGAGGCGCCGGTGGGCGAGACGAACCGGCGCTTGTCGGCCTTCTGGCCGTAGAAGACCTCGACGCCGAGCCCATCGGGGTCGGTGAAGGAGATCAGGCCCATGACGCCGCGCTCGCCTGCCGAGGCGGAGTCGTGCCGGGCGACGTCGTAGCCGGCAGCCTCGAGCCGTCGCGAGATCGCGTCGAGACCGACGGGCCCCTCCACCTCCCAGCCCAGGGCCGTCACGCCTTCGGCGCTGCCCAGCTCGACACGCAGCCGGCACCAGTACCTGTCGTTGCGCAGCAGGAGGCGGTCGGCCGTGCGCTCGGAGACCTGCAGCCCCAGCAGGCCGGTGGCGAACGCCTCCCAGGCGTCCAGGTCGCCCGTGGAGACCACGACGTACCCGAGACTGCGCACCTCGCTCATAGCACGACCTCTCTCCTAGGGCCCTCGCACGCTAGGGACCGGGCCCACAGCGGGCCAGGAGCACGTGCCGAGCACTGGAACGTGGAGCCGCGGTGCCGCCGTGGTCTCGGCAGGCGGAACGCGAATGGGTCATCCCCCCTGGTTCGGGGAGGATCCGGACCGTGACGGATACGGCGGGCGGAGCGGGGACGGCGGGCGCCGGCGTACCGGGCGCCACAGCGTCGTCGGCGCCGGCGATGCGCCTGCGCGGCGGGCTGCTCATCACGCTCGCCGCGCTCTCCGCGTTCGGACCGATCTCCCTCGACCTCTACCTGCCGGCGTTCCCCTCGATCGCCGATTCGCTCGGCGTCTCGACCGGCGATGTCCAGCTCACGTTCGCCGCATGCCTGCTCGGCCTGGGACTCGGCCAGCTGGTCTACGGGCCGCTCTCGGACAGGTACGGGCGCAAGCCGCCGCTGATCGGCGGGCTCGTCCTCTACGTCGTCGCCTCCCTGCTCTGCGCTGCCGCTCCCAGCCTCTGGGCGCTGACGGGGCTGCGGTTCGTGCAGGGCCTCGGCGGGTGCGCCGGGCTGGTGATCGCCCGCGCGATCGTGCGGGACGGCTTCGACGGCCCGGAGCTCACGCGGTCGTTCTCCGTGATCGCGTCGGTCTCGATGATCGCGCCGCTGCTGGCGCCGTCCGCCGGCGCCGCAGTGCTGCAGGTGGCGAGCTGGCGCGTGCTGTTCGTCGTGATCGCGCTGTTCGGCGCCGCCTGCCTCGTCGCCGCCCTGAGGCTGCCCGAGACGCATCCGCGGCACAGGCGCACCGACCACGGCGTGATCGCCTCGATCGCGGGGTACGGCTCGCTGCTGCGCCAGCGCCGGTTCGTGCTCCCGGCGTCGATCGCGGCGCTCGGCTCGGGGACGCTGCTGGCCTACATCAGCTCGTCGTCCGTCGTGCTCATGACGACCTACGGCGTGGAGCCCGCCGGCTTCGCCCTCATCTTCGCGTTCCTGGCGCTGTGGTTCATCATCGGCATCCGGGTCAACCTCGTGCTGCTGCATCGCAGGTCGGTGCACCAGCTGCTGCGCCTCTACGTCGCCGTGGAGATCGCAGCGCTGGTCGTGCTGCTCGTGCTGCTCGAGATGCAGTCGCCGCTGTGGGCCGTGCTCGCCGCCCTCGCCGTGGTCAAGGCCTCCCTCGGCGGCATCTTCCCCAATGCGACCGCGGAGTCGATGCAGCCGTTCAAGCGCAGCGCGGGCTCGGCCTCCGCCCTGCTCGGCACGATGCAGTTCGCGACCGGCGGGATCGTCGCCGGCATCCTGGCCGCGGTCGCGCTCGCCCCCGGCATCGAGATGGCCGGCAGCATGCTGGTCCTGGCGGTCGTCTCCGCCGTGCTCGTCGCGCTGCCGCTGCGGGCGCATGCCGACGAGGAGGCCGACGAGCCCGGGACGGTGGACAGCCTCGACATCATCGAGGGCTCCGGATCCGCGGGCTGACGTCCCGCGGCGCGGCGGGCGCTGCCGCCGGCCTCGTCGGCAGGCAGCGCGCTACCGGTCCCGTCGGCCGTAGGGCAGCACCTCGGGATCGGCCGGGGTTCCGAGCAGCTGGTCGATCGAGGCGAGGATGCCGGCGTCCAGGGTCCAGGACGCGCCTGCGGCGTTCTGCCGGAGCTGCTCGGGGCTGCTGGCCCCGGCGATGACGGACGGGACGACGGGCTGCGCGGCGAGGTAGGCGACGGCCAGCTCCCCCACCGTCCGTCCGTGGTCGGCAGCGATGCGCGCGAGCCCCTGCACGGCGGCGTAGGTCTGCGCGGAGTCGAGCGTGTCGATGATGGGGCTCCCGGCCGCGCCGCGGGTGCCCTCGGGCCGCTCGGCCCCCGGCTGGTACTTGCCGGTGAGGTAGCCGCCGCCGAGCGGGTGGTAGGGCAGCACGCCGATGCCGGCACGCGCGGCGTACGGGACCACCTCCGCCTCGACCCCGCGGGCCAGCAGGTGCCAGTAGTCCTGCACCGTGGAGATGCGCGTCAGGCCGTGCTCCTGGGCGAGCCCGTCGTAGCGGGCGAGCCGCCACGACGCCGCGTTGCAGACGCCGATCGCCCGCACGGTGCCGTCGCGGACGAACGAGTCCAGCAGGGCGAGCAGCTCCAGGGGATCCACGGAGTCCGGCGGCGCCAGGTGCAGCTGGTACAGGTCGATGCGGTCAGAGCGCAGCCGGCGCAGGCTCCCCTCGAGCTGGCCGCGCACGTGCGCGCCGAGATCGGCGTCGCCGAGGCCCTTGAGGTTGAACTTCGTCGCCACGACCCACGAGTCGCGACGGCCCTGCAGCAGCTCGCCGAGGAACTCCTCGGACTGGCCGCCCGAGTAGATGTTGGCAGTGTCGACGAGGTCGACCCCGAGGTCGGACGCGGCGTCGAGGACGGCGCGGCTGCGGACGAGGTCGAGCCGCGGGGCCCCGAGGACGTTGCCCCCGAGGCCCAGCAGCGAGACCTCGATCCCGCTAGAGCCCAGCCGACGACGCGGCAGCATCGGCACCGAGGTCGATGGCGATACGGCGCGCCGCCCAGGACACGAGCCGGCCGTGGTTGGCGATGTCCATGCCGGTGGTGGGGCCGGAGACCGACACGGCGGCGATCACGTGCGTGCCGGTGATGATCGGTGCGGCGACGCAGGTGATGCCGACGGTCGACTCCTCGCGGTCGACGGCGAGGCCCGCCTTCCGGATCCGCTGCAGGTCGGCGAGCAGGCGGCCGGGCTCGGTGATCGTGTACGGCGTCCGGCGCGGGATGCCCGCCTCCACGACGGGGCGGACGACGGCCGAGGGGCTCGACGCCAGGATCGCCTTGCCGAGACCGGTGCACGCCGCAGGCACGCGGGTGCCCACGGCGGTGGGCACGCGGGGCGACCGCGGCGAGCTGACCTTGTCGAGGTAGAGGACGTCGTTGCCGTCGAGCACGGCGAGATGGACGACGTTGCCGCCGGCGCGGACGAAGACCTCGGTGAGCCAGGGAGCGGCGATCTCGCGCAGGCCGCTGGGCCAGCGGCGCTGCACGCTCGTGCCCAGCTCGAACAGGCGCCACGACAGGCGGTAGCCGCGGCCGTCGCGCTCCACGAGCTCGGCGTCCTCGAGGAGGGCGAGCAGGCGGAAGGCAGTGGACTTCGCGACGCCGGCCTGGCGGGCGAGCTCGCTGACACCGAGGACGGGGCCGTCGCCCCGGAACACGTCGAGGAGGCGCAGCGCCTTGGTGACGGAGGCGGTGCTCGTGGCGTCGCCGTGGTCGGCCACGCGCTGGGTGAGGGCGTTGGGCTCGTGCATCTGGGCCGTCATGCCGGTCGGTCCCTTTCCTGCTGCTGCTGGGGTGTCGGGGGGTCGCCGGTGCGGCGCGACGGAGACGGGTCGCGCCGCACCGGCACTCTCGTTCGCAGGTGGCGTGCGGGTCGATCGGGCGAGCGTCAGTGCATGGTGTTGACCGGGCCGCCGGTGTTGAACTCGTAGTTGGCCCAGGAGGTGTACGCGGTGTCGTAGATGTTGCAGATGTGGCTGCCGCCGGTACGCAGGTCGCGCCAGTAGCGCTCGAGCGGCTTGTCGGTCCACACCGCGGCCGAGCCGGCCAGGGAGTAGACCTTGTCGACCGACTCCAGGACGCGCTGGACGGCGCGCACCTGGTCGCGGCGGAACTCGAGGCGCTGCGCGGTGGTGATGGGCTCGCCGCGCTCGGCCTGGCGGTACATCTCGTCGCTGCCGTGGTCGAGCAGCACGACGGCCGACTTCCAGTCCGCCTCGGCCTCGGCGAGGGCTGCCTGCTGGAACGGGTCGACCTTCGCGACGACGCCCGCCGCCGACACGCGCTTGGACATGTACTCGCGGTAGACGTCCAGCGCACCGCGCGCGATGCCGAGGGTGCCGCTCGCGATCGCGGTCGCGAACGTGGTGCCGAACGACATGCGGTAGAGCGCCTGGCCCGGGCGGCGCTCGTCGGCGTAGACGCCCTCGATCATCTTCGGGGCCTCGACCACGCGGTAGTCGGGGATGAACTGGTCCTTGATGCGCACGTTCTTCGAGCCGGTGCCGGACAGCCCCATGACGTTCCAGCTGTCCTCGACGATCTCGTAGTCGGCACGGGGCAGGACGAAGTGGCGGATGTCCGGCGGGGCGCCGACGTTGCCCTCGTCGTCGGTCACGATGCCGCCGAGGATGACCCACTCGCAGAAGTCGGTGCCGGTCGAGTAGGGCACGTCGGTCGAGAACACGAACCCGCCGTCGACCTTCTTCGCCCGGCCGACCGGCGCGTACGGCGACGCGGTCCACGTGTCCGGGTCCTCGCCGTAGATCTCCTCTTGCAGGCGGCGGTCCATGAGCGCCACCTCCCACGGGTGGACGCCGACGACGCCGGCGATCCAACCCGCGGACGGCGAGTACTGAGCCACTGCGCGCACCCACTCGAAGAAGTGGTTGGGGTGCTCCTCGTAGCCGCCGCTGTCCTTGGCCTGGAGCAGGCGGATGCCGCCCGACTCCTTGAGGACGCGGACGGTGTCCTCGGTGAGCCGGCCCGCCTCGTCGCTGGCCTGCGCCTGCTGACGCAGGAGGTCGGCGTTCTTGTGGATGTGCTCGACTGCCTCGTGCATGGTCTGGGGTCCTCCGGTCCGGGTGGGGGGCGTCAGTTGTTGGCGATGAAGTCGACGACCATGCGGTTGAACTCG
Organism: Actinomycetota bacterium; assembly: GCA_020161245.1. GTDB lineage: Bacteria > Actinomycetota > Actinomycetes > S36-B12 > CAIYMF01 > Longivirga. The sequence goes on along the minus strand of JAIUOK010000006.1, from coordinate 69,868 downwards.
GCGGGGTGCTCGATCATCGCCCAGTGGCCGCAACGGTTGAACAGGACAAGGCGCGAGTCGGGGATGTGCGCCAGCAGGAGCAGCGAGTGCTCGTACGGGACGACCCGGTCGTCCCTGCCGTGGAAGAGCAGCGTGGGGGTCTTGATCGCCATCAGGTCCTCGGCGGTGAACCACTTGCGGATCGGCCCGCCGCCCTTCTTGAGGGCGTCGAGGAAGTTGGCGAGGTGGTCCGGGCGCGCGTTGGCCGACTCGTAGCGCTCGAGCGCGAGGGCGTCCACGCGGTCGCCGGGGTCGAACATCATGATCTCGCAGAGGAGCTTCATGTTCTCCAGCGACGGCTCGCGGTAGCACAGCTGCAGCACCTTGAGGCCCTCGGTCGGGCCGTCGCCGGGGCTGAAGAGCTTGGGGGCACGGGTCGAGCCTGAGCCCATCGTGATCAGGTGGGAGACGCGGTCGGGGTGCACGACGGCCATGCGGATCGCCGTGACGCCGCCCATCGAGTTGCCGACCAGCGCGGCCTTCTCGATGCCGAGCTCGTCCATGAAGTCGATGTGCATCTGGACGTGGTCGGACTCCTCGAACGTGACGGTGTCCGAGTCGCCCCAGCCCTGGCAGTCGACGGCGTACACGTGGAAGTGCTCCGCCAGCGCGCCGATGTTGTTGGAGAAGTTCACCCAGCCCGTGGCGCCCGCGCCGCTGCCGTGCATGAGGATCAGCGGGTAGCCCTCGCCGGCCTCCTGGTAGTGCACCTTGCCGGACTTGGTCTGGACGGTGCGGCTGGTGGACGCCTTCGTCAGCTCGGCCACGAGTACCTGCTTCCTGGGGAGTGGTGGAACGTCTTCGCTGTATGTAGCGATCGTTCTAGGCAATGCGGGGAGGATGGCACGCGCCTGCACCCCAGTCAAGGGTTCTCCGGAGTATTCGTTACAGAGTCGCCACTACTTCGTGAACGGCTTCACGAGCGTCCGGGCGTCGGACGCGATGAACGCGTTTCCACTACTCCCCCAGGCGCATCCGGCGAGGGGCCCCGATCCGGTCGGATCGGGGCCCCTCGTCGGCGGGACAGGGATGTCGTCCCAGGTCAGGCCGTCCGGGAGCGGTTGCGCACGATCTTGGCCAGGGCGACCGCGACGACGAGGCCTGCGCCGTAGAACACGTTCTGCACCCAGCCGGAGAAGCCGAGCAGCTGCAGGCCGAAGATGCCGGTCCACAGGAACCAGATGGCGATCATCGTGCCGATCGGGTTGAACTGGCCGGGCTGCACGACCGTGGTGCCCAGGAACACCGCGGCCAGCGCAGGCAGCAGGAACTGCCCCGACGTCGTCGGGTCGAACCCGCCGAGCGCGGAGACGAGGATGATCCCGGAGAAGCCGGCCAGCAGGCTGGACACGATGTACGCGCCGGTGCGGATGCCGTTCACGCGGATACCGGCGAGCCTGGCCACCTCGCGGTTGGCGCCGACGAAGACCATGTGCCGGCCCAGCGGCGTGTAGGCGAGGATGTAGGCGATCAGCAGGGCCAGGCCGATCCCGTAGTAGAACGACACCGGCATGCCGAGCACCTGCTTGAGCGCGATCTCGCTGAACACAGGGTCGTTGAGGGAGACCACGTTGCTCGAGGAGATCCACTGCGCGAGGCCGATCAGGAGCGTGCCGGTGCCCAGGGTGACCACGAACGACGACACGTCCAGATAGACCACGAAGAAGGCGTTGACGGCCCCCGCCACCGCGCACGCGGCGAGCGCGATCAGGCACGAGACCCAGACGTTGACGCCGTGCGTCGTCGTGAGCACCGGGACGATCGTCGCAGCCAGACCCATGATCGATGCGACCGAGAGGTCGAACTCGGCCACGAGCAGGGTCACCAGGGCGGCCATGGCGAGGAACACCAGGACGGGCTGCCCGCCGAAGATCGCCCGGACCGCGCCGATGGACCCGAAGCCCTTCGGCATGAGGATGTAGTACACGAGCGCCATCGCCGCCCACACGAGCACCAGCGCGTACTTGCTCGTGATCGTGTGCAGCCACTTGGGCTCGTACTGCGAGCGCAGGGTCACGCGGGTGGGCGGCTCGCTGGGCTCGGCATGCTCGCCGGAGTCGCTGATGATGCGACCCGTCACGTCCTCGTCGCTCGACAGCCGGACGGCTGCCGACTCGCTCGACGGCTCGGGGTTCACGCGTGACCTCCTGGGGTGGGGGCGGCTTCGTCGTACACGGCCTCGAGCACCTCGTCGGCGCTGTCGGTTCGCAGCTCGCGCATGCTGCCGTCGCGCGCGACGACGAGGATCCGGTCGCAGATCTCGACGAGGTCGCCGGGCTCGCCGCTGGCGAGCAGGACGCCGACACCCGTCCCGGCGACGGTCTGGATGCTGGCGAGGATGTCCTGGCGCGCGCCGACATCCACTGCCTGGGTCGGCTCGTGGAGCACGAGCACCTTGGGGCCGACGGACAGCCACTTGGCGAACAGCACCTTCTGCTGGTTGCCGCCCGAGAGCTCCTTGACCAGCGTCTCGACGCTGCGCGTCTTGATCGACAGGTTGTCGACGGCCGACTCGGCGACCTCGGTCTGCCAGCCGCGGCCGACGAACCAGCGCGAGCCGCGCGCGCGGACGCTCGGCAGCGCGATGTTGTCGCGGATGCTCATCTCGAACGCCAGACCGTCGCGGTCGCGGCGCTCGGGCACCAGGCCGATCCCGGCCCTGATGCAGGCCGCGACGTCGCCCCGGGCGAGGTCGACGTCGCCCTGCTCCGTGGTGATCGTGCCGGCCAAGGCCGGCCGGGCACCGGCGACGGCGTAGGGCACTGCCGCGTAGCCCGTCCCGGGCAGCCCGGTGATGCCGACGATCTCGCCCCGGCGGACCTCGATGTCCAGCGGCGGGCGGCCGGGCTCGGCCACCAGGCCCCGGACTGTGAGGGCGGCGGGGGCGCCGTCGACGCTGCCGTCGCGACGCGACAGGGTCCCGACCGTCTTGCCGAGCATCAGCTTGGCCATGTCCTGCTCGGTCAGGGATGCCGTCTGCAGGCCGGCCCCCACGACCCGGCCGTCGCGCAGCACCGTGACACGGTCGGCGAGGGCCAGGACCTCTTCGAGGTTGTGCGTCACGATGAGGACCGAGGTGCCCTCGGCGACCACGCGCTTGAGCAGGCCGTGGAACCGGACGAGCTCCTCGCGCGGGAGTGCGCGCGTGGCCTCGTCCAGGATGATCACGCCTTCGCCAGGCCGCTGGTCCCGCAGGGCGCGGGCGATGCCGACCTCCGCGCGCTGGGTGGCGTTGAGGGCCGCCACCGGGGAGGCGGGGTCCACGTGCACGTCGAGGCGGTCGAGCACCGCCTGGGCCAGCGCCCGCTGCGCCTTCCAGTCGATCTTGCGCAGGAAGCCCGAGCGGATGTAGCCGCCGACCCCGATGTTCTCGGCGACGGTCGCGGTGTCGAGCAGGCCGAGGTCCTGGTGGACCACCGAGACCCCGGCCGCCGACACCGACTCCCACTGGACGGGCAGCTCGAGGAGCTGCCCGTCCAGCGCGAGCGTCATACCCGGGTCAGGCGCGTGGTACCCCGTCAGGATCTTGACGACGGTGGACTTGCCCGACCCGTTCTGCCCGATGAGGGCGTGGATCTCGCCCGGCTCCACCAGGAGCTCGACGTTGTCGAGCACCCTGGTGGAACCGAACGTCTTGGAGACCGCGCGGGCCTCCAGCCTGTGCTGGACCATGCCTCAGCCGAGGCCCCACGCGGACTTGAACGCGGCCTGGTAGGAGTCGTCGCCGTACCACTGGTTGGACAGGTACGCCTCGGGCGTGAGGGTCAGCTCGCCGATGTTCGACGAGTCGAAGAACCGGTTGGTCAGGCCCTTGTCCGGGACGACCTCGTCGCCGACGAGCAGCTGGAACAGGCCGTTCGCATACTGCCAGCCGGTGAAGATGACCGGGGTGCCGAGGTCGCCGGCCTGCGTGCCCGCCTTGACGTTCTGCAGGTTGGGCAGGTCGCCGCCGGTCGAGACGATCTTGACGTCGTTCTTGCCCGCCGTCTTCAGCGCCTGGGTCACCGGGGGCACGAACGAGTCGACCGGCACCATGATCACGTTGATGTCGGGGTTCTGGACGAGGGCCGCGCTGACAGCCGAGGGGATCTTGTCGGCGTTCGCCGTCGTGTACTCGACCGTGGCGAGCGGGCAGTCCGGGCACAGCGTCTTCCAGGCCGCGATGCCGGCCTCGGACGAGCCCGTGGTGAGGCTGGAGTCCATCAGCTTGAGCCACAGGCCGTTGGGGGTGGCCGAGTCGCCGACGGCGAAGATGCCCGCCGCGCTGGTGGTCTCGTACATGCGCTTGACGTGGGCGCTCGGGTCGAAGAACGCGAAGTTCTCGGTCTGCGTCTTGTCGCCCGTCGGCGGGACGCCCGCGACCATGACCGGGATGTTCTTCGCGGTGAGCGCGTCGAAGGCGGCCGGGAGCATGGCGTAGTCGACGAAGGCGGTGACGACGGCGTCGGCCTCCTGCTCGCCGGCCTGCTTGAGGCAGTTGCCGATGTCGGCCGGGTTGAACTTGCCGTCGCACAGCTTGACCGTGCCGCCCGCGGCGGTGACGGCCTGGTTGAAGCCCTCGTAGAAGCCGTGGATCACGGGGACGGCGTCGCCGATCGGCACCCACCAGATGGTCTTGCCCTTGACGTCGACCGCCTTGCTGAGCGCGGTGGGCTCAGGCCAGGTGATCGGCGAGCGCAGCGGGTCGATGATCGCCGCAGCCGCCTCCGCCGGCGAGGCCGCCGAGCTGGAGCCGGACGCGGACGGGGCGGCGGAGGAGCTGGTCGTACCGGTGTTCTCGCCCGCGCCGCAGGCGGCGAGCACGAGTGCGACGACAGCCGCACCCGCTGCGGTCAGAGACCGCTTGAGGCTCGTGGTCATCCGGGTTCCTTCGGGGTCTGTCCGCACTGGGGGCGGATCCGACGTAGGCCTCGCGGCCCGAGAGTGGAGCAGAAGTTACAGAGACGCCTCAGGGCTGTTAACCGGTCCGTTCCGTAGGTCGGCACGTCGTTATGCGACCGCGTCCTCGCAGGTCAGAGTGCTGCACAACCGTGACCTTCCGGTTCTCTCACGTGCCGGAAGAAGGCGCCCAGGCGGCCAGGAACGCGTCCTCGACGGCGCCGAACTCGCCGAGCCGGAACATCTCCTGGCGGTCCTCCCACGTGAGGAGCCGGTCGAGGTAGGTGTCGGTCTCCCCCGCCGACGCCAGGTGCGCGAGCGCGTCCTGGCCGGCCCGGAGCATGGCCCGCATGAGGAAGTTGGCGAACAGCACGATCCCGAAGCCGAGCTCGGCGAGCTCCGCAGCGCTGCGCGCGGGCGTCTTGCCGCCCTCGACCATGTTGGCCACGAGCGGCACACCGGCGAACTCGCGGCCGATGCGCTCCATCTCCTCGATCGTGCGCGGGGCCTCGACGAACAGGGCGTCGGCGCCCGCATCGAGGTACGCGTGACCGCGGCGCAGCGCCTCGTCGAGGCCGAGGACGCCGCGGGCGTCGGTGCGGGCGATGATCACCAGGCCGGGGTCCTGCCGCGCGGCTGCGGCCGCCGCGATCTTGGCCTGCATCTCGGCGGACTCGATGAGCGTGTGGCCGTCGAAGTGGCCGCAGCGCTTGGGGAAGGCCTGGTCCTCGAGCTGCAGCGCCGACGCCCCCGCCTGCTCGAAGAGCTGCACGGTCCGGATGACCGACGGCACGTTGCCGTACCCGGTGTCGGTGTCGACCACGAGCGGCAACGACGTCGCGGCGAACATCCGCTGGACCTGGGCCAGGATCTCGCTCTGGCTCACGAGGCCGATGTCGGGCAGACCGAACTGGGCGTTGGAGATGCCCGCGCCCGTGGCGTAGACAGCGGCGAAGCCCGCGCGCTGCACCAGCATGGCCCCGGCGGCGTCCGACGCTCCCGGGAGGACCAGCGGCTCGCGCGACCCCAGCCGGGCGCGCAGGGCGGACCGCCGCTCCGCCGCGCTCCGCACGGAGGTCACCTCGATGTCGGGCACAGGGCTCTCCTCGTCGTCGTCGCTCGTCGTAGGCGCGTGAACGTAGTGCGGCCCCGCGCGTGCGCGCGCGGGCTGTGCCGCTGGGTCGCACACACGCTGGACAGCCCTGCGGCCGCCGCCTATGTTCCCCCGCGTCCTGTAACAACCGCTACAGACTGTGGGAGATGGAACGGCCGTGCGTCAACCCCTGTCCCAGGTCCTGGCGGGTCTCGGCGCCCTCGATGTCCTGGTGCTCGGAGCGGGGCAGGCCGGACTGACCGCAGCGGTCGCGGCCGCGCAGCAGGGCGCCCGGGTGCTCGTGCTGGAGAAGCTGGGCCACCCCGGCGGGAGCACGGCGATGTCGTCGGGCCTCACCGCCTACGCGGGCACGGACGAGCAGGCCGCCGAGGGCATCGAGGACTCGGTCGAGTCGCTGCGGGCCGACATCCTGGCCACAGGCGGCAACGCCAACGACGAGACGCTCGTGGACGTCTACTGCCGCGAGCAGCTGACGACATACCGGTGGTTGAAGGACCTCGGCGTCGAGTACGGGCACATCCACGCTGCCTCGGGGCAGAGCGTGCCGCGCTCCCACGCGACCGACCCCAGCCGCATGATCGACACCCTGGCCCGACGGGCCGAGGAGCTCGGCGTGCGCATCGTCTACGGGGTGCGGGGCTTCCAGCTGATGCAGGACGGCGACGGCTCCGTGGTCGGCGTCCTCGTCGAGAACGGCGGGTCGCTCGTCGAGGTGCAGGCCGCGGCGGTGGTCATCGCCACGGGCGGGTTCAGCCGCAATCCCGACCTGCTCGCCAAGTTCGTCCCGCAGATGGCCCACGCGATCCACGGCGGCTCGCCCGGCTCCGAGGGCGACGGCCTGCTCATGGCGTGGAAGGCGGGCGCCGACTTCCGCGACACCCCCTTCGTCAAGGGCACTTTCGGCATCTACCCCGACGACCCGCGGGAGAACGGCACGGGCATCCTCGCGGTCTACAAGGGCGCGATCGCGGTCGACTTCCGCGGACGCCGGTTCGTCGACGAGTCCCTGCCCTACAAGGCGATCGGCGACGCGTGCCTGGCTCTGCCCGAGCACCTGGCCTGGCAGGTGTTCGACCAGCAGACCATGGACAAGGACGACCCCGAGGTCCACATCTACTGGTTCTCCGGCCGGCTCGCGACCGGCCTGCTCCAGACCGCGGGCACGCTCGAGGAGCTCGCCGACCTCATCGGCGTCCCCGCCGACGAGCTGCGACGCACGGTCGACGCCTACAACGCTGCGGTCCGGGGCGAGCGCGAGGACGAGTTCGGCCGCACCTCGCTGTCGGGCACGGGCGAGCGGCCCACCGAGCTCTGCCGGGCCCCGTACTACGCGCACCTGTCCGGAGCCTCGGTGCTCGCCACCTACTGCGGCATCACGGTCGACCCGCGGACCCGGGTGCTCGACGTCTACGGCGAGCCGATCGACGGCCTGTTCGCCGCGGGCGAGGTGACCGGCGGCTTCCACGGAGCCGGCTACGTCACGGGCACCTCCGTCGGCAAGTCCGGCGTGTTCGGCCGCCTCGCCGGCCTCGCCGCGGCTGCGCACGCAGGGGTGCGCGCATGACGGCGCTGTTCTCCCTCGAGGGCCGCACCGCGCTGGTCGTGGGGGCGGCCGAGGGCGGGCTCGGCGCCTACGCCGCCCGGGCCCTCGCCGCCGCAGGAGCGACGGTCGCCGTCGCCGACCTCGAGGCACGGGCCGACGACCTCGCAGCCACAGCCCGCGAGTGCGGCGGCAGCACCCACCACGTGGACGTCACCGACGAGGCGTCGGTCGGCGCGCTCGTGGACGCCGTGGCCCGCGAGCACGGCCGCATCGACGTCCTCGTGGCCTGCCAGGGCGCGATGCTGCGACGCGAGATCGGCCTCACCTCCCCCGCCGAGTGGCAGCGCGTGCTCGACGTGAACCTCACGGGCACGTGGCTGCTCGACCGCGCGGTCCTGCCGGTGATGTCCGAGCAGGGGTACGGGCGCATCGTCAACGTCTCCACCGTCTACGCCGAGCGGGTCGGCCCGATCCCGGAGTCGGCGTACTACGCCTCGAAGGCGGGCATCGCCAACCTCACCCGCTCGGTGGCCCAGGAGGGCGGGCCGCACGGCGTCACCGCCAACTGCCTGGCCCCCGCCGTCTTCTACCCGACCCGCATGACCGCGCCGCTCGCCGACGACCCCGACCGGCTCGAGTGGTTCCGTGCGCGCACGATGCTGGGCCGCCTCGGCGACCCGGCCACCGATCTCACGGGCCCGCTGCTGCTCCTCGCGAGCGACGCGGGCGCGTACCTCACAGGACAGATCCTCTACGTGGACGGCGGTTGGTCGGCATGGTGAACGAGAACACGGCCCTGGTGCTCGTGGACTACCAGGTGGCGCTCTGCGAGGAGGGCGAGCTCTGCCGCCTCCCCGCGCTGGCGGCGCAGGTGCGCGAGCGGGGCGTGATCGACCGCGCCGCGAAGGTGCTCGAGGCCGCGCGTGCCGCGGGCGTGTTCGTGGTCCACGTGCGCCTCGCCTTCGACCCGACGTACGAGACGCGCACGAACCGGACCAAGCGGTGGGACTCCTACCCCGCCGAGCGCGCCATGCTCGCCGACTCGCCGGCGTCGCAGATCGTCCGGGCGCTCGCGCCGGCGGACGGCGAGCCGGTCGTGATCAAGGGATCGGTCGACCCGTTCATCGGGACGTCGCTGCTGGCCATGCTCCACGGCAAGGGCATCCGAACCGTCGCGATCGCCGGCGTCGCCACCAACCTGGCCGTGGAGTCCGGAGTCCGGCACGCGGCCGACAGCGGCCTTGACGTCACCGTGCTCGAGGACCTCTGCGCCTCGTTCTCCCCCGCCGCGCACGAGTTCTCGACCGGGACGATCCTGCCGATGTTCGCTGCGGTCGTTCCGTCCGACGAGTACCTCGCCGGGCTGGAGGGCTGAGATGGGGCAGCCGCACGAGTTCGACGTCGTCGTCGTCGGGTCGGGCATCGCCGGCCTGTCGTCGGCCATCTCCGCGCTGGAGTCCGGGGCGCGCGTGGCGATCATCGAGCGCTCGACGCCCGAGGAGAGCGGCGGCAACACGCGGTACACGGAGGCCTTCCTGCGCATGGCGTCGCAGGAGAAGCCCAGCGACGACCTCGAGGACCGCCTCCTCGGCGACCACATGGGGCATCCGGACCCCGGCATCCTCGCCGACGCGATGTCCGACCGGTCGTCGTGGTCGCAGCCGATGCGCACCCTCGACGTCGCCGACGGCGAGATCGTCATGCGCCTCGGCGAGCAGGCGCCCGCCACTCTGGACTGGCTCACCGGGCACGGCATCCGCTTCGACGCGCTGCCGACCCCGTTCCTCACCCAGGCCGCACCGCGCATGTCGCCGGTGGGCGGCGGCTGGGAGCTCGTGAAGACCCTCACCGCGCGCGCCCAGGAGCTCGGCGCCCAGTACTTCTACGAGACCACCGCGCTCTCGCTCGTGCTCGACGACGACCACCGGGTCGTCGGCGTCCGCACCAACCCGGCCGGCGTGCTGCGCGGCAACGTCGTCCTCGCCTGCGGCGGCTTCGAGGGCAACCCCGAGATGCTCGCCCGGTACATGGGCCCGACGGCGATCAACACCCGCCCGGTCGCCCGCGGCGGCCACTACAACAAGGGCGAGGGCATCGAGATGGCGCTCGCGGCCGGCGCCGCCGGGGCGGGCAACTTCTCGCTGTTCCACGCCGAGCCGATCGACCCGCGCTCGGGAGTGGCCGAGGCCGCGATCTTCGCCTTCCCCTACGGGATCCTGGTCAACCAGGAGGGCTCCCGCTTCGTGGACGAGGCGCCGGGCACGATCGACGCCTGGTACGAGCGCATCACGCGCCGCATCCACGCCCAGGCCGACGGCGTCGCGTGGTGGGTCTACGACCAGCGGGGGGCGTCCGTGCCCAACATCTCGGTGGGCATCCGCACCGACCAGCCGCCCGTCTCCGCCGCCACGGTCGGCGAGCTCGCACAGCGCATCGGCGTACCGGCCGACGCCCTGGTCGCCACCGTCGAGGCCTACAACGCGGCCTGCCCCGACGAGAGCGGCTTCGACCACAGCCGGCCCGACGGCCTCGCGACGAGCGGGCTCGGGGTGGACAAGTCGAACTGGTCGCGGCCGATCGTCGAGGGCCCGTTCCTCGCCTACCCGATCATCGCCGCGAACGTCTTCACCTTCGGCGGCCTGCGCATCGACGCCGACGCGCGCGTGGTCGACCGCTCGGGCTCGGCCATCCCGGGGCTGTGGGCGGCCGGCGAGATCACCGGCATGTACTACACGAACTACACGGGCTCCACCTCGGTGCTGCGCGGCGCGGTCTTCGGCCGCATCGCCGGCGCGGGCGCGGCCGCGAAGGGCTGAGGCGTGCGCATCTGGCATCAGAGCTTCACGGTGCTCGAGCACGTGCCGCACTACCGCGACGCGCTCGACCGGCACCTGCGCGCCGTCGCGCTGCCCGGCACGGAGATCGAGTTCCACGGCATGGCGCCGGGCACCTACCCGAGCGACTACCCCGGCGTCCACATCGGCTACGCCTACATGGCCGGGCTGCACAAGGAGCAGTTCGTCCGCGCGGCGCAGACCGCGCAGGCCGAGGGCTTCGACGCCTTCCTCATCGGCACGATCCCGGACACGGGGTTCGAGGAGGCGGCGTCGGTCGTCGACATCCCGGTGGTGTCGTTCGGCAACGCGTCCGTCGCCTTCGCCGCCACCCTGGGCAGCCGGGTCGGCATCGTGCACTTCATCCCCGAGCTGCGCGACCAGATCCGGCGCAACGCGCGCGTCTACGGGTACGGCGACCTCGTCGGGCCGGTCGTGCAGGTGGGCACCCGGTTCCACGACATCATGGCGTCGTACGCCGACCCCGCCCCGCTCGTGGCCGCGTTCGAGGATGCGGCGCGCGAGGCGATCGCCCAGGGCGCCGACGTGATCGTGCCCGGCGAGGGGCCGCTCAACATCTTCCTCGCCGACCAGGGCGTCTCGCGCGTGGACGAGGTGCCGGTGATCGACTCGCTCGGCACGTGCCTCGCGCTGGCCGAGGTGCGCGCGGCCCAGTACCGGCGCACGCAGCTGCGGCCGGCCAGGCGCGGCTTCTACCGGGCGCAGCCCCCGGTCGAGGCGATCGATGCGACCCGCGACTTCTACCGGCAGCTCTGGTGAGCGCGGACGTCGACGTCGTCGTGATCGGCGGCGGCGGGGCCGGCATGGTGGCGGCCCTGCGCGCCGCCCGCGCCGGCCTGTCCGTCGCGGTGTTCGAGAAGTCGGTGCAGCACGGCTGCAACACGCAGGTCTCGAGCGGATCGCTCGCCGCCGCCGGCACCCGCTGGCAGGAGGCGGCCGGCGTCGAGGACTCGCCGCAGCAGCAGGCCGACGACATCGTGCGTGAGAGCGGCGACGAGTCGACGCGGCCGCTGGTGGAGGCGGTCTGCGCCGTCGCTCCGTCCTACCTGTACTGGCTCAACGACGAGCTCGGCCACACCCTCGAGCTCGGCGGCGACATGCGCCGCCACGGCATGTCGGTCCCCCGCCTCCACACCGACCCGGCCCGTTCGGGCGGCATCGCCCTCGTCCGCACGCTGCGCAGCGCCATCGCTGCGGACGACCGGATCGCCTTCGTCGACGGCACTCCTGGCATCGGCCTGATCGACGACGGCTCCGGAGGCGTCGCGGGCGCGGTGGTCCGGCAGAACGGCGAGGAGGTCGAGGTGCGCTCGCACGCCGTCGTCCTGGCGTCGGACGGGTTCGCGGCGAACCAGCACCTCGTCGCCGAGCACATCCCCGAGGCCGTCGAGGACGTCTTCCAGGGCGTCTCGACCTCCACGGGCGACGCGCTCGCCTGGGCGACGGCGCTGGGCGCGGCGACCCGGAGCATGGGGTCCTTCCTCGGCAGCGGCATGGTCGTCCCCGGGTATGCGACGCGCATCAACCCCTCGCTCCCGTTCCGCGGCGCGATGCTGGTGGGCCTCGACGGCCGCCGGTTCGTCGACGAGCACGAGCACGGCTACTCGTCGCTCGCCACCGTCCTGCGCACGCTGCCCGGACGCCGGGCCGTGCTCGTGTGGGACGACGTGCTGCACGGCCCGTCGCTCGCGAGCGAGCTCATGCGCGAGTCCGAGCGTGCCGGCGCGTTCCGCCGCTACGACGACGCCGCCGCCCTGTGCACCTCGCTCGGCGTCGAGCCCGCGGCGTTCGAGGATTCGCTCGCCGGCTTCGTGGGCTGGGACGAGGTGACCGGCGCCCGCCGTCCGCTCGAGGCCCCGTACTGGGCGGCGCCGCTCACCAGCGGCATCCTCGCGACGCAGGGCGGGCTCGGGATCGACACCACCGGGCGGGTGCTTCGTCACGACGGCAGCGCCATCGACGGGCTCTACGCCGGCGGCGGCGCCGCGATGGGCATCAGCGGGCCGTCGTCGCGCGGCTACTCGTCGGGCAACGGGCTGCTCTCGGCCCTCGGCCTCGGCTGGATCATCGGCGAGCACCTCGGCAGGGAGCTGCGCCCCTGATCCGCGCCCCCGGGCGGGCTGCCCGTCAGGCAGCGACATCCTGGGGATCGTCGATCCGCTGCAGCGCGCGGCGTCCGGGGGCGGTCACGAGGGCCGCCGCGGCCAGCAGGAGCGCACCGCCGCCGAGCACCATGGTGATCCGGGGGCCGACCTGGTCGGAGATCCAGCCGAGCAGCAGGGCGCCGATGGGGACCGACACCATGTAGGCCATCAGGCGCAGCGCCATCACGCGGCCCCGCAGGTGGTCGGCGACGATGAGCTGCACGGCGGTGTTGCCGGCCGAGATCGTGGCGAGGAAGCCGAACCCCACGAGCACCAGGCTCACCAGCCCGCCCCAGTAGCCGGGGACGAGGCCGAAGACGGCCATGGCCGCGCCCATGACGCCGAGCCCCAGCAGCACGGTGCGTGAGAGGCCGCCGTGGGTGCTGGACCGTACGACCACAGGCACCGCGAGCACGGCGCCGACACCCAGGGCGGCGTTGAGCAGGCCGAGCTGCAGGGCGCCGACGTCGTACACCGACCCCGCGAAGACGACGGTGAAGCCGAACACGGGGGACCCGAAGGCACCGAGCACCGCCACCAGGACGATGACGAGCACGATGCCCGGCTGGCGCGGGATGTAGCGCAGCGCCTCCACGAACCCCGGGAGCAGCCGGGGGGCCGGGCTCCCGTGATCGGGACGGCCGGAGCGCGTCCGCACGGCCGCCAGGGCGAGCACGACGACCCCGAACGAGGCGGCGTTGAGCGCGAAGGCCCAGCCGGGCCCGAGGGCCGCGATCACCAGACCGGCGACAGCGGGGCCGATCGACCGGGCGGCGTTGAACTGCAGGGAGTTGAGGGAGACGGCGGAGACCAGGTCGTCCCGCGGGACGAGGTCGTTCACGAACGCCTGCCACGACGGCATCGTCAGGCCCCACACCAGGCCCATGACAGCGACCAGGCCCAGGATCGCCGGGAGCGACCGGGATCCGGAGGTCCACACGGCCCACAGCCCGAGCGCTGCGGCGCCGAGCACCGACTGCAGCGCCAGCAGCAGGGTGCGCCGCTCGCGGGTGTCGGCGAGGTGGCCGCCGAGCGGTCCGGCGAGGAACCCGGGGAGGAACTGCGCGGCGGTCGCGGTGCCCACCCAGAACGCGCTCCCGGTGATCTGGAAGACGACGTAGGGCACCGTGAGGTTCTGAAGCCACGAGCCGATGTTGGAGATGAGGGCGCCGGTCCAGAAGACGGCGAAGTCGCGGTGCCGGAGCGCCCGCAGGGTGCCGCGCGCTCCCGCGGGGGCGCTGCGCCCGCCCGGTCCCTCGACGGTGGCCACGGACCTCCTTCCGGAGCCACCGTAGGGGGGGCGGCACCTCCTCGGCGCATCGGTCGTCCCGATCGTCGGAACGTGAGCCGTCAGGTCCAGCTGGTGACGACCGACCGGGCGGCCCTGCCCGAGCGCATCTGCGCGAACCCGTCCTCGATCTGCGACAGCGGGATCTCCTGAGCCACCAGCGCGTCGAGCTCGAGACGCCCCTCGAGGTACAGGCGGGCGTACTCGGGGATGTCGCGGCCGATCACAGTCGACCCCATGTAGACGCCGACGATCGAGCGCTGGGGTGCGAGCACCTCGGCCATGAGATCCAACGAGACCGGCGCGCCGGGCCGATGCAGGCCGACGAGGTACGTGGTGCCGCCGGTACGCGTCATCCGTAGCGCCTGAAGGGTCGTGGTCTCGTGCCCGACGACCTCGAAGGAGTGGTGGACCCCGGATCCGCCGGTGATCTCGCGCACGGCCGCGACCGGGTCGTGCGAGCTCGCGTCCACGGTGTGGGTCGCGCCGAAGCGGGCCGCGAGATCGAGCTTCTCCGGCGCGATGTCGACGGCCACGACGGGGTGGGCGCCTGCCAGCCGCGCACCCGACAGCGCGTTGAGCCCGACCCCGCCGAGGCCCACGACGGCCACCGACTCCCCCGCCGCCGCCCGCGCTGTGTTGAGGACGGCGCCCACCCCGGTGACGGTGCTGCAGCCGAGGAGGGCGGCCTGCGGGAAGGGGAGCTCGCGCGGCACACGGACGAGCTGGTTCTCGTGGACCAGGCACTGCTCGGCGAACGCGGCGGTGCCCAGCGCCGCCGTCACCGGCGAGCCGTCGGCCCGCGTGAGCCGCGGCGGCTCGTCCGGCCGGCGGAGCAGATCGGACCGGCGGGTGCACCGGTAGGGGGCGCCGCCCTCGCACTCGGGGCACGCGCCGCAGGCCCGCACGAGCGAGCCGACGACGTGGTCGCCCACGACCACCCCCGTGGCCTCCGGGCCGGTCGCGGCGACGACTCCGGCGAACTCGTGGCCGAGCACCATCGGCAGCGGGGTGCCGAAGTCGGTCTCGGCGAAGCTGAGGTCGGAGTGGCACAGCCCCACGGCCCGCACGTCGACGAGGACCTCGCGACCGCGCGGGACGTCGATGACGAGCTCCTCGACGTCGAAGCCGCCCCCGATCGAGGAGACGACGGCGGCCCTCACGGTGCCGCCGGCGCAAACAGGTAGAGCGAGTCGCGGCGCAGGAACGGCTCGAGCCCCTCGGGCCCGTTCTCCCGCCCGGACCCGCTGGCCTTGATCCCGCCGAAGGGCGACGACATGTCGGGGCGGTAGCCGTTGACCCCCACGGTGCCCGCCTCGATGCGGCGGGCGAGGGCAGCTCCGCGCTGCTGGTCGCCCGTCCACACGGACCCGGCGAGGCCGTACGGCGAGTCGTTGGCGATCCGGACCGCGTCGTCCTCGTCCGCCGCACGGATCACGCACACCACGGGCCCGAAGATCTCCTCCTGGGCCACGGCACTGCTGTTGTCGACGTCGTCGAGGAGGGTGGGAGCCACGAAGAAGCCGTCGCCGGGCACCTCGGCATCGAGCCCGCCCGCGACGAGGACGGCGCCGTCTGCGAGCCCCTGCTCGATGAACCCGCGGACCCGGTCGCGCTGCGCGGCCGTCGCCAGGGGCCCGAACGTGGTGGCCTCGTCCGACGCGTGGCCGAGCACCTGCGCCCTCGCCCACGACGCGAGGCCGTCGACGACCGCGTCATGCACGCCCGGCGTGGTGATGATCCGCGTCTGCGCGAAGCAGGTCTGCCCGCTGTTGCGGAACGCGAGCGGGCCCAGCGCGGGAATCAGTGCGTCCACGTCGGCGTCGTCGAGCACGATCGCTGCGGACTTGCCGCCGAGCTCGAGGTTGCAGGCGCCGAGCCGCTCGCCCACGACCGACCCGATCCGCCGGCCGACCGCGGTGGACCCGGTAAAGGCGACCAGCGACACCCGCGGGT
The DNA here is from genome assembly GCA_020161245.1 of Actinomycetota bacterium. Classification (GTDB taxonomy): domain Bacteria; phylum Actinomycetota; class Actinomycetes; order S36-B12; family CAIYMF01; genus Longivirga. The sequence goes on along the minus strand of JAIUOK010000006.1, from coordinate 54,051 downwards.
CGGCGACGAGCCCGGACCCGAACGCCGCGTCGCCGACGACGACGTTGAGCACCCCCGGGGGCACCTCCGCCTCGTCGGCGAGCTCGCCGAGGATGCGGGCTGTCAGGGCGTTCTCGACCGGCGGCTTGAGGACCACGGTGCAGCCGGCTGCCAGCGCCGGCCCGATCTTGGTGGCCATGAGCTGGCAGGGGTAGTTCCAGGGCGCGATCGCCGCGACCACGCCGACCGGCGCCCGGCGCACCACGACCGACCCGTCGAAGGACATCGGCGTGCGCTGCTCCTCGGCGTCGAGCGCACGTGCGATGTCGGCGTAGTAGCGCAGGGTCGCCGCCGCACCGGTGCCGTTGGTGAGCCGCGACATCGTGATGGGCATGCCCATCTCGCGGCTCACCGTGGCGGCGATCTCCTCGGACCGCCGCAGCCACGCAGCCACCAGCCGGTCGATGACCCCGGCGCGCTCCGCGAAGCCCGCCGCGGACCACGCCGGCAGCGCGCGCTCGGCCGCCGACACCGCTGCGTCGACGTCGGCCGCGGTGCCCATGGCCGCCGTCGCGATCGGCAGCCCGGTCGAGGGGTCCGTGAGGACGGCGGTCGCGCCCTCGGCCGGAGGGACGAACCGGCCGTCGAGGTAGACGGTGCCCAGATGCATAGCCCGGCATCGTCGTCGGCCCGGAGGCGGCGCGTCGGCGTCGTCTCGCTCACCGGAACGCGCCGGCGGCGCGTCCGACGGGCGCGGGTCTACCGTGCGCGGGCGTTCAGCATTCCGAGACGGCGTTCCGGAGAGGTGCCCATGACTGCGGTGACCGACCAGCTGCTCGAGAGCAAGCGATCCGTGCTCGGGCGCGTGTTCGACATCCTCGAGTGCTTCTCGGACGAGGCGCCCGAGCAGACGATCTCGTCGCTGTGCACGCAGACGGGTCTGCCGCCTGCCACGGTGCACCGGATGCTGGCGACGCTGACCGAGTGGGGCGCCGTCGAGCGGGCCAGCAGGGGCCGCTACCGGCTGGGGATGCGGTTGTGGCGCCTGGGCTGGAGCGTGCCGGACGCGCGGGTGCTCAAGGACGTCGCGCGGCCCTACCTCGTCGACCTGCACGGTCTGACGGGCGAGGTCGTGGTGCTGTGCTCGCGCGACGGCGACGACGTCATCGTGGCCGACAAGATCGGCGGCAGCGCGGCCATGGCCCGCTGCCCGCTGCCGCGCCGGCTGCCCCTGACGGCGGCCGCGGCGGGGCACGCCTTCCTCGCCCATCTGCCGGAGGCCGACGTCGAGCGGGCCGCGCTCCGCGCCCGGCGCTCGGACCCCTGGCCGACCTCGGAGCTGCCGCGGCGTCAGCTGCTCGACGAGGTGCGGCGCCAGGGCTTCGCGGTGACCCGTGCCTCATCGGCGTCCGGCACGGCCTGGGTCGCAGCACCGGTCTTCGACGAGCTCCACGAGGTGCGTGCGGCCCTGGCGGTGCCGGTGGCCGAGGACCGGCTCAACGCGCTCGGGCTCGGCCGGGTCCTCGTCCGCGCGGCGCGCGCGGTGACCGCCGAGCTCGGCCGGGCAGCGGCATCGGCGTCCTGATCCGCCATGTCCGTGCTGGAGAAGTCCGCCCAGATCATCGACGTCCTCGGCCGCGCCGACGGCCCGGTGCGGCTGGGCGCCGTGGCCGAGGCCGTGGCCATGCCCAAGTCGTCCACCCACCGGCTGCTCGGCGAGCTGGCCCGGCTCGGCGTGGTGAGGACCCGCGGCTCCGGCCACTACACGCTGGGCTACCGGCTCGTGCAGTGGGGCGCCCTCGCCGACAGCCGCGTCGAGCTGCGGGCCGTGGCCGAACCGGCGATGCGGAGGCTGTCCGAGGCGGTTGCGGAGAGCGTCCACCTCCATGTGCCGGACGGGATCGAGCGCATCTGCGTGGCCGGTGTCCCCGGCCCGCATCTGCTGCGCCCGGTGATCGACGTCGGGACGGCGCGACGGCTGGGCAGAGGGGCGGCGGGCAAGCTCCTGCTCGCCTTCGCCGACGGCGCGACCCGACGTCGGGCCGTGGCGGGCGAGAGCGGTCATCCGTCGGACGCCGAGCTCGACGCCATCCGGGGACGGCGCTGGGCGGCATCGGTGGGCGAGCTCGAGCTCGGGCTGTCGGCATGGGCGGCCGCGATCCGCTCCCCCGACGGGCGGGCCCTCGCTGCGCTGGCCGTCTCAGGCGCGAGCTCGCGTCTGCCCGCCGAGCGCGGTCCGGACATCGTCGAGAGGCTGCTGGCGGCGGCACAGGACATCGAGCGCGCACTGGACGCGGGGTGACGGCGGGCGAGGACGCCGTCCTCTCACCAGATGCGCGGAGGCCGCACCGGCCCGGCGCCGCCGCCTAGCGTCGCCGCCATGGATGAGGCCGGTCCCCTCCCCGCCCTCGGGGCGCTCGGCGACCTGCGCATCCTCGACGTCGCCACGCTGTTCGCCGGGCCGAACGCCGCGACCGTGCTCGGCGACTTCGGCGCCGACGTCATCAAGGTCGAGCACCCGAGCAAGCCGGATCCGGCCCGCTCCCACGGGCTGTCCAAGGACGGGCACGGCCTGTGGTGGCCGATGCTGGCACGCAACAAGCGGACGATCACCCTCGACCTGTCGCGCCCCGAGGGCAGGGACGTCCTGCTCCGGCTGGCTGCAGAGGCCGATGTCCTCATCGAGAACTTCCGACCCGGCACGCTCGAGCGATGGGGCCTCGGCTACGACCGGCTGTCGCAGGCCAACCCCGGCCTCGTGCTCACCCGCGTCACCGGCTTCGGCCAGCTCGGGCCGCGTGCCGCGGACCCGGGGTACGGCACGCTGGCCGAGGCCATGAGCGGCTTCGCCCACTCGACCGGGCAGGCCGACGGGCCGCCCACCCTGCCGCCGCTGGCGCTGGCGGACAACATCAGCGCGCTCGCGGCCGCGGTCGCGACGCTCATCGCGCTGCACGCGCGCACCCGGACGGGCCGCGGGCAGGTCGTCGACCTCGCCATCATCGAGCCGATCCTGTCGATGCTCGGGCCGCAGATCACCGTCTTCGACCAGCTCGGCATCATCACCACGCGCACCGGGAACCGCTCGGAGAACAACGCGCCGCGCAACACCTACCGCACCGCCGACGGGCACTGGGTCGCCATCGCATCCAGCACCAACAGCGTCGCCGAGCGCGTGATGCGCCTGGTGGGCCGGGGCGACCTCGTCGACGAGGCGTGGTTCGCCACCGGCCGCGGGAGGGCGGAGCACGCCGACCTGCTCGACGACGCGGTGGGCTCGTGGATCGCGGCCCGGTCCACCGACGAGGTGTGCTCCGCGTTCTCCGAGGCTCAGGCAGCCCTCGCGCGCGTGTACGACGTCTCCGACGTCGTGCTCGACCCGCAGTACGCAGCGCTGGGCTCCATCGCGACCGTCGACGATCCCGACCTCGGCCCCTTGCGCATGCCGGGCCTGATGTTCCGGCTGTCCGCGACTCCGGGCAGCATCCGCCACACCGGCCGGCCGCACGGCCACGACACCGACGACGTCCTGCGCGAGGCCGGGCTGACCGAGGAGCAGATCGCCGCTCTCCGCGAGCGCGGCGTCGTCTGAGCCCCGCCGCTCGCGGCCGAGCGATCAGACGGGCGCGGTCGCCGCGTCGTAGGAGTAGAGCCAGTCGTAGCGGTCGGCGACGGGCTCCACGCTCCACTCCCGCTCGAGGTAGGCGTAGGCCGTCTCGGGCGACGCCAGCTCCCGGCTGTGGAAGCGGTCGGTGTTGGCCGTCGCGCCTCGCACCATGCGGCTCGTGCGCTCGATGCGCGCCGCTTCGTACCTCTGCAGCGCGCTCGCGGGATCGTCGTAGGCGGTGAGCGCCCGTGCGAGGACGAGCCCGTCCTCCAGGGAGTGCACGGCGCCTTGCGCGAGGAAGGGCAGGGTCGCGTGGCAGGCGTCGCCCAGCAGCGTCACCCTCCCCCGCGACCACTGCGGGATGGGGTCGCGCCGCACCAGGGCCCACTTGAGCAGCTGCGGCGAGCGGCGGATGAACGTGTGGACGTCCTCGTGCCACCCCGCGAAGTCGGCGAGGCACTCCTCCACGTCGCCTTGGACGCTGCCGGCCTCGTGCGGCCAGTCCTTGCCCTCGATCGTCGCGACGAAGTTCATGTACTCGCCGCCGTGCAGGGGGTAGTTCACGGCATGGCTGCCCGGGCCGATCCAGGTCCAGCCGAGGTTCACCTGCAGGTGCTCCGGGAGGTCGGCCATGGGGATGAGGCCGCGCCAGGCGACCATGCCGCTGAACTCGGGCCGGACGTCGCCCCACAGCCCGTCGCGGACCACCGAGCGCCAGCCGTCGGCCCCGACGAGGACGTCGCCCCGCTGCTCGCGGCCGTCCTCGAGGACGAGCACCGCGCCCGCATCGTCCTGGCGGAACGACGACGCCCGCGCGCCGAGGTGCACGGCATCCGGCTTGAGCCGGCGGACCGCCCCCTCGAGCGCCGACAGCAGGTCGGGCCGGTACACGGTGAGGTAGGGGTAGCCGTACTTGGCGACGACGACGGGGCCGAGATCGAACAGGGGCCAGGTCTCGCCGGTGCTCCAGAGCCGGAACTCCTTGCGGTCCGGATCGCAGGACACCGCGGCCAGCTCGTCGAAGACGCCGAGCGCGTCGAGCACGCGGTTGCCGTTGGGCGAGATCTGGATCCCCGCCCCGACCTCGCGCAGCTGCGATGCCTGCTCGTACACGTCGACGTCGTGGCCGTGCTGCAGGAGCGCGAGTGCCGCGGCCATGCCGCCGATACCCCCGCCTGCGATGATGACGTGCACCGTTCAGCCTCCCGTCTCGATCTGCGCGGACGTGCCCTCGAGCCGCTCGGTGCGCAGGAGGCCCAGCGCGGACATGAGCGGCTCGTCGCTGGCCCGGACCAGCCGCGCGTCGCTGCTCGCGACGTGCCGGTAGGGCCGCCAGGAGGGCACGGCGACCACGTCTCCGCGCTCCCACTCGATGACCGTGCCGTCGGCCTCCGTGCGCCCGCTGCCCTCGACGACGGTGAAGACGGAATTCGCGGTGGTGCGGCTGCGGGCCGAGGTCCATCCCGCCGGCATCTCCTGCACGTGCAGGGCGATGGTGCGCATGGCCGGGTCGCCGAGCTGGATCTCTCGATGCGCCATGCCGTGCTCCGGCTGCTGCTGCTCCGCGCCCAGGCGCCGCAGCGAGTCCTCCCAGCGGAACGCGATGGGCGCCTCGTCGGCCTCCACGACGTCGGTCTCGAAATCGCCGGGGTAGCGCTCGAAGAACATCGTCTCGAGCAGGTGCACGAGGGGTACGTCGAGGACGTCTACCCAGTAGCAGTCCTCGTCGCTGGTCTCGAGATGCGCGTGCGAGTGCCACAACCAGGAGGGTGTGAGCAGCACGTCGCCGGGCCGCATCTCCACGCGCGTGCCCTGCACCACGGTGTAGGTCCCGTGGCCCTCGAGGATGATGCGCAGGGCGCTCGGCGTGTGGCGGTGCGCCTTCGCGGCCTCGCCCGGCCGGATCAGCTGGTACGCGGCGACCAGCGTGCGGACGGTCGGGTAGATGTTGCCCTCGACCGGGTTGGTCAGCGTGACGTTGCGCCGGTCGGCCATCTCGTGGTCGACCAGGTCGCCGGCAGCCGCGAGGATCGGCCGTACGTCGGCGAACCGCCAGCCGTGCGGCACGAGGGTCCGACGCGGCTCGGGCCACAGCGCCGGCGATCGGCGGTGCCAGCCGCCCTCGATCGAGAGGCCGTCGAAGGCCGAGTACAGCTCGTCCAGAGAGCGCACACCTCCGGTGTCCGCGGGTTCGAGGGTCACCGGGCCTCCCTGCTGGCCGTGGGCGGGACGTACTCCTGCTCGAACACGGCGGCGTGGCCGGACTCGCCCTGCACGACGTCCACCGACATCTCGCCGACATCCTGGATCCGGATGCGGATCACATCCCCGTCGACGACGGGCCCGACGCCGGCGGGCGTGCCGGTCGCGATGATGTCGCCCGGCTCGAGGGTCATGACGGCGGACGCCATCTCCACCATGCCCGGCAGGTCCAGAACGAGGTCGCGGGTGCTCGCGCTCTGCCGCAGCTCGTCGCCCACCCACAGCTGCATCTCCAGCCACTCGGGGTCGGGCACCTCGTCGGCGGTCGTGATCCACGGGCCGACAGGGCAGAAGGTGTCGAAGGCCTTCCGGAAGACCCTCTCCTCCTTCCCGCGCACGACCATGTCGAGCAGGCAGGCGTAGCCGAAGACGTGCTCCTTCCAGCGCTCGCGCGGGATTCCTCGGCCGCCCTTCCCGATGATGAGCGCCAGCTCGCTCTCGTGATGCACCTCGCGGCCGGGCACCCGGGGCAGCACGACCGGCTCCCCTGCGCCCGACAGCGACGACGGCGGCTTGAGGAAGAACCCCTGGCTGCTGGCCCGGTAGCCGGCACCCATCTCGGCCGCATGGTCGTGGTAGTTCACGGGATACGCGATCACCTTGCTGGCCCACGGGACCGGAGTCCGCAGCGTCACCGTCCGCAGGTCGACGGCGTCGCGCTCCCCGACCGCCTCGGCCACCGGTCCGACCAGCTCGTCCCACCTGGCGATGACGCGGTTCATCGCCACCGGCGGCCACTCGGACGTGGACGCGCCGACGACGTCCGAGACGTCGACGACGCCGGTGCCGTCCGGTGTCACGACGCCGATGCGTCCGTCGTCGAAACGGGCGATCCTCACGCGCGGGCCTCCCTCGTGGTCCGGTCGCGGACGCTAGGCCAGCCCCTGCGCCGCCAGAGCCGCTCTTCCAGTGGGTGCGAGATGGCGTCGGGGCGCGGCTCCCTGCGGGCAGGCTCGCCTGACGTCGCGGCCGGCCGGGCCGCCCGAGCACGGAGGTGCGATGCCGACGGTCCGCGACGCGGTCGTGCGCGTCCTCCGGGGCAACGGCGTCGACCGGCTGTTCGCCAACCCCGGGTCGACCGAGGTGGCGCTGCTCGCGCACCTCCCCGACGACCTCGAGCTCGTCCTCGGGCTCCACGAGGCCGTCGTGGTCGGCATGGCGACGGGCGAGGCGCTGGGCACGGGCCGGCCAGCTGTCGCCCTCCTGCACACCACCGCCGGACTCGGCAACGCGGTGGGCGCACTCGCGACAGCGCGCGAGAACCGCGCGCCCCTGGTCGTGGTCGTCGGGCAGCAGGACCGCCGCCATCTGGCCTGCGAGCCGTTCCTCGCCGGCCGGCTGCGCGGTCTCGCCGGCGACTACCCCGTGGCGGTGCTCGAGCCGGTGCGGGCCGCCGACGTCCCCGCGCTGGTCGCGCGCGCGTTCCACGTCGCGGCCGTGCGCCGGGGCCCGGCCGTGGTCATCGTCCCCATGGACGACTGGGCTGCCGACGCCGACGACGCAGCGGCTACCCCGGCACCGGTCGTCCTGCGGCCCGCCCTCGGACCGGACCCGGCCGCGGTCGCCGAGGCGGCCGCTGCCATCGCCTCCGCGCGCAGCCCCGTGCTGGTGACGGGAACCGGTGCCGACGGCGAGGCCGCGTGGGCGGCGACGTCCGACCTGGCGGAGCGGCTCGGGTGCCCGGTGTGGATGGGCGCGCACGCCGCCAGGGCGGGCTTCGACCAGACGTCGGCCGCCTTCGCGGGGCATCTGCCCGCTGCTCGCAGCGGGCTCCGGGAGGCGCTGTCCGGCCACGACCTCGTCGTGGTCGTCGGCGGCCCCGCGTTCACCCAGTACCTCTACGACGACGGGCCGTTCGTCGGCGAGGGGACCGACGTGCTGGTGCTGACCGACGATGTCGACGAGGCCGCCCGGAGCGCCGCTGCCCTTGCCGTGCTCGGCGACGTGGCAGCCACCGTGTCGGCCGTGGCGTCGTCCGTCCCGCGGCGCAGCGGCTCCCCCGCCGTCGTCGCGCGCCCCGCCCCCGACGCCCATGGCGGCGGCGCCCTCGAGCAGTCCGACGTCCTCGCCGCGCTCGGACGGCGCCTGCCCGCCGATGCCGTCGTGGTGGAGGAGTCCCCCTCCACCCGGCGCCTGGTGCTGGACCTGCTGCCGGCCCGGCGGCCCGGCGGGTTCCACACCCCGGCGATGGGCGGCCTCGGGTTCGCGCTGCCGACCGCCGCGGGCCTGCGGCTCGCGCAGCCGGACCGGCCCGTCGTGGCCGTCGTCGGCGACGGCGCCTCGCTCTACACGGTGCAGGCCCTCTGGAGCGCGCAGAGGTACGGGGCAGGCGTGCTGTACGTCGTCATGTCCAACGGTGCCTACGCCGTCATGGACCGGCTCGCGGCGGCCGTGGGCTCGCCTCCGGCGTGGCCGGCCTTCCCCGAGGTCAGCATCAGCGCGCTCGCGCGCGGGTTCGGCTGCGACGCGGAGCGGATCGCGACGCAGACCGAGCTCGACGACGTCCTCGACCGCGTCGTACCGGGCCTCGCCGAGCGGCGCCGGCCCCTCGTGCTCGATATCGCCGTCCCCACCTGAACCGGAGGTCGCCCGACATGGCCCGCGACTGGCTCGCCGAGAAGCTCCCCGCGCACCTCGAGGAGGTGCGCGAGGCCATCTCCGACGTGCTCCAGCAGTTCGACACCCAGTACTGGATCGACGTCGAGGACTCCGGCCGCTACCCGCAGGACTTCGTCGACGTGCTGCAGCAGGGCGGCTGGCTGTCCATGCTCATCCCCGAGGAGTACGGGGGCGGTGGAGCGAGCCTGCCCGAGGCGGCCGTGCTGCTCGAGTCGATCAACCGGTGGGGCGGCGCGGGCACTCTCGTGCACGCGCAGCTGTACACGATGGGGTCGGTCCTGCGCTTCGGCTCCGAGGAGCAGAAGCGCCGCTGGCTGCCGCAGATCGCCGCCGGCGAGGTGCGCCTGCAGTCGATGGGGGTGACGGAGCCGGACGCGGGCACCGACACGACGAGGATCCGCACGTTCGCCGAGCGCCGAGGCGACCACTACGTGGTCAACGGCGGCAAGATCTGGACCTCGCGCGTTCAGCAGAGCGATCTCCTGCTCCTGCTCTGCCGCACCGAGCGCTACGAGGACGTGGCGAAGAAGACCGACGGCATCACCGTGCTGCTGGTCGATCTGCGCGAAGCGGTGCCCAGCGGGCAGATCGAGGTCAAGCCCATCAAGGTGATGAGCGGCCACCACACCAACCAGCTGTTCATCAACGACCTCGTCGTGCCGGTCGCCAACCGCATCGGCGACGAGGGCAAGGGCTTCCGCGTGATCCTGTCCGGCCTCAACGCCGAGCGGATCCTGGCCGCCTCCCAGTACGTCGGCTCCGGGCTGTGGTTCGTCGACCGTGCCGTGGCCTACGCCAACGAGCGCGAGGTGTTCGGCCGGCCCATCGGCATGAACCAGGGCATCCAGTTCCCGATCGCGCAGGCCTTCGCCAACCTGCGTGCCGCGAGCGCGATCCGCTGGCAGGCCGCCGACCTCTTCGCCGAGGGCAACGAGGGAGGCACCGAGGCCAACATCGCGAAGCTGCTCTCCAGCCAGGCGCTCTGGCAGGCGGCCAACGCCACGATGGACACGTTCGGCGGCGCCGGGCTCGCGTCGGAGTACGGCGTCGAGCAGAAGTTCCGCCAGGCGCGGGGCCCGATGATCGCTCCGATCAGCACGAACCTCGTCCTCGCCGGGATCGCGCACCGGGACCTCGGCATGCCCAAGTCGTTCTGAGGGCGCGCGGATGAGCACCGTCACCGATGCGATCGTCGCGTACGCGCTCGACGCGCCGTACGAGCACGCCCGCACACCTGCACTCGTGAGCACGCTGGTCGACACCGTCGGGGTCGCGATCGGCGGCACCGCCACCCGCGAGTACGCCGCGCTGGAGGCCTGGGCGAGCACCACGCCGTCGCCCGGCGCGGCGACCGTGTGGGGCCGCCCCTGGTCCGCCTCGCCGTCGCGCGCCGCGCTGCTCGACGGGATGGCGGCGCACGCCCTCGACTTCGACGACGCGGCCCCGTCGACGCCGCTCCATCCGGGCGCGGTGCTCTGGCCGGCGGTGCTCGCCGATGCGGAGGGGCTGGACTCCGGCTGGGCGGACGCGAGAGCAGCGGTCGACGTGGGCCAGACGGTGCTGCGCACGCTGGCCGCCCTGCTCCCGAGCGAGGCGCACTACGCGCGGGGCTGGCACACGACCTCGACCGTGGGGCGCCTGGCCGCGGTCGCGGCCCTGGTCCGGCTGCGGCGCGGATCGATCGACGGCGACGTCGCCCGCAGCGCGCTCGGCATCGCGGCCTCGATGTCGGCCGGGCTGCTCGCCAACTTCGGCACCGCCACCAAGCCCCTGCACGCGGGGCTCGCCGCCCGCGACGCCGTCGACGCCGTCGCGCTCGCGACCGCCGGCATCACGGCCGGACACGCCGTCCTCGACGGGCCCCGCGGCTTCCTCGCGGCCTACGGGGACGCAGGCGAGGGACCGGCGGCGCAGGTCGATGACGAGCTGCGCCGGTGGGCGCAGGCCTGGCCGCTGGACACCTCGGTGAAGAGCTACCCGTCGTGCTACGCGACGCACCGCGCCGTGGACGCCGCCCTCGCCGTGCGCGAGGAGCTCGGCGCGACGGCCGCAGCATCCGCTGCCCGTGTGGTCGTCGAGGTGCACCCCTTCACCCTGCGCCCCCTCCTGGCACGCATGCCCGCCACGCCGTCCGAGGCGCGCTTCAGCCTGCAGCACACGGTGGCGAGCGCGCTGATCGACGGCGGTCTGTCGCTCGGCTCGTTCACCCCCGACGCCGTCGCGCGGCCGGACGTCGTCTCGCTGCGGGACCGGGTCGAGGTCGTGGTGGCGCCCAGCCCCGAGGGCGGCCCCGATCTCGCCGGCGCCATCTACGCGCGGGTACGTGCCACCACACCCGACGGAGCGAGCGCCCAGCAGCTGGTGACGGTGACGCGGGGCAACGCGCTCAACCCGCTCGAGGACGCCGAGCTCGACGCGAAGGTGCGCTCCTGCACCGCTGCCGCCTCGTGGGACGCCGCGGCCGCCGATGCACTGCTCGACACCCTCAGGGCCGCCGGGGGCGACGGGCCCGTCGTCCTCGACACCCTCCGCCACCGATCCGAGGAGGCATCGCCATGACCGGCAGGACCGACGGGCCGCCCACCGTGGTGGTGATCGAGGAGGGCATGCGCGAGGGCATGCAGATCGAGAGCGCCGGCATCGCTCTCGACGACAAGGTGCGGCTGCTCGACGCCCTGTCGGGCACCGGCCTGCGCAACATCGTCGTCGGCTCGTTCGTGAGCCCCCGCTGGGTGCCCCAGATGGCCGAGGTGGAGCAGCTCATCGAGCGCTTCACGCCCGTCGAGGGGGTGACCTACACGGCGCTGGTGCTCAACGCCCGCGGCGCCGAGCGCCGCGCCGCCTTCGAACCGCGGATCACCGCCCCCGGCGCCGTGCGGACGCAGCTGCACCTGTGCGATGTGTTCGTGCGCCGCAACACCGGACGCTCCCAGGCCGACGAGATCGCCGCGATGCCCGCCGCGATCGCGGCCGCCGTGGCGTCCGGACGGACGGATGCGGTCGTGGCGGTCAACGCGGCCTGGGGGTCGAACTGGCTGGGGCCCTTCAGCCTGGAGCAGCGCCTCGACCTCATCGAGCTAGAGGTCGAGGCGTGGCGCGAGCACGGCATCGAGCCGCGCACGCTCTGGCTCGGGGACCCCATGAGCTGGTGCACGCCGCGCGCGGTCGAGGAGACCGTCGAGGCCGCCCTGCAGAGGTGGCCCGCCTTCACCCGCGTCCATCTGCATCTGCACGACGGCCGAGGACTCGCCCTCCTGTCGGCCTACCAGGTCCTCCGGCTGCTCGGCCCCGAGCACACGCTCGTCGTCGACACGTCCATCGGGGGCATGGGCGGCTGCCCCTACTGCGGCAACGGCCGCGCCACGCGGATGATCCCCACCGAGGACTTCGTGCACCTGCTCGAGCTCGAGGGGATCGCCACCGGGATCGACGTCGATGCCCTCGTGGAGGCCGCGCACCTGGCGGAGGAGGTCGTCGGGCACGAGCTCTACGGGCACGTGAGCAAGGCCGGCCCGCTCCCCTCGGGCGACCGGCTCTACGACATGGACATGCCCCTGGTGGAGACCTTCGAGCAGGCCCAGCACTTCCGGCTGGGGCCGTCGGTCTACGACGGCTGCCCCCGGCCGTGGAAGCAGCCGGTGACGTCACCGGCGCGCGACGCGATCGATGCCGCGAAGGGCACCTCATGAACCGCCCGCACGGCTCCATGCGGGGCCTGCGCGTGGTGGAGATCAGCACGTCGGTGGCCGGCCCTCTCGTCGGCCAGATCCTCGGCGACCTCGGCGCCGACGTCGTCAAGGTCGAGAGGGTGGGCGCCGGCGACGACACCCGGGCCTGGGCGCCGCCGGTATGGGACGAGCAGTCGGTGATCTTCCTCGGGCTCAACCGCAACAAGCGCAGCCTCGAGCTCGACTACAAGGACCCGCGGGGCGCCGAGGTGCTCGAGCGCCTCATCGCCTCCGCCGACGTCCTGGTGCAGAACCTGCGGCCCGGCGCACTGGCCAAGGCCGGGTTCGCCCACGACCGTCTGCGGGCGCTGAACCCTCGGCTCGTCCACTGCGACATGAGCGGTTTCGGCCCCCAGGGGCCGCGCAAGGACGACCCCGCCTACGACCCGCTCCTGCAGGCGTACTCCGGCATCGTCGACATGGTGAGCAGCGGCGACGGGCCGCCCGTGCGGGTGCCGCTGTCCGTGCTCGACAAGGGCACGGGCATGTGGGCGGTGATCGGCATCCTCGACGCCCTCCGGCGCCGCGACCAGACGGGCGAGGGCAGCCACGTCGAGGTGTCGCTGCTGCAGACTGCGCTGTCCTGGGTGAACGCCGGGCTCATGAGCGCGCGAGCCGGCAACCAGCCCCGCGAGCGCCTCGGGTCCGGGCACGACGGCGTCGTCCCCTACGGCGCGTTCCCCGTCAGCGACGGGTACGTGTTCCTCTCCGCCGGCAACCAGGTGCTGTGGACCCGCTTCTGCCGCGCCACGGGGGCCGAGGACCTCCTGGGGCGCGAGGGCTTCGCCTCCAACCCGGAGCGATCGGCCAACCGCAGGACGGTGGAGGCCGCGGTCGGCGACGTGACCTCCCGCTTCGACGCGGCGACGCTGCTGGCGCTGCTCGCCGATGCCGGGGTGCCGGCCTCCCGCGTCAACAAGGTCGAGGACATGGCGCACGACGAGCAGGCCCTGGCCACCGGCATGCTCGAGCGCCTCCCGCACCCGATCGTCGCCGACCTCGAGGTCGTCAACCTCCCGATGACCTTCGACGGGCAGTACCCGGCGCACACGTGCGCCCCGCCGCTGCTCGGCGCGGACACGCGCGCCGTGCTCGCCGACCTCGGCTACGACGAGGCCGGTATCGACGCACTGCTGAGCAGCGACGTCGTCGCCGCCACATCCGCAGCCCGGACCGAGGAGGCCCCATGAGCGACGACGTGCTGCTGGTGGAGGAGCGCGGACGTACCCGCCTGCTCACCTTGAACCGGCCCCAGGTGCGCAACGCGCTCAACCTCGCCCTCAACGACGCCCTCGTGGAGGCGCTGGTCGACGCCGACCACGACCCCTCGGTCTACGCCGTCGCCATCACGGGCGCGGGGGCGGCCTTCTGCTCCGGCGCCGATCTCGCCGATGCACGTGCGCTCGCCGACGCGGGCCGGCCCTGGTACGGGCCGCTGCACAGCACGCGGCGGTCGCTGTTCGAGGCGATGATCGACACGCGCAAGCCCACCGTGGCAGTCGTCAACGGCCCGGCGGTCGCAGGCGGGTTCGAGCTCGCGCTGTCCTGCGATCTGAGGGTGGTCGCGGAGTCCGCCTTCTTCGCCGTCCCCGAGGCCAAGCGCGGCCGTGGTGCGCACTTCGCCTCGGTGGCGCTCCCGGGGCTGGTGCCCCAGGGCATCGCCATGGAGTGGCTCTACACCGGTCGACGCATCCCGGTGGCCGAGGCGGAGCGCTTCGGCCTGGTCAACCGCGTCGCCCCGGACGACGCGGTGCTCGACGTCGCGCTCGAGCTGCTCGACGACGTCGTGAGCTCGGCTCCGCTGTCGCTGCAGCGCCTCAAGCTCACGTACCGCCGCACGCAGGGCATGCCCCCGCACGAGGCGATCCGGCTGGACATCGGCCCGGATGTGTACGCCTCCGAGGACCAGAAGGAGGGCGCGCGCGCGTTCCTGGAGAAGCGCGAGCCCCGCTGGCAGGGGCGCTGAACCCGGGGCCGTCGCGACCGGTGGCGCCTCAGGCCCGGCTCAGCCGCTCGGCGAGCCCGGGCGTGAGCTTGTAGCTGCGGTACTCGAGGTAGGAGTCGTAGCCCTCGACGCCGTTCTCCCGCCCGACCCCCGACTGCTTGGTGCCGCCGAACGGCGCGGACAGCGGGACGTCGAAGGAGTTGATCGCGCAGGTGCCCGTATCGATCCGGCGCGCGACCGCGAGCGCGCGATCGTCGTCGGCTGAGAACACGGCACCGTGCAGGCCGTAGCGCGAGTCGTTGGCGATGCGCACCGCCTGCTCCTCGTCGTCGTAGGGCACGACCGCCAGGACCGGTCCGAAGACCTCCTCCTGGGCGATGGTGGAGCCCGGCTCGACGTCGTAGAGGACCGTGGGCTCGACGAACCATCCCCTGGTCAGATGGGCCGGGGCTCCACCGCCGCAGGCCGCCCGGGCGCCCTCGTCGAGAGCTGTCGAGACCAGGCCCAGGGCCTTGTCGCGCGCGCGCCGGGACACCAGCGGCCCCATCGTCGTCGCCTCGTCCATGGGGTCGCCGAGGACGTGCCGGCCCGCAGCCGCCACCAGCGCCTCGACCACCTCGGCCTGGCGGGCACGCGGGACGACGACGCGCGTGAGAGCCGCGCAGATCTGCCCGCTGTTGCCGAGCCCGAAGGCGTAGAGGCTGCGCGCCACGAGATCGAGGTCGGCGTCCGGGAGCACCACAGCCGCGGACTTGCCGCCGAGCTCGAGCTGCAGCCGGGCCAGACGGGGGCCGGCGATGGAGGCGATGCGCGCCCCGGTGGCCGTACTGCCGGTGAAGGCGATCTTGCGGACACCGGGATGGCGGACGAGCGCCTCGCCGACGTCGGCACCCCCGGAGACCAGCCCCACGACCCCCGACGGCACGCCCGCCTGCTGGCACAGGTCCATCAGCAGCGCGCCGGCCACGGGCGACTCCGGCGACGGCTTGAGCACCACGCTGCAGCCGGCGAGGATGGCCGGGACGATCTTCTTCAGCTCGTTGCGGACCGGGACGTTCCAGGGCACGATCCCGGCCACCGTCCCGACGGGCCCACGCACGACGAGCGAGTCTCCGTACTCGTCGCGGCGCACCGTCTCGAACGCCACCTGCTGCACCGTGTCGATGTACATGCCGATGACGCCGGCGGAGTTGGACAGGCCCAGCGATGCCTTGTACGGCGCCCCCATGGAGCGGCTGCGCACCCGGGCGAGCTCCGGGGCGCTCGCCTGGACGAGCGCGGCCAGGCGGCGGACGACCTCGATGCGCTCCGAGAGCGGCGCGGAGGCCCACGGCCCGCGGTCCAGCGCATCACCGGCAGCCGCCACCGCCAGATCGACGTCGTCGTCGGAGGCCGTGCCGACGCGGGCCCATGCCTCCTCCGTCGCCGGGTCGACCACGTCGAGGACGGCTCCGCGAGCCCGGCGCCAGGCCCCGTCGACGAAGACGCCGCCGTACTCCTCGAGCCCCGTCACGTCAGCCGTCCGCACGCAGCAGCGACGGCAGGTAGTCGGCGACCTCGTCGACGGTCCACGGGCGCGTCCGGCGCACGAAGGTCGTGTGGCCCTCCACGCGCAGGGGCGGCTCGTAGACCGCGAGGTCCGCCCCCGACGCGTACACGAACCGGCCGGTCACCCCGGAGGCCTCGTCGAGGCAGAGGTAGGCGACGACGGGGGCGATGTCGTCGGCCTCCATGAACAGCGACAGCGGCATGCCGCCGAACCTCCGGCGCGAGGCATCCATCGGGAACAGCTGGGTCAGCGCGCTCGGGAGCAGGCAGTTCACGGTGATGCCGTCGGGCTCGAGCTCTCGCGCCGCGGCGGTGGTGAGGCCCATGATCGCCGCCTTCGCACCGGAGTACGCCGTCTGCGGGCCGAACAGCCCGCCGCGCGAGGAGACGGTGACGATGCGCCCCCCGTCGCCCTGGGCACGCATCACCTCCGCCGCTGCTGCCAGGCAGCCGGTGTGCCCGACGAGGTGGACGGCGGTCAGCCCCTCCCACTCCGGCTGCTCCACGTCGAGGATGGTCGACGGCGCATAGGTGCCGGCGCAGGTGACCAGGATGTCGAGGCGCCCGAAGGCGTCGACCGCGCCCTGGACCACGGCCCGGGCGCCCTCGAACGAGGCGATGTCGCCCGAATCCGCAGCTGCGCGCCCGCCCTCGGCCTCGATCTCGGCGACGACGGTGGCGGCTGCGGCCGTCCCGGCCTCGTCGACGAACCGGTCGCTCACGACCACGCTGGCGCCGAGGCCGGCCAGGACGCGCGCCACCCCGCGGCCCAGACCGCGGCCGCCGCCCGTCACCAGTGCCACCCGTCCGGCGAGCCGGCCGGTCCCGGTGGCGCTCATGCCTGCCCCACCTCCGCCAGCGGCGCGAGGACGGCGCCGAGCTCGTCGGGCCCGACCGGCTCGGGCAGCCGCACCAGCAGGTGCGCCTGCTCGATCGTCAGCGGCATCGCGTAGAGCCCGATATCGCGCCCTCCGCAGTAGAGGTAGCGGCCCGTGAACGAGGGCTCGACGGAGGCGAGGTGCGCGACGAGTGCCAGCAGCGCGGCATCGTCGTCGGTGTCCGGGCGCGGCATCCCGCCCTGTCGCTCCGGCCCCCCGAGCACGATGCAGTTCACCGCGATCCCATGCGGCGCCAGGGTGGCCGAGGCGCCGCTGGTCAGGCTGAGTACCGCCGCGTTCATGGAGGCCTGCCCGACGCCGTCGGAGTCGAACACGGCGCTCGAGGCGAACGACACCACGTGGCCGCCACCGCCTGCCGACACCCGGTGGCGCGCGAAGGCCCGGAGCAGCCCGGTGCTGCGGCGGGTGACGGCGTCGATCCCGGCGCGCCACTCGCCCGCGTCGAGCTGGGCGATCCGCGCGGAGCTGCGCGGAGGCACTGGAAGCAGCAGGACGTCGACGGAGCCGTGCGCCGCGACGGCGTCGGCGACAGCGGCGTCGCAGTCGGCGAACGAGCTGGTCTCGGGCCCGACGATCACGATGCTCGAGCCGAGCGCCTGCAGCGCCGCACCGGCGCCTGACACGTCCGGCCCGGCCACCAGCACGGTCCTGCCCGCGGGCTCCTGCACTGCGCTCCTCCTCAGGGACCTGGACGTCCAGGTGTGCCGGGACGCTAGAGCGCGAGGCGCCGCGCGGGCTCCGTCGCCTCACCGAGCGGAATAGCCCCACGGCCTCGTCGGCCTGCCGTGCCGGGCGGCGGCACGGGGCGCTCGCGCCGCCACGCGCGCCCTCCGATGCTCGTCAGGTGAGCGCCGTCGAGGACCTGATCGCCTCCGTCGTCGCGACCGCCCCGCCGGGCGGCGCCCCGGCGGAGCGCTCGGCCGTCGCGGCGCTGTCGGACACCCTCGCGGTCGGTCTCGCGGGTCTCGCCGAGCCGGCCCCGGCCGCCGTGCGGTCGGTGCTCGAGCGGACGGTCGGTGGCGTGCCCGCCTGGCAGGGCGCCGATCGCTACGCGGTGGCCGACGTAGCACTGCTGCACGGCACCGCGAGCCATGCACTGGACTGGGACGACTACATGCATCCCATGCACGGCCACTGCAGCGCGGTGCTCCTGCCTGCGGTGTGGGGCCTGGCCGAGCATCTGCACCGCAGCGGACCGGACGCCGTCGAGGCCTACCTCGTGGGCTACCAGGTCGACTACCTGGTCTCGCTGGTGCTCTCGCACGGCCACTACGCACGGGGCTGGCACGCCACCAGCACCATCGGCGTCCTCGGCGCTGCGGCCGCAGCTGCGCGCCTGCTGCGGCTCGATGCCGGCGCCTCCGCTGCCGCACTGGGCATCGCCGCGTCCTCGGCCAGCGGCCTGCAGGCGTCCTTCGGCACTCCCACCAAGGCGCTGCATGCCGGGCTGGCAGCGCGCGCCGGGGTGCTCGCCGCGCAGCTCGCGGCGGCGGGCATGACAGCGTCGCGGTCGTGGCTGGTCGGCCGCCACGGGATGCTCCAGGCCTACGGCGGCGACACAGCGCCGGACGACGCCGTCGACATCGTGCGCGACGCCCTGGAGGTCCACGGCATCACGACGCCGATGGGGCTGGTGCAGAAGCCGTACACCAGCTGCGGCTGCTCGCACGCCGCAGTGGACGCCATCGTCGCCGTCACCGGGGACCTGCGGCCCGACGACGTCGAGCGCATCGAGGTGCATGTCGATCCGGCCGTCACCCGCACGATGCGCGAGACGGTGGTCAGCGACTCCTTCGACAGCCGCTACAGCCCGTCCTGGGTCGTCGCGGTCGGGGCCGCGGACGGCGCCGCAGGCCCGGCGCAGTTCTCCCCCGCGTCGCTGGCACGGCCCGAGGTGCTCGCCCTGCGCGAGCGGGTCGACGTCGTCGCCGACCTCGACACCGAGGAGCACGACCGCTTCGCGGCACGCGTCGTCGTGCACCTGCGCGACGGCGGCCAGCGCAGCAGCGAGGTGCGGCACGCCTCCGGCCACCCGGCCAACCCCCTGGGCGACGCTGAGCGCGAGCACAAGCAGCGGCAGGCGCTCGCCCTTGCGCTCACGGACGTGGATGCGGCGCTCGGCGTCGTCCGCGCGGCCTGGACCGCGCCGGACCTGGCCGATGCCGGCGCCCTCCTGCGCGAGGCGGCCGGGCCGGGCTCCTAGTCGCGCACGGCCCAGGGGTGCTCGGGGCGCCGGGTCGAGATGCCGGCCAGCTCGGCGGTCGCACGGGTCACCGAGCCCTGGTCGAAGAACTCGCCGAAGAGCCGGTTGATGATGTCCGGCTGGTCGGTCTGCGCCTGGTGACCGCAGTCGTCGGGGTAGAAGAACTGCATGTTGGTGAGCACGTCCTCCTGCAGGTAGGCGTTCTCCACCGGGCTCAGCACGTCCTGGCGCCCGTAGGCGTAGACGATCGGGATCTCCAGCGCGTCGAGGTGGCCCCGGAGCCGCTGCGCCTGGCCGATGGTCGGGTCCTGCAGCGACCGCCGGTTCCAGGTGTCCGCCGCGGCCAGGGACTCGCGCTGGGCCAGCGCATCGCGGGTGCGCAGCTCGACGAGACCGTCGTCGATGGTGTCCTTGCGGTGCACGATCGTGGTGAGCATGTCGCGCATCGACTCCGCTGTGCCGTCCCACGACGGGAACGGCACACCGGGCCGCAGCTGGTCCTTCGGGAGGTCGAGGTAGGGGTTCCAGCCGCCGCACGCGATGAACGCGAGGCGCTCGACCCGCTCGGGGTTCTGGACCGCGAAGTACGCCGCCGTCTGCGCGCCCTGGGAGTTGCCGCCGAGCTGGAACCGGTCGAGGCCGAGGGCGTCGGCCAGCTCGCGCACGTACTGCGCCCAGCTGAGGAACCCACGGACTGGCCAGTGCTCCTTGCGGGTGTCGGCCTGCCCGAAGCCGGGACGGTCGGGCGCGATCACGCGGAACCCCTGCTCCCCCAGCACCGGCAGCATGAAGCGCCAGCCCGCCGTGCCCGACGAGCCGGGAAGCCCTCCGTGCAGGAGCATGACGGGCCGCCCGTCGGCCGGCCCCGTCGTGACGTAGTGGGCGATGGCGCCGCTCGCGAGCTCGACGTGCTCGCCGGTCCACGGCTGGTCGGTCATCGGATCTCCTGGAGGACGGGGTGGTCGGCCGGTCGGCCGGTCGAGCTCATGGACGCGAGGACGGACCGCACCATCTGCGGGGTCTGCTGGGCGAGGCAGGCACCGGCCACGAACCGGTCGGGCCTCAGCAGCACAGCACCGACGGGGCGGGTGTCGAACCACTGCTTGAGCCGGCCGGTCGCGTCGCCGACCACGACGACGCCGTCGCCGGCGTGCGCCTCGGCCCACGGCCGCTGCGCCTCCGGGACGACGGTGATCAGGCGCGCACCGAGCAGGTCGAGGTCCTTGCGGGTCCCGTCGTCGAGCAGCGCGACGGGGTCGTTGATCCACAGCACCAGCGACCACCAGCGGCCGAGCACGTCGTCGAGCCGGATCCCGCCGCCCGACGACGTCGCGACGCGGGGCTGCGGGAACTGCACGCCGACCGACGAGGTCTTGTCGGCCGTCTGCAGGAACGGGATCGAGCGGTCGACGAGCCGGACGCCGGAGCGCCCCGGCGCCAGCGTCGACTGGTCGGCGAGGACGCCGTCGGTGTAGCGCGGCTGCGGCCGGAACCGCAGCTCGCCGAAGTAGTCGCGCCACGCCGGGATCCGGTTCACCACGCGGGCGGCGGCGTCGCGCGCCGCCACCGCCACCGGGTTGGTCATCTTGATGACGTCGCCCATCTGCATCGACAGCTTCACCATCTGCGTCACGTGCGGCCGGCGCTCCGCTGTGTAGGTGTCGAGCAGTGCGTCGTCGGCCTGGCCGGACAGCACGGTGGCCAGCTTCCAGCCGAGGTTCATCGCGTCGCGGACACCGGAGTTCCAGCCCTGGCCGAGCCACACCGGCATCAGGTGCGCGGCGTCGCCTGCGATGAGCTGACGCCCCCGGCGGAACGACGACGCCACCCGGCCGTGGTGGGTGTAGACGCGCCAGCGGATGAAGTCCAGCGCCGCCGGGTCGGGCACGTGGTCCGCGAGCGCCCGGGCGACCCACTCCGGCTGCGTCACGACGTCGTCGGCCTCGTCGTCGCGGAGCCGGAACTCGAAGCGCCGGACGCGCTGCGGCAGGCCGATCGACACGTAGGCGCGCCTCGGGTCCGCGCCGAGCCACACGTTGGGCGTGCCGAGCGGGTCGTTGGCGACGTCGACGACGAGCCAGCGCGTGGAGGGCGAGAGCCCGTCGAACTCCACGCCGATCCGCTTGCGCGTGGGCGACTTCCCGCCCTCGCAGCCGACGAGGTAGCGCGCCCGGATCCGCCGGGTCTCCTCGCCCTCCGCGGTCCGCACCTGGGCGAGGACCGTGACGCCGTCGGCGTCCTCCTCGACCTCCTCGACCGTGTGCCCGAACCGGAGGTCGACGCCGTCGAACCAGTCGAGGCCCTTCGCGAGCTCGGCGTCGACCAGCGGCTGGTTGAACGCGTTCTTGCGCGGCCACCCGAAGTCCGCGCGCTGCGGGTCGTTGTGCAGGATCACGCGGCCGCGGGCGTCCACCAGCCGCATGATGTGCATCGGCCCCGTGAGCGGCTCGATCTGCTCGGCGAGGCCGACGGTCTGGACGAGCCGGAACGCCTCGTCGTCGAGGCCGACGGCGCGGGGGTAGTCGATGAGCCGGTCGAGCGTCTCGAGCACGATCGCGCGCCGTCCGTAGACGCCGAGCAGGTTGGCGAGCATGAGGCCCACCGGCCCGGCCCCGACGATCACGACCTCGGTCTCCTCGACCGCGTCGTCCAGGGCCGTAGCCACCGTGCCCGCCTCCTCGCCCGGATGTGCTCGCTCTGGATGGGTGAGGCGTCGGTAGAGCGACGCCTCACCCATCCAGAGCGGGTAGTCCCCGCACCGTAGGGAGGGCTGGACGGGGTGCGGCAGCGCTGCGTTCCGGCCCTCGGCACGCGCGCCTACCCCGTGCCGTCGGGTGCGTGCGAACGTCGTGGCGTCAGAAGGGGCGCAGCTGCGCCGTCGCACCGTGGAGGTCGTCCATGTCTTCAGTCATCCGAGGTCTCGGCTACGTCGTCGTCGACTCCGCCGACCTCGACGCCTGGGAGTCGTTCGCCACCGACATCTTCGGGATGGCGGTCTCGGAGCGCACCGACGACCTGCTGCGCCTGCGCATCGACGACAAGTGCTACCGCATCGAGATCCGCAAGGCCGACACCGACGGTGTGAACACCATCGGCTGGGAGGTGGCCGGCGCCGCCCAGCTCGAGGAGGTGGCCGCGCGCCTCGAGGCCCTCGGGTACGCCGTCAAGCGGGAGGACCCGAAGATCGCCTACGCCGAGCGCCTCGTCAGCGGCCTCATCGCCTTCGACGACCCCGACGGCACGCGGGTCGAGGTGTTCTGGGGGTTCAAGGAGGACAAGTCGGTCTTCGTCTCGCCCACCGGTGCCCGCTTCGTGACCGGCAGCGGGGGCATGGGCCACATCTTCCAGCTCGTGACCGACGACAAGGCCTTCGAGAAGCTGTACTTCGACGGCCTCGGGTTCAAGTTCTCCGACTACATCGACTTCGGGCCGGTCGCGGCGACGTTCACCCACTGCAACCCGCGCCACCACTCGATGGCGTTCGCCGCTGTGCCCGGCGTGCCCGCCGGCCTCGGCCACATCATGCTCGAGGTCGACGACATCGACGTCGTGGGGCGCGCGTACCACAAGGTGTTCGAGGAGAAGAAGGCCCCGCTGGCGATGACGCTTGGCCGTCACTCCAACGACGACATGATCTCGTTCTACACGCGGACGCCGTCGGGCTTCCAGATCGAGTTCGGCACCGGCGGCCTGCTCATCGACGACTCCGAGTGGCTGCCGCCGCGCTTCGACGTCCCGAGCTTCTGGGGCCACGTGCGGGTGAACCCGGCCGAGGCCGACGTCCTCGACACCTGATCCCGACCGATGACCGACCTCGTCGCGGGCGTCCTCCAGCTCACCACGGAGGGCGCCCGCGCCGTGCTCTCCGCCGCGGTCCGCGATGCCGAGGCGGACGCCGCCGCTGTGTCGATCGCCGTCGTCGACGCCGGGGGCCACCTGCTCGTGCTCGAGCGGCTGCCCGGCGCGGCCGCCCACACCGTGCACTCGGCGACGACGAAGGCCGCGTGCGCAGCATCGATGCGCAAGGCCACGGGCCTGGCCGGATCGCCGATCGACGTCCCGACGGGTCTGGGCATCGCGCTGGCCGCGGGGCCGGAGCGCTGGACGCCGCTGCCGGGCGGGTTCCCGCTCGTCGTCGACGGCCAGTGCGTGGGCGCGATAGGCGTCGCCGGCGCCCCGCACGACGTCGACGAGCGCGTCGCGCGGGCAGGCACCGCGGCCCTCGGGTAGGGGTCAGCCGCCGGAGACGTCGAGCTCGGCGGCGCGGATGTCGTCGAGGAACCCGTCGAGGTCGTCGGGGTCGTCGAGCCAGCCGTCCGGCAGGGCGACGCGCTTGCCGGGCTGGGTGCGCCCGCGCGGTCCCTCGGACACGGCCCCCGGCCACGGCTGGTCGAGGTCCATCTTCGCGATCCAGGCGTCGACCTCGTCGAGGGTGTCGACGAGCGCGAGCCCCTGCCGGATCTCGCGCTGCACCGCGAAGCCCTTGAGGTACCAGGCGATGTGCTTGCGGAAGTCGCGCGGGCCCTTCTGCGGCCCGAGCACCTCGACGAGCAGCTCGGCGTGGTGGCGCATGACGGCGGCGACGTCGCGCAGCCCGGGGTCGGCGGGCACGGCACGGCCGGTGAACGACGCCGCGAGCTGGCCGAACAGCCACGGCCGCCCGAGGCAGCCGCGCCCGACGACGATGCCGGCAGCGCCCGTCTCGGACACCATCCGCGCGGCGTCGGCCGCGGTCCAGATGTCGCCGTTGCCGAGCACCGGGATGCCGAAGGGCTCGAGCTCCTCGACCAGTCGGGCGATGGAGGTCCAGTCGGCGGTGCCGCCGTAGAGCTGCGACGCCGTGCGCCCGTGCAGGGCGACCCAGGCGGCGCCCTCCTCGGCGGCGGCACGGCCGGCCTCGAGGTAGGTGAGGTGGTCGTCGTCGACGCCCTTGCGCATCTTCACGGTGACCGGGACCGGTTCGCGGCCGTGCGCGCGGGCGGTCTCCCGCGACGTCGTCACCGCGTCGCGGACGATCGCGCGGAACAGGCCGCGCTTCCAGGGCAGGGCGCTGCCGCCGCCCTTGCGGGTCACCTTGGGGACGGGGCAGCCGAAGTTGAGGTCGATGTGGTCGGCGCGGTCCTCGTCGACGAGCACGCGCACCGCGGCAGCCACCGTGACGGGGTCGACGCCGTAGAGCTGCACGCTGCGGGGCGACTCGTCGGGGTCGGTCGCGATCATCCGCATCGTCTCGTCGTTGCGCTCGACGAGCGCCCGCGACGTGATCATCTCAGTGACGTAGATGCCGGTGGCGGCCCCGTGGGTGGCCGCTCGGGCCTGCTCGCGGGCCAGCCGACGGAAGGCGCGGTTGGTGATGCCGGCCATCGGCGCGAGCACGACGGGGACGCCGCCGCGCGCGAGCAGGTCGTAGCCGGGATGGGTCACCGCACCATTGTCGCCCAGAAGGCCGCATGGTCCGAGCGTGCCGGAGCGGCGCCGGGTCACCCGACCGAACCAGTGCGGATCGCTGCGCGCGATGATCAGTACCCCTAGCGTGTGCCGTGTGAGCCCCCCGAACCTCACGTGGTCGCCGGATGTGCTGCCCGGCTTCGAGCGCAGCGTCCTGCCCATGCCCCGGGCGTGGGACGGCGAGGTCGACGCCGTACTGGTGCGGCGCGCGGGCTCCCCGGCAGCCACGACGAGCGCGGTCCTCTACGTCCACGGGTTCGGCGACTACTTCTTCCAGAGCCACCTGGCCGAGTTCTACGAGGAGCAGGGCCTCGCGTTCTACGCGATCGACCTGCGCCGCCACGGCCGCGCGCTGCACGCGGGCCAGCATCCCAACACCACGCGCAGCATCGACGAGTACGTCGCCGACATCGACCGCGCAGTCGACGTCCTGCGCACCCAGGAGGGCGTGCGCTGGCTGCTCGTCAACGGCCATTCCACGGGCGGCCTCGCCGCGGTGATCCACGCCTCCCGCGGCGCCCGCAGGGCCGACGTCGACGCGCTGTTCCTCAACAGCCCGTTCCTCGACATGAACCTGCCGCGCTGGCAGGAGGTGCTCGTCGAGCCGCTGCTGTCGCTGCTCGGCCGGTTCTTCCCCGACTTCGGCCTGCCCAGCCTCGACGCCAAGTACGGCGAGAGCATCCACAGCTCGGCGCGCGGCCGCTGGGACTTCGACCTGGCCTGGAAGCCGCTGGCCGGGTTCCCCGCCAAGGCCGGGTGGTTCCGGGCCATCCACCTCGCGCAGAAGGAGGTGGAGCGCGGCCTCGGCATCCGTGCCCCGATCCTGCTGCTGCACGCCGCGCGCAGCTCGCGGCCCCAGGACTGGCACGAGGACGTCGTGCGCACCGACATCGTGCTCGATGTCGCCGACATGGACCGGCTCGCACCGCGTCTGGGCAGCGACGTCACGGTCATCGCGATCCCCGACGGCATCCACGACCTCGTCCTGTCGGCCGAGGAGCCGCGCCGGCGCACCTTCGAGCTGCTCTCCGAGTGGCTGCGCCGCGTGCACCGGGTGCCCGCCGCGTGACGAGCCGTCTCGCCCTCGACCACGTCGTCGTCGGGGTTGCGGACCTCGACCGCGCCCAGGAGCGGCTGCGGGGCCTGGGGCTCACCGCGCTGCCCGGCGGCAGCCACCCGGCGTGGGGCACGGTCAACCGGATCGTGCCCCTCGGCAGCAGCTACCTCGAGCTCGTCGCGGTGGTCGATCCGGCCGTCGCCTCGACGTCGGCGTTCGGCTCGTGGGTCGCGGCCATGGCGCGCGGCGCCGCCGCCTGGGGCTGGGCGGTGCGCACGCCGTCGATCGACGACGACGCCGACCGGCTCCGCCTCGACGTGGTGCCCGGGAGCCGCGTGCGCCCCGACGGCTCGGTCCTGTCGTGGCAGCTGGCCGGTGTCGCCGACGCCGGCCGCGGCGACGGCCGCCCGTTCCTCATCGCCTGGGACGACGACGCGTCGATGCCCGGCCGCGCACCGGTCGACCACCCGCACGGCTCGGCCGCGCTCTCGTCGCTCGTCGTCGCGGGCGACCGTGCACAGCTCGAGCACTGGGTCGGCGGCGGGATCTCGGGCGTCCACGTCGTCCCGCCGCGCGCGGCGGGCACCGGCGTGGTCGAGGTCGTGGTCCAGACGGCGCACGGCCCGGCCGTGCTGCATCCGTCGTCGCTCGGCTGAGCGTCGCGCCCAGCGAGGTGGATGAGAGGACCTTCATCCGCGGCTCATGGACGCTTCACGCCCGGTGGGTTCTCTGATCCCTGTGAGGCCCGCACCGGCGGGCCCAGGACGAAGGGACACCACGATGAACCGCATCGCCAAGACCGCCACCGCTGGCCTCGTCGTCGCCGGCACCGCCGTAGGCGCCATCGCCCTGGCCCCCGCCGCGTCCGCCGGCACCGAGCGCGAGCGCTGGGGCAAGACGTCCCAGGGCACCGAGTGGGACCTCAGCCTCGACCGCGAGCGCGGGATCATCGAGTACGACCTCGACATCGACTCCCGCGAGCGCGGCGAGACGTGGACCATCACGATCACCCGCAACGGCACCACGGTCTTCCGCGGCGTCCGCACGACCGACCGCTGGGGCGAGATCGACGTCGAGCGCCGGGTCCGCGACCTGCCCGGTGTCGCCGACCGCTTCGTGGTGCGGGCCGTGAGCTCCGACGGCGACGTGGTCCGCACTGTCCTCTCGATCTGACATGCGGCTGACCGTCGTGGCCCTCCTCGCAGCCAGCCTGCTGGCCGGCTGCGGGGAGGCCCCGCCCGCCGAGCCGCTCGCGGGGATCACCGTCCCGGCCCGCACGGCGGACCCGTCGGTGGACCCGTCGACCAGCAGCCCCTCGGCCTCCGCGTCCCCGTCGACGCCGGGGGCAACGGCGGCCCCGCCCTCTCCGTCGACGACGCGCCCGCCGTCGGGGCCATCCCCGTCGTCGGAGCCGACGCAGCCGCCGGCCCGCCCGAGCACCTCGCGCCCGCCATCGGCCCCGTCCCGACCCGCCCCGCGCACGGTCGAGGACCCGCTGGCCGAGCTCGACGTCGAGGACCAGCGCGGGGACGGCGGGTCCGTGACCGTCGCCGAGGCGGTCCTCTCCCGCGGGTCCGGCTGGGTCGTCGTGCGCTCGTCCTCCGGCCGGATCCTGGGGACCGCGCCGGTGCGTCAGGGCACCCGGCTGCTGCGCGTGGTCCTCGACAGGCCCGCCACGAGCGGCGTGCTGCGCGCGGAGCTGCGCAAGGACGACGGCGACGGCCGGTTCCGGGCCAGTACGGACCTCGTCGTGACCGAGGACGGCGAGCGGGTGAGCGAGTCCTTCGAGTACGTGCTCGAATGAACCTCATGAGTACCGGTCCAGCCGCCGCTCGCCGCGTGCTGGGCTCATCGCGCTGGCGCATCGTCGGCTGGCTCATGCTCGTCGTGCTGGCGGTCCTGCTGGTGACCCTCGTGGCCGCCCGGCAGGTGCTGCTGGCCCGGCTCGACGAGCGCATCGACCTCGAGCTACGCGGCGAGCTCGCCGAGCTGCGCCTGCTCGCCGAGCAGGGCGCCGACCCCGTGACCGGCAACGCGTTCCCCGATGCGGAGTCGCTGCTGCTCCTCAACCTCGAGAGAAGCATCCCTGACCGCAACGAGACGATGTTCGTCGTGGTCGACGGCGTCGTCGTCGCGCGCTCGGCCGATGAGCCTCCGGCCCGGCTCGACCTCGACCCCGGTCTCGTCGCGTCCGTGCAAGGCATCGACCAGGCGGTGTTCGGCTCGACGCCGACCCCCGCGGGCGAGGCGCGGTGGGCCGCTGTTCCTGTCACGGTCGAGGACGATGGCTCGCGCGGCGTGTTCGTCGTCGCCCTGTTCGCCGACCGCGAGGCCGCCGATGTCGACGAGGCGGTGCGCCTGCTGCTCCTCGTCTCCCTGGGCACGCTGGCGATCGGCGGAGTCCTCGCCTGGGTCGTGGCCGGCCGCGTCCTGGCGCCGCTGCGCGAGGTCCGGGAGACAGCGCGCACGATCACCCATACCGATCTCGGCGCCCGCATCCCGGTGCCCGCCGACGCCTCCGACGGCGACGACATCGCCGAGCTGTCGAGGACGTTCAACGAGATGCTCGCCCGGCTCGAAGAGGCGTTCGCGTCGCAGCGCGAGTTCGTCGACGACGCCGGCCACGAGCTGCGAACACCCCTGACCGTCGTGCGCGGGCACCTCGAGACCCTCGACCCGTCCGACCCCGAGCAGGTGGCGGCGGTCCGCGCGCTGCTGCTCGACGAGACGGAGCGGATGGCCCGCCTCGTGGCCGACCTGCAGACCCTGACCAAAGCCGGGCGCCCCGACTTCCTGCAGCGCAGCGAGCTCGACCTCGTCGTCCTCGTCGACGAGCTGCTCGTCAAGTGCTCCGCGCTCGGCGGCCGCCGCTGGAGCGTCGGCCGCTGCGACGACGCCATCGTCGACGTCGACCGGCACCGCATCACGCAGGCGGTGCTGCAGCTGGCCGACAACGCCGTCCGCCACACCGGCTCCGCCGACCGCATCTCCCTCGGCGCGGCGGCTGACGACGGCGCCCTGCGGATCTGGGTGGACGACTCCGGCCCCGGCATCCCCGAAGCGGACCGGTCGCTCGTGCTGCGCCGGTTCGCGCACGGCCCCGGCTCGGCGGGCGCGGGCCTCGGGCTGTCGCTCGTGCAGGCCATCGCCGCCGCCCATGGCGGCCGGGCGGAGATCGACGACTCCCCTCTCGGCGGCGCCCGTGTCTCCCTGGTGATCCCCGGCTGCGCGACCCTCGCGCCGGCCGATGCCGACAGCGAGGTGGTCCTGTCATGACCCATGTCCTGGTGGCCGAGGACGAGGCCCGCATCGCGAGCTTCGTGGCGCAGGGCCTGCGGTCGGAGGGCTACACCGTCACCGCGGTCGCGTCGGGCGACGAGGCGCTCTTCCACGCCGAGTCCGGCGACGTCGACCTGCTGGTGCTCGACGTCGGCCTGCCGGTGATGGACGGCTTCGAGGTGCTGCGCCGGCTGCGGGCCGGCGGCTCGGCGCTGCCCGTCATCGTCCTGACCGCGCGCGACTCGGTGGCCGACACCGTCGCCGGGCTCGACCAGGGCGCCGACGACTACATGGCCAAGCCCTTCTCCTTCGCCGAGCTCGTCGCACGGGTCAGGAGGCGCACCGCCAGCGCGCAGCTGGGCGCCGGTGCGCCGAGCACGGTGATCGCCATCGGCGAGGTGAGCCTCGACGTCCGGACCCGGCGGGCCACCGTCAGCGGCGCGGTGCACGACCTCACCGCGCGCGAGTTCACGATGCTGGAGATGTTCCTGCGCCACCCGGACCAGGTGCTCTCCCGCGAGCAGCTGCTCGACCAGGTGTGGGGCTACGACTACGACCCCGGCAGCAACGTCGTCGACGTCTACGTCCGCTACCTGCGGCGCAAGGTCGGCGCCGACCGGATCGAGACGGTGCGCGGCATGGGCTACCGCTGGCGCCCCTAGTCGAGGACGTGGATGACGAAGCCGTCGGACTCGTCGACGTGCGATACGCGGAACCCCAGTTTCTCCAGCACGCGCCGCGACGCCGCGTTGCCGGCCGCGGTGCCCGCCTCCAGCGGCCGCGTCGGATCCTCGATCAGCATGAGACGCAGCGCCTCGGTGGCGATGCCCCGGCCCCAGTGCGAGCGGGCCACGCTGTAGCCGACCTCGCGGGAGTCGCCCATCGGGAAGGTGGCGATGCTGCCCACCACCGCGCCGTCGGCCTCGATCACGCGGCTGAGGTTGGCCGGGTCGGCAAGGATCCTCGCCTTGTGCGCCAGGAAGTCCGCGTGGTCGCGCCCGGGCAGGCCGACCATGTCCGCCCACGCCGGATCGGCCTGGACGGCGAAGAGCGTCTCGAGGTCGTCCTCGCGCACGGGTCGCAGGCGGATGGTGGGCGGCCGCAGGTCCGGGTCCATGCAGCCATCCTGGATCACCCCACCGACACCGGCCCGTGCCGCCGACGGGAGAGGTACCCGCAGACGGTCAGCAGCCGGGCAGGCGCGCGCCGAGCCAGGCCGGCAGGGCGTCGAGGCCGATGCGCTCCTGCTCCATCGAGTCGCGGTCCCGCACCGTCACGGCCTGGTCGTCGAGGGTGTCGAAGTCGACCGTGACGCAGTACGGCGTGCCGATCTCGTCCTGACGGCGGTAGCGGCGCCCGATGGCGCCGGCGTCGTCGAACTCGACGTTCCACGACTTCCGCAGCTCGGTGGCGAGGTCCTTGGCCTTGGGCGTGAGGTCGGCGTTGCGCGAGAGCGGCAGCACCGCGACCTTCACCGGGGCGAGGCGCTTGTCGAAGCGCATCACCGTGCGCTTGTCGACGCCGCCCTTGGCGTTGGGGGCCTCGTCCTCGTCGTAGGCCTCGAGCAGGAACGCCAGCACGGCGCGGGTGAGGCCGGCTGCCGGCTCGATGACGTACGGGAACCAGCGCTCGTTGGTCTCCTGGTCGAAGTACGACAGGTCGACGCCGGAGTGCTCGCTGTGGGTCTTGAGGTCGAAGTCGGTGCGGTTGGCGATGCCCTCGAGCTCGGCGAACTCCGAGCCGCCGAACCTGAAGCGGTACTCGATGTCGACGGTGCGCTTCGAGTAGTGGGAGAGCTTCTCCTTCGGGTGCTCGTAGAAGCGCATGTTGTCGGGCGAGAGGCCGAGGTCGACGTACCAGTCCCAGCGGTTCTTCAGCCAGTACTCGTGCCACTCCTCGTCGGTGCCGGGCTTGACGAAGAACTCCATCTCCATCTGCTCGAACTCGCGGGTGCGGAAGATGAAGTTGCCCGGCGTGATCTCGTTGCGGAACGACTTGCCGACCTGGCCGATGCCGAACGGCGGCTTCTTGCGCGCGGTGCCGGCCACGTTGGCGTAGTTGACGAAGATGCCCTGCGCGGTCTCGGGCCGCAGGTAGTGGATCGACGCGTCGTCCTGCACCGGGCCGAGGTTGGTCTGCAGCAGGCCGTTGAAGTTGCGGGGCTCGGTGAACTGGCCCTTGGTGCCGCAGTGGGGGCAGTTGATCCCGGCGAGGCCGCCCTCGGGCGCCTTGCCGTGCTTCTCCTCGTAGGCCTCGATGAGGTGGTCCTCGCGGAAGCGCTTATGGCAGGAGGTGCACTCGGTCAGCGGGTCGACGAACGCCTCGAGGTGGCCGGACGCCTTCCACACCTGGGGCGCGAGGATCACCGCCGAGTCGAGGCCGACGACGTCGTCGCGGCCCTGCACCATGTGGCGCCACCACTGCTTGCGGACGTTCTCCTTGAGCTCGACGCCCAGGGGGCCGTAGTCCCACGCGGACCGCGTGCCGCCGTAGATCTCGCTGCACGGGTACACGAACCCGCGGCGCTTGCTGAGGTTGACGACGGCATCGACGCGATCGAGGGCCATGCTGGGCTCCATCCGGCTGGTGTGTCGGCGAGGGGTGCGGCGCTCCGCCTGGGTGCGGGCGCGGAGGCTCAGGCTACGCGAAGGCGCCCGCGCGGCCGCGCTGGGATGAGCGGGCCGCGCCCCGCGTGACCGCCGTCACCGGGCCGCCGTCAGCCGAACTCGCCGCGCGGCACGTGCGGCGCCGCAGCCTCGCCGAGGCCGACCGTGCCCGCGTCGAGCCCGATCGACGACGGCGTCTCCACCACGCCGTCCGGCGTCCGCGCGACGAGCACCTCGAAGGCCGTGGCCTCGTCGTCGGCGGTCTGCAGGAACGGCCACCGCAGCTTCACCTCGTAGGACGACAGCGCCCGCCGGTAGGAGCCGACGTCGGACCACTCGTGCGCCAGCACGAGCAGGTCGGGGTCGTCGACGGCGCGGGCGATCCAGCCGCGCACGTAGCCGGGCGCGGCCGCGAGCAGCTCGAGCAGCTCGCGGGCGGCTGCGAGCGCGTCGGCTGCGGAGTCGAACCCGTCGAGCGGGAGGCGGTGGCGGGTCACGACGAGCACGGGCCCGACCCTAGGGCCCTGCCGGGCGGGTGCGGCGCCGTGGTTCGATGGGCGCACCCCCTCCGGACCGGCCCCCGGCCGCCGGACCCGACCCGACGAGGACGCCGTGCCCCAGAGCAAGCGCCACCCGGCCCGCCGGCCCGAGAAGCGCCCCGCCAAGGCCAACCACCGGCCGCGCCCGAGCTCCCGGCCGCAGCCGGTCACCGAGGTGTCGGCCTACCGCCGCACGCTGGAGATCTTCAGCGCGGGGCCGCTGGCCGTGCTCAACCGGCTGCCCGGCTGGCTCGTCCCGGTCATCCTCGGCGTGTTCCTCGTCGCGGGCCTGGCCTGGCAGTCGCCGTGGTCGTCGGTGTTCCTCGTGATCGTGGGGCTCTTCCTGCTCTGGCTGCTGCTGCTCGCCTGGCCGATCCTCGACACCAAGGGCCGGCTCATGCGCGTCGTCGTGGTCGCCCTGGTGTTCGCCGCGGCCGTGCTGCGGACCCTGAGCCTCCTCTGATCCACTGAACATGGTTTTGACAACCATGTTCAATTAGGCGAGGGTGGGGCCATGAGCCGCCGCACCCCCGCGCCCCGCCGCGCCCTCGTCGCTGCCGCCCTGCCCGCCGCCGCCCTGCTGCTCGCCGCCTGCGGCTCCGGCACCGGGTCCACCGGCCAGGCCGCGGACGGCAAGCCGCAGGTGGTCGCCGCGTTCTACCCGCTGGAGTGGGCGGCCGAGCAGGTCGGCGGCGACCTCGTCGACGTCACGTCGCTCACCGCGCCCGGCGCCGAGCCGCACGACCTCGAGCTCACGCCGCAGCAGGTCGCGGCCGTGTCCGACGCCGACCTCGTCCTCTACATCTCGGAGTTCCAGCCGGCGGTCGACGACGCCGTCGCGCAGAACGCCGACAGCGCCGTCGACGTGGCCGCCGACCTCGAGCACCTCGCGGCCGAGGCGCACTCGCACGAGGGCGAGGAGGGCGGCGACCACGCCGAGGAGGCCTCCTACGACCCCCACGTGTGGCTCGACCCCACCAACATGGCGGCCATCGTCACGCTCGTCGGCGAGAAGCTCGGCGCGGCCGACCCGGCCAACGCCTCGACCTACACCGCGAACGCCGAGAAGGCCGTGGCCGAGCTCGGCACCCTCGACGCCGAGTGGAAGGCGGGCACGGCCACCTGCACGAACCGCGACCTCGTGGTCTCGCACGAGGCCTTCGGCTACCTGGCCAAGCGCTACGGCTTCGAGCAGGTGGGCGTCTCGGGGCTGTCGCCCGAGGCCGAGCCGAGCCCCGCACGCATCGCCGAGGTGGCCGACTTCGTCCGAGCCAACGGCGTGACGACGATCTACTTCGAGACCCTGGTCGACCCGAAGGTCGCCGAGACAGTGGCGGCCGAGACGGGCGCCACGACCGCGGTGCTGGACCCGCTCGAGGGTCTCGCGGAAGGATCCTCCGAGGACTACCTGAGCGTGATGCGCACCAACCTCGAGACCGTGAAGGCAGGCCAGGGCTGCTCGTGACACACGACCATCCGCACGCGACCGCGGACACCGACCCGACGGCGGTGTTCGCGGTCTCGCGCGCCTGCGTGACCTTCGACGGCGAGTGCGTCGTCGACGAGGTCGACCTCGTCATCCGGGCGGGCGAGGTCGTGGCCGTGCTCGGAGAGAACGGCGCCGGGAAGTCCACGCTCGTCCGCGCCATGCTGGGCCTCACCCCGCTCTCGCACGGAGGCGTCCGGGTGCACGGCGTGCCCGTCGAGCAGTTCCGCGACTGGGACCGCGTCGGCTATGTGCCGCAGCGCCTGCTGTCCGCGGGCGCCGTCCCGACGTCGGTGCACGAGGTCGTCGAGTCGGCCCTGTGGGGCCCGCGACGCCGGTTCGGCCGCACCCGCCGCTCCCCCGACGTCGAGCGAGCCCTGCGCGCCGTGGGTCTGTGGGACCGACGCGACGACCGCATGGACACCCTCTCCGGCGGCCAGCAGCGGCGCGTGCTCATCGCGCGCGCCCTGGCCACGGGAGCCGACACGTTCGTCCTCGACGAGCCCACCGCCGGCATCGACGCCGACAGCTCGGCGCGACTGGCGGCCACCCTCGGCGAGCTGGCCGCATCGGGCGCGACCATCATCGTGGTGACCCACGAGCTCGGGATCATCGCGCCGATCGTCACCCGCGCCCTCGTGCTCGGGCGGGGCGACCACGGCTCGGTGCGTTACGACGGCCCGCCTCGGCGCGAGGAGCTCGCCCACCACCACGCGTGGCATCACAGCGAGGAGCTCGCACCCGCCGAGGCCCCGCCCGCCCCCGTCACCCTGCTGGAGCCGTGATGGACCTGCTCCAGTACGACTTCCTCCAGCGCGCACTCATCGCCGCAGCCGTCGTCGGCCTCGTCACTCCGCTCATCGGCGTCTTCCTCGTCCAGCGCCGGCTTGCCCTTCTCGGCGACGGGATGGGCCACGTGGCGCTGGCCGGCGTCGGCCTCGCGTTCCTGTTCGGCACCGCTCCCGTGCCGACCGCTCTCGTCGCGGCCGCCTGCGGCGCGGTCATCATCGAGCTCATCCGCGCGAAGTCGCGCACGGCGGGCGATCTCGCGCTCGCGCTGATCTTCTACGGCGGCATCGCGGGCGGCGTGCTGTTCACCTCGCTCGCCGGCGGCAGGTCGTCGGCCGCGCTCAACCAGTACCTGTTCGGGTCGCTGTCGACGGTGTCGGCCACCGACCTGGTGTGGCTGGGCGTCGTCGCCGTCATCGTGCTCGTGGTGCTCGCCGTCTTCGGCCGCGACATCTTCGTGCTGGCGCTCGACCCGGACCTCGCCCGCACCCAGGGCATCCGCACCACGGCCACGAGCATGCTGCTCACCGTGCTGGCTGCGCTCGCGGTCGTCATCGGCATGCGCACGGTCGGCCTGCTGCTGGTCAGCGCGATCATGATCGTGCCGGTGGCGGCGGCCCAGCAGCTGAGCCGTTCCTTCCGCGGCACTGCGGCGCTCGGAGTGGTGGTCGGCGAGCTGTCGGCCGTGCTCGGCCTCGTCGCCTCGTTCCAGCTCGACGTGCCGCCGGGCCCAGCCATCGTCGTCCTGGCACTGCTGTTCTTCGGAGCCTGCGCCGCGGTGGCGGTCCCCTTGCGACGCCGGCGATCGCGGCGGGTCGCGGCGGCGCGCCCCGCCGTCCTGCACGAGGAGGTAGCCGCATGACGACCGCCCGCGGCCAGGCACCCGTCCCCGGCGTGCGCCCCACCCGGCAGCGCGCCGCCGTCGCCGGGGTGCTCGAGGACCTCGACTCGTTCCGAAGCGCGCAGCAGATCCACGCCGAGCTCGTCGCCCGTGGCGAGGCCGTGGGCCTCACCACCGTCTACCGCACGCTGCAGGCGCTCGCCGACGCCGGCGAGATCGACAGCCTGCGCGACGACGCCGGAGAGACCGTCTACCGCCGCTGCGCCGGCGGCACCCACCACCATCACCTCGTGTGCCGCGAGTGCGGCGCCACCGTCGAGATCGACGGCCCGGCCGTGGAGACGTGGGCCGACCGGATGGCCGCGGAGCACGGGTACGACGACGTCAGCCACACCCTGGAGATCTTCGGCCGCTGCGCCGCCTGCCGGGGCTGACCGCGCCGTCAGGCGTGGGTCGAGGGCTCGTGGTCGCGGTGCGAGGCGGGCTCGAGCTGGAAGGTGCAGTGCTCGACGTCGAAGTGATGCGCGAGGCAGTCGCACAGGGCGTCGAGGACCCTGGCCGCTCCGCCGTCCGCGAGCGCCGCGTCGTCGCACACGACGTGCACCGACAGCACAGGAACCCCGCTGGTCAGCGTCCACACGTGCAGGTCGTGCGCCCCGATGACGCCGGGCGTCTCCAGGATGTGCGCCCGCACGGCGTCGATGTCGACGTCCTTCGGCGTCGCCTGCAGGAGGACGTCGACCGCCTCGCGCAGCAGCGACCACGTGCGCGGCAGGATCATGAGCGCCACGAGCACCGAGGCCACGACGTCGGCGCGCAGCCAGCCGAGGGTGGCGATGAGCACCGCGGCGACGATCACGGCGGCTGAGCCGAGCCCGTCGCCGAGCACCTCGAGGTAGGCGCCGCGCACGTTGAGGCTCTCCTTCGCGCCGCGGCGCAGCAGCACCACGCCGGCCAGGTTCGCCACGAGCCCGATGACCCCGAACACCAGCATGAGCGGGCCGTCGACCTCAGGCGGCTCCTGCCAGCGCATCCATGCCTCGACCAGGATGAACACAGCCACCGCGAACAGCAGCGCCGCGTTGAGGACGGCGGCGAGGATCTCGAGGCGGTAGTAGCCGTAGGTGCGCTGCGGCGTGGCGGGCCGCGACGCGAAGGTGACAGCCAGCACCGCGAGCAGGATGCCAGCGACGTCGGTGGCCATGTGACCGGCGTCGGCCAGCAGAGCCAGCGACCCGGTGAGCCAGGCGCCGACGAGCTCGGCGACGAGCACCACCGAGGTGAGCGCGAGGACCGCGATGAGGCGCGAGCGGTGCGCGCCGCCCGCGCTGATCGACCGCCCGTGGTCGTGGCTGTGGCCGGTGCCCACGTCAGCCCTGCTCGGTGGGCGCGGGCTCCTTCGGCAGGAGCAGCTCGTTGGGGATCGCGCCGCCGTAGCGGCGGTCGCGGCCGGCGTACTGCTCGCACGCCCACCACAGGTGGCGCCGGTCGAAGTCGGGCCACAGCGTCGGCACGAAGACCATCTCGGCGTAGGCGGACTGCCACAGCAGGAAGTTGCTCGTGCGCTGCTCCCCCGACGACCGCACGAACAGGTCGACGTCGGGCATGTCGGGCTCGTCGAGGTGGCGGGCGATCATGCGCTCGTCGACCTTCGACGGGTCGAGGCGCCCGGCCGCGACCTCGCGGGCGATGGCCTGGGCGGCGTCGGCGATCTCGGCGCGGCCGCCGTAGTTCACGCACATGGTGAGGGTGAGCGTGGAATTGCCGGCGGTCATCCGCTCGGCCTCCTCGAGCTCGTCGATGACCGACTTCCAGAGCTTCGGGCGCCGGCCGGCCCAGCGGACCCGCACGCCGAGGTCGTGCATCTCGTCGCGGCGGCGCCGGATCACGTCGCGGTTGAAGCCCATGAGGAACTTCACCTCGTCGGGCGAGCGCTTCCAGTTCTCGGTGGAGAAGGCGTAGGCCGAGATCCAGCCGACGCCGAGCTCGATGGCGCCGTGGACGCAGTCGAGCAGCGACGCCTCGCCGGCCTCGTGGCCGGCCGTGCGGGGCAGCCCGCGCTCCTTGGCCCAGCGGCCGTTGCCGTCCATCACCACCGCGACGTGGCGGGGCACCTGGTCGAGCGGGATGTCGGGGGCGGTGGCACCGCTGGGATGCGGGGTCGGCGCGACGACGGGCGCCGTGCGCGGGGTCGCGCGGACGGCGTCGCGCCCACGGCTGCGTCGGACGGCCACGCCGTCATCCTCTCAGCCGGCGGGCTCCAGGACGGCCAACGGCGCGGGCCGGGCCACGTGGGCGAGCAGCTCGGCGGTGACCAGCTCGGGCGCGTGCGTGTGCGGGTGGTGCTCGGCGCCGGGCACGACGACGACGCGGCAGCCGGGCAGCAGCTCGGCGGCGTCGAGACCGTGCTGCATCGGCAGCATCGGGTCGGCGTCGCCCCAGACGATGAGGACGCGCGACGGGTCGACCTTGCCCATCTTCTTCAGCGCGGACACGCGCTGGCCGTCGGGGCCCACGACGCTGCGCACGGTGGCGACGAACGCCTGCAGCCGCTGCTCGTCCTGCATGTGGGCGAGCTTGTCGAGGGCGCGGTCGGACAGGACGGCCGGCTCGACGCCGACGCGCGAGAGCGCCCGGCCCGCACGGGCCATCGCGCGGATGACGCCGGGGCGCGTGGCCGCGCGCAGCACGATCTCCGAACCGGGCAGGCTGGCAGCGCGCAGCGGCAGGCCGACGTCGCTGCCGAGGCCGCCGCTGGAGATCAGCGCGAGCGACTCGACACGGTCGGGGAACTGGTAGGAGAACTGCAGGCTCACTCCCCCGCCGAGGCTGTGGCCGACGAGGTGCACCCGGGCGATGCCGAGGTGGTCGAGCAGGTCGCGGATGGCCGAGGCGTTGGCGCCCAGGCTGTAGTCGCCGTTGCCGTGGCCGGACTCGCCGTGGCCGAGCAGGTCGAGGGCGACGACCGCGCGGCCGGCGTCGGCCAGGCGCTGCGGGATGTTGCCCCACGTGTCGATCGAGGACCCGACGCCGTGCACGAGCAGCAGCGGCACGCCCTCGCCGGGCAGCGACACGAACGCGATCTCGTGGCCGTACAGCTCGACCCTCTGACGGTCGGTCATGGCGTGGCTCCTTCCCTACGGTGCCGTAAGTATACGCAAGAGTAACTTACGGGACCGTAACCACGCCAGCCCGGCGCGGCGGGTCAGCTGCGCTCGACCAGCGGCAGGCTGCGCAGCCCGCGCTCGAGCTGCCACGACAGGTAGGCGGCCACCAGCCCCGAGGCCTCCCGCCGGGCCCGCGGCGAGCTGGAGTCGGCGAGGGCCCAGTCGCCGGAGAGCAGGGCGCCGAGCAGGTCGAAGGTCTCCGGCGCCGGCGACGCCGAGCCGGGGACGCGGTCGTCGGCGCACAGGGCGCCGCCCGACGGCACGTGGAACGACGCGTGCGGGCCCGGGATGCCGCAGCGGGCGCAGGCGTCGAAGCTCGGCGCCCAGCCGGCCACCGACAGCGACCGCACCAGGTAGGCGTCGAGCACCAGCCCGGCGTCGTGCTCGCCGGACACCAGGGCCCGCAGGCCGCCCACGAGCAGGAGGTACTGCTGCACCGAGGGCTCGCGCTCCTCGGGCGTGAGGCGCTCGGCGGTCTCGAGCATCGCCTGGCCGGCCGTCCAGGCCGTGTAGTCGGTGCACAGCGAGGCGCCGTAGGACGCCAGGGTCTCCACCTGCGTCACGCCGTCGAGGGAGCGGCCCTCGTAGAACTGGATGTCGACGTGGCCGAAGGGCTCGAGCCGGGCCCCGATGCGCGACGTCGTCTTGCGCACGCCCTTGGCGACCGCGCGCACGCGCCCGTGGTCGCGCGTGAGCAGCGTGACGATGCGGTCGGCCTCACCCAGCTTCTGGGTGCGCAGGACCACACCCTCGTCGCGGTAGAGGCTCACCGGAGCATCCTCCCCCACACCGCCCACGCCGCACCCCCGCGACACCCCCCGCTGGGACTGATCGTGCGGGGGTGGAGAGGCCGGGGGACCCCCGCACGATCAGTCCCAGCGAGGGGGTGCTGCGAGCGGTAGCGTCGCACGGGAGAGCAGTGCGGTCGACGGGAGGAGCTGCGTGGCGCAGGACGGTCAGGGAGAGGACCGCGAGGGGCTCGTCGCCCGGCTCGTGGGCCGGGGCGGCAGCGACGCCGTGCCCGTGCGCCTCGAGGGGCGGGCGTTCCGGCGCACCGTGCTCACGGCTCTGCTGATCTTCCTGGCCTTCAGCATCGCGGTGTGGCTGTTCGGCCAGCTCAGCCACTTCCTGCTCGTGCTGCTGCTCGCCTGGCTGCTGTCCATCGCGATGGAGCCCGGGGTCGCGTGGCTGTCCAACCACGGCTGGCGCCGCGGTGCCGCCACCGGCGTCGTGCTCGCGGGGATCGTGCTGGCGGCGCTGGCCTTCCTCGCCCTGTTCGGCGGGGTCTTCTTCACCCAGCTCGCGGAGCTCGTGCAGCAGGTTCCGGCGATCATCACCGACACCGTCACCTGGCTGAACCAGCGGTTCAACCTCGAGCTCGACCCCAACAACATCCTCGAGTCGCTCAAGCTGTCGCCCGACCAGGTGACCGGCATCGCGACCGATCTCGCCGGCGGCCTGCTCGGCGTCTTCGGACTGCTGTTCGGCACCATCTTCGATGCGCTGACGATGCTGGTGTTCGCCTTCTACTTCTCCGCCGACGGCCCCCGGCTGCGCCGGGCGCTCGGGTCCTGGATGCCGCAGGACTCGCAGAAGGTCTTCGTCACCGTCTGGGACATCACGGTCACCAAGACAGGCGGGTTCGTCGTCAGCAAGGTGATCCTGGCGACGCTGTCGGCGTTCGCGCACTCCATCGCGTTCTACGTCATCGGCGTCCCCTACTGGCTGCCGATGGGTGTGTTCGCCGGTGTCGTCAGCCAGTTCATCCCGACGATCGGCACCTACATCGGCATCCTCGTGCCGGCCACGTTCGCCGCCTTCGAGCAGCCGATCGACGTGGTGTGGATCGTGGTGTTCGCGACGGTCTACCAGCAGATCGAGAACTACATCTTTACGCCGCGCGTGAGCCGCGTGACGATGGACATCCATCCCGCGCTCGCGCTGGCCTCGGTCTTCGTCGGCGTCGCGATGTTCGGCGCCATCGGCGCGATCATCGGCATCCCGCTGGCCGCCGCGGTGCTCACGGTGATGGACACCTACGGCCGCCGCTACGAGCTCATCCCCGAGCTCGCGCTGCGTACCAAGGGCGAGAAGCCGGCCAAGGAGGGCGACGTC
This sequence comes from Actinomycetota bacterium, assembly GCA_020161245.1. Taxonomy (GTDB): domain Bacteria; phylum Actinomycetota; class Actinomycetes; order S36-B12; family CAIYMF01; genus Longivirga. The sequence goes on along the minus strand of JAIUOK010000006.1, from coordinate 13,934 downwards.
CACGCCGGCGACCCCAGCACGGTCGCCCCTGCGAGCACGTCGCTGACGGCCGCGGCCGTCGAGGCCGGTGTCGTCGACCCCGACGGCTCCGCGGTGCCGATCGACGAGTCGGGCGAACCTCAAGATCCGCGCACCTGAATCACGCCCTGGGCCGTCCGTGGCGGCCCAGCCTCAGCGTTGGCTCAGGAAGCCGCCCGCCCTCGTGCGGTCATGATCGGTCAGTCGTCACGCTGGTCGTCGTAACCCGCGGAAGCCCTTTCCGCGACGACGGACGAGGAGCACCACCGTGACGGCCACCGCCTGGGACCTGGCGCGCACCGGGTCGCGCGAGGACCCCATCGTCGAGCTGACGGGCTACGTGCACCGTCTGTCGCGCACGCTGTCGCTCGCACCGAGCGAGCCGCTCCTCCTGCAGGCCCTCGTCCTGGACTTCCCCGCCCGCTTCCAGGCCGGCGCCGCGATGCTCGCCCGCTGCCGCAACGACGGGTCGCTCGTCGTCACGTCGTGGTTCGGCGTCCCGGCCTTCCGCGACGTGTCGGGCTCGCTGCCCGTCCAGGACTCCTGGCCGCAGCGGCAGGCGCTGCGCAGCGCCTCCGCGCTCGTGTGGCCGGCCGCCCACGACGTCGAGGGCAGCTTCCCTGCCTACGTCGCCGAGACGCGCGAGGCGCGCCCCCTCGCCGCAGCGCAGCTCGCGGCCCACGGGGCGCCGTCCGGCGTCGTGGCCGTCGCCTTCGACGCCGAGGTGGACGACCGCGAGGGCCTCGAGCGGGTCATGGGCACGACGGCCGACATCCTCAGCGCCTACTTCGGCCTGCTGTGGAGCCCGCGCCGCCCGGCCGCCCAGCCCGTCGACGTGCCGACGTCGGCCGACCAGGTCGTGCTCACCCAGCGCCAGACCGCGGTGCTGTCGCTCATGGCCGAGGGCATGTCCAACCGCCAGATCTCGCTGCGGATCGGGTACTCCGAGTCGACCGTGCGCCACGAGACGATGGCGATCTACCGCGCCTTCGGCGTCGGCGACCGCCGAACCGCGTCGCGCGTCGCCCGCGACCTCGGCCTGGTCGACTGAGAGGCTAGAAGCCCAGGCGGCGCAGCTGCTTGGGGTCGCGCTGCCAGTCCTGGGCGACCTTGACGTGCAGGTCGAGGTGCACCTTCGTGCCGAGCAGGGCCTCGATCTGCTGCCGCGCCCGCGTGCCCACCTCACGCAGCCGGGATCCCTTGTGGCCGATGATGATCCCCTTCTGGCTGTCGCGCTCGACGAACAGCGATGCGTGGACGTCGAGCAGCGGCTTGTCGGCCGGGCGGCCCTCGCGCGGGATCATCTCGTCGACGACGACGGCGATGGAGTGCGGCAGCTCGTCGTGGACGCCCTCGAGCGCCGCCTCGCGGATGAGCTCGGCGACCATCACCATCTCGGGCTCGTCGGTGAGCTCGCCCTCGGGGTAGAGCGGCGGGCCTTCGGGGAGCAGACGCACGAGCAGGTCGGCGAGCAGCGACACCTGGTCGCCCTTCACAGCCGACACGGGCACGACCTCGTCCCAGGCGATGCCGACGTCCTCGCCGAGCCTGGCCACCTCGAGCAGCCGCTCCCCCACGGTCGCGTGGTCTACCAGGTCGGTCTTGGTGACGATCGCGACCTTCGGGGTGCGCCGGGCGGTCGCGAGCTGCGTGGCGATGAAGCGGTCGCCAGGGCCGACCGGCTGCGACGCGTCGAGGCAGAACCCGATGACGTCGACCTCGGCCCACGTCTCCTGCACGAGCGCGTTGAGCCGCTCGCCGAGCAGCGTGCGCGGCTTGTGCACCCCGGGCGTGTCGACGAGCACGAGCTGGGCGTCGTCGCGGTGCACGATCCCGCGGATGGTGTGGCGCGTGGTCTGCGGCTTGCTCGACGTGATCGCGACCTTGTCGCCGACGAGCGCGTTGGTGAGCGTGGACTTGCCGGCGTTGGGGCGACCGACGAAGCAGGCGAAGCCGGAGCGGTGCGCGGGGGTGTCGGTCACGGGAGCGATTGTCCGTCACCGAGGCGCGACGCCGCACCCTGCAGCCCCAGCCCGGCCAGCACCAGCGCGATGCCCGCCCAGCCGAGAGCCGGGATCGTCTCGCCGAGCACGAGGACGCCGAGCAGCGTGGCGACGACGGGCTCGGCCAGCACCAGCGTGGTGACCGGGCCCGCCGGCAGGTGGCGCAGCCCTCGCCCGAACAGCACGTAGGCCAGCGTGGTGGTGATCAGGCCCAGCCACAGCGCCATCGCGAGCCCGGACGGGGTGGCGATCCACGCCATCGGCTGCGTGAGCAGCACCGGCAGCAGGAGCAGGCCGCCGAGCCCGAACGCCGCAGCCATCACCTCGTCGCTGCCATGTCCGTCGTTCATGAGCCGCTTGGACGCCACGGTGTAGAAGGCGTAGCCGAGGCCCGAGGCCAGCGCGAGCAGGTAGCCGAGCACGTCGCCGGAGCCCGACGAGGCCTGGCTGCCCACGAGCAGGACGAGCCCGACGACGCACACGGACGTCGCCACGACCCACGACAGGCGCGGCCGCTCGCGCAGCAGCAGCCACGACAGCAGGCCGGTGAACACCGGACCGCTGCCGATCGTGAGCAGCGTGCCGACCGCGACGCCGGCCCGCAGCACGCCGCCGAAGAAGCACACCTGGTAGAGGGCCGTGGTGACGCCGGCCAGCAGCCCCCACCGGGTGCGCCACAGGGCGAGCGCGTCGCGCCGGCTGCCGCCGAGGCGCGGCAGGACGGCGAGCAGCCCGGCGCCGCCGATGACGATGCGGGCGGCCCCGACGCCGAGCGGCGTGGTGCCCGACGGCCCGAGCGCCTGGCTGGTGCCGGTGGTGCCGAACAGCGTGGCCGCGGCGAGCACCGAGAGCACGGAGCGGCCGCGGGACGCGCCGTGCTGCTCGGTGCCGCTCGCAGCGGCGGCGTCGCTGGCCACGGTCCGGATCAGCTGTGCAGGACGGCGAGGACCGCGGAGTCGGTGCCCACGACGATCACGGGGATACCGGCGCCGCCGAGGTCGCGGACGGCGTCGACGTCGTCGGCGGGGAGGCCTGCGTCGCGTCGGACGACGACCGCCGCCTCGAGCCCGCGGGCGCCGCTGGCGGCCGCCGTGGCGACGGCGAGGCGCAGCGCCGAGAGGCCGAGAGACGGCAGCGCGACGGTGGCGCCGGAGTACGTGCGGCCGGTCTCGTCACGGACAGCGGCGCCCTCGGCGGCCTGCACGCGCCCGCGGGCGCCGCGCGCCAGCGTGGCGAGCTTGGCGTCCTCGGCGGGCAGGTCTGCGGCGGGCGTGCCCGCAGCGGCGTCAGCCATCGCTCTCGTCGTCCTCGTCCTCGTCGTCGACCGGGGTCACCGGCTCGGCGAGAACGGTACCGATCCGGTTGCGGCGGCCAGCAGCGGATTCCGCCGTGAGGTCCCAGCCCTGCACGGTGATGCGGGCGCCCGGGATCGGCACGCGGCCGAGCCGGCGCGCGAGCAGGCCGCCGACGGTGTCGACGCCCTCCTCCTCCGCGTCGATCCGGATGCCGACGAGGTCGGCGAAGTCCTCGACGTGCATGCGTGCGTGGACGCGGTAGCAGCCGTGGGCGAGCTCCTCGACCTCAGGGACCTCGGTGTCGTACTCGTCGGTGATCTCGCCGACGATCTCCTCGACGACGTCCTCGATCGTCACGATGCCGGCGGTGCCGCCGTACTCGTCGACGACGACGGCGATGTGCACGCGCGCGGCCTGCATGTCCTTGAGGAGGTCGTCGGCCCGCTTGCTGTCGGGCACCATGAAGACCTTGCGCATGAGGGTCTCGACGCGCTCGCTGGTCTCCGCCTCGTGGTGCTCGAAGGACCGGCGCACCAGGTCCTTGAGGTACACGACGCCGATGATGTCGTCGACGTTCTCACCGATCACCGGGATGCGCGAGAAGCCGCTGCGCAGCGCCAGCGAGATCGCCTGGCGCAGGGTCTTGCCGCGCTCGATGAACACCATCTCGGTGCGCGGCACCATGAGCTCGCGGGCGATGGTGTCGCCGAGCTCGAAGACGGAGTGGATCATCTGCCGCTCGTCGTCCTCGATGAGGTCGTCGGCCTCGGCGAGGTCGACGAGCTCGCGCAGCTCGGCCTGCGAGGCGAACGGTCCGCGGCGGAAGCCCTTGCCGGGCGTGATCGCGTTGCCGACCAGGATGAGCAGGCTCGTCACCGGCCCGAGCAGCGTGGCGAGCGCCTTCGCGGGCGCTGCGGCGCGCAGGGCGATGCGGTCGGCGCGCTGGACGCCGAGGGTGCGTGGCGCGACTCCGAGCAGGACGTACCCGAGGACGACCATCACCAGTGCCGCCGCGAGCAGCTTCCACCACGTGGGGCCGGGGATCAGCACCAGGAACGCGTTGGTGACCAGCACCGTGGCGCCGGCGAGCAGCAGCATGTGCAGGAACAGCAGGACATTGACGTAGCGCGCGCGGTCGTCGAGCAGAGTGCGCAGCCGAGCCGCGCCCCCGACGCCCTCGCGCTCGAGCTCGTCGACGCGGGCGCGCGACACGCGCCCGATCGCCGTCTCCGACGCCACCAGCAGCGCGGCCAGGACGACGAGGACGGCGGCGACGACGAGGGACCAGCCCTCCGCGGTCATGGCGTCACGGCCTCTCGGCAGCGACAGCCACCCACTCGGCGAGCAGCCGGGCCTGAAGCCCGAACATCTCGGCGTGCTCCTCGGGCTCGGCGTGGTCGTACCCGAGCAGGTGCAGGATGCCGTGCGTCAGCAGCAGCGCGATCTCGTCCTCGGTGCGGTGGCCGGCGGCCCGCGCCTGCTTCTCCGCCACGGACGGGCAGATGACGACGTCTCCGAGCAGCCCCTGCTCGGGCTCCTCGTCGTCCTTGGTCGGCCGCAGCTCGTCCATGGGGAACGACATGACATCGGTGGGGCCCTCGAGGTCCATCCACCGCACGTGCAGGTCGGTCATCGCCGGCTCGTCGACCAGCACCACCGACAGCTCGGCCTGCGGGTGGATCCGCAGCCGGTCGAGTACGAACCTCGCCTGCGCGCCGAGGGACTCGACGTCGACGTCGTAGTCGGTCTCGTTGACGACCTCGATCGTCATCGCGCGCTCCCCCTCCCCGGTCACGGCTGTCTGCGGCGGGCGGCGCCGCGCTCCGCCTTCTTGGCCGCCTTCTTCGCGGCCTCGGCGTTCTCGGCGTCGAACCTCGCGTAGGCGTCGACGATGCGACCCACCAGCTTGTGCCGGACGACGTCCTGGGAGTGCAGCCGGCAGAACGCGACGTCGTCGATGCCGTCGAGGATGCCCTCGACCACCCGCAGGCCCGACGCCGTGCCGCTGGGCAGGTCGACCTGGGTGGTGTCGCCGGTGACGACCATCGTGGAGTTGAAGCCGAGCCGGGTGAGGAACATCTTCATCTGCTCGGGCGAGGTGTTCTGCGCCTCGTCGAGGATGATGAACGCGTCGTTGAGGGTGCGACCGCGCATGTAGGCCAGCGGCGCCACCTCGATCGTGCCGCTGGTCATCAGCCTCGGGATCGACTCGGGGTCGATCATGTCGTGCAGCGCGTCGTAGAGCGGGCGCAGGTAGGGGTCGATCTTCTCGCTGAGGGTGCCGGGCAGGAAGCCGAGCCGCTCGCCGGCCTCGACAGCAGGGCGGGTGAGGATGATGCGGTTGACGGCCTTGCTCTGCAGCGCCTGCACGGCCTTCGCGACCGCGAGGTAGGTCTTGCCGGTACCGGCGGGGCCGATGCCGAACACGATGGTGTGCTGGTCGATGGCGTCGACGTAGCGCTTCTGGTTCAGCGTCTTCGGACGGATCGAGCGGCCGCGGTTGCTCAGGATGTTGGCGGTCATGACCTGCGCCGGGCTGACGCCGTCGTTCTCGCGGATCATCCCGATCATGCGCTCGACCTGGTCGGGCGTGAGGCCCTGACCGGTGCGCACGACGGCGAGCATCTCGCCCACCACGCGGTCGACGAGCGCCACCTCGGCTGCCTCGCCGGTGAGGGTGATCTGGTTGCCGCGCACATGCAGGTCGACGGCGGGGAACCCGCTCTCGACCACGCGGATCAGCTCGTCGCCGGATCCGAGGACGGTCACCATGTCGAGCGAGGCAGGCACCGCGATGGTGGCCTGGATGTCCGTTGCGGTGGTCATGGGTCGGCCTCTCGCGGGCCGTGTCCGCCCTTCCTCGTGGTCGCCGCTCGGCGGGGCCCGCCGTCGGTGCAGGCCTCCATGGTACGGGCCGCCGCGCGGACCGGCCCGCCCGTTCCCGGACGCCGATCTGGTCGTCGGATCGCGCGGCCGGCCGCGATCCGACTACCAGATCGGGGCGGGGCGGCGTCCGCTAGCGTCGGCTCATGACCGAGTGCCTGTTCTGCCGCATCGTGACCGGGGAGATCCCCGCGACCGTCGTCCACGAGACCGACGAGGTGCTGGCGTTCCGCGACATCGCGCCCCAGGCCCCCACCCACCTCGTGGTCATCCCGAAGGCCCACCACGCCGACGCCGCGGCGCTGACCGCCGCCGACCCGGCGCTCGCCGGCCGGCTGCTGGCCGCCGGTGCGGAGGTGGCGGCGTCGGAGGGCCTCGCCGACGGCTACCGGTTCGTGGTCAACACCGGGGCCGACGGCGGCCAGACCGTGTTCCACGTGCACCTGCACGTGCTCGGCGGCCGGGCGATGACGTGGCCGCCCGGCTGACCGTCACGTCCGGGGCCGCCAGCGCTTCCACGTGCTGGCACCGGTCGCGCGCAGCTTGCCGTCGGCCCAGATCTCGGCGTCGACGGCCATGACGTCCTCGGACGCCGAGGCGAGCCGGGCACGCACCGTCAGCGGCCCCTCGAGCGGCGTGGGCCGCAGGTAGCGCACATCGATGCCGGCCGTGACGTAGGCCAGCGCGTCGCTGGGCTGCATCAGCCCCAGCCGCTCGGACTCCATCAGCACCGGCGTCGCGCTGTGGCAGTCGAGCAGCGTGGCGATGATGCCGCCGTTGAGGTAGCCGAGCCCGTTGTCGTGCTCCGGCCAGGGCACGAACGACGCGGTGGTGCCGTCGCCGTCGTCGTCCGGGTAGCTGGAGATCCGCAGCCCCCGGGGGTTGGCCGGCCCGCACCCGAAGCAGGTGAGCTCGGGGAAGAAGCGCTGCTGGATGCTCGGCTCGGTCACGTGCGCAGCGTACGGGCGGCCTACCAGCGGTTGCGGTGGACGAGGTCGTCGACTCCGCGCCGGGCCCTCTTCTTCGACGACGCGCCTGCCGACAGCGGGTCGGCGTCGGCGGCGTACCCGAGAGCGATCGCACCGGCCTGGCGGAACTGCGGCGGGACGCCGAAGTGCTCCATCACCTCGGCCTCGCCGTGGGCGAAGCCGAAGAACCACGCGCCGAGGCCCTCCTCGATCGCCGCCATGAGGATGCACATGGAGGCCATGCCGGCGTCGACGTACCAGAAGGGCACCGGCCACTTCTCCTCGTCGCCGAGGCCGTAGGGCTGCTTGTCAGGCTGGGAGTACCGCGCGAGGTAGGCGTCCTTGTGCGCGAGCGGGACGACGACGACCGGTGCCAGCAGCGCGGCATCATCGGGGCCCATGGCGTCGCTCGGGTCGTCGATCGCGCCCCAGAACCACGCGACCTCGTCGGGGTCGTCGATGAGCAGGTACTCGTTGCCCTGCGTGTAGCCGGCCGACGGCGCGTGCAGCACGCTGGCCAGCACCCGGTCGAGGCTGTCCGCGGGCACGGCGTCCTGCCGGAACGACCGCACCATCTTGCGCCGCTTGAAGACGTCCCAGAGCTCCATGCCCGCGACGCTACGCCGTCGGGGCACGGCCTGGGCTCAGTCCCAGCGGCCGGCTGAGGCGAGGATGACGGCTGCGGCGACGGTGCCGGCGGTGGAGGTGCGCAGCACGGAGGGGCCGAGGCGCGCGGCGAGCGCACCGGCCTCGGCGAAGAGCACGAGCTCGTCGTCGGAGATGCCGCCCTCGGGCCCCACGACGAGGACGACGTCGGCATCGGTACGCGGCTTGAGCGAGGCCATCCGCAGCGAGGCCGCCTCGTGCAGCACGAGCGCGGTGCCGCCCGATGACGACGCCGCGCGCAGCAGCGCCACGACATCGGCCGTGGACGCCAGCGGCTCGACAGCCGGGACGTAGGGGCGCCGCGACTGCTTGGCGGCCTCGCGGGCCGTGGTGCGCCACTTCTCGACGCCGCGCTGGGCCTTCTCGCCCTTCCAGACCGCGACCGAGCGCGACGCCTGCCACGGGACGACGACGTCGACGCCGACCTCGGTCAGCAGCTCGACCGACAGGTCGCCCCGCTCCCCCTTGGGCAGCGCCTGAACGACGACGACGCGAGGCGAGGGCACGGGGTGCTCCATGACCGACTCGACGCGCGCCTCGAGCCGGTCGCGGCCGACGACGGCCGTGCAGACCGCGGTGGCCACGCGGCCGGCGCCGTCGCCGAGCAGGACGGTCTCGCCGACGGCGATGCGGCGCACCGACACCGCGTGCCGGCCCTCCGGCCCTTCGAGCGCGACGTCGGAGCCGGGGGCGCCGACGGGCCCGTCGAGCAGGAAGAACGGCGCGGTCATGTCGGGCCGGCGCTCAGCGGCCGTTGAACGCGTCGCGCAGGCGCGAGAACAGGCCGCTGCTCTCGACGCGGCCGGCCTGGACGGTCGCGGCCGGGCGCTCCTCGCCGCGCAGGGCGGCGAGCTCGCGCAGCAGCTCCTCCTGGCGCGCGTCGAGCTTGGTCGGCGTCGCGACGTCGACGTGCACGTGCAGGTCGCCGCGGCCCGAGCCGCGCAGGTGGGTGACGCCCTTCTGCCGCAGCGTGACGGTCTGGCCGGACTGCGTGCCCGGCTTCACCTCGATGGCCTCGTCGCCGTCGAGGGTCTCCAGCGAGATGGAGGTGCCGAGGGCGGCCGCGGTCATGGGCAGCGTGACGGTGCAGTGCAGGTCGTCGCCCTGGCGCGTGAAGACCTCGTGCGGGGTCTCGACGATCTCGAGGAACAGGTCGCCCGCGGGGCCGCCGCCGGGCCCGACCTCGCCCTCGCCGGTGAGCTGGATGCGGGTGCCGGTGTCGACGCCGGCGGGGATCTTCACGGTGATCGTGCGGCGGGTCCGCACCCGGCCGTCGCCGGCGCACTCCGGGCAGGGGTGCGGGATGAGGGTGCCGAAGCCCTGGCACTGCGGGCAGGGGCGGGAGGTCATCACCTGGCCGAGGAACGAGCGCTGCACCGACTGGATCTCGCCGCGGCCCTGGCACATCGTGCACGTGACCACCTGGGTGTTGGGCGCGGTGCCCGCACCGGTGCAGGCCCCGCAGACGACGGCGGTGTCGACGGCGATCTCGCGCTGCACGCCGAAGGTCGCCTCGCGCAGGTCGACCTGCAGGCGGATGAGCGCGTCCTTGCCGCGCGAGACGCGGGAGCGCGGGCCGCGGGTCTGGGTGCCGAAGAAGGCGTCCATGATGTCGCCGAAGCCGAAGCCGGCCGCGCCCGGGCCGCCGAACCCGGCACCGCCGCGAGGGTCGCCGCCGAGGTCGTACATCTGCCGCTTGTCGGGGTCGGAGAGCACCTCGTAGGCCGCCGTCACCTCCTTGAACCGGTCCTGCGTGGCCGGGTCCGGGTTGACGTCCGGGTGCAGCTCGCGGGCCAGCTTGCGGTAGGCGCGCTTGATCTCCTCGGGGGTCGCGTCGCGCGCGACGCCGAGGGTGGCGTAGTAGTCGGAGGCCACAGGCACGGGTCTCTTCTCGTCTGGTGTCCGGGAGTGCGGTCGGGTGGGTGGGTCTAGCCCTGCTCGGTGAGGATGCGCCCGACGTAGCGCGCGACCGCGCGCACCGAGCCCATCGTGCCGGGGTAGTCCATGCGCGTGGGCCCGACGACGCCGAGCTGGGCGACCACCTCGTCGCCGCGGCCGTAGCCGACGGTCACGACCGACGTGGAGGTCAGCCCCTCGACCTCGTTCTCGTGGCCGATGCGCACGGTCAGGGTGTCGGTGGAGCGGCTCTCGCCGAGCAGGCGCAGCAGCACCATCTGCTCCTCGAGGGCCTCGAGGACGGGCCGCACGCGGCCGTTGAAGTCGTCGCCGAACGCGGCGAGGTTGGCGGTGCCGGCGAGCATCACACGCTCCTCGTGGCGCTCGACCACGGTCTCGATGAGCGAGGCGAGCACGGCGCGGACGGCGGGCCGCTCGTCCGGCTCGAAGCCCTCGGCGACGTCGGACACGCGCTCGGCGACGTCGACGAGCGGCTGGCCGAGAGCACGGTCGAGGATCCGGGAGCGAAGCCGGCCCAGCAGGTCCTCGGTCATGGGGGCGCCGGTGTCGACGACGCGCTGCTCGACGCGGCCCGTGTCGGCGATGAGCACGAGCAGGACGCGGTTGGCGCCGAGCAGCACGAGCTCGATGTGGCGGACGGTCGAGCGCGTGAGCGACGGGTACTGGATGACGGCGACCTGGCGGGTCAGCTGGGCGAGCAGGCGCACGGAGCGCTGCATCACGTCGTCGAGGTCGACGGCCCCGTCGAGGAACGAGGAGATGGCGCGCTTCTCGGCGCCCGACAGCGGCTTGACCTGGCTGAGCCGGTCGACGAAGACGCGGTAGCCCTGGTCGGTGGGCACGCGCCCGGCGCTGGTGTGGGGCTGGGCGATGAGCCCCTCCTCCTCCAGCGCCGCCATGTCGTTGCGGATCGTGGCGGGGCTCACGCCGAGGGAGTGGCGCTCGACGAGCGACCTCGACCCCACCGGCTCGTGGGTGGCGACGTAGTCCTCGACGATGGCGCGCAGGACGGACAGGCGGCGGTCCTCGACCATGTCCTCCCCTTTCGCTGGCACTCCCGTCGGACGAGTGCCAAGTCTACGTCGCCGGGCGGTTCCGCTCAGGTCGGACGCGGCCGGGACGAGGGGGAGGACGGCGTGCGCACCCGCGCGCCCCGACGCATGCCGGCGCACCGGCCCGATCCAGCGGGAGCTGCGATGCCGACCACCACCTGGCTGCCCCGTGGCGCCGGCCTCACCCGGCCCGAGTTCAAGCGGCGCCACCGGGTCGTGGGCTGGTTCCTGCTCGGCACCCTGCTGGCGGCTCTCGTCGCCCAGACCCTGCACGGCTGGGGCTCGGTCTCCTGGATGACGCTGGCCGGGCTCGGCCTGGCCGCGGCGCTCGGCGCCGGGAGCCTCGTCGGGCCGCGCCGCTGGCAGGCCCTGGCCCGGTCGTCGGCTCTCATCCTCGCGGTGGGCGCGTTCATCCAGGCGGGCGGCGGCTTGCCGGACCTGTTCTTCGCGTACTTCGTCGCCCTGGTGGTCGTCAGCCTCTACCAGGACCTCGTCGTGCTGGTCGTCGTGAGCGCCCTGCTGCTCGGCCACCACGCCCTGCTCACCTGGGTCGTCACCGACGCCGCGCTGGTCGACGCCGAGTCGGAGCCGCTCGGGTTCTTCCTGGTCGAGGTGGTCTTCGTCGTCGCCATGGGCGCTGTGCTCACCCTGTACTGGCGGTTCCTCTACGACTCCGAGCAGGCGCAGGCCCGGCAGCGCGAGCAGTACGTCCGGCTCGAGGCGCTGCGCGCCGAGGCCGACGTCGCCGCGGCGCGCGCCAAGGACGAGCTGGCCCGACGGCTCGAACTCTCCCAGCAGCTCTCGAGCAGCCTGTCGGAGATCACCGCCGTCGGCCGCCGCGTCACCGACGACAGCCTGCACGCGCTGCGCGGGCTGCGGCAGTCGCTGGCCCGCGCCGAGCGCGAGACCCAGCGCGCCGACGAGCTCAGCTCGGCGGCGCTCGGGCGCTCGAGCGGGGTCGTCGCCACCGCCGACGAGCTGCGCTCCGGCCTGCCGGAGGCGGTCGAGGTCTCGCGCTCGCTGCGCGGGCTCACCGGCGAGATGCAGGCGCTCGCCCTCTACGCCGGCGTCGAGGCCGCCCGCAACCCCTACGGCAACGACGGGCTGAGCAAGCTGGCCCGTGACCTCGAGCAGCTCGCCGAGGCCACGGCGGCGGTCGTGGGCCGCGTCGACGGGCTCATCACGGGCATGTCGGGCGGGCTCACCGACGTCGCCGACGCGTTCGGCCGCATGACGTCGGACATGCGCGCGACGGCCGGCATCACCCGCGAGGTGCACCGGATCGTGCACGAGCAGGCCGCCGCGGTCGCCGGCACGATCACGACGCTGGAGGGCACCACCCGCCAGGTGGCGGGGGCCGTGTCGCTCGGCGCCCGCGCCGTGAGCACCACTGAGATCAACGTCAAGCCTCGGATCATGGCCTGACGCCGTCGGCCGTGGCGCTGCCCGGGCCCTGCGCGACCGGGGCCTAGTCTCGTCGCGAACCCCGCACGAGGCTGGAGGGACGCCGCATGGCCGCGCACGGCACGGACGCGACGCAGGGCCGCACGGCCGCGCCGCGCCCCGCGTGGCGCCGCTGGTTCGTCGCGGGCCTCGTCCTGTGGCTGCTCACCGTCGCGGTCGCCTACTGGACGCAGATCTCCACCCTGCTGCCCACGCTCATCCTGCTCGGCAGCTTCCTCGTGCCGACCACGTTCGTGCTGTGGGCGTTCGAGACGAAGGCCCGTCCGGGACTGCCGCCGCTCGCGGTGCTCAAGGCGTTCGTCGTCGGCGGCGTGCTCGGCGTCCTCGGCGCCGCCCTGCTCGAGAGCGCGCTGCTCACCGGCGAGCGGCTCGTCGGCGTGTGGTTCGCGATCGGCTTCCTCGAGGAGGCTGCGAAGCTCGCGGCGCTGTGGTGGGTGGCGCGCGACCTCGTCGTGAAGACCCGCCGCGACGGCATGGTGCTCGGTGCGGCGGTCGGCTTCGGCTTCGCGGCGTTCGAGACCGCCGGCTACGCGCTCAACGCCGTCGTCACCACGGACGGCTACGACCTCCGGGCCCTCATCGAGACCGAGGTGCTGCGCGCGGTGCTCGCGCCGGTGGGCCACGGGCTCTGGACCGCGGTGCTGGGCGGCGCGCTGTTCGCCTCCGCCGCCGGCACGGGCCGCTTCCGCATCACCAAGGAGCTCTCGCTCACGTACGTCGCGATGTCCCTGCTGCACGGGCTGTGGAACGCCTCGGGCACGTTCGCGGCGCTCGTCGTGTGGTTCGCGACGGTGCAGGACTGGCAGCTGGCGCTGCTCGAGGAGGAGCGCATCCCTTCGCCCACCGACCAGCAGGTGCACCTGCAGGGGTCGCTCACCTGGCTGCTGCTGCTCGGCGTCGCGGTGTGGGGCGTCGTCGTCCTGCACCGGCGCTGGCAGCAGGCCGAGGCCGAGGACGCCGCATCGGTCGCCGGACCCCACGAGGACGCCGCATGAGCCACGACCGCTACGGCCGCGACGTGCTGTCGCACGACCCCTATGCCTCGCGCCGGCGCACGGTCGCCACCGTCGACGCCGAGCCCGGCCTCGTCGTCGAGTGCGCCGATTCCGGCTGGTGCGGAGCCGTCGTCGGGTTCGACAAGACCACCGAGGGCTGGGCCGTGGTCCTCGAGGACCGCAACGGCGTGCGCCGGCCGTTCGTCCTGCGGCCCGCCGCCTTCCTGCTCGACGGCGAGACCGTGACGCTGCAGCGGCCCGTCGTCGCCGCGCCCACGGCACCGCAGCGGTCGGCGTCCGGCTCGATCCGCGTGGCGGACCACCGCGCCCGTGTGGCGCTCGGATCGCGGATCTGGGTCGAGGGCCTGCACGACGCCGAGCTCGTCGAGAAGGTCTGGGGCCACGACCTGCGCGTCGAGGGCGTCGTCGTCGAGCCGCTGCACGGCGCCGACGACCTCGTCGGGGCGCTGCGCGAGTTCGCGCCCGGGCCCGGCCGCAAGGTCGGCGTGCTGCTCGACCACCTCGTGCCGGGCTCGAAGGAGTCCCGCATCGCCGACGAGGCGCGGCGCGCGTTCGCGCCGTACGTCGTCGTGCTCGGCCACCCCTACGTCGACGTCTGGCAGGCCGTGCGCCCGCAGGCGCTCGGGATCGACGCGTGGCCGGTCGTGCCGAA
>JAIUOK010000005.1 GCA_020161245.1 Actinomycetota bacterium | reverse complement strand
CCAGACGAAGGCGATCTTGGCGCCGGAGTCGGTGAAGAAGTAGTCGATCTCGCCGGCCTTGAGCAGCGGGTTCATCGGCACGACGATGCCCCCGGCCAGGAGGATGCCCCAGTACACGACGGGGAAGGCCGGCACGTTGGGGAGGATGACGGCCACGCGATCTCCGGGCTGGATGCCGTTCTCGCGCAACGTCCCCGCCACCTTGGCGGCCATGCCGTGCAGCTGGGCGTAGGTGACCCCCTGCCCGTTGACGCGCAGTGCGTCCTGCTCGGGCAGCTCGCCGGCGGTCGTCGTGAGGTTCGTCGCGAGGTTGGTCATCGGTGCTCCTGGGGTCCGGCGTCGGTGACGGTCTGCCCCATCCTCACCCGCCGGAGCGGGTCGGCGCCAGATCTCGTACCGGCGGGTTCGGGAGTCCGGGTCCGGCGTGCCCGGGGTCTCCGGGGTCAGGCGTCCGAGCCACGGAGGACGGTCTGCATCTTCTTGCCGCGGGCGACCTCGTCGACGAGCTTGTCCATCCAGCGGATCTTCTGCATGAGCGGGTCCTCGACGTCCTCGACCCGGATGCCGCAGATGCTGCCGGTGATGAGGGAGGCGCTGGGGTTCATCGCCGGCGCCTCGGCGAAGAAGGTCTCGAGGTCGACCTCGGTGTCGAGGGTGCGGCGCAGGCCCGCCTCGTCGTAGCCGGTGAGCCAGCAGATGACGCGGTCGACGTCCTCGCGGCTGCGCTCCTTCTTCTCGACCTTGGCGACGTAGTGCGGGTACACGTCGGCGACGGCGGTGGCGAAGATGCGGTGCACGTCCGCGAGCGTAGCGATGCACACGCCGGGGACAAGCCCACGACGATCAGACGGCGGCGCGGCCCGTTCGCAGCGCGCGGGCCAGCGCGTCCTCCCCGCTGACCTCGAAGTCCACGGATGGGGCATAGCCCGGCGCGAACCGCTGGGCCGCGTGGTACATCCCGGGCACCACGACCAGTTCGCACGCTACGCCTGCGGCCTCGAGCCGTGCGGCGTAGTCGATGTCCTCGGCGGCGAACAGGTCGGCGCTGCCGACACCGATCCACGCGGGCGGCAGCCCCGCCAGCGATGCGCGGCGGGCCGGCACGGCGTAGGGCGACGCGTCCCGGGTCCCCGGCTCGTGGCCGAGATAGGAGGCCCAGCCGTAGCGGTTGGACGGCGGGCTCCAGATCACGTGCCATGCGCCGTCGGCCTCGGCGCGCTGCACCGTGCGGTCGTCGAGCATGGGGTAGATCAGGTACTGGAAGCAGACGGGGATGCTCTCGTCGTGCGCCCGCAGCACCAGGGCCGCCGCGAGGCCACCGCCGGCGCTCTCGCCGCCCACGGCGATGCGGGCGGGGTCGACGCCGAGCTCGGCGGCCTGCGCGTGCAGCCAGCGGAGTGCCGTGAGGCAGTCGTCGTGCGCGGCCGGGAACGGGTGCTCCGGCGCGAGCCGGTACTCGACGCTGACCACGACGATGCCCAGGCGTGCAGCCATCCCCCCGGCGGCCGGATCGTCCTCGGCGGCCGACCCGACGATGTAGCCGCCGCCGTGAATCCACAGCAGGGCGCCGTCCGACGAGCGTCGGTGCGGGGTGTACACGCGGACCTCGACCGGCGGCTGCCCGCCGTCGCCCGGGACCGTCACGACGTCGATCGTCACCCCGGCCACCGGTGCGGCCGGGCGTGACGGGAGCGAGCGCATGACGCGCGTCGTCGTCGGCCCGAACGACAGCGGCAGGTACGCCAGCGGCGCCCGGAACCCCGGGTCGACGTCCTGCAGCGCCCGTCGCTGACGGAGCACCGAGGGCGCGGCGGCAGCTGCCGCGACGACCCCGGCCACGACGGCGGTCCTGCTGATCCAGCCCATGGCGTCCCCTCCCGTTCGGGAGGACCCTACGCACGGGGTGGCTCCGATGGCGGCCGGACACGGCTCGCCTAGGCTCGACGCACCGCGCTGTGCCGGGTTCTCCGGCGGCGCGTCCGGAGGAGCCGATGGTCGCGCAGGTCGGGTCGTCGCCGCACGGCGACGACGTCGCCCCGGCCGAGGTCGTGGCGGCGCTGCAGCGGGTGCTCGCCAGCGACGCCTTCGCGCGCTCGCCGCGCTCGCGGGACTTCCTCGCCTACGTCACCAGCGAGACCCTGGCCGGCCGTGCCGAGCAGCTCAGCGAGCGCACGGTGGCGCGGCGCGCGCTCGGCCGGGGCGACCACTTCGATGGCCGGGACGACGCCACGGTGCGGGTGCGCGGCACGCGGGTGCGCCGGAGCCTCGCCGCGTACTACGAGGGCGAAGGCGTCGACGACCCCGTGCGGATCGACGTCCCGCCCGGCGGCTACGTCGTGACCATCCGTCGGCATGTACCTGGCCAGGGGCCCGAGGTGCCCGCCGACGCGTCGGTCGCGGTGGTGCGGTTCGACACCACCGGCGACGAGAGCCGTGGCGATCTCATGGCGACCGTGCTCGCTCGCCAGCTCGCGGAGTTCCCCGGCCTGCGTGTCGTCGGGCCCTCCCGTCGTCATCGGGCCGAGCCCGGCGAGGTGGCCCGCGCGCTCGGAGTGCGGTTCGTGCTGCAGGGCGCCGTCGACCTCGACGGCCCGCCGTCGGTGGCGCTGCTCCTGTCCGACGGCCGCGACGGGACGGTGGTCTGGTCGGTCGCCGAGACCGTCGACCCCGCGTCGGCGCGCGGTCTCGCCGCTCTCGACACCTGGGCGTCGGCCATCGCGGCGCAGCTCGGCGACTACGTGGGCGTCATGGCCCGCCGGCTGGAGGCGACTGCGCCGGCCGATCGGCCCGACGTCGAGGCGGCAGGGCGGCTGGCGTTCTACCGGCACATCGCCTCGGGGATCGGGGCGTCGGTCCAGGAGGCACGGATCGCGCTGGACGAGGCACTCGCGGCGGGGTCGACGGCCGCGGACGTGCTGGCCATGCACGGCTTCATCCTCGGCGTCTGCGTCCGCTACGGCGCTTCGCAGGACGCCGACGCGGATCTGCGGTCCGCCGAGAGCTCCTCGCGCCGGGCGCTGCAGATCGACCCGCGGTCCCCGCTCGCGTACCTCGGTCTCGCCGTCGTGGCCGCGGAGCGCCGGCAGTTCGACCTCGCGCGCCTGCATGCCGCGCGCGCAGCGGACCTGGCTCCCGCCCACCCCTCGACGCTGTTCAGTGCTGGAGCCCTCATCGCGTTCAGCGGCGACTGGCCGACGGGATCGTCGCTCATGCGTCGTTCCTTCGAGCTCAACCCGCTGCATCCTGGGTACCAGCACGTGAACCTCGCCCTCGAGCGGCTGCTCGCACGCGATCCGGCAGCGGCCCTGGCGGAGGCGAGCATCGCCGATGCCGGCAGCGGCGTGTTCGGCCCGCTCTGCCGCGCCCTCGCGCTGGCGCAGCTCGGCCATGACGAGGACGCGCGGGCGGAGATGCGTGCGGCGCTGGCGATCGAGCCACGCGTGATCGACGACGTCGGCCTGCTGTTCTCCGACTCGCTGCTGGCTCAGGAGCAGTACGCGCTCCTCGAGGAGCTGCTCGACCCGTTCCGCCCAGGAGGGGCCGCCGACGTCGCTGCCGGGGCGGGACGAGCGAGCTAGACGGCGTCGCTCTCGGCGTCGTGCTCGACGCGCACCATGCGGCGGACGCCGGTGATCTGCAGGACCCGCAGCACCTGGCGCTGCGGCTCGACGAGCACGACCTCGCCGCTGCGGCGCTGGGCCACCTCGACGAGGTCGAGCATCACCTTGATGCCGATGCTGTCGACGAACGGGACGTCGCGCACGTCGATGACGGCCACAGGGGAGCCGCTGGAGTCGAAGGCGGTCACGAGAGCCTCGAGCTCGTCGCGCCGCACGAGGTCGAGGTCGCCCGACAGGCTCGCCTCGAACGCCGGACCGTTGTCCTCCGTGCTGCCCTCGACCACGTCAGCCTCCTGCCCCTCCACGCCTGCCCGCCGCAGCGTCGGAGCGGAGTCGCCCCGTGCCTGGCAGCAGCCGTCCTACGACGGTAGGCGTCGTTCCGGAGCCAGGGCGAGGCCTGTCTCCGGTTACCGGAGACTCCGTCCCCCGATGCAGGGACGAGCGGTGACGGAGACTGCGCGGCCCCTCAGTCGAGGTCGAACAGCGAGGATGCGTCGTCCGGGGAGTCGGCCGAGCACTCCTGCAGAGCGTCGAGGGCCACGTGGTCGAGCGCCGCGATGTTGGTCGCCCGCAGCACCACCGGGGCTTTGATGCCGGCGTCGTAGGACTGCTGCCAGCGCGGTGCGCACACCGCCCAGCGGTCGCCGGGCTCGAGGCCGGGGAAGCCGTACTGCGGCATCGGCGTCGAGAGGTCGTTGCCGATCGAGCGCTGGTGCTCGAGGAACTCCGCTGTCACGACGGTGCACACCGTGTGCGACCCGACGTCGTCCGGGCCGGTCGTGGCGAATCCGTCGCGGTAGAAGCCGGTGAGCGGCTCGAGGCTGCAGACCTCGAGGGGCTCGCCGTGCACGTTCGCCTGCTGCTCCATGCGAGCCACCCTAGGCGCAGCCCCAGCCCGCGGCATCCGTCCACGGCCCGCGCGTGACCGAGCGCCGCGCGTTCGGAGAGTGCCGTTGGGGGCGGCGTAGACCTGGGAGCCCGGACATGCCTCGAGGCCCTCTCCCGGGTGGGGGTCGGGCGTCGGGGCGGGGCCGCTAGAAGGGCGGGGTGTCGCGGCCTTCGTCGTCGGGCGCGGCGTCGTCTGAGGTCGGTGATGCCCAGGGTCGGGGGGTGACCTTGAAGCCGATGGGTGGTTGGTGGCCCCATCGGTGGACGTCGCGTTCGGGGTCCTCGAGGTAGGGCGGTGGCAGGGAGACGAGCACGAGGCCGGAGGGGGTGGTGAGGACGAGGTCGGCGTCGGCGCGGCCCTCGACGTGGAGGAGTCCGTCGGTCTTGAGCCGGTGGCAGCGGGGGCAGAGCCATTGGCAGTTCCAGGACGCGGTGGGGCCGCCGGCGAGGAACTCGATGATGTGGTCCATCTCGCCGCGGGTGGCGCGGCGGCCGCAGGCGCGGCAGGTGTACCGGTCGCGGCGGGCGACGTGGCGGCGCTGCCGGCCGGGGAGGTAGACCTCGGTGCCGTAGTCGAGCATGGCGCCCATGGCGTCGACGGTGACGGGGCGGACCGACTCGGCGAGGTCGAGGAGCTCGCGGGCGGTGGCGGCGCTGATGGTCTCCTCGCCGAGGCGGGCGACGCCGTCGCGGCGGCCCTCGAGGGTGGCGACGTCCATCACCAGCTCGAGGCAGACGCGCATCGCCGACCGCGGGTGGTAGACGACGGTGCCGGTGGCGTCGACGGTGCCGATGAGCAGGGCGACGGCGGCGTCGCTGCGGGCCTGGCCGGAGGTGAGCCGCTCGTGCTTCGGCGGCTCGATCCCGGCAGCTCCCGCGTCGGCGACGGCCTTCTCGTGGGCGGCCTTGTCGGCGTCCTGCAGCTGGCGGGCGCCCTCGTCGAGACGGCTGCGGACGGCGGCCATCTCCTCGGTGCGGCCGGTGAGCTGCATGGTGGTGAGGCCGTCGCCGTGGTCGGTGAACCGGACGTCGCGACGCCGCTGGGCGCGGCGGCGCCGCGCGGCGGCGTCGGCGTCGTAGCGCTTGACCAGGGTGCGCACGGTGCGGCGGAACGGGCCGGCGGGCTGGCTCGCCGCGGCGAGCAGCGCGTGGTGGGCGATCTTGCGCAGCGCGACGGGGTCGTCGGTGTCGCGGGTCTCCTCGTCGAGGATCTGGCAGTGGGCCAGGGAGACCTCCCCGGCGCGCAGGGCGACGGGGAAGTCGGGGAACTCCTGGACCAGACGGCGGTAGAACGCGATCCGGTAGTCCGACGAGCCGGGGGTGCGGCCGGTGGCGTGGCCGACCTCCTGGGCCGCGACCTGGTCGCGGCGGTAGTCGGGGTTCTCCGCCGCGCCGACGTAGTCGACGACCTGGCCCATCGTCTCGGCGGCGAGGAACCGGGTGAGGCGCTCCCCGACCGTCATGAGCATGAGCTGCCCGGCCGGCTCGAGGTCGGCCTTGCGGCAGGTCTCGACCACGGCGAAGTCCGACCACCGCGGCGCACGGCCGAGCATCTCCGCCAGCGCCTCCATCGCCAGCTCCGACGCCAGCTGCGAGACGATCCCGTGGAAGGTGTGCTCGACGAGGCTCACCGTCACGCCGGGCGGCGCGGGGTAGGTCTCGGAGCGGAAATCCATGTCCTCATGATACTCGAACACACGTTCGAAGCACAAGAGCAACGCGCGACATTGTGGGGCCGATTTCGCTTGCAGCAGAACCACTTTGGCGATTCGCGGCGATGGCCCCCGAATGTCCGATTTCACGCCGTCGAAGACTCGCCGAGACCGAGCATGAGGAGCACGATGGCGACCAGCACCACCACCGAAGCCACGGCGACCACCACGCAGACATCCCTTCCGCGCTGCCTCGCGAGGTCGTCGGGGCCGGGTCGACGAGAGCCGTGGACTCGTGCCGCCCAGTACCGCGGTCGCAGCAGGAAGACGAGCGCTGCGACGAGAAGGACGAGCGGCAGGACGACGTCGGCGTTCATAGCCGCGCCACGGGCCGATGCGGCCACCGGTTTCGGGTGAGAGCGTCCCCCTGCATGTGCCCATCCTCCGCCGAGCCTCCCGCCGACGGTGGCGGAACTCGGTGCCAGGATGGCCGGATGAAACGGGAGCCGACGGAGACGTCGCGGGCGCTGGCGGCGTACGTCGTGGATGCGGTGGGCGGCACGCTGTCGGTGCACCGGTACTCCAACGACGACGAGTCGGCCGACGTCGACATCCTCACCCTCGGGCCGGACGCCGACGGGATCACCGTGCACTCCACGGTGTCGCTGCACGAGTCGCCGAACCTCATCGACGGCAGGGACATCCGGGTCGAGCTGATCGTCGCGACCGACGGCTCGATCGTCGGCGCGTCCGAGGCGCTGGCGACCATCGCGCTGACGATCGGCACCGACGCCTGGATCGCAGCGCCCGGCGTCGTCTACTCCGATGTCTTCGCGATGTACGAGGCGGCGACGCCGTTCCCGCACGCACTGCTGACCGACCCGTTCCCGTGGCCGGATCTCGCGCGCTGGGAGAACGCCGACGGGCCGGACGTCCACTGGCTGCTCGTCGTCCCGCTCGCCGAGTCCGAGCGGCAGCTGCTCGTCACGCAGGGCGAGTCGGCCCTGCTCGAGCGGCTCGAGGACGCCGACGCGGCGCACTTCACCAGCCGGCGCCCGCCCGTCGCGTAGACGCCGTCAGGTACGAGGCGGCGGGAGGGCGAGGACGCGGGTCGGGTCGGGGCGGTGGAGGCCGGGCGGCAGGGGGAGGGTCGGCCAGCGGCGCGCGTCGAGGTCGAAGAGCGCGAGGAAGTGGTGCTCGAGGCCCGCGCGGTCGAAGGAGTCCTCGCACTGCGCGCAGGCGAGGTCGTCGCGCGGGTGGAGCTTGCGCGGGGTCCAGCGCACGAGGCTGGTGGAGGGCGCGTCCGGGTGGCGCGGGCAGGGCGCGACGCCGAGCGCGGCGACGTACACGCGCAGGGTGCAGCGGCTCCAGAGGTAGCCGCCGATGCCGAGCGCGAGCGGGAAGCGCAGGCCGAGCTGCTCGGACTGCGGCTCGTGGCCGGGGCGCGACGGCTCGCTCGCGATGTCGCACACCCAGCCGCTCGGCAGCAGCAGGACGGCGGGGCGCGAGCAGCCCGCCACCCCGCACGTGCGGGCGTCGGGCTCGGGGTCGGGCTCGCCGGCGTACCAGAGGACGGCGTCGGCGAGCTCGCACGGGTAGTGGGACGGCGGTCCGGTCGGACGGCGCAGCGGTGCGAGCGGTGCGGCGTCGAAGGCGCGCACCCAGGATCCGACGTCATGCATGCGGCAGCCCCCCGGCCTGGCGCGTCTGAATCTGCCGCCGAGTGTGACCGCGCCGAGCCGCGGACGAGACGCCTTCCCGCGAACCGGGGACGCCACGGCACCCCCACCTGTCGCGAGTAACTGCCCGAGTCATCGGTTCCAAGGCCCCGAAACCGATGGTTCGGGCAGTTACTTGCAGCCCCCTCAGGCGGGGAGGCGGGTGGCGCGCAGGACGACGTCCTCGGTGTGGTGGGCGCCGGAACCGCCCTCGATCTGGCGGGGCCGGGTCTCGTCGACGTCGATGCGCCAGGCGTCGTCGGCGCGGAGCAGGTCGGCCACCATCGACGGCCACACGAAGTCGTGCGGGTCGAAGGCCTGGTCGTCGTGGGGCTCGTGGTGCTCCATGCCGGCGTGGTGGATGAGCAGCAGCGTGCCGCCGGGGGCGACGGCGTCGATCAGCGCGCGCTCGTTGGCGGAGTCGGGGGTGCGGGGGAGCGCGGGGTACTGCGCCGAGACGAGGTCGAAGAAGCCGGGCTCGAGCGGGGCCTCGGCGAGACCGGCATGCACCCAGGCGATGTCGACGCCGGCGTCCTCGGCGTGCTGGCGCGCGCGGGCGAGCGCGACGCCGGAGACCTCGAGCGCCGTGACCTGCCAGCCCTGCTGCGCGAGCCACACGGCGTCGGCGCCCTCGCCGCAGCCGACGTCGAGCACGCGGCCCGGCGTCATGCCCGCGACCTCGGCCACGAGCCCGCCGTTGGGGTTGCCGCTCCAGATGCGGTCGCTCTCCGAGTACCGCGCGTCCCAGTCCGCCTCATCCATGGCCGACATCCTCGCTCACCCGGCCACGGCGTCGAGCAGCGCCTGGACGTCGTCGTCGGAGGTGAAGACGTGCGGGCTCACCCGCACCTGGCTGGTGATGCCCTGGTTGCGGAAGTCGCGCAGCGCGTAGGGGGCGGCCGACAGGCTCACGTTGATGCCCGCCGCCTTGATCTCGCGCACCACATCGGCGGCATCGCGTCCTTCGACGGTGAACACGACGATGCCGGTGCGCACGCGGCCGCGGTCGCGGACGACGGCACCGGGGATCGAGGCCAGGCCCGCCCGGATCTGGTCGGCGCGAGCGGTGATGAGCTGCCAGGTTGTGTCGAGGCCGAGGTCGAGCGCGTAGTCGGCGGCGGCGCCGAGGCCGAGCAGCGCGGCGAACGGCTTCTCCCACTGCTCGTAGCGAGCGCCGCCGTCGGCGAGGGAGTAGCTGTCGTCGTCGGTCCAGGTCGCGGCGTGCAGGTCGAGGAGGGCGGGCTCGAGCTGCAGGGCGCGGTCCGACAGCGCGAGGAAGCCCGTGCCGCGCGGACCTCGCAGGAACTTGCGGCCGGTGACCGACATGAAGTCGGCGCCGATCGCATGCAGGTCGAGCGGCAGCTGGCCGACCGACTGGCACGCGTCGAGGACGTACCAGGCGCGGGATCCCCGGAGTGCCGCGCCGATCTCCTCGGCCGGGTTGAGCAGGCCGTTCTGGCTGGGGGCGTGGGTGATGGACACGCACGCCACGCGGTCGTCGAGCATCGAGCGCAGGGCATCGACGTCGACCACGCCGTCGGCGTCGTCGGGGATCGCCTCGACTGTGGCGCCGGCGTCGTGCGCGGCCTTGAGGATGGCGATGACGTTGCTGGCGTACTCGGCCTGGCTGATGAGGATGCGGTCGCCGCGCTCGAGCGGGACCGACAGGAAGGCGCGCAGCCACGAGTCGGTGGCGCTGCTGGTGAGGGCGATCGCGTGCGGCCCGACGCCGACGAGCCGCCCGAGGCTGGCGTAGACGGCGTCCATCCGGGCCGACGCCTCGGCGTGCGCCTCGTAGCCGCCGATCTCGGCCTCGCGCCGCAGGTGCTCGACCATCACGTCGACGACGACCTGCGGCGGCAGCGCCGAGCCTGCGTTGTTGAGGTGCACCCGCGTGGCGCAGCCGGGGTTGTCGGCGCGCAGCCGCTCGAGCAGCGCGGTGTCGTGCAGGGGCGACGTCGTCATGCCGCGATCCTGCCGCACCGGCCGGCGTCCGGTCCGTGCTGGCGCGGCCGCGCGCTTCGTGATCAGGTGGACGGAGACGAGGCGCGGAGGGACACGCCATGCTGGAGCTGCGCGATCTGCGCAAGACGTTCCGGCGCGCGGCTGCATCGGCCGGCGCGGGATCGAGGAAGAAGGGCCGCGGGCAGGCGGCGCCCGACACGGGAGCGCACGAGCCCGAGGTGATGGTCGCGCTCGACGGGCTGAGCCTGTCGGTGGCACCGGGCCGCATCGTCGGCTTCGTCGGTGCCAACGGCGCGGGCAAGACGACGGCGATGCGCATCGCGCTCGGCGTGCTCGCGCCCGACTCCGGCGAGGTGCTCGTCGACGGACGGCCCGCGACGAGCGACGACCGCCGCGGGTTCGGCTACATGCCGGAGGAGCGCGGGCTCTACCCGAAGATGCGCGTCGGCGACCAGATCGCGTATCTCGCACGGCTGCACGGTTATTCGGCCGCCGAGGCCGAGGCGAGCACGGGGCGCTGGCTCGAGCGGCTCGGGGTGTCGGCGCGCCGCGACGACCGCGTCGAGTCGCTGAGCCTGGGCAACCAGCAGCGTGTGCAGCTCGCCGCCGCCCTCGTACATCACCCGAGGTTCCTCGTGCTCGACGAGCCGTTCAGCGGCCTCGACCCGATCGGGGTCGACGTCATGAGCGACGTGCTGCGCAGCGCGGTGGCCGAGGGCGCGGGCGTCGTGTTCTCCAGCCACCAGCTCGAGCTCGTCGAGCGGCTCTGCGACGAGGTGGTGATCATCCGCGCCGGGCAGGTGGTCGCGGCCGGGGCGGTGGGCGAGCTCGGCGGGTCGCGGCGCCGCCGTCGGCTCTCGATGCTCACCAGCGAGGACCCGCGCATCTGGCTGCCGTCGGCGTACGCGGTGGTCGACGCCTCGATCGACGACGGGCGGTGGCGCAGCGTCGTCGAGCTGCCCGACGGCGTCGACGCCGCCGCGGCCACGCGTGCGGCGGCGCAGCACGGCGACCTGCTCGAGGCGACGCCGATCGAGACCAGCCTGACCGACATCTTCCGCGAGGTGGTGGCCCGATGAGCGCGACACGTGAGACCGCGCAGACGCAGCCCGGGGCCTGGCGGCTCGTGGCCGCGCGCGAGTTCAACGAGCGCCGCAAGGAGCGATCGTTCTACGTCTCGACGCTGGTGACGCTCGGCGTGCTGGTCGTCGTCCTGCTGCTGCCGAAGCTGTTCGAGTCGGGGCCGCCGTCGGTCGCCTTCACCGGTCCCGAGGCCGGGGCGGTGAGCGAGACGGCCCTCCAGATCGCCGAGGCGTCGGGCTTCGAGCTGTCGATCTCGGTCGACCCCGTCACCGACCCGAAGCAGGCAGTGGTCGACGGCAACGTCGACGTCGTCGTCACGCCCGACGGGCTCGTGGTGAAGGAGTCGATCGACCCCGGCCTGCAGGCGGTGCTCGACGCCGCGGTGCGCCAGGTGCGCACGGTCGACGCGCTCACCGAGGCCGGCCTGTCGCAGGAGCAGATCCAGTCGGCGCTCGCGAGCGGCGGCGCGGTGCCGGTGCTCGCCGTCGAGCCGCGCGACGCCGAGGCCTCGCAGCGCCAGGGCTTCGCGTTCGCGGCGACGGCGATCCTCTACGGCCAGCTGCTCGGCTACGGCTTCTGGGTGGCGAGCGGCGTGGTGGAGGAGAAGGCCTCGCGCGTGGTGGAGGTGCTGCTCGCGACGATCCGGCCGCGCCAGCTGCTCGCCGGCAAGGTGCTCGGCATCGGCGCGCTCGGGCTGGTGCAGCTGATCGCGATCGCCGTCGTGGGGATCGGGATCGCGGTGGCGATCGGCAGCCTCACGTGGAGCGGGGCGCTCGGCGCGGCGATCCTCACGTCGTTCGCGTGGTTCCTGCTCGGCTTCGCCTTCTACGCCGCCGGGTACGCCGCGGGCGCTGCGCGCGTGTCGCGGCAGGAGGACCTGCAGAACGTCGTCACGCCGCTCAACCTCATGGCGATCGGCTCGTTCTTCGGCGCGATCCTGGCCCTCAACGCGGGCGACTCGTTCTGGGTGCAGGTCGTGTCGGTGATCCCGCCGTTCAGCGCGCTCATGCAGCCCTCGCTCATCGCCTCGGGCGACGCGACGGCGTGGAGCGTCGTGCTCGCCGTCGTCCTTATGCTCGCCGCGATCGTCGGGATGGTGTCGCTGGCGGCCCGCGTGTACGAGCGGTCGGTGCTGCGGATCGGCGCGCCGCTGTCGTTGAAGGAGGCCCTGCGCGACTGAGCCAGGCTCAGGCCCGGCGGCGCAGCCTCAAGCGCGGCTCAGAGTCGTGTGAGGGGTGGCTTTCCGATCCTCCGCGCGCGCGAGGGCGTCCCTAACGTCGGGGACGAGCCTGTGCGAAGGAGCGCCTCCCGTGTCACGTCGTCCGTACTCCCGTCCCGCTGCCGCGGCAGCGATCATCGCCGTCCCCGCCCTCGTGGCGGCGGTGCTGGCGCCGGTCGCCTCCGCCGCCCCGGCGGCCCCCGCCGCCGCACCCGCGAAGGCCTCGGTGCCGGCGTCGGTGCCCGGCGAGCTGCTCGTGGGCTACGAGCCGGGCGTGACGGCGGCGCAGACGGCGTCGGTGCGCACCCGCGTCGGGTCGAAGCTCCTGCAGAAGGTCGTGGCCGGCACGTCGAAGCGCCGCGGCGTCGAGCGCGTGACCCTGCCCGCCGGCGCCAGCCAGGCTGCGGCCATCGCCGCGATCGAGGCGCAGCCCGGCGTCGCGTACGCCGAGCCCAACTGGATCCTCACCAAGGCCGACGTCTCCGACGACCCGTCGTACACCAACGGGTCGCTGTGGGGGATGGGCGGCAGCACGACGACCCCGTCGAGCACGTACGGCAGCCAGGCTGCGGAGGCGTGGCAGGCCGGCGCGACGGGGTCGTCGTCGGTGTATGTCGGCGTGATCGACGAGGGCATCGACGTCAGCCACCCCGACCTCGCCGCCAACGTGTGGAGCAACCCGTACGAGACGGTCAACGGGATCGACGACGACGGCAACGGCTACATCGACGACGTCAACGGCTGGGACTTCGTCAACAACGACAAGGGCGTGTACGACGCCGGCTACGACAACCACGGCACGCACGTGTCGGGCACGATCGGCGGCGTCGGCGGCAACGGCATCGGCGTGGCCGGGGTGAACTGGCACGTCACGCTGATCTCGGGCAAGTTCCTGGGCTCGAGCGGCGGCACGATCGCCAACGCGGTCAAGGCCGTCGAGTACATGACCGACCTCAAGGTGCGCCACGGCCTCGACATCGTCGCGACGTCGAACTCGTGGGGCGGCGGCGGCTACTCCTCGGCCCTGCAGGACGCGATCAACCGCGCGGCCAAGGCCGACATCCTGTTCATCGCGGCGGCCGGCAACTCCGGCACCAACAACGACGCGACGGCGTCGTACCCGGCGAACTACTCGTCGCTGACCAACGGCTCGACGGTGACCGCGGCGACGTACGACAACGTCGTGTCGGTGGCCGCGATCGACAGCGCCGGCGCGATCGCGTCGTGGTCGCAGTACGGCGCGACGACGGTCGACCTCGGCGCCCCCGGCGTCTCGATCCTCTCGACGCTGCCCGGCAGCACCTACGGCGTCTACTCCGGCACGTCGATGGCCACCCCGCACGTGTCGGGCGCGGCCGCGCTCATGGCCGCGACGTGGGGCCTGCGCGGCGCCAAGCTCAAGGCCGCGCTGCTCAACGCGGTTGTGCCGACGGCGTCGCTGTCGGGCAAGACCCTCACCGGCGGGCGCCTCGACCTGTCCCTCGTCGCGCCTGGCACCGACGTCACCGCGCCGTCGGCCCCGATCGCCGGGCCGCAGTCGGCGACGGCCGGCTCGGCGGTGGCGATCACGTCGTCGGCGTCGGACGACCGCGGCGTCGCCTCGGTCGAGCTGTGGGCCACGCCGCCCGGCGGCACCGCGACGAAGCTGGCCACCGACACCGCGTACCCGTTCGCGTTCTCGTGGACGCCGGGCACCGCCGGCACGTGGTCGCTGCGCACGGTCTCCACCGACGTCTCGGGCCTGACCACCACCGGGTCGGCGCTGACCGTCTCCGTCGCCGCGCCCGTCGTGAAGGCGACCGGCGTGCGGATCTCGTCGCTGACCACCGTCGTCTCCGGCACGGCCCTGGTGATCACCGCGACCGTGGTGAACAACCTGGGCACGCCGGTGCGCTCGGCGAGCGTGGCGGCGTCGCTCTACAAGGTGGGGACGACCAAGGTCTACAAGAACTTCACGGGCACGACGTCGAGCACCGGCGTCATCTCGTGGAAGGTCAGCTCGATCCCCACGGGCTGCTACTCCACCACCGTCACCTCGGTGAAGGCCACCGGCCTGGTCTGGGACAAGGCCAGCCCCGCCAGCGTCACCAGCCCCTGCCGCTGACCGCTCGGTCGGCCCTACCCTGGCCTCCTCTGCGGGGGGCGCGGGGAAGGGTGCCGCCGTGGCGGTGATCGATCGACGTGGCTCAGCCATCCATCTGCCGGTCCGGCTCGACGACGCGCAACGGGTGCTCGCCGTCGCGCGGATCGCGCTCGGCTTCGTGTTCCTCTGGGCGTTCCTCGACAAGCTCCTGGGGCTCGGCATCCCGACGCCGTCGGGCCAGGGCTGGCTGTTCGGGGCGGGGGAGGGCAACCCGACGGAGGGGTACCTCTCGGCGGTCGACGGCCCGTTCGCGTGGCTGTTCAACCCGATGGCCGGGCTGGGCTGGGTGAACTGGCTGTTCATGGCCGGGCTCGCCGGCATCGGGGTCGGCCTGATGACGGGCTTGGCGTTCCGGTTCTCGGCCATCTGCGGCTGTCTGATGCTGCTGCTCATCTATCTGACGGCGCTGCCGCCGGCGGCCAACCCGGTGGTGGACGACCACATCATCGAGATCCTGCTGCTCGTCGGACTGATCCTGCTGCGCAACGGCCGGGTGTGGGGCGCCGAGGCGTGGTGGGACGAGAGGGTCGGCTCGCGGGTGCCGCTGCTGCGATGACGACGCCGTCCGAGGCGGCGGCTCCCGCACCGCCCGCGGTCGCGTGGGACGGCGGGCGCGCGCTGTTCGGGCTCGTGTGCGCCCTGCCCGCGGCCGCGGCGTGCCTCGCCGACCCGGCGGCCGGCCTGGCGCTCGGTGTGGGGGCGATCCCGGCGCTCGCCGTCGGCGTGGTCCCCGCCCGCCGCGGCCGCGCGGCCATCGTGCTCGCCGGCGGGGTCATCGCCGCGGGCCTGATGCTCGGCTCGGTGCTCGCGCTGCTGCCCGTCGTCGCCGTCCTCGCGCTCGGCCTGCTCTGCGTCGCGGCGTCGTACGCCTCGCGGCGCGGGATCCTCGGGCGCGTCGCCCTGCTGCTCGGCGTCCCGATGGCGGCCGCGGGCCTCAGCTACGACGGCCCCGCCGACGCGTGGACGAGCGCCGCGCTGCTGCTGGCCGGATCCGTCGTGACCTGGCTGGTCGCGCTTGTCTGGCCGGCCGGCCCGCCGGCGGCCCGGGCCCCGGCCGCACCTGAGAGGGGGAGCGCGCTCGAGTACGGCGTGCGGCTCGGCATCGCGGGGGCGGCGTGCGCAGCGGCCGGCTTCGCGCTCGGGTTCGACCACGAGGGCTGGGCCGCCGCTGCGTGCCTGCTCGTCATGCGGCCGAGCGCCGAGGCCACGCGGCTGCGTGCCGCGGGCAGGGCGGCGTTCGTGGCGATCGGCGCCGGCGCCGCCGTGGGCGCGGCGCACGGCCCGGTGCCCGACGCCGTGCTCGGAGTCCTGGTGCTGGTGGATCTGGTGGCCATGGCCGCCACCCGGCCGAGCCGCTGGTACGTGACCGGCGGCTTCACCACGTTCCTCGTGATCTCGATGCTCGCCTGGCAGGAGCCGGGCACCGCGTGGTTCCAGCAGCGGCTGCTCGAGACGCTGCTCGGCGTCGCTGCGGCCCTGGCGGCCACGGCGGCGGGCGCCGCGTCGGAGGGTCGGCCGTAGGATCGCCGCATGGCAGGCCGGATCCGCGACGAGGACATCGTCCTCGTGCGGGAGAAGGCCCGCATCGACGAGGTCGTGCGCGATTACGTCACGCTGAAGTCGGCCGGCGGCGGCAGCCTCAAGGGGCTGTGCCCGTTCCACGACGAGCGCAGCCCGTCGTTCAACGTCAGCCCGGCCAAGGGCGCCTGGTACTGCTTCGGGTGCGGCGAGGGGGGCGACGTCATCGGGTTCCTGCGCAAGGTCGACCACCTGTCGTTCACCGAGGCCGTCGAGAAGCTCGCCGGCCGCTACGGCGTGACGCTGCGCTACACCGAGGGCCCGGCGGGCGGCGGGGGCCGGCCCACCGGCGACCGCACGAAGCTGGTCGAGGCCCACAAGGCCGCGGCCGCGTTCTACGCCGAGGCGCTCGGCTCGCCCGAGGCCGAGATCGGACGCCGGTTCCTCGACGAGCGCGGCTTCGACCGCGACGCGGCGCTGCACTTCGGCGTCGGGTTCGCGCCCGGCGGCTGGGACGCGCTGGTCGGCCACCTGCGCGGCAAGGGCTTCACCGACGAGCAGATGATCCTCGGCGGCTTGGCCGTGAAGGGCCAGCGCGGGGCCTACGACCGCTTCCGCGGGCGTCTCGTGTGGCCGATCCGCGACCTGTCCGGCGACGTCGTCGGCTTCGGCGCCAGGCGCCTGCGCGAGGACGACGACGGCCCCAAGTACCTCAACACCCCCGAGACGCCGATCTACAAGAAGAGCCAGGTGCTCTACGGGATCGACCTCGCGCGCAAGGACATCGCCAAGAACAAGCAGGCCGTGGTCGTCGAGGGCTACACCGACGTCATGGCCGCGCACCTGTCCGGCGTCACCACCGCCGTCGCGACGTGCGGCACGGCGTTCGGCTCCGACCACATCTCGGTGCTGCGCCGTCTGCTCATGGACGACGGCGTCTTCAGCGGCAGGGTGATCTTCACCTTCGACGGCGACGCCGCGGGGCAGAAGGCGGCGCAGCGCGCGTTCAGCGACGACCAGCGGTTCACCGCGCAGACGTTCGTCGCCGTGGAGCCGTCCGGCATGGACCCGTGCGAGCTGCGGATCGCCAAGGGGCCCGAGGCCGTCGTCGACCTCGTCGAGGCGCGGGTGCCGCTGTTCGAGTTCGCGATCAAGGCCGAGCTCAAGGGCTACGACCTCGACCGCGCCGAGGGACGCGTGGCCGGGCTCAAGGCGGCGGCGCCGGTCGTCGCCCGGATCCGCGACGAGGCGCTGCGCCCCGAGTACGTGCGGCTGCTCTCCGGGTGGCTCGGCATGCCGGACGACGAGGTGCGCCGAGCCGTGGCGGCTGCCGGCCGCGCTGCGCCGCCGGCGTCGCGGCGTCCGTCCGAGCCCGTGGTCGCAGCGCCGTCGGGCGCCGCCGCCGGCCCGCCCCGGCTGCCGCGGCCCGACCCGCGCGACAAGGTGGCGGCGGTCGAGCGCGAGGCGCTCAAGGTGGCGCTTCAGGCGCCGCAGACCGCGGGCTCCTGGGTCGACGCGCTCGAGACCGAGGCGTTCCGCTCACCCGCGTACGCCGCCGTGCACGAGGCGATCGTGGCCGCCGGCGGGGCGGCGTCCGGCCTGGCCGACCGCGCCTGGCTCGACGCCGTGCTCGCCGCGTGCCCCGACGACGCCGTCCGCTCGGTGGTGCACGAGCTCGCCGTGGAACCGGTGCCGATGGACGAGATCGACGCGCGCTACGCGCAGTCGGTGATCGCGCGGCTGCTCGAGATCGACGCGTCGCGGCGGATCGCCGATCTCAAGGCCCGGCTGCAGCGCATCGAGCCGGCGTCCGACCCCGACGGCTACCAGGCGCTGTTCGCCGACGTGCTCGCGCTCGAGCAGTACCGGCGCGGCCTGCGCGAGCAGGTGGCGGGAGGGACGACCTGATGGCCCGGCTGCGTCTGCGCGCGCCGTCCGAGATCCGCGCGCGGGTGCCGGGGGAGAAGGTGCTCGCGTGGTGCCCGAGCGGCTCGTCGTCGTGCATCGCCACCGGGACCGGGCTGCTGCTGCCCGAGGGCTTCGATCCCGCGCGGCTCGCGTGGGACCTCGTGCTGCGCGCGGTGTGGGGCGAGGACGGCGTCGATATCACCGCGCAGCGCACGCCCGGCGGGCGTCCCGAGACCTTCCACGTGCCGATGTCCGATGACGCCGAGAGCCTGGCGATGGTCACGCGGGAGCGGGTGAACGCCTCGATCGTCGTCCAGCACCACGCCGAGCTCGTGGGCTCTGCGGGCGCGCGGCTGGTGGCCCGTCGCATCCCTGGGTCGACCGACCTGCGGTGGTCGGTCGTCTTCGACCCGGGCCTCGACCCCTCCGACCCCGACCTCCGCGCCGCCGCCGACCAGGCCCTCGCCGACCTCCGCACCAGCCTCGGCATCTGACCCGGGTACGTCCGGTCAGGCGGTGCGCTCGAGGCCGAGGGTGGCGAGCAGGTCCTCGTGGAGCTCGAACCACACCCGGTGCAGCGAGTCGACGCCGACGCCGTCGATCCAGCGGGTCTCGCCGCGCTCGGCCCGCGACAGCGCCGCGGCGTACCGGCCGGCGTAGCGGTCGAAGCGGGGGAGCGCCGCGGCCAGCGGCTCGACACCGTGGCGAGCGTGCGGCCGAGCAGCGTGAGCTCGTCGAGGACGCGGTCGTCCCAGCGCGGGTCGTCGTGGTCGTTGGGGGCGAGCGGCCGGCCGGGCGCGGGGCGCACCTGCCAGTCGGTGAGCGCCGACTGGATCCGGGTATTGAGCGGGAGGAAGTGCTCGTAGGTGTCCTCCACGAGGGCACGCGTGCCGGTCTCGTCGAGCTCGGCCGACAGTCGGCGCTCGCCCTCGGCCTTGCCGGCGTCGGTCAGCGTCCAGCCGTCGGATCCCGCGAACGCGACCCGGCGGACCCAGCCGTAGGCCTCGAAGTCGAGCAGCAGCTCCGACGCCTGCTCGTGCGGCAGCCCGGCGCGGTGCGCGACGGCGGCGTCGTCGGCCATCCCGCCGAGGCGGACGGCGTGCAGAGCGAGCAGCTCGGGAGCGCTCGCAGGCGGGGTCACGAGCGGCATCATGCCGTCCCCGGGGCGTGGGACAGAAACCCGCTCACTCCCCGGTGGGACGGCGCTCGCACAGCGTGAGGACGCCCCCGCGCAGCGTGCGTGCCACTCAGGGCGGTGTGACGTGTCCGGCGTCGGGCCCGCGCGGTGTCCGGCGCGCCTAGGTTGGCGGTATGGCCATCGCGCGCTTCCCCAGTGTCGTGCTCGACTGCCCGGACCCGGCTGCGCTCGCGGAGTTCTACGGCGCGCTGCTGGACTGGCCGGTCGAGGCACGGGAGGGCTGGGCCGACGTCCGGGCGGACTACGGGCAGTGCCTGTCGTTCCAGAAGGTCGAGGGGTACCGGCCGCCGGCGTGGCCGACCCAGGAGCTGCCGCAGCAGATGCACCTCGACGTCGTCGTCGACGACCTCGACGTCGCCGAGGCGGCGGTGCTGCGGCTCGGCGCGGTCAAGCCCGAGCACCAGCCGGGGGAGACCTTCCGGGTGTTCCTCGATCCGGCCGGGCACCCGTTCTGCCTCTGCCTGGACTAGCGGTCCGGGCTGAGGCCAGCGCCACACCGCCGGATGGGCCGCGCCGATTTCGGTCCCGGCCTGCGCCCTTGCTATCCTCCTCGGGCTGCGTCCGCGGGAGACCGGGGAGCGGTGCACGATCCCGCGTAGCTCAATTGGCAGAGCTCCCGACTGTTAATCGGGCGGTTATTGGTTCGAGTCCAATCGCGGGAGCCAGCGAGGCCCTCCACCCCACGGGTGCGGGGGCCTTCGGCGTTCCCGGGCCCGCGTGTCACAGCCCGAAGTGGGGCAAAGCAAGCGCGGTTTGGCCCACTTCGGACTGTTACACGCGGCCCTTCGGCTCGGCGTCGAAGCGGGCGGTGATGCGCTCGGGCGGGATGCGCTCCTGCTGGCGGGCGAGTGCGGACAGCGCCCGCTTGTCGGCGTCGAGCGGGCGCGACGAGTCCAGGGCGCGGGGCCAGAGGCGCCGGCGTCGGACGACGACGGTCTCGCCGGCGATCACCACCGCCTGGAACACCAGGGCCAGCAGGGCGAACAGGCCCACGATCGTGGCGAAGCTGCCGTAGACCGGGCCGGAGCGCGCGACGAAGCCGGGCAGCAGCGCGGCGCCGAAGGTCAGCAGTGCCGAGATCGCGATGCCGGCCGTGAGCAGGCCCGGCCAGAGCGACGAGATGTGGCGGTGCACCGGCACCAGCAGCGCGACCAGGCCCCAGATCACCAGGGCCGAGAGCGTCACACCGCCGAGGAAGAGCGCGGCGCGGGAGTAGACCGACAGCGCGGGCAGCGCCCCGACGACGACCGACTGCGCCCCGACGCCGACCACGCCGACGACGAGCAGCAGCAGCGCCGCGAAGGTCCGCAGCGTGCGCGGGACGAAGCCGAACCGTCGGCGGAACGGCACCCCGGCGAGGTGGTTGAGGGTCTCGTAGGACGAGTTGACGACGCCGAGCCCGGAGAAGACCAGACCGATGATCGCGATCGCGAGCGGCACGCCGGAGTCGGGCAGCGCGCCGAGCGCCGACTCGACCGTGGGCTGCAGGTCGAGGGGCACGACGGCGTCGATCAGCTCGGCCTGCAGCGAGGGGTCGTTGACGAGCAGGATGTTGAGGATCGCCACGACGAGCAGCAGCAGCGGGAACAGCGACAGGAACCCGTAGTAGGTGAGCAGCGCGGCGTGCCGGCCGCCCTGGTCGTCGCCGTACTTCTTGGCCACGGCGTACGGGAACCCGAGGATCGCGTGCCGCGCCTGGACGCCGTCGGCCCATCGGGTGAGCCGCTCGACGACGTTGCCGCGCTCGTCCGGCTCGCCCGGGGCGTCGGTCGTGCCGCGCTGCTCCGGCTCGATGGCGTCGGGCTCGGCGTCCGCTGCGTGCGCCGTCGTGTAGTCGCGCTCGTCCCCGTCGGCCATGGGCCCATGCTGCCCGAGCGGGACCGACCTACCCGCGACCGGCCCGCGCGAGCCGCCGGCGTCGATGCGTCCGTGCCGCAGGTGAGGCTGGGCGTGAGTGGCAACGATGTCCGGGTCTACTGGTCATGGGGACCCCTCACCACGAACGTCAGGCGAAGGGGAGCTCGTCGGTGATGGGGGTGGGCGGGGTGGTGTCGGCGGCGCGGCGGCGGCTGGGCGGGAGGGTGTGGTCGAGCCAGGGGGCGCCGTCGCGCAGCCAGGCGAGCAGCTCGGAGCCCTCGACCGGGGGGGAGAACAGGAAGCCCTGGGCGCTGCTCACCCCCTCGGCCGTCACCGCGGTCAGCTGCGGCTCGGTCTCGACGCCCTCGGCGGTCACGTGCAGGCCGAGCCGCCGGCCGAGCGCGGCCACGGAGGCGACGACGGCGGCATCGGTGGTGTCGTGCAGCATCCCGTGGACGAAGGTGCCGTCGATCTTGAGCCCGTCGACCGGCAGGCTGCGGATGAGCGACAGCGACGAGTAGCCGGTGCCGACGTCGTCGAGCGCGACGGCGAGGCCCTGCTCGCGGGCGACGGCGAGCGCGTGCGACGCCGCAGCCGGATCGGCGACGACGGCCTGCTCGGTGATCTCGAGCCCGATCCAGCCCAGCGGCGTGCGGTCGTGCTCGGCGGCGTCGACGTGCAGCTCGATGATCGCCTCGAGCGGCAGCTGACCGGCGGAGACGTTGGTGAAGACGCGGAAGCCGTCGCCGACCCACGACGCCGCCTCGTGCCGCCAGGCACGAGCCTGCCGCGCGATCTCCTCGTCGAGCTCGGTGGTGAGGCCCACCTCGGCCATGAGGGGCAGGAACAGCCCGGGCGCGACGACCTCGCCGTCCGGACGCCGCCACCGCGCGAGCGCCTCGGCACCGACGATGCGGCGCGTGCGCGGGTCGACCAGCGGCTGGTACCAGGCCTCGAACTGGCGGGCCTCGAGCGCGTCGCGCAGCTCGGTCTCGCGCTCGAGCCGCGACGACAGCGCCTCCTCCATGCCGCGGTCGAACAGGACGACCCGGTTGCGGCCGCCGTCCTTGGCGACGTAGAGCGCGGCATCGGCGTAGCGCATGAGGTCCTGGGACGACAGGCCGGGCGAGCTCATCGCCACCCCGACGCTGACGTTGACCACCGTGCGGTAGCCGCCCACGACGAACGGCGGCTCGAACTGCGCGCGGATGCGCTCGGCGAGGGTGAGCGCGATGTCGGAGTCGACGCCCGGCGCGACGAGGGTGAACTCGTCGCCGCCGAGGCGGGCGAGCAGGTCGTCGCCGCGCACGCAGCGGCGCAGGCGCTCGGCCGCCGCCTGCAGCAGCGCGTCGCCCTCCGCGTGGCCGAGGGAGTCGTTGACGACCTTGAACCGGTCGAGGTCGAGGTAGAGCAGCGCCACCTCGGTGCCGCCGGCCTGGGCAGTCGCGACGCGCTGGTCGAGCACGTCGCGGAACAGCGCGCGGTTGGCGAGGCCGGTGAGGTCGTCGTGCGTCGCGCGATGGACCAGGCGCGCGTTGGCGGCCGACAGCTCCTCGGTGAGCGCCTCCTCGACCAGCCGCCCGCCGACCGCCTCGAGCAGCGTCCGGTGGATCTGGCGCCAGGCCACGTAGAGGATGCCGAGGAACAGCACGCCCATGAGCGCGATCGACGTCGGCAGGACGTCGGAGTACCGGCCCGACAGGATGATCGCGATCGTCCCGCCCATCGAGGGCAGGACGAGGGCGAGGAAGTACGGCCGGTGGCCCGCCGTGCCGGCCAGCGACAGCGCCGCGGCCGTGACGGCGAAGACGACGACGAGGTAGACCTCGTACTCGTTGTCCGGCCGCAGCACCAGGAACGCCGCCGGCCAGGCTGTCGACACGAAGCACAGGAGGACGACGGCGGTCGCCTCCTGCACCCGGTAGGCGACGCGGGGGCGGCTCAGCGCCCGGACGAGCAGCGACAGCGAGTACATGGCCAGCGCGGTGGCGATCACGTCGGCGACGACGTACACGACACGAACCCAGGCATCGCTGTCGTCGTTGATGACGAGGACCAGGGTCAGGCAGGCGAGCGGGCCGATCGCGATGAGGGTGCGCGTCGAGACGGACGCACGGCGGACGAGCTCGCGCCGGGTCCCGTCGTCGGCCGCGGCGACCGCGGCGCGTGCATCCCCGTCGGCCACAGGTCCGAGGGTAGGTGCGCGCGCCGCGCGGAGTCGCCCCGGCGGGCCGGATCGCCCTGCGCTTCTGGGAGAGTCTGGCCGTGGTGCTCGTGCGGGAGATGACGGCCGACGACGTCGTCGGAGCGGAGGCGGTCCACCGCCGTGCCTTCGCGGCCCAGACCGGCGACCCGTCCTTCGGCGAGGGCAGCGACGTGATCCGCACCCGGCACGCGTCGGGCAACGTCGCCGGGTTCGTCGCCGAGGACGCCGGGGCGCTCGTGGGCTCGCTGCTGCTCACGAGGTGGGGCACGTTCGGCGTGCTCGGCCCGCTGTCGGTCGACCCGTCGGCGCAGGGCCGCGGAGTCGCGCGGCTGCTGCTCGACCGCGGCATTGCCGAGCTCGACTCGTGGGAGCTGGCGGCGTCCGGGCTTTACACCTTCGCCGACAGCCCGAAGCACCG
Organism: Actinomycetota bacterium; assembly: GCA_020161245.1. GTDB lineage: Bacteria > Actinomycetota > Actinomycetes > S36-B12 > CAIYMF01 > Longivirga. The sequence goes on along the minus strand of JAIUOK010000005.1, from coordinate 100,861 downwards.
GCATCTCTACGAGGGCTACGGCTTCGTCGACCGCGGGCCCTCGCACCTGTGGCGGCGGACGCCGTCGCTCGCGGGGGAGTACGACGTCCTGCCGCCCGACGACCTGCAGGCGCGCGCGTCGTACCTCTGGACGCTGAGGCAGCTCACGTCGTCGCAGCTGCCGGGCTGGGACCTCACGATCGAGGCCACGTCGATGCTCGAGCAGGGGCTCGGGTCCGTGGTGCTCCCTCCGCGCTACCGCGGCCTCGGGTTCGCGCTGTGCCACGTCGGCGCGGGCTCGGAGGCCGGGCCCGACGCGTGCTACGTCAAGGCGGCGGTGGTGCACCGCCACCAGTCCGACGTCCTCCTGCGCGCGCTGCTCGAGGCGGTCGAGGCGTTCGCCGTCGACCACGGCTGGGCGAGGCTCGAGGCCGGCGCCCCGGCGTCGCGGACGACGGCGTCGCGCGCGCTGCTCGACTCGGGCTGGACGCCGACAGGCACGGGCCTGGCGATGACGCGGCCCGGCGACGGCGGGGCGCTGGGCCCGGACGCCGGCGTCCTCGACGACTGGCGCTGAGCGTTTCCGGAACCGCCGTGCGCACGAGGCGGGCACGATCGGTGAGGTGGCGGGATGCCGCCGTACCGATCGGCGGTCGGTGGCGTCCGCCCGCCATCACCCGTCAGGAGGATTTGTCGTCACGTTGCGGGTTCGCAGCGAAAACGTGACCCGGAACGGTGGTGGCGGGGCCCGCCGCAGCCTAGGTTCGCGCCTGGACCGCGGACGATCTCCGCGGCCGCTTCACGCCGGGCCCGCGCACCGCGGCCCGGTCAACTGTTGGGGAGGGATAGTGCGTCGACCTGTCGTCGGCCTGCTCGGCCTCGCTCTGGTGTGCGGAACCATGGCCGCCACCGGAGGGGCTGCATCGGCCGTCCAGTCGCAGGCACCCGGCGGAGGGGTTCCGTCGTCGGTGTCGAAGAGGGATGCGCAGATCCACGATCTGCCGAACCCGCTCGAGGACAAGCGCCGGGCCCAGCGCCAGGCCGCGCTCGAGAAGGTCCTGTCCGGAGAGGCGAAGATCGTCCAGCGCGGCGGCAGCTCCGTCGTCGATCTCGGCCCGGACGTCGGTGCGACCGCCGCGAACGCGTCGTCGCGCAAGGCGTCGAGCCACATGAACAAGACCCACAACTACGTCGAGCTGCAGCGCGAGACGACCGACAAGATCTTCGTGATCCTCGCCGAGTTCGGCAACGAGCGTCACCCCGACTACCCGGACGTCGACTCCGACCCCGACACCCCCGGGCCGACCGTCTTCGACGGCCCGCTGCGCAACCAGATCCCCAAGCCCGCGGCTGACGACAACTCGACGGTGTGGCAGAAGGACTCCTCGCAGGCGTTCTTCAAGAAGATGTACTTCGGCGAGGGCTGGGACGTCGAGTCGCTCAAGACGTACTACGAGCGCCAGTCGTCGGGCCGCTACTCGGTCGACGGCACGGTCACCAACTGGGTGAAGGTGCAGTACAACGAGGCGCGCTACGGCCGCAACGACTGCGGGGACATCGTCTGCACCAACACCTGGGCGCTGATCCGCGACGCCGCGAACCAGTGGGTCGCCGACCAGGAGGCCGCGGGCCGCAGCAAGGACGACATCGCGGCCGAGCTCGCGACGTTCGACCAGTGGGACCGCTACGACGTCGACGGCGACGGCAACTTCAACGAGCCCGACGGCTACATCGACCACTTCCAGATCGTCCACGCCGGCGGCGACGAGGCCGACGGCGACCCGCTGCAGGGCGAGGACGCCATCTGGAGCCACCGCTGGTACGCCTTCCTCGACGGCTCCGAGGGCGACGGCCCTGCGAACGCGCCGCTCGGCGGCACGCAGATCGGCGACACCGGCCTGTGGATCGGCGACTACACCATCCAGCCGGAGAACGGCGGCCTGTCGGTCTTCACCCACGAGTACGGCCACGACCTCGGTCTGCCGGACCACTACGACACCGCCGGCGGCCCGGACAACGGCGTCGACTGGTGGACGCTCATGGCGCAGAGCCGTGCGTGGCGTCCGGGCGACCAGGGCATCGGCACGCGCCCCGCGGACCTCTCCGCGTGGGACAAGCTGATGCTGGGCTGGCTCGACTACCGCTACGCCGAGGCGGGTCAGACCAAGACCCTCAAGCTCGGCCCGCACGAGTACAACACCAAGAACCCGCAGGCGCTCATCGTCGGCCTGCCCCCGAAGGACGTCACGCTCGACCTCGTCGAGCCGTTCGCCGGGAGCAACGACTGGTGGTCCGGCGCGGGCGACGAGCTCAGCAACACGCTCACCCGTCGCGTGACGGTGCCGGCGTCCGGCTCCTCGAGCCTGTCGTTCCAGGCCAACTGGGACATCGAGGACTGCGGCGACACCCCCTGCGACTACGCCTACGTCGAGGTCGACGCCGGTGCCGGCTTCCAGGCCGTCCCGGTGCCCGGCATCACCAACCCGGCCGAGAACAACGGCATCGACGGCACCTCGGGCGGCTGGAAGGCCGGGACGGTCGACCTGGCGGCGTACGCCGGCAAGACGATCGACATCCGCTTCCGCTACGCCACCGACCCGGCTGCCGGCGGCATCGGCTTCTTCGCCGACGACGTGACGCTGAACCTCGGCGGCACGACCGACGTCGACGGTGCCGAGGACGCGGCGAACAGCGCGTGGACCGCTGACGGCTTCTCCGCCGTCGGGGCGACGTCGACGTTCAAGGCGAACCACTACTACATCGCCTCGTACCGGGCCTACACCTCGTACGACGCGTACCTCAAGACCGGTCCGTACAACTTCGGGTTCCTCAACACCAACGGCAACAAGGTGGAGCACTTCCCGTACCAGGACGGTCTGCTCATCTCGTACTGGGACACGTCGTTCACCGACAACAACAAGAGCGAGCACCCCGGCCAGGGCCTGATCCTGCCGATCGACTCGCACCCCGTGCCCCTGATGCGCAACGACGGCACGCCGTGGCGCGCCCGCGTGCAGGTGTACGACGCCCCGTTCTCGGTGCAGCGCACGGACGCGCTCAAGCTGCACCTCAACGGGGTCACGAACTACATCCCGAGCCAGAAGGCCCAGCCCGTCTTCGACGACAGCCGGACCTACTGGTACGCGTCGGCCCCCACGGCCGGCGTGAAGCTGCCCGACGCGGGCGTCCGCATCAAGGTCATCAACCAGCAGAAGACCACGATGTGGATCAAGCTCACCCCGGGCTGATCTGACACAGCACGACAGCACGACGGGCGGGCCAGGCGCGAGAGCGCCTGGCCCGCCCGCTTTCGTCGCTCTGGATGGGTAAGCGACGCCTATAGACGTCGCTCACCCATCCAAAGCGGGGACGCCACGGACGGGTGGTTCCGTTGCGTGGTTGACCGTTCACGCATCTACCCTGCGAAGGTGGCCGGCAGGAGCGGATCCGGTGCGGGCAGCCGTGGGCTGGTCCGTCCCGTCGCCATCTTCGCCCTGACGAGCGCGATCGCCGTGGCCGTCATCGGGGTGGCCGTCGTCGTCATCCTGCAGAACAGCTCGCGGGCCGAGGCCGAGCGCGACGCGCTGCGGACCACCGAGGCGTACGCGCGCGCGGTCGTGCAGCCCGCGCTGACCGACGCCGTCCTGGCCATGGAGCCGGCGGCGCTCGCGGAGTTCGGCGAGCAGATGGGCGCGCGGATCCAGGACGACCGCATCACCCGCACGAAGGTGTGGCGCGCCGACGGCACGGTGGTCTACAGCGACGAGCCGCGGCTGCAGGGCCAGACCTTCGAGCTCGACGGCGGCTCGCTGGACGTCTTGCAGAACGGCGGCACCGAGACCGAGATCGGCACGGCCGACGGGCCGGAGAACGTCTTCGACGCCTCCGACGAGGAGGTGCTCGAGGTCTACACGCAGGTGCGCACGCCGACGGGCCAGAACGCGCTGTTCGAGATCTACGTGCCCTACACCGCGGTGCAGGCGGCCGGATCGTCGATCTGGTGGGCCTTCGCGCCGGTGGTGGTGGGCGCGCTGCTGTTCCTCTGGCTGGTGCAGGTGCCCAACGCATGGGGCATGGCGCGTCAGATCCGCGAGGCGCAGGACGACCGCGAGCGCTTGCTGCGCAGAGCGCTGCAGGCCTCGGACGCGGAGCGCCGCCGCATCGCCAGCGACCTGCACAACGGTGTCGTGCAGACCATGGCCGGCACTGTGTTCACCCTCGGCGGGGTGGAGCGGCTGCTGCCCGGCGACACCCCGACGGAGGCGCGCGACCTGCTCGACGACGCCTCGACGGCCACCCGCTCCTCGATCCGCGAGCTGCGCAGCCTGCTCGTCGACATCTACCCCGCCCGCCTCGCCGAGGTGGGGCTCGAGGCGGCTGTGAAGGACCTCGCGTCGCCGCTGCAGGCGCGCGAGGTCGACGTCGACGTCGAGGTCGACCTGCCGGAGGAGCCGCCCGAGGACGTCGCGGCGCTGATCTACCGCACGGCGCAGGAGGCGCTGCACAACGTCCGCGACCACTCCGGGGCGCATCGCGTGCAGATGCTGCTGGCCGCGCCGCCGGACGCCTGGACGCTGACGGTCGACGACGACGGCCGGGGCCTCGACGCCGGCGCGCAGCAGCTGCTCGCGCCCGGCGCTCCGCCGCCCGACTCCGGCGAGCACATGGGGCTGCGGCTGCTGCGCGAGATCGCGGCCGACGAGGGCGGAGAGCTCGCCGTCGGGCCTTCCTCCCTCGGCGGAGTGCGGGTTGGCCTCATCATCAGCCGTGGGAACGACTCGCAGGGAGGCCGGCGTGGGCGCTGATCCGGTACGGGTGCTGGTGGTGGACGACCACCCCATCGTGCGCTCGGGGCTGCGCGGGCTCATCGAGTCCGAGGAGGGCCTAGTGCTCGTGGACGCCGTCGACGGCGGAGAGGCGGCCGTCGCCGCGGTGGGCGCGCAGCAGGTCGACGTGGTCCTCATGGACCTCAAGCTCGACGGCATGAGCGGCATCGAGGCGACGCGGCGGGTCCTGGCCGCCTCGCCGTCGACGGCCGTCGTCATGCTCACGACCTCGAGCGACCAGTCCGACATCGTCGACGCGTTCGACGCCGGCGCCCGCGGCTACGTGCTCAAGGACGCGACGCCGTCCGAGCTCGTCGAGGCCGTGCATGCGGCGTCGCGCGGCGAGTCTCCGATGACGTGGCGCACGGCCAGGGCGCTCGTCGACGCCCGCAACGGCCCGCCGTCCGGACGGGCCGACGCCGGCCCCGGCGTGCCGCCGCTGACGGCCCGCGAGCTCGAGGTGCTGACCGCGCTGCGGGAGGGCCTGACCAACAAGATGATCGCCCGGCGCCTCGGCATCAGCGAGGCCACGGTCAAGGCGCATCTCACGTCGGTGTTCCAGCGGCTCGGCGTCCGCGACCGCACGCAGGCCGCGCTCTGGATGCAGCGGAACCTCCCGTAAGCCCGGGGGGAGCGGGCTCACGGGAGGTCCGTCGACCGGCTACTTGCCCGTGCCGGTCACCTGCACGCTGCGGGTCCTGGGCAGCGTGGTGGTGTCGCCGGTGACGACGAGCGTGCCCGTGTAGGCGGTCGCCGCCGTCGGCCGGAACGAGACCGTCAGGTTGCAGCTGCGCCCGGCGGCGAGCACCGAGTTCAGGCAGCCCGGCCCGGTGACTGTGAAGAACGCCGACTGCGCGCCCGTCACGACCGCCCCGGTGATGGTGAAGCCGGTCGTGCCGGTGTTCTTCACCGTGACGGTGGCCGTCTTCGTGGTGTTGCGGTTGACGGTGCCCAGCTTCACGGGATCGGGAGACACCGTGAACGTCGAGCCCGCGCCGGTGCCCGTGAGCGAGACGACGGTGGTGCCGCCGGTCGCGTTGTGGGCGACGGTGAGCGACGCGGTGCGCGCACCCGCCGCGGACGGCGTGAAGGTGACCGCCACCGTGCAGGTGCCGCCCGGCGCCACCTGCGCCGGGCAGGCGCTGACGGCGGCGTAGTCCGACGCTGCTGGCCCGGACACCGCCGCGCCGAGCACCGACAGCGGTGCGTCGCCGATGTTGGTGATCGTCGTCGTCAGCGTCGCGCTGCCGGGCGAGGTGACCGTGCCGTAGGAGAGCACGCCCGGCGTGACTCGGATGGCCGGTGCGGGCACGGCGTCGCCGAGGCCCGACAGCGGCACGACGACCGCCTGCCCGCCCGCGGCGACCCGCAGGCTGGCCGTGCGCACCCCGGCGGCGCGCGGTGCGAACGCCACCTGGACCGTGCACGAGCCATCGAGGGCGAGCGCTGCGCCGGAGCAGGTGCCGCCGACGAGCGCGAAGTCGCCGGCCTGGGCCCCGGTGAGGGTGACGCCGGTGATCGGCGTCGTGCCCTGCGCAGCGCTGGTGACGGTGACCGTCGTGGACGCGGTGGTGCTGCCGACCGGGGCGTGCCCGAACGCGATCGAGGCGGTGTCGCCCTGGAGCGGACCGGCGATCTTGGCGGACACGAGGAACCGGTCGCTGCTCGCGATCTCGTTGCCCGCGCTGTCGGAGATCACGAACTCGTCGAGCGGCGAGCTGTCGCCCGGACGGGTGTACGTGCCGCCGACGACGTGGTGGAACGACGCGCCGTCGCCGAGGTAGCCCGCCGGCGGCGCGACGCCGTCGGCCGGGGACCACCGCAGGAAGCTCTGCGCCGGGCCCGAGACCACGGCCTCCGCGAAGTCGCACGGTGCGGCGCCGCAGCCGGTGTCGGTGGTGCCGACGTTGCGGGCGAACCCGCCGTCGCTGTTGGTGGTGAAGGTGAAGCTGCCGTACGGGGTGTCGAACGTGTACGGCGTGCTCGCGCACAGGCCGGAGGTGACGACGATCCGGACGCGGCCGAACACGATCTGGTCTCCGGCGGTGGGATCGCCGTTGGCGAACGAGCCCTCGAGCGCCACCCGGGCGAACGCGATGCCCGCGGGCGTGCCGGCGCAGCCCGGGAGCGAGATCGGCTCGGAGTCGGCCACGGCGTAGAAGAACTCGCCCGGGAAGTTGTCCGGGAAGCTCAGCGCCTGCGCGGGGTCGTACGTGGCGTCGCCGAGGACGATGCAGTTGCCGCTCGTCGTGTCGAGGCACGGCTCGAGCCGCACGCCGTTCTCGTCCTGGTACCACTGCGGGAACCCGTTCGCCGGGTCGGCAGTGTCGGACACGTCCGGCACGGCGTCGGAGCCGCGGCCGGTGAGCGCCAGCGAGTGCGTGAGCCCGGGCGCGTTGTCGTGGACGACGAGGGATGCGTTGAGGCTGCCCGCCGCCTGCGGGGTGAATGCGACGTCGATCTCGCAGCTCGCGCCCGGGTCGACCGGTGCGTCGCAGCGGTCGTGGACGATCGCGAACGACGCGTTGCCGGGGCCGGTCAGCTCGGCCGGCGCGGTGAACGTCAGCGGCGCGGTGCCGCCGGCGTTGGACACCGTGACGGTCTGGTAGGTGCTCGTCCGGCCGACGTGCAGCGGCACGAAGTCGAGCGAGCGCGGAGCCAGGCTGATGGCCGCAGCCGTGCCCTGCGCCCCGCCGACGCCGGTGAGCGCGACGCGGAGCGGGCTGTTGAGGCCGGTGTGGCGCACCTCGAGGGCCATCGACCGGTCGCCGGTGGAGGTCGGCGAGAAGCTCGCCGACACGGCGCAGGTGGCGCCGGGGTCGAGGCTCGTGCCGGTGCACGAGTCCCCGGCGATGGCGAAGTCGTCGCCGTCGAACCCGGCCAGGGACACCTCGGTGACGCCGATCGGCGCGAGGCCGGTGTTGGTGTAGGTGACCGTCTCCGTCGCCGACGTCGAGCCGACGGGCACGGACGAGAACGTCACGGTCGGCCGGTCGGCCTCGAGGGGGCCGCGCAGCTTCCCGGAGACCGCGAACAGGTCCGTGCGCCCGACGCGCACGCCGTCGCTGGCCCGGGTGACCTCGAAGTAGTTCGCCGGCGCGATGCCGTCCGGCGAGAACGGCGCTCCCGTGATGCGGTGGAGCGTGGCGCCGTCGCCGATGTAGCCGGCGGGCGCGGCAGGGGCCACCGCCGGGTCCCAGCGGACGAAGCTGCCGAGGACGCGGCTGGAGAGGGCGTCGGCGAACACGCAGGGCGCGCCCGGCGCGGGCACGCAGCCCACGTCGTCGGTGGCGGCGCTGCGCTTGAGGCTGCCGCTCGTGTCGGTCGTGTAGGAGTCCGCGCCGTACGGCGAGGTGAAGATGTACTCCGTTCCCGGGCACAGGCCGCCGGTCACGGAGAACCGGATGCGGCCGAACACCATCTGGTCGCCGTCGGCGGGTGCGGCATCGACGAAGGTGCCCTCGACCGCCGAGCGCATGAGGGCCTTGCCCGGCGTGGCCGAGCATGCGGGGTCGCGGATGGCGACGACGTCCGACGTCGAGACCGTGTAGAAGAACTCGCCCGGGAAGTTGGTCGGGAAGACCACGGGCTGCGCGGGGTCGAAGAACTCGTCGGGCAGGACGACGCAGTTGGGGTCGGACTGGTCGAGGCAGGGCTCGACCTTGATGCCGTTCTCGTCGCGGTACCACTCCGGGAACCCGTTGCCCTGCTTGTCCGCCGAGACCGCCGCCAGGCCGCCGGTGCCCGCGCCGGTGACGGCCACGGCGTCGAGGCCGGTGCCTGCGTTTGACGTGATGAGCAGGCGGGTGGCGTGGGGGCCGGACAGGAACGGAACGAAGCCGACGTCGATGGTGCAGCTGCGGCCCGGATCCACGAAGGCGCCGGTGGAGCAGCTGTCGGACAGGATGCGGTACTGGTCGGGCTCGGGGTTGGTCACCGGGTCGAACGAGACGTCCGTGATGCCCAGCGGCGCCAGGCCGGTGTTGGTGATGACGAGGTGCTGCACGGGCGACGCCGTCCGGACGCGGACGTTGCCGAACGCCAGCGACGCCGAGCTCGCCGACAGCGCCGGCGCGTCGCCGACGTTGGTGGCCGAGCCGGTGAGGTGGAAGTCCTGCGGCGAGCGGATGCCGCCCGTCGACGGCACAGTCAGGGTGATCGCGCGGCGTCCGGCCAGGCCGGTGGGCGCGAACCGCAGCTGGTAGGTGCAGGTCTGGTCGCGGGTCAGCACCTTGCCGTTGACGCAGCTGCCGCCGGTGATGGTGATCTCCGGGGACGACAGCGAGGCGGTCCCGATCGTGACAGGGGTGCGGTCGACGTTGGTGATCGTCACGGTCTTGCCGCTGGCGGAGCCGAGCCGGACGCCGCCGAAGTCGAAGGGATCGGGCGTCGACGACAGCGGGCCTGCCAGCTTGCCGGCGACCGTGAACAGCGAGGTGCTGATGCCGGTCGGCGCGCCCGCGGCGGTCTGGATGGTGAAGCTGTTGCCGTTGGTACCGCCGACGACCGGGTGCAGTGTCGCTGCGCCGTCGCCGAGATAGCCCGCCGGGGCGGCCGGTGCCACGGCCGGGTCCCAGCGCAGGAAGCCGCCCGCGGCGGCAGTGCCGAAGACGGGGCTGGTGGTGGCGGTGGCGAAGTTGCACAGCACGCCGGTGGTGGGCACGCAGCCGACGTCCTGGGTGCCGACGTTGGCCGGGATCGCGCCTGCCGCGTTGGTCGTGAGCGTCGTCGTGCCGAACGGGTGCTGGAAGCGGTAGGTCGTCAGCGGGCACAGGCCGCTGGTGACCTTGACGCGGATGCGCCCGAACACCATGCGGTCGGCGGCCACCGGGTCGCCGTTGATGAACGCGCCCTCGAGCGCGAGCCGCACGCTGGCCTTGCCCGGCGACGTGCCGGCGCAGCCGGGTGTGCTGAGGATGTCGGACTCGGCGAGGGCGTAGAAGAACTCGTCGGGGAAGTTGGTGGGGAACTCCAGCGGCGCGGCCGGCGTGAACGTCGGGCTGGCCAGGACGACGCAGTTGGGGTCGAGCGGGTCGAGGCACTGCTCGACCCGGTTGCCGGCGCTGTCCTGGTACCAGGTCGGGAACCCGTTGGTGGTGCTCGCGCTCGGCGACACGGCCCCCACGGCGCTGGCCGGCGCCGTGCCGCCGACCAGCACCGCGAGGAGCGTGAGGGGGAGCACCAGCACTCCCAGCAGGATGCGCAGCAGGCGGTGGTCCGCCCGTCGCACCGAGAAGGTGATCTGCGTGGTCTGCCTCGATGCGGCAGAGCCCTTGACCCAGACGTCGCGTGTTGTCGCCATAGCGGTTGCCCCGACTTCTCCCCATGGACGGACGGGCCCGTCCACGCGGGCCCAGTGGCCCACCGCCGGGGTCGAGGCGGTTACTAGACGTTGGTCGTACGCCCTGCCGGGCGACGTCCTGAACCCGCGGTCAGGGCCGAGATCGCTTGTGCTGCAACGGTTCTCGCGAGGTATCGATGCGTGTGCATCCGGCTACCGGACGTGAGCCACCCTCCTGGGTGACAGCGCTGGTTCCCCACGACCGGTCATCCGGTGCTAATGCGCGACGCCGTCCGCGGCGGCGCGAGGCCCCTGCGGGCCGTCGTCCGCGGCCGGGCCTGAAAGGATGGCGCTCCCCGGGGCGGTAGCTCAGCCGGTCAGAGCAGCGGACTCATAATCCGTCAGGTCGTGGGTTCGAGCCCCACCCGCCCCACGAGACCCGTGTTCAGTGCGCCAGCGTTCATGCGTACGTCGGGGCAGCTGCGGAAGACCCGCTGAGGGTGCCCTGACCTGGGCGTTCGGATGTCGTTCTCCGGTCGCAAAGGCGGGGGATCCCTCCCGGGGAGGGGGCTGCGTCCCCCACAATCGGGTGACGAGGTCCCCGGGGTCGGGCCGTGGGCCGCGCACGAGGAGGAGCGACGGCATGCTGGTGTCGGACATCCTGAAGTCCAAGGGCTCGAACGTGGTCACGGTCGACCCGGGCATCTCCGTCCACGAGCTCGCCCGCGTGCTGGCCCAGCACCGCATCGGCTGCGTCGTGGTGTCGTCCGACGGCACGACCGTCGCGGGCATCGTCAGCGAGCGCGACGTCGTCCGGGCACTGGAGTCCGAGGGCCCGTCCGCGCTGGAGAAGCCGGTCGGCGAGGTGTGCACCCTCGAGGTCTTCACCGTGCAGCCGGCCGACAACATCGAGAAGGTCGCGACCCTCATGACCGACCGCCGCATCCGGCACCTGCCGGTGGTGGTCGACGGTTCGCTCACCGGCCTGGTGAGCATCGGCGACGTCGTCAAGGCGCGCCTCGCCGAGCTCGAGGACGAGCGCGCAGCCCTGACCAACTACATCCAGGGGTGACGTACCCGCTTTGGATGGGTGAGCGACGCCTATAGGGGTCGCTCACCCATCCAAAGCGACTCGAGGTCGGTGGCGATCCACTGCGGGATCTCGTGCATGAGGTGCTCGCGGACGATGCGCGACTTCAGGGCGTGGTCGGTGTGGACGGTGACGTCGACGCGGACATGGTCGGACGCCGCGATGCGCTGCTCGCCGCCGAGGCGCAGGAAGCGGTGGTACTGCTCGAGCTCGACGGTGCCGAGCGCGACCGTCACCCGGGTGCCGCCGCGCACGAGCGAGAGCAGCCGGCCGTCGGCCGAGCCGACGGCGCCGACGCGCACGAGCGAGTTGCGGACGGCCTGGGCACTGCGCCGGACCGGTTGGTTCTCGCGCACCCAGTGGCGCGCGCGCGACTGGAGACTGGCGGTTCCGTCCGCCACGGCGACGGTGCCGCTCACCGTCGGCCCCATCTCCGGCGGGTGGGAGCCCCAGATGAGGGGGTTGAGCAGGTACAGCGCGTCGGGCGAGAGCTCGCGCGCGGCCATGAGCGACGCCCACGAGCCCGAGCAGTGGGCGAGCAGGAGCAGCGGCCCGTCGCCCTGCGCGGCACGCGCGGCGTCGACGACGTCGCGGACGCAGGAGTCGTTGTAGTAGCGCGGGCCGTCCAGCGACGTGCCGTTGGGCGAGTCGCCGATATCGAGGAAGTCGTAGCGCACCACGCGCAGCCCCTGGTGCACGAGCGTGCGCGCGAGATCCACCCACATCCGCGCCGGTCCGGCGTGGTAGGTCGTCGCGGTGTCGGAGATCAGCACGGTGCCCCGTGCCTCGCGGTCCACGGGCTCGGCGACCACACCGAACAGCCGCCGCGGCCCGAGGGCCGCGATCCGCTCGCGGACGGGACCGCCGGGCGTGGCGACGACGGTCTCCGACCGCGTCATCGGCACGAGCGGCGAGGGCTCGTGGGGGAGCGCCTTCGACAGCCGCTCGGCGATGGCGGCGATGGTGCGGCGCGGCATCCGGGCCTCGAGCCGCACGGTGTCGAGCCACGCCTCCGCCTCGTCGGTGGCGACGACGTCGGCGTGCGGAGCGACCGCGTCGGCGGAGAACGAGGCACCGGCCTGCTCGGTCTCGCGCAGCACGAGCGTGGCCGGCTGATCGGCCGGGACCGCCTGCAGTCGCAGCGATTTCAGGGCCGCCTCGGTGTCGGCATCGATCCAGGTGCCCGGGCCCTCGACACCGGCGTCGCGGGAGAACTGCTCGAAGCCCGACATCACGTGCAGGGCGCGCAGCCGCCGCAGGTACGCGGAGCCCGACGGCCACGGGTCCCAGAGCACGAGGTGGTCGACCGCGCCGAGGCGGTCGAGGGCGTGGGACAGCAGCACCGTCCCGAGCCGCAGCGCGACGACCGACACCGACTCCGCGCCCGACGAGCGCGCGTGCTCGACCGCCGCCACGACGCCGTCGGTCCACGAGGGCACACGGTCGCCGGGCTCCGACGGGGCGAGCACATCTCCGGAGTCGCCGGTGCCGGGCAGGTCGACGCGGACGACGGCGAGCCCCTCGGCCACGAGCGCGTCGGCGAGGATGCGCAGCGCGCGGTGGGCCACGAGCTGCTCGTCGCCGACGGTGCCGACGAGGACGACGACGCCGCGCGCGGAGGGCACCGCGGCCGCGGCGCTCGCGGGCAGGTGCCAGGTGGCGAACATCGGGACGCCGCCCGGGCCCGCGAACCAGCCGGCCGTGGTGCTCACGCGGCACCCCCGTCGGCCGCGCGGATGCCGGTGTCGGCGCGGCTGTTGAGCGCGCGCACGCGGCCGGCGGGCACGGCGTCGAGGGGGCCGAGCAGCTCCACGCGCCGCACCGACCCGGGCACGACGTGGAACCACGACTCCGCCGGCTCGTGGCCGTCGACGTCGAGCGCCACCCACTGCGCCAGCTCTCGCGACGAGATGTCGACGACCCACCGGCCGCCGACGACCGACGCCGTAGCCTCGAGGCCGACGTCGGGCAGCGCCGGGCGCGACTGCCCGCCCACGAGGTGCACAACCTCGACGGTCCCCGGGAGGCCCTCGGCCTGCAGCCGCACGTGCACGGCGTCGAACGCGGCCGGGCCGAAGCGGTAGGCGTGCAGTACGTCGCGGAAGGCGCCGAGCATCCCGTCGACCGTGACGGTCGTGCCCGACCGCGGCTCGACGTGCACGGCCGAATAGCCCTTCTCCGCGACCCGCCCCTGGTGGTCGAGCAGTGCGAGCTCGAGCGTGCCGTCGAGCGGCGACGCCGTGTCGTTGACGACGTGCAGCCACAGGCCGTCGAGGCCCTCGTCGGTGGCGAGCAGCGCGACGGGCGCCCAGGCGCGGCGCAGCGCGAGCAGCATCGACTTGGCGCGGCCGTCGGCGTCGAGCAGGCCCCAGCCGGCGCCGCGCACGACGTCGCGCGCCTGCAGCACCAGGCCGCCGCTGCTGCCGGAGCCTGGCCGCCGCCACTCGGTGAACACCTCGACGCCGAGGTGCGCGAGAGCTGCGCGGCCGAGGTCGAGGTAGCGCGACGGGTCGCTGGTGCGCACGGCCTCGGCGTCGACGCCGAACAGCTCGCGCACGTAGTGGTCGCGCACGTCTTCGAAGTCCCACGAGGCTCCGTTGTCGCGGGGGACGCCGGCCTTCCAGCGCGGGGTGTGGCCGGCGTCGGAGTCGGGCCAGCCCCAGCCGCGCAGCGTCGCGGCCTCCGGCGGCGCGGCGAACGCGAGGCACTCGGCCGCGAAGCGCACGGCGGCACGGCGGGTCTCGTGCAGCGGGCGCAGGTAGCCGCCGACGCCGAACCAGTGGGCGACGCCGCGCGACGAGTGCGTGGGCAGGTCGCCGCCGGACGGGCTCGACGTGACGTACGGCGTGCCGGGGACGATGCGCGCCACGACGTGGGGGAACGTCTCGACCAGGGCGCGGACCGTGCGCCGCTCCTCGGGCAGGCCCAGCATCGTCGGCTGCTGCTCGGTCTCCGAGCCGCCGCTGACGACGGCCAGCGACGGCCGGCCCTGCAGCGGGCGCAGCACCTCGGCGAGCTCGGCGGCGAGCTCGCGCTGCATCTCGTCGTCGTCCGGCGGGTCGAGGGTGGCGAGCATGGCGTCCTGCCACACGAGCAGGCCGAGCCGGTCGCAGGCGTCCCAGAACGCCGGGCCCTCGTAGACGGCCGTGCCGGGGATGCGCACCATGGTGGCGCCCGCCGCAGCCAGGCGCTCGAGCTGCTCCACCACACCCTCGTCGGTGAGCCCCACGACGTCCGGCGGCGACCACACCCCTCCCCGAGCCACCATCGCGATCCCGTTGACGCGCAGGGACAGCAGGCCCGTCGGGTCGTCGAGCTCGACGGTGCGGAACCCGGCGCGGCCGAGGTCGTGCCGGTGGCCGTCGAGGTCGACGGCGACGTCGTAGAGCGGCTGGTCGCCGTAGCCCGCGGGCCACCACAGCGCGGCGTCCGGCACGTCGACGTCGACCGCGAGCACGCACTCCTTGCCCGTGACGGCGACCTCGACCGACCCCGCGCCTGCCCGCACGGTCGCGACGGCGTCGTCCTCCTCGGTGCGGGCGATCACTGCCTCGACCCGCACCTGCCAGCCGCCGTCGACCTGCTGCGTGCGCAGGTCGCGGCGGACGACGTAGGGGTGGTCGAGCGGCTGCAGCAGCACCGGGCGCCAAGGCCCGACGGCGGCGTGATGCGGTGCGAGCGTGGGCATCCGGCCGAGCGCGGTGGTGCGGAACCAGCGCAGGTTGCCGGGGGAGACGAGGTTGGTGCGCCACCGGGCGCGCGGCCGCTTCTCCTCGAGCAGAGGACTCAGCGCGGCGCACCGGATCACCACGACGTGCTCGCCGACGGGCAGGCCGACGTCGGTCGAGGAGCCGCGCAGCATCGAGGCGCTCGACACCGCGTGGGCGCCGTCGATCCAGACGTCGCTCACCGTCGCGACGCCGTCGAGGCGCAGCCGGTACGCGCCCGGCTCCACGACGTGCACCGACGTGCGCCACCACCAGTCGTGGGCGTCGTAGTCGATCGCGCGGGCGGCGTCGTTGCCGTCGGCAGCCCGTACCGCTGCGGCCGCGGTGCCCGGGACGACGGCGTCGATCCAGCGCAGCCCCAGTGCATCCAGGTCGTCCGGGTGCGCGGCGGCGCCCGGGGCGGCGGCAGCGACCTGCCACCCGTCCCGCAGCACGAGGGCGGGGTCGGGGCTCATGCCTGGCGGTGCCACTCCTCGACGCGGCCGACCGCTGACGCCCAGCGCTCGGCCAGCGCCGCGAACGGGGTGGCGAGGTCGACGCTGCGGCCGCGGGCGAGCCGGGCCGCCTGCAGCTGCACGGTCTTCATGCCCTGCGACACCGCGCGGAAGTCCGCGGCGGCGTCGTCGAGACCGGCGCCGGCGTGGGCGCTGAGCCAGTCGCAGAAGTCCGACGCGAGCTCGGCCGTGGAGCCGCACTGGCGCAGCGTGCCGAAGGCGTACTTGTGGAAGGTCTCGAGGCCCTCGGCCGCGAGCCAGGCGGCATCGGCCTGCACCCGCTCGCCGAGGTCGGCCACGGGGTTGCCGTCCGGGCGCCGCGCGAGGTGGTCGCCGACCAGCGCCCGCACCCGGTCGGGGAGCCCGGCATCGTCGCGGCGCGCGCGGTCGAGCCGGACGAGCTCGACGTAGGGCGGCAGCACGTCGGCGTCGAAGGTGCGGCCGAGGCGGAAGACGCCGTCGAAGTCGTCGTCCGACAGCTCGAAGTAGCCGGCGTTGTGGAAGTACCCGAGTCGTCGGCCCTCGACGTCGACGTCCTGCGGCACGATCGTGGTCTTCACGTGCTCGGTGCGGTACGACGCGCCTGCGGTGTCGGGCAGGTACCAGCCGTCGACCTCGACGGTGAGCAGGTTGCCGAGCCGCAGGTGCTCGACGACGTGGTCGAGCACGGGCCGCCACACGTTGAGCTCGGAGACCTCGACGCCGTAGAGCGCGCGCAGGTCCTCCGGCGGGTACTTGAGGAACGTCCACTGGTCGCCCTCGAAGCGCGCCGACAGCGTGCATGCGCCCGCCGCCCCCGGGTCGAGGCCCAGCGAGCTGAGCACCTCGATCCAGAGGTCGACGTAGCAGTTGGTCTCGGTCCAGTCGCGGTCGGCCGCGTGCAGCGCGCTCGGGACGAAGGTCGCCGCCGTCACCGGCAGCAGCGAGACCGACGTGGTGGTCACAGCGACGTTTCCCCTACAGGCCCATGGCCGAACGGACGTCAGCCGGCCACGCGTCGACGTCGAGGCCGTGGTGGCGGAACAGCGCGAGCGCGATGCGCTCCATGCCGAACCCGACGCACGCGGAGTGCGCCGTCTCGCCGTCGGCCGTGCGGATCTCGAACGGCGTGCCGAAGTGGTCCTGGTGGCAGTTCGCCGACACGACCGCGGTGCCGGGCTCGTCCTCGCCGTAGAGGTGGACGACAAGCTCGATCTTGAGGGCGGCGTCGCGCTGGTTGTGCGCGAGCAGCCGGCCGGCGCGTCCGAAGAACGGGTCGTTGGCCACCTCGGGCGTGGCCGGCAGGCCCAGCGTGCCGAGGACGTCGAGGCCGCGCGCGATCCACATCTCGCGGTGCGCGAGGGCGTCGTCGGGCGTGCCGACGCGGACGTACTCGTGCATCCGGAACGCCTGCATGCGCGCGGGGTCCGCGGCCGGCTCGTGGCGGAAGCAGTACGAGTAGACGTCGAGGATCTCGCCGCCCTCGGGCAGCGTGCCCGTGAGCGTCGGGTAGACCTGGTGGCAGGCCGCGGGGATCAGCACGACCTCGCTGGGCACGAGCTCGGCGGTCCAGTCGGCGCCGGTCTCGTGCAGCGACAGCAGCCGCGCGTGGTCCTTGTCGTTGCCGACGAAGGTGTGCACCGAGCCGGTGAGGTTCGGGAACGACGCCAGGTAGTCGGTGCGCTCGAAGACCGTGCGCGGGAGCACCGGCGGGAAGCGCAGCCGGCGGGCGCCCTGGTCGGCGCCGGCGGCGACGACCACTCGGTCGATGCCGTCGACGACGTCCTCGAAGACGCCGGAGCGCCCGTAGAGGCCGTCGACCTGCGTGCGGACGAGCAGGCCGGCGTCCAGCAGCTGGTCGCGGAAGGCCTCGCGCGCGGACTCGAGGGTGACGGTCATGGTCAGTCCTTGTGCACGAGGAGCAGCTGGGCGGTGTTGCCGGCGATGCGGTCGTTGTTGACCATGAGCGCGCCGCCGTACGCGTCGCGCAGCAGGCGGCCCATGGCGAACGCGCCGTCCTCGCGGTAG
The DNA here is from genome assembly GCA_020161245.1 of Actinomycetota bacterium. Taxonomy (GTDB): domain Bacteria; phylum Actinomycetota; class Actinomycetes; order S36-B12; family CAIYMF01; genus Longivirga. The sequence goes on along the minus strand of JAIUOK010000005.1, from coordinate 83,456 downwards.
CCCGCGATGCCGACGACGAGAAGCGCGCGGCTCACGATGTCGATGACGAGTGTGGACGCCGTGATCTTCACGTTGTTCATCGCGATCGCGAAGCCGACCGAGGTGAGGACGTCGTCGTCGTGGGCCACGGCGTCGAAGCGCGCCGCCGCCGTGTGGACGACGTCGGCGAGCTGCTGGTGGACGCCGACGACCTCGACCAGCCGGCTCGCGCCGGGCGGGGTGGTGCCGGGCTTGCTGCGCGCGGCCTTGCGCACGAAGCGGCGCGCGGTGTCGACGGCGGCGTCGGCGATGCCGAGCCACACGTGGCCCCACAGCGAGTGCGACACCGGCAGCATCGTGCGCGCCGACATGTCGCCGTACGGGTCGTCGAGCACGTGCGAGATCGGGCCCTCGCTGCGCAGGACGAAGCCGGGGGAGCAGGTGCCGCGGAAGCCGAGGGTGTCCCAGACGCTCGTGGGCTCGAGCTGCAGGTCCTCCTTGAGGCACACCACGAGCGACTGGTCGCTCGGCGGGCTGTCCGGGGTGGCGCGCGCGGTCACGAAGATCGCGTCGGCGTGCTCGGCGTAGGAGATGACGGGCGCGTTCTTCTCGAGGCGGTAGCGGTCGCCGACGCGCTCGACGGCGCACGAGCTCGTGCGCACGTCGCCGCCGATGCCGAGCTCGGTGGTGGCCGACGCGAGCAGGATCTGCTCCTCGACCAGGCGGCGGCGCAGCTCGGCGAAGACCGGCGAGCGCCCGTGGCGCACCAGGCAGGCGGCCTGGATCTGGTGCATCGCGAAGATCATCGACGTCGACGCGCAGTACTTGCCGAGCTCCTGCGTGGCGAGGCCGACCTCGGCCAGCGACGCGCCCCAGCCGCCCTCCTCGACGCTGACGAGCGCCGACATCGCGCCGATCTCGCGCAGCGCCGCGAACGCCTCGTGCGGGAAGCGGGCCTCGGCGTCGACCGACGCGGCGTTCGGGCCGGCGACGTCCTTGGCGACCTGCGCGACCAGCTCGACCAGCGACCTGTCGGTCGCCACGGCGGTCACGACTCGTCCTGGATCTCGGCGATCGCGGCGGCGATCGAGCCGATGCTGCCGAACGTCGCCTTCTTCAGCATCCGCTCGGGGAACTCGACGTCGAAGGCGTCCTCGAGCGCGAGCATGACGTTCACGCTCGCGTGCGAGGTGAGGCCGGCCGCGTAGAGGTCGGCCTCCGCGTCCAGCGAGGCGACGTCGACCGCGAGGCGGCCGTGCTCCTCGAGGACCGTCCGGACGGCCGAGTCGATGTCGGTGGCGAGGTCGCTCACGACGTTCCCTTCGGTTCTGACGCCGGGAGGGCGTCGTCGGTGGCGCGCTGCGCGGCCTCGCGCAGCTGGCTGAGCCCGGGTGCGCCGCCGCGCAGGGCGACGACGGTGGCGGCGGCGTTGTCGCCGTCGTGGGTGAGGGAGACCGCGAGGCCGGTGATGCCGGCGTCGCGGGCGAGCTCGGCGGCCAGGCCTGACAGATGCACGTCGCACCCGCCGGCCAGGTCGCGTACGACCTCGATCGAGGTCCACTCCGGCCTGGCACCGGCCGGACGGAGCACCTTGACGACCGCCTCCTTCGCCGCGAAACGTGCCGCGAGGCGCTCGGCGCGCACCCTCGGCTCGGCCTCGGCGTAGGCCTGCTCGGCCGGGGTGTACACCCGGTCGAGGTAGCGGCTGCCGAACGCGGCGACCGCGTCGGCGACGTCCTGCACCCGCACGAGATCGACGCCCACCAGCACCGAGGTGCTGGCGGCGCGCTGCGGCTGCAGCGTCGGCGTCGTCATGTCGCGGATCCCCTACTCCTCTGCACCATCCCAGGCCCCCCTGGAAGCGTGCCCGCCCATGCTGCCGTCACGCTGTGTGCATCGGCATCCGCCGTACGGGCCATCTCCGAGCACGGCGCTACGCCGATCGGGCTACGGTGCGTGCACACGGTGGCCGGACGAGCGATCTCCGCGAGCATCGGATCGGACCACATCCCGCCGGCCGGCCGCAGCGCGACGACATCGAGAACATCTGACAAACGCCGTCCTTCGCACCCCCGTTGCACCCCACCCGGGTTCGATGAAGTCCCCTACTGGCCAGCCCGTCGTTCCTCCCGCCTGACCAGCGGGGGCCCAGGGCGTGCACTAGACCCGTCGTTCCCTGACCTTCATCGTTCGTGGCCGGGTCTGCCTGGCGGTCCATGTCCGACGGTCTCGTGATGCGTGGCGTGGTCGGACGACCCCTGCGGGGTCGGAGGGGGCTGCGCAGTGCCGTGCTTCGATCGTCAGGCTTGAAATCTCAGCCCGGCACTGCCCAGCCCCCTCCTCCCCAGACCCTTCGGCCCTGTGTCGCAGGCGGGCCGGGTCGGCCTGTCGGTCGTCGGTGGGGTTTCGCTGTGGGGGAGGGACAGACTCTGCGGGGCCCGGGCGGACGGGCTGCGCCCGGCGCCCGGTCCCCGCGCTGTCGCTCTCGGCCGTCGCCATGCGTCGCGCGCTGGTTCTGATGAGGGGTCCCCATGACCGATAGACCGGTACAGAAGTGACACTCACGCCCGGCGCCCGGTCCCCGCGCTGTCGCTCTTGGGCGTCGCTTCGCGTTGTGGGGCGGTTCGGGTGAGGGGTCCCCATGACCAGGAGAGCCGGACAGGGATGCCACTGACGTGGCGCCGGGTCCCGGCCATGCCGCTGGTGGGTGGCGCGTCGGGTTCGGGGCCGACTTGCTGGTCGGTCCGATACCGCGTGACCGCTGGCATGGCGACGGGCCCGGATCCGCTGGGATCCGGGCCCGTCGGGCTGGCGGCGTGTGTCAGGCGACGACGGCGAAGCCGCCGACCCAGGAGACCTGCTCGCTGGCGGCGAGGGTGATCTGGAGGAAGGCCACGGCCTCGAGCTCGCGGGCGCGCTTGAGCGAGCCGGCGTCGAGGGCCTTGAGGCCGGCGTCGGTCACGAGCGAGCGGACGGCGGCCTTGGCGTCGGCGTCGTCGCCGGCGACGAGGACGGTGGTGGTGGTCTCGCCGACCGAGCCCGAGGCGACGGTGCCGGCGAAGTTGGTGTTGAACGCCTTGACGACCTTGGCCTCCGGCAGCTTCGCCTGGATGACCGCGGCGGCCGAGGAGTCGGCGGGGACGACGAGGCCGTCGAAGGTGGCGAAGTCGACCGGGTTGGTGACGTCGACGACGACCTTGCCGGCGAGCTCGGCGCCGCGCTCGGCGATGATCGCGTCGACCGCGCCGAAGGGGACGGCGAGGACGACGATGTCGCCCGCGACCGGGGTGCCGGCGCTGGCGGTGTCGAGGATCTGGACGTCGCGGCCGGCCTTGCCCGCGAGGCCCGCGACCGCGGAGCCGACGTTGCCCTTGCCGAGGATGGTGACGGTGCTCATGGGTGCCTCCAGGCTTTGGTTGTCTCTACAAGTAACCGCGAGCACCGTACGAGGCATTGGTTGTCGTGTCAAGTAATGCGTAGGATGGGGCCATGACGCGCTGGCTGGACGACCGCGAGATGGCGGCCTGGGTGCGCCTGGCCGCGGTCATGGAGCTGCTGCCCGGCGTGCTCGACCAGCAGCTGCGGCGCGACTCCGACGTCACGCACTTCGAGTACTGGGTGCTCGCGATGCTCTCGGAGGCGCCCGACCGCACGCTGCGGATGACGGCGCTGGCCGCCCGCACGAGCGGCACACTGCCGCGCCTGAGCCACGTGGTGAAGCGGCTCGAGGACCGCGGCCTCGTCGAGCGGTTCCCGTGCCCGCAGGACCGCCGCGCCACCAACGCCCGCCTGACCGACGCCGGCTGGGCTCTCGTGCAGCAGGCTGCCCCGGGCCACCTCGAGGCCGTGCGCGGCAGCGTCATCGACGCGCTGACCCCCGAGCAGCAGGAGCAGCTGCGGGGCATCGCCGACGCGATCCTCGAGCGCGTCGACCCCGACGGCCACATGTCGGCCAACTACGCCCGCGAGAGCTGAGCGCGTGGTCGCATCCTGGTCGCCGCTCGTGCTCGGCGTCGTCGTCTTCTGCGTGCTGCTCTACGGGATCTCCAAGACGTCGCTGCCTACCCTGGGCATGCTCGCCGGCCCGCTGCTCGCGGCTGCCCTGGGCACCACCGTGGCGTCGGCGTTCGTCATCCCGCTGCTGCTCGTCGGCGACCTCTTCGCGCTGGCCCGCTACCGCCAGCACGTGCAGTGGCGGCTGATCCTGCGGCTCATCCCGGGGATCCTCGTGGGCTTCGTCGTGATGGCCGTGGCCTTCCACTACCTGAGCAACGCCGTGCTCGCCCGCATCCTCGGCGCGCTGATCCTGACCTCGGTGGTGCTCGAGCTCTACCGCCGCCGGCGGGCGGCATCGGGCGACGCGATCGACCTCGGCCACCCCGCCGTCGGCGCCGCGTTCTTCGGCCCGCTCGCCGGCGCGACGACGATGGCCGCCAACGCGGGCGGAGCCGCGATGTCGATGTACCTCGTCGCGATGCGCACGCCGATGCTGGTGTTCATGGGCACGTCGGCGTGGTTCTTCTTCGTCGTCAACGTCGCCAAGATCCCGGTAGTCGTCGGGCTCGGGCTGATGAGCTGGGAGACGCTGCGGGCGAGCCTGTGGTTCGTGCCGGTCATCGTGATCGGCGCGCTCATCGGCCTGCGGATCTTCAAGCACCTGAGCCAGAAGGTGTTCGACAACGCCGCGGTGCTGCTCTCCGGCGTCGCCGGCCTGTGGCTGCTCCTGCACGGGTAGCGCGGCGGCCGCGTCGAAGCAGGGACGTCACGCCGTGTTTGCCCAGTGCCGACGGCGGGTAACGGTGGGCCAGCAGACATGAGCCCGCGGACGGCCCGCGGCGACGGAGGGGGGACCTTCGTGAGCACCAGCATCGGCAGCCCCGGCACCAGTGCCGCCCGGGCGACCGCGGCCTCCCGGGACGCCATCCCCTCGCCCCGGACCGCGTCCGCCGGCCGCGACGAGCTCTCCGTCGTCCTGGCCGAGCCGTCGCTGGTCGTCGTCGCGAGCATCCTCGACGACGCACTGTCGCTGCGGCTCGAGGGCGAGGCCGACTTCTCCAGCACCCGCGCCAGCCGCACCCAGCCGATCGACGACCTCTACCGGGCGCTCGAGGGCAAGGACGTGCTGCTCGACCTCAGCCAGCTGTCGTTCATCGACTCCGGCGGCCTGGGCTGGCTGCTGCGGCTGCGGGCGGCCGCGGTCGCCCGGGGCCGGCGCGTGCGCGTCGTCGGCGCCCACGGCCCGGTCGAGCGCGTCCTCAAGCTCTCCGGCGTCGGCCCCCTCTTCGACGCCGACGCCGACTGAGCTCGCTGTGGATGGGTGAGCGACGTCTATCGGTGTCGCTCACCCATCCAAAGCGCGTACGTGCTCAGGCGGTGACGCGGTCGGGGTCGAGGAGGGCGGTGCGGACGTCGGCGACGAAGGCGTCGACCTGCTCGGGCGTGGTGTCCCACGCCGTCATCCAGCGCACCTCGCCGACCGACTCGTCCCAGTCGTAGAACTCGTAGCTGCGGCGCAGGCGCTCGGCCACGTCGGCCGGCAGCCGCACGAAGACGGCGTTGGCCTGCACGGGACGGACGACGTCGAGGATGCCCTCGAGCCCGGCGGCCAGGCGCTGCGCCATGGCGTTGGCATGGGTGGCGTTGAGCAGCCACAGGTCGGTGCCGAAGAGCACCTCGAGCTGCGCGGACACGAACCGCATCTTCGACGCCAGCTGCGTGGACGACTTGCGCACGTAGTCGACGTGCGGCGCCGCCTCGGGGTTCAGCACGACGACGGCCTCGCCCAGCATGAGGCCGTTCTTGGTGCCGCCGAGCGACACGACGTCGACGCCGGCGTCGGTCGTCATCTCGCGCAGGCTCGCCCCGAGGGTCGCGGCCGCGTTGGAGAGACGGGCGCCGTCGAGGTGCACGCGCAGCCCGAGCGAGTGCGCGTGGTCGCAGATCGCCCGGATCTCCTCGACCGTGTACGCCGTGCCGAGCTCGGTGGTCTGCGTGATCGACACGACCTGCGGCTGCGCGCGGTGGACGTCGTCCATGCCGCGGGCCTCGAGGTCGATCAGCTCGGGCGTGAGCTTGCCGTCGAAGGTCGGGATGGTGAGCAGCTTGACGCCGGCCACCTTCTCCGGCGCGCCGCACTCGTCGACGTGGATGTGCGCGGTGGACGTGCACACGACCGACGCCCAGCGCGTCGTCATGGCCTGCAGGGCCACGACGTTGGCGCCGGTGCCGTTGAAGACCGGGAACGCCTCGGCCTGCTCGCCGAACTGGCGGCGGACGACGTCCTGCAGGCGGGCGGTCCAGGGGTCGCGGCCGTACGCCGGCGCGCGGCCCTCGTTGGCGAGGGCCACCGCCTCGAGGACCGCGGGGTGGACGCCGGAGTAGTTGTCGCTGGCGAAGCTGGTCATGGGGCGAGCACCTTGGTGAGTCCGTTGGCGGTGGCGGCGTCGAGGTCCCAGAGGGACACGATCTCGGCGGCGAGGTCGGCGACGTCGGTGAAGCCGTCGAACGACTTCTCCGGCGACGCCTCGCGCATCGCGTCGTGCACGAGCGCCTTGACGACGAGGGTGGACGCCGCGGCCGTGGGCCCGGAGTCCTTCTGCAGCTTGGTGAACGAGTCGGCGAGCGCCGCGGTCCAGGCCTCGGCGGCTGCCTTCGACGCCGCGTAGGCGGCGTTGCCCGCGGTGGGCTTGGACGCCCCGAGCGCGGAGACGATGACGAACTCGCTGCGCGGCGACGCGAGCAGGTCGTCGTGGAAGGCGAGGGTGACGTGCTGCAGCGTGCGCACGAGCAGGTCGTGCAGGAACGCGGCGTCCTCGACCGTGTTGTCGAGGAAGCGCGAGCCGCCCCGCCAGCCGCCCACGAGGTGGACGACGCCGTCGACGCGGCGCGAGCCCGACGGGTGCGACATCGCGACAGCATCGGCCCACGCGCGCACCCGGTCGACGTCGAGCAGGTCGACGACGTCGCCGCGGAACCGGTCGGCGGCGTCGCCGAGGCGGTTGCGCACGGCCTCGAGGGAGTCGGCGCTGCGGTCGGCGCCGACGACCGTGGCGCCGGTGGCGACGAGCGCCTGCACGGTGGCCGAACCGGCGGGACCGCCGGCGCCGGTCACGACGACGAGGGAGCCCTCGCCGAGGTTGCTGCTCATGCGCGGATCCCCTTCGCGGAGTCGACGACCGGACCGATCCTGCGCTGCAGGATCTCGAAGAACAGCGACAGGGGGAACTCGTCGGGCAGCGCCGCGTCGTTGTAGTCCTTGGTCGTGGCCTCGGGGCCGAGCTCGGCGAGGCCCTGGGCCCAGCGCGATGCGACGTGCGGCTCGACGTACTCGCGCACCAGGTCGTACGCGGCGAGCCAGTGGCTCACCTTGTTGCGGTCGATGCTCGTCCAGTAGAGGTCCTCGATCCGCGCGAGCAGCTCCTGCGCGACGACGGCGGTGCGCTCCCAGTCGATCGAGAGCCGGTTGTCCGACCACGTCATCGCGCCGCCGCGGCGCAGGCAGGCGAAGAGCACCTGGCCGCCGAGGCTGTCGTAGTTGCGGTGGCGCGTGCCCGACACCGGGAAGCGCAGCGTGCGGTCGAGGATGACGGCGTACTGCACGAGGCGTGCAGCCTCCACGCCGTCGCGCTCGAGCTCGACGGCCGCGCGGAAGGCCGTGAGGTCGCAGCGCAGCTCCTCGAGCGCATACAGCCAGTAGGGCAGGCGCTGCTTGACCAGGAACGGGTCGAAGGGCAGGTCGCCGCGCATGTGGGCGCGGTCGTGGACGAGGTCCCAGAGGACGAAGGTCTCCTGCGCGACGCGCTGGTCGTCGAAGAGCGGGGCGGCGTCGGCCGGCATGTCGACGTGCAGCGACTCGACCGCAGCGCCGATCACCCGGCGGAAGCGCGCGGCCTCGCGGTCGCAGAAGATCGCACCCCACTCGAACGACGGCGTCTCGCGCACGGCGACGGTCTCGGGGAACAGCACGGCGCTGTGGGTGTCGTAGCCGGGGGTGAACTCGGCGAAGGCCACCGGCACGAACTTGGCGTTGGTGAAGCGCTCGGCCTCGATGGCCGCGACCCACTCGGGCCACACGACCGACAGCAGCACGGCCTCGAGCAGGCGCTCGGTGCTGCCGTTCTGCGTGTACATCGGGAAGACGACGAGGTGCGGGAGCCCGTCGACCCGCTCGGCCATCGAGCCGAAGGCGAGCAGCGAGTCGAGGAAGTCCGGCACCCCGAAGCCCTCGGCGGCCCAGCGGCGCAGGTCGGCCACGAGCGCGCGGTGGTAGCCGGCGTCGTGGGGCAGCGACGGCGCCAGGTCCTCGACCGCGTCGACGACGTCGTCGAGCAGGCCGGCCGCGGCGGCGCGGTCGGCGTCGGAGAGGTCGGCGCGCAGGCTGCCGTCCGACGCCTGCAGGGCGCGCAGCGACTCGACGGCGGTCCGCAGCCGGGTCCAGGCGGGGGTCGCTGCCAGCTCCTCCGCGGTGCGGGTACCGGCGAGCGTCTCGTCGATGACCGACAACAGATCCTCCGTCAGAATCGTCGAACGGCAGGAAGAACTGCCGTCCATAGGCGATGGAGAAGGAAGAGTATGTGACAGGGTAGGTAAGGGCAACCTGGCCGGAGCGGCGTGGGCGAGGCAGTGCGGCCCCAGCCCGCCGGCGCTGCGGCTGCGGATGGAGGCGTCGACGAACTAAGCCGCGTCGTCGGCCTGGTGGGCCTCTCCGAGGTCGACGACCGGCTCGGCCGCAGCCTCGGTGGTGGGCACCGCGCGGTCGAGGATCGCCCACGACAGGACGTCGACGACGGCCGCCTCGAGCTCGTGCTCGACGCCGTCGATCTCGCCCTTGTGGAAGGTCTCGCGGAAGAACGCGAGCTGGTTGTCGAGGCTCGAGTGGGTGGAGACCAGGAGCAGGACGCGGTTGGTCTTCTCGACGAGGGGGTGCACCGCGGTGACGTGCTCGATCTCGCCGCACGACGCCCGCAGGTAGAAGGTGACGTCGGCAGGCGACGTCAGCTCGACGGTGTACGGGTCCGCGGAGATGACCTTGTACGGCATGGCCCCACCCCTCTGGTCGGCGCAGCCGCAGCTGCGCGGCGCACGGGGACACGGTGCCACGGCGAGAGCCCGCCTTGAGGTTCCGTGCGCGGGCGTGACCGGTCAGGCGGCGGTCCATGCCCGATCGGGCGACGTCGCCCGTCGGCGCTGCGTGCCCGCGCGGCTACGCAGCGGCAGGGGTTGCTCCGGCCGGTGGGTGCTAGGCCGACGACGAGGCGTACGCCGACGCCATGTCCTCGAGCCGTCTGCCGCGCGTCTCCTGGACGACCTTCCAGACGAACAGCAGCGACACCACGGCGAAGAACGCGTAGATGCCGTACGCCAGTCCGAGTCCCTTGGCGGCCAGCGGCGGGAACGACGTCGAGACGAGGAAGTTGGCGGCCCACTGCGCGGCGGCCGCGACCGACAGCGCGATCGCGCGGATCCGGTTGGGGAACATCTCGCCGAGCAGCACCCAGACCACCGGCCCCCACGAGAAGCCGAAGAACAGCACGAAGCCGTTGGCGGCGAGCAGCGCGAGCGTCGCCGGGGTGCCCGTGAGCGACGGCTGCATGCACGGCGCGGCGCACGTGTCGGTGGCGGCCACCTCGACGATCGGCGCGGTGCTGAACAGGAACGCCATCACGATGAGCGACACCGACATGCCGGCCGAGCCGACGAGCAGCAGCGGACGCCGGCCAACACGGTCGATGAGCGCGATGGCGATGAGCGTGGCGACGATGTTGATGGCCCCGCTGATCACCGAGATGGTCAGCGAGTCCTCCTCGCCGAAGCCCACGGCCTGCCAGAGCATGCTGCTGTAGTAGAAGATCACGTTGATGCCGACGAGCTGCTGCAGCACCGACAGCGTGATCCCGACCCACACCACCGGCAGCAGGCCGAGCTTCGGCCCGCGCAGGTCGCGCACCCGCTGCGAGTCCTCGCCCTCCATCTGCGCGCGCATCTCGGCCAGGTCGTCGTCGCCGAGCTCCTGGCCGACCGAGGCGAGGACGGTCCGCGCCTCGTCGACGCGGTCGAGCGAGACCAGGTAGCGCGGCGACTCGGGGATCGTGCGCGCTGCGAACCAGTAGACGATCGCGGGGATCACCTCGACGAGGAACATCCACCGCCATGCCTCGATGCCCAGCAGCCAGTCCTGCGAAGCGCCGCCTGCAGCCGTGGCGATCGCCCAGCCCGACAGCAGCGCCATGAAGATGCCGACGACGATCGCGAGCTGCTGCAGCGACCCGAGGCGGCCGCGCAGCGCGGCGGGCGCGATCTCGGCGATGTAGGCGGGCGCGATCACGGACGCCCCGCCGATGGCGAGGCCGCCGACGAGGCGCCAGCCCATGAGCCCCCACACGTTGCCGGGGAACGCCGACCCGATCGCCGAGACGATGAAGACCACTGCGGCGATCTGCATCGTGCGCGGGCGCCCGAAGCGGTTGGCGACTCGGCCGGCGAACCAGGCGCCGATCGCGCAGCCGATCAGCGCGATCGACACGACGAAGCCGGTCTGGGCCGGGTTGGTCGAGTACTGGTCCTGGATGCCGGGCACGGCGGCGTTGATGACGGAGGAGTCGAAGCCGAACAGGAAGCCGCCGAGGGCGGCCACCGCGCAGACGGCCACGATGCGGCCGTTGAGCTTCGCGGGGGCGGGGGCCGGTGACGCCATGGCAGCAGATCATGGCCCTCGAGGCCCCCCGGCGATGGCCGAACGGCCGACCTCGGAGGAGTGGTCGCAGGCCGTGACGGCCCGTTCCTCCGTCCGGAGCCTCCCCTTCCGGGCGCGGCCGTGCGACCCTAGGAGGGGACGCCCGACTACGCCTGGGGGACGGGGTGAGCGACATGGCCGCTGCAGCTGTGCAGGTGTGCGCCTGGTGCGACGCGCCGGCGGAGTTCTTCCTGCTGTCCGACCGCGACTCCCACAACGCCGTCGACCATGCGTGCGCCGAGCACGCGCGCGCCCACGGCCACCTCTACCGACGCGCCGTCCTCATGCCCAGCGCACCCGTCGTCGACCTGCGCGAGCAGTCCGAGGTCGACGTGCGCGGCGCCGCCGTCCCCGCCGCACGGGACGCGTCGGCCTCCGAGCAGGCCGATCGGACCGGTTCCGCCTACTGAGGCAGGTCCTGCGCGCTACAAACGGCTCGTGGCGCAGGGGACCGATGCGCCGGGGCCCTCGCAGGGACCGGCGGGCGACGACGACAACGGCGTGCTCGACCAGTTGAGCGACGTCGTCGACGTCATGCTGGGGGAGGACCTCGCCCCGCCCGAGCCCGAGGACCCGTGGGAGCGCCGGCAGCGGCTGCTCGACTCGTGGACGGCGATCATCCTGGCCATCGCGGCGGTGGCCACCGCGTGGGCGTCGTTCCAGGCCAGCCAGTGGTCGGGCGCCCAGTCCGACGCGCAGGCCGCCTCGGCCATCGCCCGCACCGACGCCGGACGGGCCGCCACGGCCGCGACCCAGCAGACCGTCATCGACTCGCAGATGTGGCTGTCGTGGCTCGACGCCGTCAACGCCGGCGACCGGCGCAAGGCCGGCTTCCTCGACGACCGGTTCTCGCCGGCGCTCAAGGCCGCCCAGGCCGAGTGGGTCGGCGGTGTGAAGCTCGATGCGAACGGCGTGCCGGTCGTGGTGCCCGCCGGGACGCCGCTCGACCTGCCGAGCTACGTCGTGCCCGAGCAGGTCGCCTCCGACGCCGACTCCGCCAAGGCCGAGGCGCTGCTCGCGGAGGCCGACGCCGCCGCGCAGAAGTCGACGAGCTTCGTGCTCATCGCCGTCCTGCTCGCGCTGGTGCTGTTCTTCGCCAGCATCGCCACCAAGTTCACCGGCCCCAAGGTGCAGGTGCTGCTCACCTCGGTGGCGCTGGTGGTCCTGGGTCTGTCGGTGGTGCGGCTGCTGCTGCTCCCGCACCTGCTCTGAGCCCGTGGCGGTCCGCCGCGCCCGCAGACCTCGGCCTCAGCGAGAGGCATGTCACGCCCGCATCCCCGAACTCCGGACCCCGCCGCCGCGTCCCAACCCCCGGTGCGGCCGCCTCGTCGGGGCGTCCGTGCGGCATCGGCCGAACGGATGAGGGCCGGATCCACTACACGGGCCATCCCAGGGTGTCAAGGGGCCGTCCGAGCGGACACCGGCGTCCTGACCTGGCGGTTTGCAGGCGCCTGCAGGCGTCCGTATACGGTCCTCCCGTAACGGAACGGTAACGAGCGTCCTGCCCTCCTTGGGCTCCTTGTCCCGGCTCGCCGATCCAGACAGGGAGCGCTGCGTCCTGCGACGCAGCCACGACAGGGAGGAGGCCCGCGTGCGCGTGAGCCGACGAACGCCGGTCCGATGGACGATCCCCGCAGCCGCCGCGGCAGCCGCCGCCGCGCTGGGGGCGTCGCTGCTGGCCGCGCCCGCCGACGCCGCCACCACGGCTTCGACCACGACCTCCGGCCGCACCGCGGCCGCGGTCCCCACCGCCACCACTCCGTCGTACGTGCTCGCGCCGGTGCGCATCACGTCGACCAAGCTCGCCCGCAAGCCACCGGCGCTCTACAAGCCGATCACGCTGTACCCGCGCGCGGGCATCGGCGAGATCAAGCTGAAGGCCGGCCGCGACTACCGCATCGTGCTGCCGCGCACCAAGGCCTGGGTCAACACCGAGGGCCTCTGGATCACCGGCGGGCGCAACGTCGTCGTCCGCGGCGGCACGGTCGACGTGCGCGGCGGCGTCATGAAGAACGGCAAGCTGCAGAAGCGCGCCGCGTACTTCCGCGATACGACCGGCACGGTCTTCGTCGAGGGCATCCGCTTCATGTCGAGCACGAAGCGCCTGACCGAGGGCATCAACGTGAGCCTGCCCGGCGCCACGCTGGTGCTGCAGAACATCCGGATCAGCACCCTGCTCGCCGGCTCGCAGTCGACCAACCACGCCGACGCGATCCAGGCGTGGGGCGGCCCGAAGCACCTGTTCGTCGACGGCTTCGTCGCCACCACGCAGTACCAGGGCCTGTTCCTGACGCCGAACCAGCACGAGTCGGCGGCCGTGGGCACCTACGACCTGCGGCGGGTCTACATCCGCGGCCAGAAGGCGGCGTACCTGCTGTGGCGGGTCGGCTCGTTCCCGACGCGTACCAGCCAGGTCTACATCTCCGGCTCGACCCGCCAGTACTCCGGAATGTGGCCCAACCGCTCCGCGTGGCCGTACGTCAAGGTCGGCCAGCCGCCGGTGGTCTTCGCCAAGTACGCCGGCTACGGCTACCGCACGCCCGGATACCTGTAGGCCGCGTCTCACTGAGCGGACGCCGGCCCATCACAGCCGCGTCACGATCTCGTCGCGGTCCTGGGCGCCAGCCCTGCACCATCCGCACCACCTGTCCCCGGCCAGGGTCCCCCCGGCCGGGGACACGTGCGTCCGGAACCGCTTGCAGCGCAGCACATCCGGGCGTCGACAGGCCGCTCTCAGCCGGTTCTCACGGGGAGTGGCACCTTCGGCTGATCTGCTGCATCGATCGGGTGACCGTCGTTCACGCGTTGTGCACCCCCCGCTTAGAGTCGGGCCCGGCCGCCGGCACCGCGGCCGTCTTTTCCAGGAGAGGAACGGGGAATGAGGGCAACTTCCGCCGGGATGCGCGCCGCCGCGATCGTCGGCGCCGCCGCGCTTGCCGCCGGCCTGGCCGTGGCGGTCCCGACCGCCGCTGGCGCGGCAGACCTGCCGGGGCCGAACGTCGGCACCGAGGGCGCGTCGCAGGGCCCGACCACCACGCTCACCGGCGTCCCCGACGGCGCCACGGCCCCCAAGGCCGAGAGCAAGACGTGGTACGCCAACGGCTTCTGGTGGGCGTCGATGAAGAACCCCCTGGGCGACGGCTACACGATCCACCGCCTGGCCAACCGCGACGCCGGCGGCACCCCGACCTGGGTCAACACCGCGATCGGCATCGACCCGCGCAACAACACCTCGGCCGACGCCCTCTACGACGCCGAGTCCGGCTTCCTGTTCGTGTCGTCGCACGAGATGGCCAAGGTCAACACCGACACCACGGCGTCCGACGTCATCCTCACGCGCTACAGCTACAACGCCGGCTCGTGGATCCGCGACTGGCGGATCACCACGCCGGTCAACCGCAAGGTGACGTCGTTCGCGATCACCAAGGCCAGCGACGACCACATCGTCGGCGTCTACATGCGCAGCGGCCAGCCGTGGATCGTGCGCACCAGCGTCGCCACGGGCGCCACCGCTCCCACGACCCAGTCGCACTTCCGCCTGCGCTGGTCGAAGAACACGCTGCTCGTGGCCGACGACCTGGCCGCCACCCAGGCGACCCGCGACGACACCGCCGACATCGTCAGCTCCGAGGGCTGGGTCACCGTCGTCTTCTCCAACCAGAACACGACGAACAACGCCCAGGGCTTCTACGTCGCCCGCAACCGCACCGGCGACCGCTGGGGCACCGGCAACTTCTACGGCTCGCAGCTGACCAGCGCGCCGTTCTCGGCCGACAACCACATCTCGCTGGTGCCGTCGCCGTCGGGCACCGCCAACAGCGCGATCTACGCGGCCGTGAAGACGTCCTACGACCAGGAGACGCCGACGATCGACCCGAGCAAGCCGCTCCTGCGCCTGTTCAAGATCGTCCCGCGCACCGGCGGCACCGTGGCCGGCGCCAACAACAGCGGCTACGCCGACCTGCCCGGCGCCAACATCACGACGCTGTCCACCGTGGCCGAGAAGGGCACCCGCCCGGTCGCCGCCTACGACACGTCGCGCAACCGCATCGACGTCTACTACTCCGCGCCCGGCGACCCTGCCGCGACGACGAACGTCCAGGGCGTGATCTTCCGCGAGTCGGTCAACCCCTCGACGATGTCGATCGTCGGCGGCCGCGACGTCGTCATGCTCGACACCGCGCGCCAGGGCACCACGGCCAACAAGCCCGACGGCCTCAACGACGCGACCGTCTCGCAGGGCTTCGTCAACGCCTCCACCGGCACCATCGTGCTGGCGACGCACCGTGCGATCACGACCTCGCCGTCGAGCACCACGGTGGCCCGCACCTACTGGTGGAACGACGTCAGCGTCCCGACCGCGAACTTCGACTTCGCGCCGGCCGCCGACGACACCAACGCGCTCAAGGTCGACTTCACCAGCCTGTCGACCCGCCGTCCCGGCACCTACTCGTGGAACTTCGGCGACGGCGGCTCGAGCTCGTCGGCGAACCCGACCCACACCTTCGGCAGCTCCGGCGCCAAGACGGTCACGCTGACCGTCACCAACGACTGGGGCACCGACTCGGTGACCAAGACGATCAACGTGGGTGTGGCGCCCACGGCGGCCTTCACCACCAAGCGGATGGGCACTACGATCCTCGGCGCCGTCTTCACCGACACCAGCACCGGCCTGGTCGACACCGTCAGCTACAACTTCGGCGACGGCTGGTCGAAGACGGTGCCGGGCGGCACGGCCACCTCGCACCGCTACGCCAAGGCGGGCACCTACACCGTCGTGCAGACCGCGACCAACGCGGCCGGCTCCAGCACCAAGACGGTCCGACTCGTCATCAACGCCGCCCCGGCGAAGATGGCCGCGCCGAAGGTGTCGTCTCGCACCGGTCGCAAGGTCCTGGTGACCTGGGTCGCCCCGGCCAACAACGGCCGCGCGATCCAGAAGTACCAGATCATCTGCCGCCCGACCGCCGGCGCGGGTCTGCGCTCGCGGATCGTCGGCTACAAGTACCGCTCGGCCTACGTGACCAACCTGGTCAAGGGCAAGACGTACTCGTGCACCGTCCGCGCCTACAACCTGGTCGGCTGGGGCACGCTGTCCAACCGCTCGGTGTTCTTCAAGGCCCGCGCCTAGTCAGCCCGGCCTCCGCAGAAGCGAAGGGCGCCCTCCCCGCGGGGAGGGCGCCCTTCGCCATGGAACGGGCCGGCCGTTCAGCCCCGCTGCGCCCCGCGCGCAGCCCGGGCTCCGTGCATGAGCTCGACGCGACGGGCGATCTTGGCCAGCGTCGTCTCGGGGCCGCGTGCGCCGAGGCGGCCGGTGGCGCGGATGCCGGTCGACAGCGTGCCCACGACGGCGCGGCGCACCGGCTCGCGCGACGTGCTCGACACCAGCGCGCGCAGCGGCGCCGGCAGGTCGGAGAGGTACTCCTGCTCGGCGTCGTCCGGCACCACCTCGGGGTAGAGGCGGTGGATCTCCTCGCGGCCGCGGCCGTTGTCGTAGGCGTCCTTGAGGAACTTCGGCAGCGGGCGGTTGTGCTCGTGGGTGGCGTGGATCGCGCGGTCGAACACCCCGTGGACGCCGAGCTCGCGCAGCACGATGCCGAGGATGCGGTCCTCGTGGCGGTAGGGGAACGTCGGCATGAGGCCCGACTCGAAGGCGTGCAGGTAGCGGGCGCGCGAGAGCGACGCGTTGCCCAGCCACAGGGCCGTCATGATCGTCGAGGGGTCGCGCTCGTAGCCAGCGCAGCGCTTCTCGTACTCCTGCGCGTAGAGCGCGGTGGCGAACGCCCCCGCCGGCAGCGGGGACGGGACGGTCGTGGGCATGTACCCCAGCACCAGCAGGCCGTCCGGGTCGTCGGGCGACGTCGCGCGGTAGGCCGCGTGGTGGGCGACGTGCTTGGCCACGAGGCCGGGCGCGGGCATGACGTCGTCGTCGAGCATCACCAGGACGTCGCCCGTGGCGGCGCGCGCTCCTGCCAGGCGCGCCCGGGACGCGCCCGCCGGCTCGGTGAGGGCCAGCACGTGCAGCCGCGGGCTGCCCGCCACGAGCGCCGCGAGGGCGTCGGCGGTGCCGTCGCGGCTGCAGTCGTCCACCACGACGATCTCCCCGTCGCCGTCATCCGCGAGCAGCCGCCCGACCAGCGCGAGGATGCGCTCCCGGCGGTTGTGCGTCGGGATGACGACGGACGGTGACGGCTCGACTGCGGTGAGGTCGTCGTCGGTCGGCACTACTGCTCCGTTCGGACGATTTCTCGTTAACGCCAGGTATCCGGGGACGTTCGGACCATGGGCCGGGCGGTTGCCCCCGGCTATCCTCGCAGCACCATGAACACCACGGGGCAGAGGTCGTCATCGGTGCGCGCGTCGCGGGGCGGCCTCCCCGCCAGGGGCGCGCACAGGTCCATCGCGGCCGTCGTCGCGACATCGCTGGTCGCTGCGCTGCTCACTGCGGTGTCCGTCGCCGCGGCCGCACCGGCCGCGCAGGCCGCGGCCGGCGACAAGGGGACGCCGGGCGCCGTGACCACCGGGTTCCCCAACGCGATCCCCACCGCCCCGAAGCCGGAGAGCAAGGTCTGGTTCGCGTTCGGCTCGTGGTGGGCGTCGATGGCGTCGATGGCCACCGGCGGGTGGACCATCGCCCGGCTCGACCGCACGGCCGGCCAGTGGTTCGACACCGGGGTGGCCCTCGACCCCCGCGGCGCCACCTCCGCCGACGTGCTGTGGAACGGCACCCACCTGTTCGTGGCGTCGCACGCCGTCGCGTCGAGCTCGTCGGCCACCTCGACCACCGAGCCGGCCCGCCTGTTCCGCTACTCGTGGAACGGCTCCGCATGGACCCCCGACGCCGGCTTCCCGGTGACCATCGCGCCGAACTCCGCCGAGACGATGACGATCGCGCAGGACGGCAACGGCAAGCTGTGGGCCACCTTCGCCCGCTACAAGCGGCCGTACCTCGTGAGCACGTCCGGCAGCGCCGACGCCGCCTCGGTGTCCTTCGGCTCGCAGTACGTCCCGAGCCTCACCAACCTCGCCGCAGCGGACAGCACCGTGGCCACGACCGGGTCGTCCGACGACATCTCCACGATCGTCTCCGCCAACGGTGTGACGACGCTGATCTGGAGCAACCAGGCCACCGGGCAGATCTGGGCGGCCCGCCGGACCGACGCCGGCGCGAGCTGGACCGGCGCCCCCATCGTCACCGGCACCCTCATGGCCGACGACCACCTGTCGGCCCGCGCCATCCCCGGCGACCCGGCCAAGCGGGTCGTGGTCGCGTTCAAGACGAGCCGCAACGACGCGACTCCCTCCGTCTCCAGCGACCCGCTGCTCGTGGCCGCGGTCTACACGCCCTCGAGCGGCACCTGGGACACCGCCACGATCGCCACCGTCGCCGAGTCGGCGACCCGTCCGGTGCTCGCCGTCGACTCCGACGGCATCGACGTCTACTACACCGCGCCCCGCGTGTCGGGCACGGTCGCCTTCGAGGGCGACATCCTCGCGAAGCACTCGTCGCTGTCGTCGCTGTCGTTCCCGGCGACCGGCACGGTGCTGCTGCGCGACATCGGCAACGACACGATGAACAACGCCACCACGAGCAAGCAGCTGCCCACCGTCGAGTCGGGCATCCTCGTGCTGGCTCAGACCGAGACCCCGCAGCGCTACTGGTTCTCGGCCATCGGCGGCACCACCCCGTCGCCCACGCCGACCACCACGTCGCCCACTGCCACGCCCACGAGCGCGTCGCCCACGCCCACGGTCTCGGCGCCCACCGCCTCGTTCACCGCGACGCCGTCCACCGGCACCGCGCCGCTCGACGTCACGTTCACCGACACGAGCACCGGCGGCCCGACGTCGTGGACCTGGGACTTCGGCGACGGCACCACCGGCAGCGGCTCGTCGGTGACGCACCGCTACGCGACGCAGGGCTCCTACACCGTGACGCTCACCGCGTCGAACGCCGGCGGCAGCACCACGGCCACCACCGTGATCGGCGTGGCCCCCTCGCCGTCGCCCACCCCCACCTCGCCGTCGCCCACCCCGACGGTCACCCCGGTGGGCACCGTCATCGACCGTGTGAACGCCGGCGGTGCCGCGCTGACCGGCGGCTGGACGGTCGACACGGTGGCCAACCCGTCGCCGTGGTCCAACAGCGCCGCGACCAAGAACAAGGTGACCACGACGACGTCGGCGATCGACATGTCGAGCGCGACGATCCCGTCGGGCACGCCGTCGACGCTGTTCCAGACCGGCCGCTACGACGTGAGCGGCGGCAAGGACATGATCTGGACGATGCCGGTGCCCTCGGCCGGCACGTACAAGGTGCGGCTGTACTTCGCCGAGACCTACTGGACCGCCGCGGGGAAGCGCACCTTCGACGTGACGATCAACGGCACCAAGGTGCTCACCGGGTTCGACATCTTCGCCGCGGCCGGCGGCGCCAAGAAGGGCATCGTGCGCGAGTACACGGTCAGCACGAGCGGCCCGATCAGCATCACCTTCGGCCGAGGGCTCGACAACCCCATGGTCAACGCCATCGAGGTCCTGACTCCGTGACCGCACCCGACCTCGGGACCGGCGACGCCGCTGTCTCCCGTCCGCTGCTGCGCCCGGAGCTCGCCGCCGTCTTCGCCGCCCTCGACGCCTCCGGCGCGCGCTGGGTGATGTACCGGGGCGCGCTCGACCGGCCCGGCGGCGACGTCGACGTCCTCGTGGCGCCCGACGACCTCGACCGTGCCCAGGCGGCGATCGAGTCGGCCGGGTTCCTGCGCCGCCGCGCCCCCGAGCACGAGCCGCACCGGCTCCTGCTGCGCCGCGCCCACGACGGCTGGTTCGTCGTCGACCTCCTCGCCGTGGTCGAGGCGGCCGGTGGGCGCAGCCGCACCCTGCCGGTGCTCGAGCTGCTCCTCGACCGTGCCGTGCCCGACGACGACGGCGTGCAGCGGCTGCGCGACGACGACCGCGACTGGCTGGCGCTCGTGCGCGCGGTGCACCGCGGCCCGGCGTCGCTGACCGGCGTGCCGCCGCTCGACAGCCCGCTCGTGCCGGCCATCGACTCGGTGCTCGGAGCCGGTTCGGCTGCGGCCGGTGCGGCTGCGGCCGAGAAGGCCCTCGGCGGCGACGACGCGCCGCTGCGCGCGCTGCTCGACGCGTGGCGCCCGCTGCTCAAGCCGGTCGCGGGCGGCCCTGCGGCGAAGGCCCGCAAGGTCCGTGAGGCGCTCGACTGGGGAGCCCCAGGGCGCCGCGGCGTGTCGGTGGCCGTCCTCGGGCCCGACGGCGCCGGCAAGTCGACGCTGGTCGAGGGCCTGCGCGACAGCGTCCCGATGGCCGTGAGCATCCGCTACCTCGGCGTGTTCCGGCAGGACCCGCACGAGCCGCTCTGGAAGCGCGTCCCGGGAGTGGGCCTCGGCGCGAAGCTGGTGACCCTGCGGTGGCGCTCCACCAAGGGGGCCGTCGACGTCCGCCGCGGCCGCCTGCTGCTCTACGACCGGCACGTGGTCGACGCGCTGCTGCGCCCCGGCAAGCCCACCGCGCGCGCCCGCATCAGCTACACGCTGCTGGAGCACAGCTGCCCCGCGCCCGACCTGTTCGTCGTGCTCGACGCGCCCGGCGAGGTGATGTTCGCGCGCAAGGGCGAGCACACCGTCGAGCTGCTCGAGGAGCGCCGTCAGCGCTACCTCGAGCTGCAGGGGCGCTACCCCAACGTCGCCGTGGTCGATGCGACGCAGGACGCCGACGCCGTGCGACGGGACGTGGAGGACCTCGTCTGGCGCACGTGGTCGCGGTGAGCCAGGAGCCCGCCGAGGGCGTCGACGTCTCGACCGGCTCCGTGCTGGAGGAGGAGCCGGCGCCGCGTGCGCCGCGCGTGAAGGCGTCGTCGAAGGCGCACACGCGCGGGTCGGCGCTGCTGCTGATCGGCCGCGTCCTGGGCATGGCCCTGGGCCTGGTCATCCAGCTGCTGCTGGTGCGCATCCTCACCAAGGACGACTACGGCTCGTTCGCCTGGGCGCTGTCGATCGTGACGCTCGTGCAGTCGATCATCCCGCTGGGCCTCGACCGCATCGACTCGCGCTTCCTCGCGCTCTACGACGAGAAGGGCGACGACCGCAAGATCGTCGGCGTCCTCGTCACCGAGGCCTCGATCGTGGTCGGCCTCGGCTCGGTCGTGTTCGTCGCCGTCCTGCTCTGGCACCGGCTGCTGTCGCCGGGCATCGCGCCGTCGGGGACGGCGGCGCAGATCCTCGTGCTCACCGTCCTGCTCGCGCCGCTGGCCGCGCTCGACGCGATGGTGATGAACACCTTCGCCACCTTCGCCAAGGCGCGGGCGGTGTTCTTCCGGCGCTACCTGCTCGAGCCCGGCCTGCGCCTGACCGCGATCCTGGTCACCTACCTGCTCGGCGCGAGCGTCTTCGGGCTCACCGTCGCGTACGTGATCGCGGCGGTGGTGGGCCTGAGCATCTACCTGGTGATGCTGGCCCGCCTGCTCATCACCACCGGGGTCATCGAGGGGATGGGCGGCCGGGGTCCCGACCTGCCTGTCCGCGCGCTGCTGCGCGAGGGCTTCCCGATGATCACCTCGAACCTCACCTACGTCGTGGTCATCTCGCTGCCCACGCTCGTCCTCGGCGCCGTCGCCACCGCCGACGCCGTGGCGAACCTGCGCGCGGTGCAGCCCATCGCCACGCTGGCCATGGCGGCCTCCGGCGCGTTCTGGGTGCTCTACCCGCCGCTGGCCGCGCGCCAGTGGAGCCAGGGCGACATGCACAACCTGCGCCTGTCGTACTGGCGCACCGCGCTGTGGGTGGCGCTCGCCTCGTACCCCACGCTCGTTCTCTCCACCGGCTTCGCCGAGCCCACGGTCACCACGCTGCTGGGGGAGCGGTACGCCGCCAGCGCCGAGCTGCTGGTCATCACCGCGATCGGCTTCTGGTTCCAGTCGGCGACAGGCTTCAGCGCGATCATGCTGGCCACGGCCGGCCGGCTGCGGTGGCTGTTCTGGTCGAACATCATCACGCTCATCGTGGGCACCGGCCTGTCGTTCTGGCTGATCCCGCGCTACGGCGCCTGGGGCGCCGCGGTCGCGATGTCGGTGGCGCTCGTCGTCAGCAACATCATCCGCCAGCTGACCCTGCGCGGCCTGCCCACGCGGGTCGCCGACCCGGGCGTCGCGCTGCCCTACGTCGCGATGCTGATCGGTGTCCTGGCGTCGTTCGCGATCCAGGCGGCCCTCGGGCTCGGGTTCGTCGCGGCGTTCGTGGTGTCCGCGGCGATCTCGCTCGTCGTGCTCGCCGTCTCGGTGCCCTACCTCGACGTCCCGCACACGTTCCCCGAGCTGCTCAAGATCCCGGTGGCCGGCACGGTGCTGCGCCGGCTGTCGCGGCCGTCGCGGCGCCCGAGCCGCAACCCCTACCGGCAGCAGGCCCCGGCGACCACCGATGCGGCCCCGAGTGCTGCGCCCGTCGTGGCGGCCGACCCGCGCCACGGAGACACCCTGTTCCTGCTCCCCGACGTCGGCGCCGGCACGCGCATCGGCCCACTCGGGCACGCCGAGCTCGCGGCCGCGGTGGCGGCGGCGCCGTCCGGCGGCATCGTCGTCGTCCTGGCGCCCACGCGCGCGGGGCTGAGATCGTCGGTCCGCTCGCTGCAGGAGGCCGGGCTCGTCGACGTCCGTCTGTTCTGGGAGGCGCCGCGGCGCTCGCGGCGCACGATGCTCGTGCCGCTCGACTCCCGCGACGCCGTGCTCACGGCACTGGCGCGCAACGAGGGCAGCACGCGTGGGCGGCTGCTCGCCCTGGCAGCCCACGTACTCGTGCTCCTCGGCCTCACCGGCCTGGTCGCGCGCGACCGCGTCGCCGTCGGGCGGAAGCCCTGATGCAGGCCACCTACCTCGAGGGCGTGGTCGCGGGCCTGCGCGCCGGCACGCTGCAGCCCGCCGGACCGCTGGAGTGGGTGGAGCCGGCGTCGCGGATGGCCGAGCTGCTGCCCGAGGGCGCGCCCGTGCTGCACGTGACCCCCGCCTTCGCCGAGAGCCGCCACGTGGTCGGCCTGGTGGTTCGCCGGGGCCGGGTGCTCGGGGTCCTCAAGACCCCGCGCGGCGCGTGGGACACCGAGGGGGTGCTGCACGAGGGCACGGTGCTGCGCCGCCTCCACGAGCTCGCGCCGGATCTGCGCGGCACCGCCCCGGAGGCGCTGGCCTGCGTGACGGCGGGGGAGCGCCGCGTGCTGGTCGAGACGCCGGTGGAGGGCGAGCCGCTCAACCATGCGCGCGTGCGCCGCGACCCGAGGTCGGCCGATGTCGCCGTGGCCTGGGTGCGTGGGCTGCCGGTCACGGGGCGCTCCGACGGCGGTGCCGCGCTCGACGAGCTGCTCGCGCCCGCCGCCGCCAGGCTGGAGCAGGTGGCGCCTTCGGGCCACCCGCTGCTCGACCTGCTCGCCGCCACGTGGGAGCAGGCGTCGCCGCTGCGCGGGCG
Organism: Actinomycetota bacterium; assembly: GCA_020161245.1. Taxonomy (GTDB): domain Bacteria; phylum Actinomycetota; class Actinomycetes; order S36-B12; family CAIYMF01; genus Longivirga. Next base: position 60,281 of record JAIUOK010000005.1, on the reverse strand, counting down.
CGACGTCCCCCGGGTGCTCGAGCACGGCGATCCGGCGCACCCCAACCTGCTGCTCCTCGACGGCGGGCGCCGCCTCGGCGTCGTCGACTGGGAGCTCGGCGAGGTGTCGGGCCTGCCGGCCCACGACCTCGTCCAGCTGCTGGCGTTCCTGGCCTTCGCGCGCGCCGGTGTGCACGGCGTCGCCGACGAGGTGCCGGTGCTGCGGCGCGACCTGCTCGCCGACGACGGCTGGGCGCGGCGCATCCTGCGCGACGAGCTGGCATCCGTGGTCGACGACGACCTCGTGCGCCCGCTCGTCGTCACCGCGTGGGCGAGGGCGGCCCTGCGGCTCCTCGGCCGGGTGGAGACGGGTGAGGACGCTCACACGCGCGAGCGGGCCTTGGCGCTGCTGGAGTCCAGCCGCAACGTCGCGCTGTGGCGCGAGGCGGTTGCTGCAGGCGGGTGAACCCCCGCGCGCGCCGGGCCCGGCGCGCGTCCGCCGGGCGGCCCAGCACGGTGCGGCACGGTCCCCCGACCGGAGGCATCGGTCGACGCAGCGTGACGCCGGGACGCTCCTGCGGCCCTGTGATCCGCCGATCGGGGGAGGTGCGGCCTCCGCAGTGTCACTGCGTGGCGACCCTGCCTGCAGCCCTGTGCAGCAAGGGATTCCGACGATCTGCGGCGTCGGCTGCTCGCACGGCAGGGACCACCGCTCCGGTTGTCGGCCGCCGACCGGGTGAGACCTGAACGCCGTCGGTGCGGGCTGCGCCACTCGTTCGGAGCAGCCGGTTCAAGACCGCCTCTCACCAGCACGAAAAGCCCACTGTTCGCGCACCTCTCCGCAGACGGTCCCCCTCACCGTCCGGTGCTCGAAAGGGAGCTTCGACCATGACCAGTACCTTCACCGGGCGCCACCAGCACCGCGCTGCGCGCTCCGCATCCGCACTGCGACCCACCGGCCCTTCCCGCGCCCGCGCCATCACCGCCACGACGCTGGCCTCCGCCGTCGCTGCCGCCGGCATGACGGCCGCCGTCATGGCGGGCTCGAGCGCGACCGCGGCGGGCTTCACCGCGCGCATCGACGCCGGCGGCGCCGGCGCCACCGCGGCCGACGGCACCGTGTGGTCGGCCGACGCCGGCTTCTCCGGCGGCACCGCCAGCTCGACCAAGGACTCGATCTCGGGCGCCACCGACGCCACGGTCGCGAAGTCCTACCGCTTCGGCATGTCGAGCTACTCGGTGAAGGTCCCGAGCGGCACCTACGACGTCACCGTCCTCATGGACGAGCCCTACTGGAACGCGTCCGGCAAGCGCGTCTTCAGCGCGACGGCCGAGGGCAAGACCATCTTCAGCGGCCTCGACATCTACAAGACCGCCGGCCACGACAAGGAGATCGCCCGCACCCTGCGCGTCGCGGTCACCGACGGCACCCTCAACCTGGCGTTCAAGGCGTCGGTCGACAAGCCGATCGTCACCGGCCTCAAGGTCGTCCAGGTCGACACCGCGACGACGACGCCGAGCAACAGCACCCCGGCGCCGACGACCTCCACCCCGGCGCCGACCACGTCCACCCCGGCACCCGAGACCACCACGCCGGCCCCGACGACCAGCACGCCGGCCCCGGTCACGACCACGCCGGCCCCCACGACGTCGTCGCCCGCGCCGGTCACCCCGCCGCCCGCCGCCTCCGGCTCGCTCTCGTGGGCCCCGCCGGCGCTGTCCAGCCCCGTGACGATGACGCTGACGAGCGGCTCCGACGGCAAGATCTCGCTGTCGTCCGGCGTCGACTACATCCTCAAGCTGCCGACCGGCTCCGTGTACAAGAACACCCACGGGCTCGAGGTCTCCGGCGGTCGCAACGTCGTCATCATCGGCGGCACCGTCGACGTCGGCGGCGGCTGGTACTCCAGCGGCACCGGCCCCGGCGTGCCTGCCGACCACTACGTCAAGCGCGCCGCGTACTTCACCGGCCAGACCGGCACGGTCCACCTCGAGGGCGTCCGCTTCATCAGCTCGACCGGCAGCCTGTCCGAGGGCATCAACGTCAGCGCCCCGCTGGCCAAGGTGCACGTGCAGAACGTCGCGATGGGCTCGACGCTCGTCGGCGAGAAGGCCTACAACCACGCGGACTGCCTGCAGGTGTGGAACGGCCCGACCAGCCTCAAGGTCGACGGCTTCAGCTGCGTGACCGGCTACCAGGGCATGTTCCTCAACCCGCACGACACCTCGACGGCGTCGGTCATCTCCAGCGACTGGCAGCTCAAGCGGGTCGGCATCGTCGGCAACGCCCAGGCCAAGTACATCCTGTGGAAGGTCGCCCCGCCGGCGAGCATCGCCACCAGCGAGGTCTACACCAAGGGCGGCAACGGCAACTGGAACGCCAGCACCGACTGGCCGAAGGTCGTCACCGGATCGGCCCCCGAGGACTTCGGTGCCAGCGCCGGCTACGGCTACGTCAGCCCCGGCTACGTCGGATGACCCCCTCGGGCCGGTCGCGGCCCCCAGCGTGACCGCGACCCGCCCGCAGACCGAGGCCCCGTCCCCCGCACAGGGGGCGGGGCCTCGTCCGTACGCCCGATCGACGCAGCCGCTGATCTGAGCCTTCCGTCACACTCCGTGATCGGCCCTCGACCCGGCCCCGCACGACCTGCGGAGGCGTCGCCCGTCCGGAGCAAGCGCGCCCGTCCCGCGGTGACGAGGCGTCACCGAGCGCCTTAGGCTGGGGGCCTCGCCGCGGCGCCTGCCGCGACGTCCGCAGCCGTTTGCCGGTCCGAGTCGATGGGGGGTGCACGTGCGCTCGTCCGGGGTGCAGCCGCGTCCGCCCGCCGACCCCGGCACGCCGCCGTCGAGCACCGCCCGCGCCGGCTACGCCGTGATCGCCGTGGCCGTCGTCGCCGTCCTCGCGGTGTCGGTCTGGTCGCTGCTGCACAGCGGACTCCTCGGCCGCACGCCCGAGCCCTCGGCGTCGGCCACCGTGGCGGGCCCCGCCATCAGCTCGTACGCCGAGAAGGCCAAGCGGCTCACCTGGGAACCGCCCGAGCTCACGTCGCCCGAGACCATCCTCATCACGCAGAAGAACCGCCGCCTCGAGCTGCTGCCCGACCGCGACTACCGCATCGTGCTGCCCGACACCCCGATCACCCTCGACGGCGGCCTGGAGATCCGCGGCGGCCGCAACGTCGTGCTCTTCGGCGGCGAGATCGTGGTGCCGCCGGAGTCGGAGGCGCCCAAGGACAGCGAGCGCACCGGCCTGCTGCTCAAGGACCAGTTCGGCACGGCGTACGTCGAGGGCGTGAAGATCTCCGGCCAGGACCTCGCCGAGGGCATCAACCTCGACCAGCGCTACGGCGCGACCGTGATCCTGCAGAACATCGAGGTCGGCCTGGTGCACGGCTCCTACGAGGGCCACCACGCCGACATCCTGCAGACCTGGGCCGGCCCGCGGACGCTGCTCGTCGACGGCCTGCGCGGCACCACGCAGTACCAGGGCCTGTTCCTGCTGCCGCAGCAGTTCATCGACGAGGAGCCCGAGCGCTTCGACCTGCGCCGCATCCTCATCGTCGGCGACACCAGCGGCCCCGAGGGCAAGGCCGCGTACCTGCTCTGGACCGACGCCCCGGCGACGTGGCTCTCGACGCAGGACATCGTCCTGGTCGACCCTCGCGACGACCTCGAGGGCATGATCAAGCCGTACGGCCCGTGGGAGGACGGCGTCCGTCTGTCGAAGACGACCGACGACGCCGTGCTGCCGGCGGGCACGCCCGGGGTCGGGTACGTCTCCCCGGGCTACCAGGGGGAGGCTCCGTGACGACCCTGCTCGTGTGCTCCGGGGGCGGGCACCTGCAGCAGATGTGGACGCTGCGTCCGCGCCTGCCTGTCGGCGACGTCCGGTGGGTCACCTTCGACACGCCGCAGTCGCGCTCGCTCCTCGAGGGCGAGGACGTCGTCTTCGTTCCGTACGCCGCCCCGCGCGACTACAAGGTGGCGGCGCGCATCGCCAAGCAGGCCGACGAGATGCTGCGCGGCTCGGACATCGAGCGCGTCGTCAGCACCGGCGCCAGCGTCGCGGTGTCGTTCATGGGCCCGGCCCGCGCGCGCCGCATCCGCTGCCACTACGTCGAGTCCGCCGCGCGCGCCGAGGGCCCGTCGCTGTCGGGCCGGATGGTGTCGGCGCTGCCCGGCGTCAACCTGTACACGCAGTACCCCGCCTGGGCCGGCGGGCGCTGGCACTACGCCGGCTCGATCCTCGACGGCTTCCGTCCGGGGCCGGCCCTGGCCGACGCGCCGACCAAACCGACCCGGGCCGTGGTCACCCTCGGCACCATCGAGGGGTACGGCTTCCGCAGCGCCGTCGAGGCGGTGCTGCGCGTGCTGCCCGGCGACACGGAGGTGCTGTGGCAGACCGGCGAGACCGACGTGTCCGGCCTCGGCATCGAGGGCCGCGTGAGCATCCCGGCGGCCGAGCTGTCCGCGGCCGCCCGCGAGGCCGACGTCGTCATCGCCCACTCCGGCACCGGCTCCGCGCTCATGGCGATGGCCGAGGGCAAGTGCGCGATCATGCTGCCGCGCCGCATCGCGCGCCACGAGCACGTCGACGACCACCAGGTGCAGATCGCAGCCGAGCTCGACCGCCGAGGCGTCGCGATCGCGTGCGAGGTGGACGCGCTCGACGCCGACGTCGTCGCCCGCGCCATGGCCCGCACGGTCGAGCGCGTCCCCGACCCGCCGGTGTTCCAGCTGCTCCGGGACGGCTCCCGATGAGCCGGGCCCGTGTGCTGTTCCTCGCCTGGGCGCCCACCGCCGGGCGGGCACGCGACCTCGCCCGCGCCCTCGCCGGCGAGGCGTCGACCGTCTACCCCGCCAGCCTGTCGTCGCGCCGCCTCACCCCGGTGCGCTACGCGGCCAGCATGGTGCTCACCGCGGCCGAGCTGGTACGCCGACGCCCTCGCGCCGTCGTCGTGCAGAACCCGCCGGTGTACCCGTCGCTGCTGGCCATCGCGTTCGTCCGCGCCACGGGCGGCCGGTTCGTGCTCGACAGCCACCCGGCGTCCTTCGGCGTCAAGGGCAACCGGCAGGCGCAGCGCACGCTGGCCGTCACCCGCTGGCTGGCCCGCCACGCCGACGCCACGCTCGTCACGACGCAGTCGTGGGCCGACGTCGTGGAGGAGTGGGGCGGCCGCGCCGTCGTGCTCCACGAGGCGCCGCCGCACTGGACCGTGTCGGACCCCCGTCCCCTCGACGGCGGGCGCCCCCAGGTGCTGTTCTCGTGCGTGTTCGCCCAGGACGAGCCCGTCGACGACGTCGTCGAGGCCGCCCGCCGCGTGCCCGAGATCGACATCGCCATCACCGGCGACCCGCGGCGCGCGTCGGAGGGGCAGCTCGACTCGCTGCCGCCCAACGTGCGGCTGACCGGCTGGCTCGACCAGGAGGCCTACGCCGCCGAGGTCGACCGCTGCGACATCCTCCTCGCGCTGACCGACGAGCCCACGTCGGTCATGCGTGCCGCCTACGAGGCGGGGTACGCCCGCCGTGTCCTGGTCCTCTCCGGCACGCCGGTGATGACCGCCCTGTTCCCCGAGGCCGTGCCCACGGGGAACGACGCCGAGAGTCTGGCCGTCTCCTTGCGGGATGCTGTAGCTCGGCACGACGAGCTGCGCAGCTCGCTCGACCAGGTCCGGGAGCGGCAACGGCGCCGCTGGTCGGAGCAGGAGGACGCCCTGCGCGACGTCCTCGGCCTCGACCCGACCCCGCCGGACGGCGGTGCAGGCGGAGACCCCGCACGCACCGCCACCGCCCGCCCCACCGTTACCTCGGAGGTCCCGAGCCCATGAGTCCCGCCACCTCCGGCCCCGGCCGCACCAAGCGCTGGCTGCGCATCGCCAAGCGCCGGGGCGCCCTGGTCGTCGCCTGCACGCTCGTCGGCGCCGGCGTCGCCCTGCTGCTGGGCATCCGCACGCCCGCGACCTACCAGGCCGAGGCCGTCGTGATCGTGCCGGCGTTCCTGTCGACCACGACGCCGACCCCGAGCGCGAGCCCGAGCGGCACCGCCAGCGGCAGCACCGCCACTCCGCCCGCCTCGAGCGGCAACCCGCTCGGCTCGCCGGACGCCGCCATCAAGCTCGCGAGCACCTACTCCAACCTCATCCCGCTCGACGACGCCGTCATCACCGCGGCCGCCAAGCGGGCCGACACCGACGCCACGACGCTGCGCAAGGGGCTGACGGTCACCAACGACCCCGGCACCGCGCTGATCCGCCTCGACTCGGTCGACAAGAACCCCGAGCAGGCCATCGCGAACGTGACGGCGCTCGCCGAGGTGCTCACGCTCGAGAAGCCGCCCGGCCAGATCACCCCGCGCTCGATCCAGCCGGTGCAGCTGCCCGAGACGGCCACCAAGCTGGGCGAGTCGAAGGCGTCGTCGGCCCTCATCGGCGGCCTGCTCGGCCTGCTCGTCGGCCTCGTCGCCGCTGCGGCGCTCGAGCGCGCCGACCGCCGGGTCGACTCGCTGCCGCTGCTCGGCGAGCTCATCGAGGCGCCCGTCTCGGACTGGTCGACCCTGACCCCCGACGACGCCCGTGCGCTCGCGATGCGCTGGCAGGAGCTCGCCGGCACGCCCGAGCCCACGGTGGCCGTGGTCGGCGTCGAGCCGCTGCGCCAGACCGACATGCTCGCGCTGCTCGCCGGCCTCGGCCGCGAGTCGGCCGCCAACGGCACCGCCGCGCCCAACGGCAAGGCCCCCAAGGCAGGTGCCGAGGTCGCGACCCGGGCTCCCAAGAACGGCGTGGAGCCCGCCCGCGGCCGCGACGTCGAGATGGTCGCCGCCGGCACCGTCGGCGCCGGCGAGGGGGCCGAGGTCACGGCCAAGTCCAGCGACCTCGTCGTCATGCTCGTGCCCGAGGGCGCCAAGGTGGTCGAGGTGCGCCGCGCCGTGGCGCGCCTGTCGGACTTCGGCGTCCACCCGCGCTGGGGCCTGCTCTCGCCGGCCGAGCCGGTCGTCGACCTCGAGGAGAGGCTGGCCGGCGCGTGACCCTCGCCCCCGAGCGCCCTGCGGGCCCGGCCTCCGTGGCCGGGACGCGGGGCCGTGCGCGCCCGCGCGCCGGGGTGATGGAGGTGCTCGCGCTGCCCGCCTGGGCCGTCGTCCTCGGCGGCCTCGGGGCCTCGGCGGTCGTGGCCGGGATCGTCGTCGAGCTCGGGCCGCTCTACGGCGCCGCCGCGGCGATCGGCGTCGCCGGCCTCTTCTGGCTGGCCCAGCGGCCGGTGCTGCTCGCGCTGCTCGCCGTGATCCTGGTGCCGGTGACCTCCGGGCTCAAGCGCGGCCTGCCCGTGCCCGGGCTCAAGGTCTCCGAGGTCCTCGTCGTGCTGGCCGCGCTGGTGGTGCTCGGCTTCGGCCACCGCCGCTTCCCAGGGCCGCGCTGGCGGGCGTGGGACTGGGCCGCCCTGGCCTACTGCTCGGGCACCGCCGTCATGGCCTTCGTCAACGTCGCGGTGCACCAGGTGCCGATCGTCGGCGACGACGTCAACACCATGCTCGGCCCGCTGCAGTTCCTGCTGCTCTACCGCGTGGTGGCGCACGTCTTCGCCACCGAGGCCCTGCGTGCGATCGCGCTGCGCGGCCTGCTGCTCGCCAGCCTGCCGGTCAGCATCCTGGCGCTGCTGCAGATGCTGGGCCCGCCGGTGTTCCAGACGTTCGCGGTGTCGCTGTCGGGCACGGGCATCTTCATCACGCCCGGGTACGACCCCGTCATGCGCGCCACGAGCGTGTTCCCGATGTGGCACCCGCTGGGCGGCTACGTCGCCGTCATCATCGTCGTGGCGGTGGCGCTGCTCGTGCAGCACGACCGCACGGTGCTGCCGCCGTGGGTCAACCTCGTCGTCGTCGCGCTCGCGACGGGCGCGCTCATGCTCACGCTGACGGCCACGATCATCGGCGGTGCGCTGCTGGGCGTCCTCGTCGTCGGCTGGGCGCTCAAGCGCCTGCGGTTCATGGTCAAGTGGCTGGTCATCGGCGGCACGATCGCGGTGGTCGCGTTCTTCCCGCAGATCCAGGAGCGCATCGCCGAGCAGGACATCAGCACGCGGGCCACGCCCAACGCGTCGGAGTCGATCCTGCCGCAGACCGTGCAGTACCGGATCATCGTCTGGACCGAGCAGTACGCGCCGGCGCTCTCGGGCAGCTGGGTCACCGGCTACGGCCCGGCCGACCCGCCCGGCATCTCCTGGGACCACACCGAGTCCGGCTACATCACGCTGATCCTGCGCGGCGGCCTGCCCTACCTGCTCGTGGGCGCCCTCGTGGTCTGGTTCGCCTGGCGAGCCGGGCGCGAGCGGCTGGCCGGGGGAGTGGGAGCGCTCTCACCCCCCGAGGCCGCGATCGCCGTGACCGTCCTCGCCACCGCGTTCATGACCCCCTTCATCAACCTGTTCTTCCCGTACTGGACAGCGAGCGGCATGCCCCAGCCCATGTGGGCCGTGTGGGGCCTGCTGGCGGCTGCGCTGGGGCGGATGGGCGATGGGGCGCTCCCGCGCCGGGAGAGGGCCGCTACGGCCCCTGCCGGCCCCGCTGGCGACGCCGTCGAGGCCGACCCGGCCGCCGCCGCTCGCTGAGCGTCGGCCGACCCGTCCGTACGGACGATCCGAGGTCGTCTCGACGGGTCGAAAGCGGTCCGGCGACGCATGGCCCGGCCGGTCCTGGGAAGGCATCGGCCCGTGCCCGGAACCCTTGCCGCGGAGCTCTCGAGCCCGCCCCTCCCGATCGTCCCCGAAGACCCCCCGACGCGTCCGTTCGGACGATGGACAGGACGCCCCGCACACGGTCGGCTGATCCTGCAGATTCTCAATGTCATCAAGGCGTTCGCCCATCTGGGTGACACACATAGCGCAGAGGCGCGGCGCCCGTTAGAAGTTGATGACGATCCCGTTACCGGGTGCGTCGGAGTCCGAGGGCAGTCGGACATCTGGTGTTCACTGGGGATCTGCCGTCCGGCCATCTCGACGACGCAGTCGGGATGGGTCCCGCCGGGCGGTCTGGGGCAGAGCAAGGGGGAAGTGTGATCGAGGACAAGCTCGGGGCCGACGGCCGCCGGGCCTCGCGGACGGCGCGTGCCGTCAGCGAGGCGCTCGGAGAGTCCGCGGAGCCGGCCACCGGCGTCGCGCTGGCGCCCGACGAGCGGCCCGTCGCGGTCCCCGACCCGCGGGACGCCGACGGCGCCGCAGTCGAGGCACCGGCCGACCGCCACCCGGATCTGTCGACCCTGTCGCTGCAGCGCACCCGCTGGCTGCGCCGCTATGTGCGCTCCCTGGCGCTGTCGGACTTCGTCGTCGCCCTCGTGGCCGGCGTCGTGGCCCTGCTGGTGCGCTTCGGCGTCGACGCCAGCGAGGGCCCCAACTCCGCGTACGTGCCGATCACCCTCGCCTTCCCGCTCGCCTGGGTCGGCGTGCTGGCGCTCGGCCGGGCCTACGAGCCGCGGTTCGTCGGCGACGGCGCCGACGAGTTCCGGCGGGTGCTCGACGCCGGCGTGCGGCTCATCGCGGTGCTGGCCATCGCGTCCTACCTGCTCAACTGGTCCTTCGCCCGCGGCTACGCGATCGTCGCGATCCCGCTGGCCGTCCTGCTCTCGCTCGCGGTGCGCGCCATCGGCCGGGCCGTGGAGCGCCGCGCCGAGAACATCGGCGTCGCCACCCGGCGCGTGCTCGTCGTCGGCACCGAGCGTGCTACGGCCGAGCTGATCCGCCGCCTGCGCGCCTACTCCGACCACCCGTTCCTCGTCGTGGGGGCGCTCGTCGACCAGTCGCGCTCGCAGACCATCGAGGGCGTGCCGGTCGTGGGCACCTCCCGCGAGGCCGTGGCCGCGATCGAGGCCTCCGGCGCCGACACGCTGGCCTTCGCCGCCTGGTCGACGCTGAGCCAGAACGAGCTGCGCCGGCTGTCGTGGGAGCTCGAGGGCTCGCACGTCGACGTCATGGTGACGCCCAACCTCACCGACGTCTCGGGTCCGCGCATCTCCGTGCGCCCGGTCGCGGGCCTGCCGCTGCTGCACGTCGAGAAGCCCGAGTTCACCGGCTTCCGCCGCGTGTTCAAGGGCATGTTCGACCGCGGCGTCGCCTTCGTCTCCCTGCTGCTGCTCTGGCCGCTGTTCCTGGCCCTGGCCATCGCGGTGCGCTGGGACAGCAAGGGCCCGGCGTTCTTCCGCCAGGAGCGCGTCGGCCGCGAGGGCCGCACCTTCACGATGCTGAAGTTCCGCTCCATGTCGGTCGACGCCGAGGACCGCCTGGCCGAGATCGCCACCGAGAACGTCCACGGCGACGGCCCCATGCTCAAGGTCGTCAACGACCCGCGCATCACCCGGGTCGGCCGCTTCCTGCGCCGCACCTCGCTCGACGAGCTGCCGCAGCTGGTCAACGTCCTGCGCGGCGAGATGTCGCTCGTGGGCCCGCGCCCGCCGCTGCCGCGCGAGGTCGAGCAGTACGAGAACCACGTGCAGCGCCGCCTGCTCGTCAAGCCCGGTCTCACCGGCCTGTGGCAGGTCAGCGGCCGCTCCGACCTCGACTGGGAGAGCACCGTCCGGCTCGACCTGTACTACGTCGAGAACTGGTCGTTCATGTTCGACATCGAGATCCTCGCCCGCACGGTCCGCGCCGTGCTCGCCAAGTCCGGCGCCTACTGAGCGCTCGGCGATCGCGCACGCAGCCCCGTCCGTCACCGGACGGGGCTGCGGTGCTTCCGGGGCAGTTGCCAAGGCCTTGCAACAAGAGGGTTTTCGGGGGCCTGCGTTGTCGGGTGCCCACGCGGTCGGTAGGGTCTCGCCCATGCATCGCCGCCCGGCCCTCGTCTCGCGCCGCCACGTCGACCTCGGTCGCGTGGCCTCGCAGATGTGTCGCATGCCCGGCATGCGGCGCTGCGACCGCCCCTGACGAGGGGACAGACGAAGCCCGAGGCCGGAGACCGCAGGTCTTCGGCCTCCGTCGTCCCCCGGCGGTCGCAGCGGCCCTGGCGGGCGCTCCACGGTCCGCACGGACCCCCCACCCTCACCGTCGCCGATCCGGCACCGGCACCACCCGTACGAGACCCACATACGCCAGCCCCTCGCGGGCCGTACCACCGGAGACACGCACATGAGCGCCGACTGGAGCTTCGAGACCAAGCAGATCCACGCGGGGCAGTCGCCCGACAGCCAGACCAACGCGCGGGCCCTGCCGATCTACCAGACCACGTCGTACACCTTCGACTCGACCGAGCACGCCGCGAACCTGTTCGGGCTCAAGGAGTTCGGCAACATCTACACCCGCATCATGAACCCGACCCAGGCAGCGGTCGAGGACCGAATCGCGGCGCTCGAGGGCGGCGTCGCCGCACTGCTCGTGTCGAGCGGCCAGGCCGCCGAGACCCTCGCCCTGCTCAACATCGCCGAGGCGGGCGACCACATCGTCGCGAGCCCGTCGCTCTACGGCGGCACGTACAACCTGCTGCACTACACGTTCCCGAAGCTCGGCATCGAGGTCACCTTCGTCGAGGACCCCGACGACCTCGAGCAGTGGCGCGCCGCCTCGCGGCCGAACACGAAGGCGTTCTTCGCCGAGACCATCTCGAACCCGAAGAACGACATCCTCGACATCGAGGGCGTGTCGACGGTCGCCCACGAGGTCGGTGTGCCGCTCGTGGTCGACAACACGGTGGCCACGCCGTACCTCATCCGCCCGATCGAGTGGGGCGCCGACATCGTCGTGCACTCGGCGACGAAGTACCTCGGCGGCCACGGCAGCGCGATCGCCGGCGTGATCGTCGACAGTGGGAAGTTCGACTTCGGCGCGGACCCGGAGCGCTTCCCGAACTACAACCAGCCGGACCCGAGCTACCACGGCCTCGTCTACGCCCGCGACCTCGGTGTCGGCTCCGCGCTCGGCGCCAACCTCGCCTTCATCCTCAAGGCGCGCGTGCAGCTGCTGCGCGACCTCGGTGCCGCGGTGTCGCCGTTCAACGCGTTCCTCATCGCGCAGGGCCTCGAGACGCTGTCGCTGCGCGTCGAGCGCCACGTGCAGAACGCCCAGCGCGTGGCCGAGTGGCTGCAGGCGCGCGACGAGGTGCTGTCGGTGAACTACGCCGGCCTGCCGTCGTCGCCGTGGTACGAGCGCGGCCAGAAGTACGCCCCGAAGGGCACCGGCGGGGTGCTCGCCTTCGAGATCCAGGGCGGTATCGAGGCCGGCAAGCGGTTCGTCGAGGGCCTCGAGCTCCACAGCCACGTGGCCAACATCGGCGACGTCCGCTCGCTGGTGATCCACCCGGCGTCCACCACGCACTCCCAGCTCACGCCGGAGGAGCAGGCGACCACCGGTGTGACGCCGGGCCTCGTGCGCCTCTCCGTCGGAATCGAGGGCATCGAGGACATCCTCGCCGACCTCGACGCGGGGTTCCGCGCGGCGAAGGGCGCCTGACGCCGCGATGAGCACGACCACGGGTCTCCCTCCCGCCAGCGGTGCCTGGCGGGAGGGAGACCCCGTGGGCCGGCGCCGGTTCGCGCGCGTCGGCAGCGTCGGGCTCGAGCTCGGCGGCGTCCTCGACGACGTCGTCGTGGCCTACGAGACCTGGGGCGAGCTCGACGCCGACCGCTCCAACGCGGTGCTGGTGCTGCACGCCCTCACCGGCGACTCGCACGTGGTCGGCGACGCCGGGCCCGGCCATCCCACGCCGGGGTGGTGGGACGGCCTCATCGGCCCCGGCGCTCCGCTGGACACCGACCGCTGGTTCGTCGTGGCCCCCAACGTGCTCGGAGGCTGCCAGGGCACCACGGGGCCGTCGTCGCTCGCCTCCGACGGCCGTCCCTACGGCTCGCGGTTCCCGCGGATCACCGTCCGCGACCAGGTCGACGCCGAGGCGCTGCTCGCCGACGAGCTCGGCGTCGCGCGCTGGGCCTCCGTTCTCGGCGGGTCGATGGGCGGCATGCGGGCGCTCGAGTGGGCGGTCTCGCGCCCCGAGCGGGTCGCCACGCTGCTGTTCCTGGCGAGCGGGGCCGTGGCCACCGCCGACCAGATCGGCACCCAGATCACGCAGAACCTCGCCATCACCTCCGATCCGGGCTGGAACGGCGGCGACTACCACGCGGCGCCGGCGGGGCAGGGCCCGACGACGGGTCTCGGCATCGCCCGGCGGATCGCCCACCTGACCTACCGCAGCGAGTTCGAGCTGCAGACCCGGTTCGGCAACGACGAGCAGCCCGGGGAGGAGCCTCTCGCCGACGGCCGTTACGCCGTGCAGAGCTACCTCGACCACCAGGCCGACAAGCTCGTGGGCCGGTTCGACGCCGGCACCTACGTCGTCCTCACCGACGTGATGACGACGTGGGACGTCGGCCGCGGCCGCGGCGGCGTGGAGGCCGCGCTCGGGCGCGTCACGATGCCCACGGTCGTGGCGGGGATCGACTCGGACCGCCTCTACCCGCTGCACGCGCAGCGGCTCGTCGCCGACCACGCGCCCGGTGCCGTGGGCGGCCTGCGGGTCATCGAGTCCCCGTACGGGCACGACGGCTTCCTGGTCGAGCGCGACGAGGTGTTCGCCCTCGTCACCGAGACTTTGCAGCTCGGCCTCGAGGACGCGCGGGCCGCAGCGTCCTAGCCCGGCCCGTCAGTACACGCGGGTGCAGGCCACGCGCTGGGTGGTCGGCCCGCTGAAGCGGACGACCCCGGTGCTCCCATCGCTGACGGTGCCCTGCAGCCAGTAGTAGTAGGTCACCTTGCTGGTGTTGGGCGGGCACGACTTGAGCACGGCGGCGGTGGTGTACGCCAGCCCCGACGTGGTGGTGGGAAACGTCTGGCTGATCGTCGTCGTCGTCACCCGGCCGGGGTTGCTCTTGGACGACGAGCGGCTCCGGTACACGTTGTAGCTGACGTAGTACGGGCCGTCGTACGCCGACCGGAACGCCAGCCTCGTGCTGAGCACCTGGGCCGAGCCCGAGCCGCTGAAGCTGACATAGGTGGTTACAGCGGACGGCGCGACCGCTCCGGCGGGGCCGGCGGCGGCCAGAAGGGCGGCAGCGCAGACGCCGAGGGCGGCGACGGCAAGCGGGGCGCGCGGGCGCATGAGAGCTCCTCCGCCTCTAGAGGACCGACAGGCAGGCCGCCTTGGCGACCGCCGTGCCGTTGAACGAGACGACCCCGGTGCCCCCGTCGGTGACCGTGCCCTGGAGCCAGTAGTAGTAGGTCGTCCGCGCGGCCGTCGCCGGGCAGGACTTCGACGTCTTCGTCGTCGTGTACGTCAGGCCCTTGACCGTGCTGGAGAACACCTGGCTGATGGTCGTGACCGTGACCTTCACCGGGGACGTCTTCTTCGACGATGCGCTGCGGTACACGTCGTAGCGCACGTAGTAGGCGCCCCCGTAACCGGACTTGAAGCTGACCTGCGTGACGACCGACTGGGCCGCCCCCGTCCCTGCGAAGGAGAGGACCGGCTTCACCCCCGACGGCGCCACCGCCTGGGCTCCGGGCGCCGCTGCCACCGCGAGCGCTGTCGCTGCGACGGCGGCCGCAGCCCAGGCCAGCCGTGCCTTGGTCATGGTGCGCCCCTCAGTAGACCGAGAGGCACGCGACCTTGGCGACCGGGGTGCCGTTGAACGAGACCACCCCCGTGCCTCCGTCGCTGACCGTGCCCTGGATCCAGTAGTAGTACGTGGTCTTGTTCGTCCCTGCGGGGCAGGACTTCGTCGTGGTCGTGGTCGTGTACGTCGACCCCTTCACGGTCGTGGCGTACGTCTGGCTGACGGAGGTCAGCGTGACCCTGATGGGGGAGGTCTTCTTCGACGAGGTGCTGCGGTAGATGTCGTACTTGACGTAGTACGCGCCCGCGTAACCGGACTTGAACGACACCTTCGTGACTACCGACAGCGTCGTGCCCGACCCGCTGAAGGCCAGCGACGGGGTCACGCTGGTCGCGGCCGCGGCCTGGGCGACGACGGGGTTGAGCAGCAGCAAGGCAGCCGTTGCCAGGAAGGCCCCGATCGCCGTGAGTGCATGCCGGATCCGCATGTGCCAACCGTACGAGGCGTTTTCGGCTGCGCGCGCGCCAGAGGCCGGTGCGTCACCGCATCGGGCCAGCAGTTGAGGAACACTTGAGCGCGGGCGGTCTGCGGGCGCTGGCGACGGACCGGTCAGCGACCGGTCGACCCGCGTTGCGCCGTCCGTGAGCCGTGGCTCAAGGTTCCCTCTCGCCCTGCGCAGGACCTGGCCTCCGCGCGCGCGTGCGGCGAGGTCCGGACCGTACTCTCGAACAGGACGTGACGCGACGATCACGCTCCGTGGACGCCGGTCCGGACGCGGCCCGGCCGCACGAGGGGGCACCCGGTGCAGCAGCAGGCCGCTCGGCGCGCGACCCCGCGCGCTGCCGGCCTCGCCGCGCTCGCCCTCCTCCTGGTCGCCGGAGCGACCATGCTCACCGCCGCCACCGACGGCGTCGTGCGCACGGCTCTCGTGGTGCTCGTCGTCGTCCTCGTCGAGGCCCGCAGCCGCGAGCTCAAGGCGGCCGCGGTCGTGGTGTCGTCCGCCTGCGCCGTCGCCGTCCTCGGGGTGTCGCTCGACTCGTTCGTGGCGGTGCTCATCCGGCTCGTCGTGGTCGTGGCTGCCGCGCTGGTGATCCAGCGCGCCCCGGTGCGGGCGGGTGCCGGCGCGGGGCCCGCCCACCGGTTCGCGGTGCTGGCGGTGTGGCTGTCGGCCGTGGTCGTGATCGGCGCGCTGCTCGAGACCGAGCTCCGCCGCATCGTGAACACTCCGTCGGCGTCCTACGCCCAGGACTACTTCGCCGTCGCCGTGCCGTTCGCCCTGGCGGTGTTCCTCGCGGCCACGATCGTCGCCCGCCCGCGCCTCGACCGCGACCACCGGCCCGGGCTGGCCATGCTGGCCGGCCCGCTGGCCGTCGTCGTCCTGGTGCTCGCTGCCAGCGCGACGATGCTGCGCTACTGGGAGGCCGACGACGAGCAGACGCTGCAGACCGCCGTGGAGACGTCCGGCGCAGCCATGCAGCAGGCGGTCGCGACCGACGTCGACGCGTTCCTCGCCCGCGCCGGTACGCCGCCGCGGCTGCCGTGGACGACCATGCAGCAGTTCGCGCTCACCATGCAGCCGCTCATCCAGGGCAACCAGTCGGTGTCGGCGGTCGCGCTGCTCGACCCGAACGGCGACGCCACGTCGGCCGAGTTCGTGCTGTCCCGTCAGGGCGACTCGCCCCAGCTCGGAGCCGTCATGGGCGCAGCGCCCGAGGACGCCGCCGCCATCCAGCAGACCGTCTCCACGGGAGCCGTGCAGCTGCTCGGGATCCGTGAGGTCCCGGCCGCCGACGGCCAGCCGGAGCCGCACCTGCTCTTCGTCGCCCCGCAGGCGCTCGCCGATCCGGCGTCGCCGCCGCGGCTGCTGTCGATGGCCGTCTCGATCCCCGTCGTGCTCCAGGAGGGCTCGCAGGCCCTCGGCCCGCTCGCGCCCGACGTCGTGCTCGAGGTCGTCGACGTCACCGAGCCGTCGGACCCCCAGACTCTCGCCACGGTCGCCGACGACACCGCCAGCAGCGGTCCCGATGCTGAGAGCGCCTCGGCGACAGCGGCTTTCGGCACTGTCACGCTCGAGGTCCGTGCGATCGCGACCGACCAGCTCGGTCCCTCGCTCGAGCTGCGCACCGCGGTGCTCGGCGGCCTGTGGCTGTTCGGCCTCGTCGCCCTCCTCCTCGTGCTGCAGGCCGCGAACGCGCGCGACCGCAGCCAGCGGGCCCTGGCCGAGCGCGAGGGGCTGCTCGCCACCGCGCTGGAGGCTGCGCCCGGTCTGGTGGTGCTCGTCGACGCGGCCGGCACCGTGCGGATGTCCAACGAGGGTCCCGACAGCCAGACGTCGTTGGCTCCGCACGTCCTCGACGTGCTGCCCTTCGCCGTCCAGCCCGGGGACCGAGAGCGGCTCGAGGCCCTGCTCGAGGACTGCATGCACGGCACGCCGGGCTCGATCGAGCACATCGACATGACGTCGGAGGAGTCGCTGCGCATCCACACCGTCACGGCGGTGCCGGTGGGCGAGCCCGGGCGCGGCGGACCCGGGGCGGTGCGGGGCCTCGTGCAGGTGCAGGACGTCACCGACCAGCGGGCGCGTGCGGTGCGCGGCGCCCAGGCGCAGCGGCTGCAGGCGCTGGGCACCATGGCCGGCGGCCTCGCCCACGACTTCAACAACCTCCTGTTCATCATCACCGGCTACCTGCAGATGCTCGAGGAGGACGAGCGGGTCGCCTCGCAGCCCGACCTGGCGCGCTACGTCGACCGGGCGGTCGACGCCGCCGGACGCGGCACCGAGATCGCGTCGTCGCTGCTCGCGGTGTCGCGCAGCCAGCCGCTGCAGGCCACGGACGTCGAGCTGGGCGCCTTCGTCCGCGACATGCTGCCCCTGGTCAAGCAGGCGGTCGGCAAGGAGCGCACGGTCGAGCTGGTCGTGGAGCCCGGTGCCCACGGCGCCCGGGTCGACTCCGGCCAGCTCTCGAGCGCGGTGCTCAACCTGGTCATCAACTCCCGCGACGCCACCGAGCCGGGCGGGCGGATCGACGTCGTGGTCGGCCGTCGCAGCGTCGACGGCGGCGAGCTCGATCTCGCGTCCGGCGAGTATGTCGTCGTCGAGGTGCGCGACGACGGGACGGGCATGACGCCGGAGGTCGGCGCCCGGGCCTTCGAGCCGTTCTTCAGCACGAAGAGCTCGGGCAACGGCACCGGCCTCGGTCTTACCGCGGTCTACTCCTTCGCCGCCCAGAGCGGGGGAGTGGCGCTCATCAGCAGCGAGCCGGGCCGCGGCACGACGGTGACCGTCCTGCTGCCCCTCGTCGAGGTGGAGTCCGACGACGACGGCTCGGCACCGGTGGAGCCGGTCGCGGCGCCCGAGCCCGTGGACGACCACCGCCGTCGGGTGCTCGTCGTCGACGACGAGGAGGCGCTGGCCGGGCTCGTGGCCGCGTGGGTGCAGGAGACGGGCGCGGACGTGCGGGTCGCGCACGCGCCGCACGAGGCCCTCGAGCTCGCGGCGTCCTTCCACCCGCACGTGCTGCTCTCCGACATCCGTCTCGGCGATCCCGAGATGGACGGGATCGAGCTGTCGGCGCGGATCGTCATGGAGCGGCCGGAGGCCGCCGTGATCCTCATGACCGGCTACTCCGACCGCATGGCTGCCGCATCGGCTGTCGGCACCAGGGTGCTGGCCAAGCCCTTCACCAAGGACGAGCTCCACGAGGTGCTCGCCACCACGTTCGACGCGCTGGCCGCCGCGGCCGCGGAGGTGACGCGATGACTGCGACCGACGAGGTCCTGCCCCGCCCGGGCGGCCCCCGCATGCTCGTCGTCGACGACGAGCCGATGATCTGCGAGCTCATCACCGACGTCGCCATGGGAGTCGGCTTCGTGGTGCAGAGCGCGAGCACCGCCGAGGAGATCGACGTCCTGCTCGGCTCCGACTTCGACGTCACGGTGCTCGACCTCGCGCTCGTCGGCAGCGACGGCATCGCCGCCATGCGCACGCTGGCCGCGCGCTCGCCGGGCGCCCGCGTCGTGCTCGCGTCGGGCGCGTCCGAGCGGATCATCGCCTCGGCTACCCGGGTGGCGCAGATGTACGGCCTGCAGGTGCTCGGCACCGTCACCAAGCCGCTGGGCCTGCCGTCGCTGCGCGCGCTGTTGCGCGAGTGCAAGGACGCCGTCCTGCGCCCCATCGCGAGCGGACGCCGTCGGCCCGACGTCTGGACGATCATCGACGACCTCCTGCCGAGCCAGCTGCACGTGCTGTACCAGCCGATCGCCAATGTCGCCGACGGCGCCGTGCGCTCGGCGGAGGCGCTGGTGCGCTGGCGCCACCCCGAGCACGGCCTCATCCCGCCGTCGGAGTTCGTGCCGGCGCTGGAGCGGCAGGGGCGCAGCCACGAGCTGCTCATCCATGTGGCCGAGCAGGTCGCGGTCGACCGCATGTCCGTGCCCGGGGTCGCCGACCTCGAGGACGTGTCGATCAACGTCTCGGCGCTCGACCTCAACGTGTCCGAGACGCCGGACGTCCTGACCCAGATCCTGTGCAAGGCCGCGCCCGCGGAGGCCTGGACCCTCGAGATCACCGAGACCGTCGCCGACGGCACCGCCGTCACCGCGCTGGATGTGATGACTCGGCTGGGCCTGGCCAGGTTCAAGCTGGCGATCGACGACTACGGCACGGGCTCCTCCACGCTGGAGCGGCTGCGCTGGTACCCCTTCACGACGCTGAAGATCGACCGCTCCTTCGTCTCGGCCAGCCCTGTGCAGAACCTCAACGACTGGATCATCGTCGAGAACGCCGTGAGCCTCGGTCACCAGCTCGGGCTGTCCGTGGTCGCCGAGGGCGTCGAGACGTCGCTGGTGTTCGAGCGGCTGCGCGGCCTCGGCGTCGACAAGATCCAGGGCCACCTCGTCAGCGAGCCCGTGCCGGCCCTCGAGCTGGCTGCGCGCAGCCTGCGCTGGTCGACGACCCGCGTGACCGGGATGGCGCTGTACTGACGGTGCTCAGCGGGCCGCGCGCCGCGTGAGCCAGCGGTCGACAGCCCACAGCAGGAGCGCGATGACCAGGCCCAGCAGGAGCACGCCGACCAGGTTGAGCAGCACGCGCCCGTAGCCGAGCACCGCGACGTCGAGGAAGAAGTACGGGTAGGCGCCGATCACGGCGCCGCGCACCAGTGCGTAGCCCGCCCAGACCAGCGGCAGCACGGTGGCCCGCCCGATGGTCGGCCAGTCGATCCAGCCGCGCGGCCCGGCGACGACGAACACCAGGATCGCGAGCAGCGGCACCGTCTGGTGGATGAAGAAGTTGGCGAGGACCTCCCAGCCCTGCAGGTCGGCGAGCCCGGCCAGCAGCACGCCGTAGACCAGGCCGGTCACCGAGATCATGAGCAGCGCCGAGAGCCGCACCGCGCGGAACCAGCGCGAGTCGCGGTCGGGGCGCAGGGCCAGCATCGTCGCGACGACCGCGACGGCGATGTTGCTCCAGATCGTGAAGTAGGAGAAGAAGTCGATGACGCGCGGCACGAGCCCCTCGATGCCGGCCGGGTTCCAGCCGTAGGCGCTCGGCTTCGTCGGGTCCGACGGGTACATGCCGGTCGAGGACAGCACGAACTGGATCGCGAGTCCCAGCCAGGCCCACACGGCGAGGGCCGAGAACCACGTGCGCGCGGAGCTGCGCAGAGGGACGGCGGGTGCGGTGGTGGCGGTCATGGGCGGGAACCTAGCCGGTCGGCGCGGTTCCCGCCTTCGCTGCCGCGCCCTCGTTGAGGCGCTTGGCCGCCGTGCGGCTCCACCACACGAGGCTGAGGATGCCGACGATGATCTGCGGGACGAAGGACGACGCGCGCCACACCAGCGTGGCCGCCGTCGCAGCGCCGGTGGAGACGCCGGCGGCGGTCAGGATGCCGAGCATCAGGGCGTCGACGGTGCCGAGACCGCCCGGGGTGATCGGGATCATGATCATGATCTGGGCGATGGCGTAGGCACCCAGCACGATCAGCGCGTTGGTGCGGGCGCCGTCGCCCTCCACGCCCCACAGGGCGACCAGCAGGATGAGCCCCTGCGTGATCGAGACGCCGAGCTGGGTGACGGTGATGGCGGCCCAGCGGCGCTTCACCAGGTCGACGATGTCGTTGCGGAACTTCAGCACGGCGGCGACGACATCCATCTCGTCGCGCTTGAAGCGGCGCAGCAGGGGGTTGATGACCTTGCCGCCGAGCTCGCCGACCTTCACCGCGAGCTTCTCGCTGCTCATGATGAGCGCGAAGACGACGATCATCGCGATGAGGACGGCCAGGCCGATCGCGGCGTACTTGATGTAGGACGACGCGTCGCTGAAGCCGCCGGCGTAGAGCATGAAGACGCCGATGACAGGCAGGCCGAGCGTCACGAAGACGCTCCAGACGCCGACCGCGCCGATGGCCGCGGTGGCGACGGTCGGGGGGACGCGCCATGACGCGAGCATCGCGTACTGCACGCCGAGGCCGAACGCGCCGCCGGCGGGGATGCCGTTGCTGATCGCGAAGGCGCCCTGGTTGAGCTGGAAGGCGCGGCCGTACGAGAGGCCCGGGGTGGCGGCGATGAAGGGGAGCGGGTACCACGCGAGGTAGACCAGTACCGCGAGCCCGATGAGCGCGACGTCGCGCGCGTTCATCGTCTTGAGCGCGTCCAGGGCCTCGCTGTAGCTGCCGATCTGCGGGATCACCTTGACGAAGATGATCACCAGCACGGCGAGGCCGACCAGGCCGAAGATGATCGACTTCTTCTTGTCCAGCGCGGGCCGCGGGCCTGCGGCCTCGACCGCGCCGTCGGCGTCGGTCTGCGGCGCCCCGTCCGCCGGCGTCGTCTCGCTCATGCCGGAACTGTAGGGGAGCGGTCCGGGCGGCACCGCCCGGACGCGCAGGAGGGCCCGCGCGCCCAGCGCGCCCAGGCCCTCCTCACGCTCGTGCCGTGACCGTTACGTGCCCCTGGAGGTGGTCCGGGCCGGCGCTGGCCGGGGCGGGCGGCCGACACGGGAACGATGCGGCAGCGCCCGTCGTCGTGCGAGGAGCGGGGCAGGGGAGGGCGTGCGATGGAACCACGGAGACGTCGGTGGAGGCGTCCGGCGGTGCTGGTACCGGTGCTCGTCGGCGGCGCGGCGGTCGCCGTCGCCGCGCTCGCGGTGTTCCAGCCCTGGCGGTTGTTCGTCGACGTCGAGGTGGTGGAGGCGCTGCCGACCTCCGCGGCGTCGGCGCCGCCGACGGCGACCGCACCGTCGACGACGAGCGCCGAGCCGTCCCCGCAGCCGACGGCGCCGGTCGTGCTGGCCACGGGCCGCTTCGTCACCCACGAGCACCCCACCACCGGCACGGTGCGCGTGCTGGAGCTGCCGGACGGCTCCCGGGTCCTGCGCATCGAGGGCCTCGACACCACCAACGGCCCCGACCTGCGGGTGTGGCTGTCCGACCAGCCCGTGCTCGAGGGCCGCGACGGCTGGTTCGTCTTCGACGACGGCGCCTACGTCGAGCTCGGCGAGCTCAAGGGCAACCGGGGCGACCAGAACTACGCCCTGCCGGCGGACGTCGACCTCGACGCGCTGTCGAGCGTCAGCATCTGGTGCGCCCGGTTCTCGGTGTCGTTCGGCGCGGCATCCCTCGCCGCGGCCTGACCTGCGCCGCTACGAGAGCTCGGCGACGACCTTGGCGATCCGGCGCTCGCGCGTCTCCGCCGTCTTCGCACCCTCGACCGACAGCACGTGCCGGCGCTGGTTGCTGTAGCTGAGCGCGTCGAACGCCTTCTTCGCCTCCGGTGCGGCCTTGAGCGCCTTCGCCAGATCGGCCGGGACCTCGACCGTGCGCGGCGCCGTGTCGAGCTCGACGTCGATGTCGACGACGTCCCCTGCCTGCACCCCGGCACCGGCGCGCACCTCGGCGCTCACCGGAAGCAGGAACCGGCCGCCCATCGACGCGATCGTCGAGGGGTAGCTGTAGCCGTTGATGGTGACGGTGACGGCGGGCTTGCGGCTCGAGCCGAGCCCGTCGACCACCTCGGGCGGCACGACGATGCCGGTGGCGCTGTTGCCGTGCAGATCGATGCTGGCGCGGAACCTCATGACCGGATGCAACCATGCCCGGGCCCGGTCGCACCCCTCGGATCGTGCTCGATCATCGGGCCCGCCTCGGGCAGGCTGGACGCGTGACCGTGACCGTCCGCCCGCTGCAGCCGGGCGACCGCGACGCCGCCACGGCCGCCGACCGCGCGTCGATGCAGACCTTCTGGGACGCCGGCATCCCGCTGCCCGACGATCCCGACGAGGAGCTCGAGGGCGACCTGCTGCTCGTGGGCCTGCTCGACGGCCAGGTCGCGGGGGTCGCGTGCGTCGATCTCCACGACGGCGCCTGGCACCTGGCGCAGATGTCCGTACACCCGTCGGCGCAGCGCCGCGGCGTCGGCAGCGCCCTGCTCCTCGACGTCGTGGCCAGGGCAGCCGCGGCGGGTGCGTCCGCCGTCACCCTCACGACCTTCCGCGACGTGCCGTTCAACGGCCCCTTCTACGCCCACCACGGCTTCGAGCCGGTCGATGAGTCGCTGCACCCGTGGCTGGCCGAGGCACGCATGCACGAGCGCGCCGAGGGCATCGATGTCCTCCCGCGCACCGCCATGCGCCTCGCGCTGCCGGACGGCCCCGATGCCTGACGGCGCGCCGCCCGTCGTGGATACCCGGCTCGCCGAGCGCCTGGTGGCCGACGTCGTGGTCCCGCGGTTCCCGGAAGCCGCGGGCCTGCCGCTGCACGTCGTGGACGGCGGCTGGGACAACCTCGTGGTGCGGGTGGGCGCGGAGCTGGTCCTACGCCTGCCGATCCGGCCCGAGGCCGCCGTGCTGGTGCGGCATGAGGCTCGGTGGCTCGCCGAGGCTGCTGCCCCGCTGCGCGTCCCCGTCCCCGTTCCCCTGCTCGTCGGGGGTCCGACGGCGTACTACCCCTGGCCCTGGATCGTCACCCGCTGGATCGACGGCATCCTCGTCGACGACGTCGACCCGGGCGACAGGTCCACGCTCGTGGAGGGTCTGGCCGATGCGCTTGCGGCGCTGCATCGACCTGCGCCTCCGGGAGCCCCGCCCAACCCGTTCCGGGGTGTCGACGTCGCGGCCCGCGACGACGTCGTCCGCGCGCGCATCGCTGCGTGGGACGGCCCGGCCGACGAGCTGGCCGCGGTCTGGCAGGCGGCGCTCGACGCACCCCGGTGGGAGGGTCCGGCGGTCTGGCTCCACGGCGACCCGCATCCGCGCAACCTGCTCATGGACGGGTCGGGGCTCGCCGGGCTGCTGGACTTCGGCGACATCACGGCGGGTGATCCGGCCAGCGATCTCGCAGCCGCCTGGCTGTGCTTCGGTCCCGCCGACCGGGCCCGCTTCCGCGCTCGACTGGATGCGTCAGGGCGGTACGACGCCCACGTGTGGACCCGCGCCGCCGGCTGGGCCGCATCGTTCGCCACGGGGATCGCACCCGGGACGCCGATGGAGCGGACCGTCCGTCACGCGGTCGCGCAGCTGACGATGTGACGAGGAGCCAGGCTCTGCTCAACCGGCGGAGTCGTAGGCGGCGCGCAGCCAGCCGACGAGCTCGGCGTCCACCTCGTCGGGGCTGCCGATCCGGACGGTGTACTGGCACATGCCGCCGGCGGGCATGTCCTTCAGCCGGGGCGACGGAGGCAGGCCCTTGGCGTTGAGCCCGACCTCGACCAGCTTCTGCGTCGCCGGCCCGACCATCGCGAACTGCTTCTTCCGGCGGAGGCTCACGTAGGCCTTCTTCGGCGCCATCTCGTAGTCGCCGAACGCCTCGACGGCCGCGATCACGGCGTCGTGCACGGGGCGCAGCGCCGCCTTCGCGCCGGTGTAGACAGCGTCAAGGGGATCGCCTGCAGGTGCGCTCGCGGCGGACGGTGCCGACCCGTCGAGCGCCGACAGATCCTTGCCCTGCGCCCCGACGACGGCGTTGGCGTCGCCGTACCCCAGGCCTACGTTGTCGATGAGCCACGTACGCTTCTCGCCGTGCTTGGCCAGGCCTGTGCCGTCGAGCAGGGAATGCAGCTCGGCGATGGACTTCCCGGTCTTGGTCTGGATGTTGCGCAGCTGGTTCAGCGATGCCGCCGTCGGATCCGCCATAGCCCCTCCTGCCCCTGTGCCCCGTGGGGCCAGTCAAGCGCGGGATCGCCTGCGCTGTCAGCGGCTCCCGGGACTGCCGGGTCCGTCATGGGGCCGGGGGAGGGGGTCAGTGCCCGCCCAGGAGGGGTGCGAGCAGCTCGGCGCGCTTGGCCGGCTTGCCGGTGCGCGCCTCGACTCCGTCGGCCGAGCCCATCACCCGCAGGCCCAGGTTGACGCCGAGCCAGCGGAACGGCTCGGGCTCCCAGCGCTTGGAGCGGCGGTTGACCCAGGGCAGCCGGGTGCGCTCGGTGTCCTCGCCGCGGACGAGGTCGGCCAGCGTGCGGCCCGCGAGGTTGCTGGACGCGACGCCGTCGCCGAC
This sequence comes from Actinomycetota bacterium, assembly GCA_020161245.1. Lineage (GTDB taxonomy): Bacteria > Actinomycetota > Actinomycetes > S36-B12 > CAIYMF01 > Longivirga. The sequence goes on along the minus strand of JAIUOK010000005.1, from coordinate 35,293 downwards.
GTACCCGCCCGCCGATCCGATCCCCGTGTCGGTGTCGTAGGCGACGGTGGGGAACCAGTCGCGGGGGATGCCCAGCGGACCGCCCCACGTGTGCGTGACCTCGCGGCCCGACAGCACCGGGAACAGGTCGCGCAGCACGCGCCACAGCTCGTCGTAGACGGCGGGGTCGCGGTCGAACTCCGGGCGGATGGTGGAGCCGAAGTGGTAGGGCGCCCCGCGCCCGCCGAAGGCGAACCGGCCGTCGACGGTGCGCTGCCCGTAGATGATGAGGTGGCGGTGGTCGTTGAACGTCTCGCCGCGGCGCAGGCCGATCTGCGCCCAGACCTCGTCGGGCAGCGGCTCCGTGGCGAGCATGAGCGAGTAGACGGGGGCGATGTCGCGCTCGTAGCCGGGCAGCTGCGACGTCCACGCCTCGGTCGCGCGCACGATGTGCCGGGCCCGCACGTCGCCGCGCTCGGTGCGCACGACGCCGGGCTCGATCGCCGTGACCTTCGTGCCCTCGTGGACGGCGACGCCGCGGCGCTCGACAGCCTGCGCGAGCCCGCGCACGAGCCGCGCCGGGTGGATCGCTGCGCAGTGCGGCGTGTAGGTCGCGCCGAGGACGTCGGTGGCCCCGAGCCGCTCGCGCGCCTCGTCGGCGGTGAGCAGCACGGCGTCGTCCTCGCCGAAGCCCCACGAGCGGAACGCCTCGACGTCGTGCTGCGCACGCTCGAGCTGCAGGGGCGTGCGCGCCAGCGTGATCGTGCCGCCCTTGCGGTAGTGGCAGTCGATGCCCTCGGCGGCGGCCGCCCGGCCGACCTCGTCGACGGTGTCGAACATGGCCCGTTGCAGGGCGACGGCCCCCTCGCGCGACGACTCGGCTGCGACCTTGTCCAGGGAGGTGGGGAACAGCGCCGACGCCCAGCCGCCGTTGCGGCCGCTCGCCCCGAACCCGGCGGTGCGCGCCTCGAGGACCACGACGCGCAGCGACGGGTCGGCCTTCGCGAGGTAGTACGCCGTCCAGAGGCCGGTGTAACCGCCGCCCACGATCGCGACGTCGGCGTCGGTGCTGCCCTCCAGCGGCGGGCGCAGGTCGCCGACGAGGTCGTCGGGCAAGGTGTCCCACCACAGCGAGAGGCGGCGGTGCTCGGCGAGACTCATCGTGCCCACCCCGCGATGTACCCGGGGACGTCGTGGGCAGCGCCGCGCTCGTCGGGCACCGGCTCGCCGAACACCTCGCGGATCGGCACGACGCCGGCCCAGACGGGCCGGTCGAGGTCGTCGGGATCGTCGTCGGGCGGGCCGGCGCTGATCTTCACGCTGGCCTCGTCGAGGGGGAGGGCCAGCACGAGGGTGGCGGCGAGCTCCTTGCGCGACGGGGGACGGATGTCGTCCCAGCGCCCGGGCAGCAGGTGGTCGCTGATGAGGCGCAGCGCGTCGTCGGCCTCGGCGCCCTCGAGCAAGGAGCACGAGCCGAGCACCATCGCGCCGCGGTAGTGCATCGAGCTCTCGAACGCCGACCGTGCAAGCACCAGTCCGTCGAGCAGCGTGACGGTGAAGCACGTGGGTGCGCCGGCGGCGAGTGCGCGGAAGAGCCGGGACCCCGTGGAGCCGTGGAAGATCACGCGGTCGCCGTCGCGCGCGTAGCCGACCGGCACGACGTAGGGCTGGCCGTCGTCGACGACCGCGAGGTGCGCCACGAGCCCGGCGTCGAGCACCTGGTGCAGCGCGGCGCGGTCGGTCACGGCCTTCTCCGGGAGCCGGCGCACGCGGGTGCGCTCGGTCGAGCCGGGGGCGGGCAGCTGCGTCATCGTGCGCCTCTCGTGCTGGTGCCGAATGCGGACGACGGGCCCCTGCGCCGCAGGGACCCGTCGTCGTGGGGCCTAGAGGATGCTCATGCCCTCGGTGAGGACGGAGCGCAGGATCTGCTCGATCTCGTCGAACTCGCGCTGGCCGATGGTCAGCGGCGGCGCGAGCTGCACCACGGGGTCGCCGCGGTCGTCGGCGCGGCAGTACAGGCCCGCGTCGAACAGCGCCTTGGACAGGAAGCCGCGCAGCAGGCGCTCGGCCTCGTCGTCGTTGAACGTCTCCTTCGTGGCCTTGTCCTTCACGAGCTCGATGCCGTAGAAGTACCCGGCCCCGCGGACGTCGCCCACGATCGGCAGGTCGAGCAGCTTGGACAGCGTGGCCTTGAACGCGTCCTCGTTGTCGCGGACGTGCTGGTTGAGGCCCTCGCGCTCGAAGATGTCGAGGTTGGCCAGCGCCACCGCGGCCGACACGGGGTGCCCGCCGAAGGTGTAGCCGTGGGGGAAGTAGTTCGTGCCGTGGCGGAACGGCTCGAAGAGGCGGTCGCTGGCGATCATCGCGCCGATGGGGGCGTAGCCGGAGGTCATGCCCTTGGCGCAGGTGATGATGTCGGGCGTCACGCCGAAGCGCGAGGTCGCGAACATCTCGCCGATCCGGCCGAACGCGCAGATCGTCTCGTCGGCGACGAACAGGACGTCGTACTCGTCGCAGATCTCGCGGACGCGCTCGAGGTACCCGGGCGGCGGCGGGAAGCAGCCGCCGGAGTTCTGCACCGGCTCGAGGAACACGGCGGCGACGGTCTCGGGGCCCTCGAACTCGATCGCCTCGGCGATGCGGTCGGCGGCCCAGCGGCCGAAGGCCTCGATGTCGTCGGCGTGCTGCTGCGCGCGGTAGAAGTTGGTGTTGGGCACCTTGTGCGTGCCGGGGACGAGCGGCTCGAAGTACTTCTTGGCGTCGGGGATGCCGGTGATCGACAGCGCGCCCTGCGGCGTGCCGTGGTAGGCCACGTTGCGGCTGATCACCTTGTGCTTCATGGGCTTGCCGGTGAGCTTGAAGTACTGCTTGGCCAGCTTCCACGCGGTCTCGACGGCCTCGCCGCCGCCGGTGGTGAAGAAGACGCGGTTCAGATCGCCGGGCGTGTACGAGACGAGGCGCTCGGCCAGCTCGATGGCCGACGGGTGCGCGTACGACCAGAGCGGGAAGAAGGCGAGCTCGGACATCTGCTTGGCGGCGGCGTCGGCGAGCTCGGTGCGGCCGTGGCCGGCCTGCACCGTGAACAGGCCCGCGAGGCCGTCGATGTAGCGGTTGCCCTGGTCGTCCCAGACGTGGTGGCCCTCGCCGCGCACGATGACGGGCACGTGCCCGCCGTTCTCGTAGACGGAGTGGCGGGTGAAGTGCATCCACAGGTGGTCGCGGGCCTTGTCGGCGAGGCGGTCGTCGCCGGGCTCGCTCACGTACTGCGGTGACGTGGTCATCGGGTACCCCAGGTGTAGATCTGCTTGCGGAGCTTCAGGTAGACGAAGGTCTCCGTGTGTCGCACGCCCGGGATGGCCCGGACGCGGCGGTTCACCACCTCGAGGAGGTGGTCGTCGTCCTCGCACACGATCTCGGCGATGATGTCGAAGCTGCCCGCCGTGACGACGAGGTAGTCGACCTCGGTCATCGCGGCCATGGCCTCGGCCACGGCCTCGACGTCGCCGTCGCAGCGGACGCCCAGCATCGCTGCGCGCGGGAAACCGACCTGCAGGGGATCGGTCACCGCCACGATCTGCATGACCCCGGACTCGATGAGCCGCTGGACGCGCTGGCGCACGGCCGCCTCGGACAGGCCCACGGCCTTGCCGATCGCGGCGTACGGCCGACGGCCGTCCTCCTGCAGCTGCTCGATGATCGCCTTGCTCACCTCGTCGAGGTGGGCCGGCGTCATCCGGTCCCGGGTCACCACGTCCAGCATCGTGTCTGACGGCAGGGGGGTCTGGCAAGCGAATCCGTCGTGAATTCCGTGTTTCGTTGCGGATCTCGTAGGCCGAGGCCGTCCTCGGTATCTGGATCCGAACCTCGGGACAGCCTGGGCGCCGCCGGTTGACGGGTCCGGCGACCTCTGTCGAGATCGTGCGGGCCCCCGCGCCCGCACCTAGCCTCCGGCCATGGAGGGACGCCGGACCGTGCACCGCGGCTGCACCCTGTGCGAGGCCAGCTGCGGCCTCGTCGTCGAGGTGGAGGGCCGCGAGGTGCTCTCGATCCGGGGCGACGCCGACGATCCGCTGAGCCGCGGGTACGTCTGCCCCAAGGGCATCGCGCTGCAGGACCTGCTGACCGATCCCGACCGCCTGCGGTCGCCCGTGCGGCGCCGCGCCGACGGCTCGTGGGAGGAGATCGGCTGGGACGAGGCGCTCGACCTCGTGGCGGACGGCCTCGTCCGCATCCGCGACCAGCACGGCGGCGAGTCGATCTCGCTCTACCTCGGCAACCCCGTGACGCACGGCTGGGCGCCGATCACCTTCATCCCCATGCTCATGCAGGCGCTCAAGGTGAAGGCGCGCTACAGCGCGGCGAGCGTCGACCAGCAGCCGCAGCACCTGCTGTCGTACCTGCTGCTCGGGTCGCCGCTTCTGCTTCCGGTGCCGGACATCGACCGCACCGACCTGCTGCTCGTGCTCGGCGGCAACCCGCTGGTGAGCAACGGCTCGATCATGACCGCGCCCGACATGCGCCGGCGCATCTCCGACCTGCAGGCGCGCGGCGGGCGCCTCGTCGTGGTCGACCCGCGCCGCAGCGAGACGGCCGACGTCGCCGACGAGCACGTCGCGATCCGGCCGGGCACCGACGTGTTCCTGCTCGCGGCGATGCTCTCGACGATCGACGCCGAGGGGCTCGTGCGGCTCGGCCGCGCCGCCACGTACGTCGACGGCGTGCAGCAGGTGCTCGATGCCGTCCGCCCGATCACTCCCGAGCGGGCGGAGGCGGTGACCGGCGTTCCTGCGTCGACGATCCGGCGTCTCGCGCGCGAGCTCGCCGGCGCCCGCCGGGCCGCGGTGTACGGGCGGCTGGGCGTCACGCAGTCGGTGTTCGGCACACCGGCGTACTGGCTCGTGCACGCGCTCAACATCGCGACCGGCCGGCTCGACGAGCCGGGCGGCTGGATGCTCTCGACGCCGGCCTTCGACCTGCCCGTGGTGGGGGAGCGTACGACCGACCTCGTGGGCTACGACCGCTGGCGCTCGCGGGTGCGCGGCATCCCGGAGTTCTCCTCGGAGCTGCCGCTCGCCACGCTCGCCGACGAGATCCTCGAGCCCGGCCCGGGGAAGCTGCGCGCGCTCGTGCTCTACGCCGGCAACCCGGTGCTCTCGGCGCCCGACGGCCGCCGGCTCGAGGAGGCGCTGCAGCAGCTCGACCTGCTCGTGGCCGTCGACTACTACGTCACCGAGTCCAGCCGGCACGCGCACGTGATCCTGCCGCCCACCACGCCGCTCGAGCGCGACGAGTTCGACGTCGTGTTCCCCGCGGTCAGCGTGCGCAACTGGGTGCGCTGGAGCCCTGCGGCCGTCCCGGCACCCGCGGGGTCGATGTCCGACGCCGACATCCTGCGCGGGCTGCTCGCCCGGGTGTGGCGGCGCACGAGGTCGGCGGCCCCGACGGCGGCGGTGCGCGCCAAGGCCCTCGAGCGGCTGTTCCCGCGCCGCTTCGTCGACGTCGCGCTGCGGGCCGGGCCGTGGGGTCTTCGTTCGTACCAGAAGCTCACGCTGGCCAAGGTGGAGCGCGCGAGGCACGGCATCGATCTCGGTCCGCTCGTGCCGCAGCTGCCGAAGCGGCTGCTGACGCCGGGCCGGCGGATCCCGCTGGCGCACCCGGTCGTCCTCGCCGACTGGCCGCGCGTGCTCGACGCGCTGGCCTCGCTCGAGGCGACGGCGTCCGACCCGTCGTCGCTCGTGCTCATCGGCCGCCGGCACCTGCGCAGCAACAACTCGTGGATGCACAACAGCGAGCGGCTGGCCAAGGGGCGCAACCGCTTCACGTTGCAGATCCATCCGGACGACGCGAAGGCGCTCGGCCTCGCCGACGGCGACGTCGCCGTCGTGTCGACCGACGTCGGCGAGATCGACGTGCCCGCCGAGCTCACCGACCGGCTGCTGCCCGGCGTCGTCAGCGTGCCGCACGGCTACGGCCACGACCGTCCGGGACCGGAGACGGGCTGGCGCCGCGCCGCGTCGCTCGGCGGCGCCAGCGTCAACGACATCACCGACACCCGGCGGATCGACCCGCTGTCGGGCAACGCCGCCGTGCAGGGTGTGCCGGTGCGGGTGCGCCGCCGCGAAGCTGTGTGACCGTCGTCAGACGGTGATCGCGACCACGGGCTTCGTCGTCGGCTGCTGCGACCCGCCTGCCGGCTCGAGGGTGACCCCCACGGCGCCGGCGGTGCCGAGATCGCCCTGCAGCGCCACGGCGGTGCGCTGGCCGTCGGGCACGAACCCGGCCGACGACGGCGCGCCGTCGTCGCCGATGTACCAGACCTGCCAGACCTTCCCGGCCGGTGCCGCCGGCATCCCGTCGGTGACGAGCACCGCGCGGCCGAGCGACTCCGACGACACGACCGCGGCCCTGCCGCCGCCGCTGACCTGCGCCGTGGACGTCGTCGCATCGGGTGCGGTGACGATCTGGGCGATGTCGGCGCCCGACGCCGTGACAGAGTCGAGCTGCTGCGAGAGCTGCACCGACCGGACGACGGCTCCGCCGGCCAGCAGCGCCAGGGCTGCGGCGACGGCGACGAGCCACGCCGGGGCCCGGCGCCTGCGTCGGGCGGCGAGCTCGTCCGGCTGCGTCGTCGTGATGCCGGTGGGTGCCTCGTCGTCCGCCAGGGTCCCTCCGACCGGCGGGAGGGGTCGTACCTGGCTGATGCCGGCGAGGACGTTGTCGCGCAGCCGTGCCGGGGGCGCGTCGGCGACCGGCTCGGCCAGCGCCGACGCGGCCTCGCGCAGGGAGCGAACCTCGTCGCGGCACGACTCGCACGTGGCGAGGTGCTGCTCGAAGGCCCGTGCCTCGTCCGGCGTCAGGGCGTCGAGGGCGTAGGCCCCCGAGAGCGCGTGGACATCCGGCGTCCCGCTCGTCATGCCTCCACCCCCAGGGCGTCGCGCAGCCGGATCAGACCGTCGCGCATCCGAGTCTTGACCGTTCCCAGCGGCACATCCAGCAGGTCCGCGACCTCGCGATGGGTGTAGCCGCCGTAGTAGGCGAGGGTGACAGCCTCGCGCTGCACCTCGGTGAGGGAGTCCAGCGCGCGGCGCACCCGCGCCGACTCCATCCTCGTCGTCACTTCCTCGTCCACGACGTCGTACTCGGGGCCGTCGCCGACCGCCGCGTAGCGCTGGTCGCGCGCCTGCGCGCTCTCGGCCGAGCGCACCCGGTCGACGGCGCGGCGGTGCACGATCGTGAGCATCCACGCCAGCGCGCTCCCGCGCGAGGCGTCGAAGCGGGCCGACTGCCGCCAGATCTCGAGGTAGGCCTCCTGCGCGACCTCCTCGGCCTGGGCCGGGTCGCGCACCACGCGCCGGGCGAGGCCGTGGACGCGCGAGGCAGTGAGGTCGTAGAGCTCGGCGAAGGCGTGCTCGTCGCCGCGGCTCGACCGTGCGAGCAGGGCGACGAGGCGCTGGGCGAGGTCCGCGCCGACCCCGCCCGAGGGCTCGGGCGGGGTCGACGCGGCTGGCTGCACGGGCATGAGGCTCCCAGAGCTGGCTGGCGTGCGCGCGTCAGGACTTCGGAAGCAGGACGCCGTCGATGAGATACACCGTGGCGTTCGCCGTCGGGACGTTGCCGCAGACCACCTTCGCGGTGCCGTTGACGGTGAAGTCCTCGCCCGAGCCGGTGACGTCGATGCTGCCGCCCTGCAGTGTCTTGTGCATGCCCGCGAGCTGGTCGGGCGCGAGCTGCTCGGGCACGACGTGGTAGGTCAGCACGGTCGTGAGCAGGCCCTGGGGGTCGGCCAGGGCGGCGTCGAGCGTCTTCTTGTCGAGCGCCTTGAACGCGTCGTCCACCGGGGCGAAGACCGTGATGCCCTTGGCGCTGTTGAGCGAGTCGACGAGGCCGGCCTTCTTCACCGCGGTGACCAGGGTCGACAGCGCCGGGTTGTTCGACGCCGCCGTGGCGACGGGGTCGAGCGCCATGCCGTCGAACGAGCCCGGGCCGTCGGCCGGCACGGCCGCGCAGCCGGCGCCGAAGACCATCGAGGCCGCATCCATCGCGGTCTCCGACGGCATCGCACTCGACGACATCGGCGACGCCGAGCTCGTCATCGGCGCGGCCGACGTCGCTGCGTTGCTGCCGCTGCCGCTGGAGCCGCAGGCGGCCAGGCCGAGGGGGAGGACGGCCAGGGCAGCGGCGGCCGCGAACGTGCGGCGGGTGCGCAGGGATCGGGTCATGAGAGGGGGCTCCTCGTGGGTCGGGGCGGGGCGCAGCGCGCCCGCCCGGGGTCTCGTGCCTCTGTCATGACGTGTTCGCACCAGCGGGCCCCGCGGATTGGTCGCCCAGCGATCTGGACGCGAGCCGAAGGCGAGCCCCCGCGATCTGGTGGGGAGGTAGCGAGCCGCCAGGCGAGCGAACGACCACCCGATCGCGAACGGACGACGACAAGCGACCGGCCGACGGGGCCGGACCGCAGCGCAAGCGGCGCCCATCCGCTTCGAGTTGGGGGTCGATACGCGCTCTCCACGACGCGATCGGACCCCCAACTCGGCCGGCCTCGCGGTTGGGGGTCGACACGCGCTCTCCACGACGCGTTCCGACCCCCAACTCGGCCGGGCCGTGCGGTTGGGGGTCGATACGCGCTCTCTGCGACGCGATCCGACCCCCAACTCGACCCGCCCTGCTAGCCCGGTGGAGTAGCGCCGTCCGTGCGCCGGCGCCCAGCAGGCTTCGACGGGACTAGCGTCGCGGGCTGAGCGAGGAGGCGCTGTGAAGCTGCTGCTGACGTCGGGCGGCGTGACGAACCCCAGCATCCGTGCGGCGCTGGTCGGGATGCTGGGCAAGCCGATCGAGGAGTCGACGGCGCTGTGCGTCCCGACGGCGGAGTACGGGCACCCGATGTGCACTCCGCAGTCGGCGTGGCGGTTCGTGGCGAACGGCGGCGGGGGATCGATGACGGGGCTCGGCTGGAAGTCTGTGGGGCTGCTCGAGCTGACGGCGCTGCCCAGCATGGGCGCCGAGCGCTGGGTGCCGTGGGTGCGCGACGCTGACGCGCTGCTCGTCGACGGCGGCGATGCGCTGTACCTGCGGCACTGGCTGCGCGAGTCCGGGTTCGAGGCGCTGCTGCCGTCGCTCGAGCGCACGGTGTGGGTCGGGGTGAGCGCCGGCAGCATGGTGATGACGCCGCGCATCGGGGAGGATTTCGCCCACTGGCGGCCGCCGTCGGGCGGCGATGCGTGCCTCGGGCTGGTGGACTTCTCGATCTTCCCCCACCTCGACCACGAGCTCATGCCCGAGAACACCCTGGACGCCGCGCGCACGTGGGCCGAGGGCATCGGCTGCCCGGCGTACGCGATCGACGACCAGACCGCGATCAGCGTCGTGGACGGCGAGGTCGAGGTCGTGTCCGAGGGCCAGTGGGTGAAGGTGCGGGAGTAGCCGTCAGCCGACGGTGATGACGACCTCGTGCCAGCCCTGCGCGCCGCTGGGGAAGGGGTCGAGGCGGTCGGCGGGCTGGGTGGCGCCGGTGCCGTCGACGGCGCGCACGCGCAGCGAGTGGCGGCCCGACGTCGCGTCCCACGGGAAGTACCACTGACGCCAGGTGTCGTCGCTGGGCGCGCCGCCGAGGCGGGCGGCCTGCCAGGGGCCGTCGTCGATCTGCACCTCGACGCCGCCGATGCCGCGGTGCTGCGCCCAGCAGACGCCCGCGATCGCGACCTTGCCGGGCGGGATCGTGCCGAGCGGGCGGGGGACGTCGATGCGCGCCATGGTGCGCACCGGCGCCTCGGTGGCCCAGCCGCGCTGCGTCCAGTACGCCTGCTGCGCGGCGTAGGTGGTCGCCTCGATCGACACCACCCACTTCGTCGCCGACACGAACCCGTAGAGACCGGGCACCACCATGCGGGCGGGGAAGCCGTGCTCGGGCGGCAGCGGCTCGCCGTTCATGCCGACGGCGATCATGGAGTCGCGGCCGTCGAGGGCCACCGAGATCGGCGTCGACGCCGTGAAGCCGTCGGCCGACGTCGAGAGCAGCTGCTCGGCCGAGGGGTCGATGCCGGCGCGGTCGAGCACGTCGGTGAGCCGGACGCCGAGCCAGCGCGCGTTGCCGCAGTAGGGGCCGCCGACCTCGTTGGAGACGCAGGTGAGGGTGAGGTCGCGCTCGATCATCGGCATCGCGAGCAGCTCGTCCCAGGTGATCTCGAACGGCGACGACACCATCCCGCCGACGCGCAGCGTCCACGTCGTCGGGTCGACCTGAGGCACCACGAGCGCGGTGTCGACGCGGTAGAAGTCGCCGTTCGGCACGCGGAACGGCGTCACGCCGTCGACGCCCACCTCGACGTCGGACGGCAGCGCCGGAGCCGGGTCGGCGGGGGCCGGGAGCCGGACCGCGCGGGCGATGGCGGCCTGAGCGACGCGCGCCCGCCGCACCGCCTCGCCGGCCGCGCCGACGAACGCCGCAGCGACCGCGACGCCGACGACGCCGAGCACGACGCCGCGGCGGGTGGGCGTGGCCATGCTCCGAGCCGGCTCGTCGTTGGCGGGCGGATCTGTCGAGACGGACTGAGCGGGCACGGCGTCGTCGCGGGTGAGCAGCAAGAACGCGACCACCGCGACCACGGCGCCGACGATCGAGGGCAGCGCGTCGGCCAGGGCCGACGACGGCGAGGCGCTCGAGCCGAGGACCGCGGCGACCACGGCCACGCCGGCGATGAAGGCGACGGCGACCGCGCCCTGCGCCCGGTTGCGGCGGGCGAGCAGGCCGGCCAGACCGCTGAGCACGAGGACGCCGATCGACAGGGTCACGAGCAGCACCGGCTTGTCGGCGTTGCCGAGCTGCTGCACGGCGAGCTGCTCGAGCCAGGTCGGCACCGAGCGGACGACGAGCGAGCCCGCGACGGCGAGCGGCGAGCGGGCGGGCTCGGTGATGGCGGCGAGGAGGTGGGCGACGGCGACGCCGAGGAGCACGGCGACGATGCCGCGCCCGGCGTCCCACCAGCGAGAGCTGCGCATGCCCTTCCTTCGGAGCCGACCCCGCCCCCGGATCCCACGGGCCGCGGACAGGTTCAGCGACGCAGGGCGTCGAGAGCGAGGAGCGCGACGTGGAGCGAGAGGCACGACTCCACCGAGTCGAGGTCCACCGACAGGATGCGCTCGATCCGGTGCAGGCGCTCGTAGAAGCTCGGGCGCGACAGGTGCGCGGCGTCGGCCGCCATCGACTTGTTGCGTCCCGCGCCGAGGTAGATGCGCAGCACGCCGACGAGGTCGCTGCCGTGGGCGGCGTCGTGCTCGAGCAGCGGCCCGAGCTCGCGAAGGTCTGCAGGCGGTCGTCGTCGCGCAGCAGGTGCAGCAGGCCGCGCAGCCGGACGTCGGGGAGGCGGTAGTAGGGGCGCGGCGAGCCGTCGTCCTCCGACGGCGCGGCGTCGGCCACCTGCGCGGCCTCGAGGAAGGCGCGTCGGATGTCGCGCACGTTGGCCACGACCGAGCCGACGGCCACCACCCAGCCCCCGGGAGCCGGGGAGTGGCCGCCCTGGGTACGCCGCGTCAGGGCCTCCGACAGCCGCGAGAGCGCGGGGTCGATGTCCTCGCGGGGCGGCAGCGAGAGAAGGACGCCGACCGTCGCGTCGTCGACGGCGCCGACGAGGCCGGTGCCGCGGCTGTCGCGCAGCGCGCCCGCGACGTTCTCGGAGAGGTCGCGCAGCCGCTCCTGCACCTCGAGCGCAGGGCCCGACGGCGTGCGCGTGAGGCGCACCAGCACAGCGACGAGCGCACGGCCCTCGAGCGGCACGCCGAGCGCCGAGGCGCGCGCGACGAGCTCGGGCAGCGGCAGCGTGCCGGCGACCGCGCCGGTGAGCAGGGTGCGATGGGTCTGGCGCTCGAGCGACTCGCGGTCGCGCTCGACGAGGCGCGAGAGGGCCACCGTGGCCGCGCCTCGCTCGAGCACCATGACGTCGCGCGGCGACGGCGCCGCGCCGGTGTGCAGCAGGAGACGGCCCCAGTCCTGCCCGCGCGCGCCGACCGTGGTGACGGCCCAGCCGCTGGCCTCGTCGAAGCCGGTGCGCGCCGGCACGCGGACGGCACGGCTGCGCACCTCCCACCCGTCGAGCACGTCGGCGAGCGGGCGGTCGGCGGGGTCGACGGCGAGCACCTGGTGGGCCAGGTTCTCCAGCACGACCGGGCGTCCGGCGATCTGCGAGACCTGGCGGACGACCTCGGTGGGGGACGCGCCCTCGACGGTGAGCTCGGTGAAGCGGGCGTGCACCTCGTCCGAGGCGCGCAGCTCGGCGAGCTGCGCGTCGACGATGCGCGCATGCACCTGCTCGGTCGCGGTCGCGAACCGCACCTCGCGGGTGAGCTCCACCAGCACGAGCCCGGCGTCCTCGCCCGCCTCGACCATCGCGTCGGGCAGCCGGTCGAAGCGGCGCAGCGTCTCGACCATCACGCCGGCCACGCCGGCGTCGGCCAGGCCGCGCACCCACGCGGCGAGGCCGTCGTCGTCCTGGGGGAGCAGCACGCCGGTCGTGAGCAGCAGGTCGCCGCCGCGCAGCAGGCGGGCGACGTCGGCCACCTCGGCGGCGTGCGCCCAGCGGACGTGCCGGTCGAGCAGGCCGCGGCCGGCGCGCACCACGGGGGCGCCGTCCCGCACAGCGGGCAGGTCGAGCACCTCGGCGACGGTGGGGTAGACGTCGTAGCCGGCCGGGCCCGCCGGGGCCCCGCCGGCCTCCGGGACGGGGGCGGCCTCGCTCACGTGCGCGGACATTAGCCCGTCGGGCTGCCACACCGTCAGGCCGGAGTGGTCGATGCTTGCCACTGTGGCGCCGGCCCTCTCTGAACCCGCGTGCAGGAGCGCGGGCGTAACCTGCGGGAAACATCGGTCTCAGGTCACGATCACGATGCAATCCGTCGCGGCGCCGCGATCACGCTACGGAATCCCTTGTCTCGGGGGGATCGCCGTGTAAGGATCCCCGGGTCGCAGAGCCGCGTCGTGCTGCTCTGCGCGCCCGCGGAGGGCCCGTCCCCCGGACCAGAGACAGCTGGCCGGAGCCGGGCCAGCCGCGGCACGGCGGCCGGTTGTACGTCCACTACGCGAGGGACGCACAATGACGCCGTCCCACCAGGGTCTTGGGGACCGGGGAGAGGAGACGCGCGTGGCGGAGCAGGGCCACCTGTTCGTCGACGGCGAGCACCGCACGGGCACGTCCGGCGAGACGCACGACGTCATCAACCCCGCCGACGGCTCGGTCGTCGCCACGGTCGCGCTGGCCTCGGCGCGGGACGTCGACGACGCCGTCGCTGCGGCGACCCGCGCCCAGCAGGTGTGGGGGGCGATGACCCCGGGCGAGCGGTCGGCGGCGCTGACGCGTCTGGCCGCCGCGATGGAGGCCCGCGCCGAGGAGTATGCGCAGGTCGAGACCAGCCAGACCGGCAAGCCCATCAAGCTCACCCGCGAGTTCGACGTGCCGGGCTCGATCGACAACGTGGCGTTCTACGCCGGCGCCGCCCGCAACCTCGAGGGCAAGGCCGCCGCCGAGTGGGACGGCGCGCACACCTCGATGATCCGCCGCGAGCCGGTCGGCGTCGTCGGCTCGATCGCCCCCTGGAACTACCCGCTGCAGATGGCGGTGTGGAAGGTGCTCCCGGCGATCGCGGCGGGCAACGCGATCGTCCTCAAGCCCGCCGAGCTCACGCCGCTCACCGCGCTCATGCTGGCCGAGGACTGCAAGGTCGCCGGCATCCCCGACGGCGTCGTCAACGTCATCACGGGCACCGGGCGCCTCGCCGGCGAGGCGCTGCTCGCGCACCCCGGCGTGCGGATGGTGTCGTTCACCGGCTCCACCCCCGTGGGCAAGCGGGTCATGGAGGTCGCCTCGGCGACCGTCAAGCGCGTGCACCTCGAGCTCGGCGGCAAGGCGCCGTTCGTGGTGTTCGACGACGCCGACCTCGAGGCTGCGGTGCAGGGCGCCGTCGCCGGCGCGCTCATCAACACCGGTCAGGACTGCACCGCCGCCACCCGCGCCTACGTGCAGCGCCCGCTGTACGACGCCTTCGTGCAGGGCGTCGCCGACGTCATGCGCACGGTGCGGCTGGGCGCCCCCACCGACCCGGGCACCGACCAGGGCCCGCTCGTCTCCTTCGCCCAGCGCGACCGCGTCGCCGGGTTCGTCGAGCGGGCGCGCGGCTACGGCGCCAAGGTCGTGGCCGGCGGACAGATCCCCGGCGGCGAGCTGGCATCGGGCGCCTACTACGAGCCCACGCTCGTCGTCGACGCCGCGCAGGACTCCGAGATCGTGCAGTCCGAGATCTTCGGCCCCGTCCTCGTCGTGCTGCCCTTCGACTCCGACGAGGAGGGCATCGCGCTGGCCAACGACACGCCGTTCGGCCTGGCGGCGTCCGCCTGGACCCGCGACGTCGTGCGGTCGATGCGCGCCAGCCGCGAGATCCAGGCCGGCTGCGTGTGGATCAACGACCACATCCCGATCGTGTCCGAGATGCCCCACGGCGGCTACAAGCAGTCGGGCTTCGGCAAGGACATGAGCCAGTACTCCTTCGACGAGTACACGCAGGTCAAGCACGTGTCGATCGACGTCACGGGCGAGGCCCGCAAGGACTGGCACCGCACGATCTTCGGCGACCGCTGACCCCATCAGCAGCAGCCGACCAGCACGACCCGCACCGCCCGCTCCACTGCTCGCCCCCCCAGCACGACCCGCACTGCACGTCACCGATGGAGGACCCCCGCTGATGGCTGACAAGCCGCTCGACCCCATGACCTCGGCCATCGTCTCGGCGATGTCGCGCCGCCGGTTCCTGCGCGCTGCCGGCATCGGTGGTGCCGCGATGGCCGCCGCCGCATGCGGCGCCAAGGGCACCGGTGGCGGCGGTGGCGGCACCGCCGCGCCGTCCCCGTCGACCCAGCCCGACAAGTCCGACACCGAGAAGGTCGTCAACTGGTCGAACTGGGTCTCCTACATCGACACCGACGACGAGAAGGGCACCCGCCCCTCGCTCGAGGAGTTCAAGAAGCAGACCGGCATCGCCGTGACGTACACCGAGGACGTCAACGGCAACCAGGACTTCTACGCCAAGGTGCGCGCGCAGCTCGAGCAGGGCCGCGACATCGGCCGCGACATCGTCGTGCTCACCGACTGGATGGCGGGCATCTGGATCGAGAAGGCCTACGCCCTCCCGCTCCAGGACGCCAACATCCCCAACAAGGCCAACATCATCGACGCGCTGGCCAACCCGGCGTTCGACCCCGGCCGCGCGCACACCATGCCGTGGCAGTCGGGCTTCGCGGGCCTCGGCTTCAACAAGGAGCTGCTCAAGGCCGCCACCGGCCAGGACACCATGAAGTCGCTCGACGACCTCTGGAACCCGGCGCTGGCCGGCAAGGTGACGGTGCTCGACGAGATGCGCGACACCATCGGCATCATCATGATGTGGCAGGGCAACGACCCCACCAACTTCACCGAGGACCAGTTCAACCAGGCGGCCGACGAGCTCCAGAAGCAGCTCGACTCCGGCCAGATCCGCCAGGTCACCGGCAACGACTACCTGACCGCGCTCGAGAACGGCGACGTCATCGCCGTCATCGGCTGGTCCGGCGACGTCGCGGCGCTCGGCGACAAGTACGACTTCCAGATCCCCGAGTCGGGCGGCACGCTCTGGACCGACAACATGCTGATCCCGGCGATGGCGGCGCACCAGAAGAACGCCGAGGCCGTCATGAACTACTACTACGACCCGAAGGTCGCGGCCGAGGTGGCGGCGTACGTCCAGTACATCTCCCCGGTGAAGGGCGCCAAGGAGGAGATCGCGAAGATCGACCCCTCGCTCGTGGAGAACCAGTTCATCTTCCCGACCGACGAGACGCTCTCGCAGGTGAAGATCTTCCAGCCGCTCACGCCGGCGCAGCAGACGGCGTACGAGGCGCGCTTCCAGCAGATCATCGGCAACTGACGAAGCCGGCCGCGGGCGGGGGAACCCCGCCCGCGGCCGCGTCCGGAGCCGCGGAGCACGCCCGTACCCCTGACGCAGACGCGGGTCGTCCGACACGATGGCCCTCTGCACCACCCGAGCCCGCGCTCGGACCGCACGGCACCAGCACCTCACCAGCACGCATCCCTAGCAACGAGCTCCAGACGGAAGGGCGGTCCCGGTGGCCCGTACCCAGGTCGTGACAGGGCAGGTCGAGGACCTGCACCTGGTCGGACTGACCAAGCGCTTCGGCACCATGACGGCGGTGGACGCCCTCGACCTCACGATCCCGGCGGGCTCGTTCTTCGCCCTGCTCGGCCCGTCGGGCTGCGGCAAGACGACGACCCTGCGCATGGTCGCCGGCCTCGAGGACCCGACCGAGGGCGCCATCCTCATCGGCGAGCAGGACGTCACGCAGCTGCGTCCGTACCAGCGCCCGGTGAACACCGTCTTCCAGAGCTACGCCCTGTTCCCGCACCTCGACATCTTCGAGAACGTCGCCTTCGGCCTGCGCCGTCGCGGCATCAAGGACGTCAAGAAGCCGGTGGAGGACATGCTCGAGCTCGTGGAGCTCGGCGCCATGGCCCGCCGCAAGCCCGGCCAGCTCTCCGGCGGCCAGCAGCAGCGCGTCGCCGTCGCCCGTGCGCTGATCAACCAGCCCGACGTGCTGCTGCTCGACGAGCCGCTCGGCGCCCTCGACCTCAAGCTGCGGCGTCAGATGCAGATCGAGCTCAAGCGCATCCAGACCGAGGTCGGCATCACCTTCGTGCACGTGACGCACGACCAGGAGGAGGCCATGACCATGGCCGACACGGTCGCCGTCATGAACAACGGGCGCATCGAGCAGATGGGCTCGCCGGTCGACATCTACGAGAACCCGCGCACCGCGTTCGTCGCCAACTTCCTCGGGCAGTCCAACCTGCTGCCCGGCCAGGTCGTCGGCCGCGAGGACGGCGTCACCGTCATCAGCGCCCACAACGCGACCTTCCGCATCCCGACCGCCCGCGTCGCGACCGACGGAGACTCGGTCGTCGTCGGCGTCCGCCCCGAGAAGGTGACCGTGCGCGCCAAGGACCGCGCGGGCGACCTGTCCGGCCGCAACGTGCTCGAGGGCGTCGTCACCGACGCGTCGTTCACCGGCCTGTCGACCCAGTACCTCGTCCGCACCGCGTGGGGCCAGGAGCTGCAGGTGTTCTCGCAGAACCTCTCCGCCGACGACATCGTGCGCCTCGGCGACGACGTCGTGGTGTCGTGGGACCCGATCCACTCCTTCGGCCTCGACGGCGCCTCCGACCTGCACGCCGGCATGGACAAGGAGCTGCTCGCCCTGCAGTCGGGCGACGAGCCGGCGCAGGTGGGCTGACCGTGCCCGCCGTCGTCCCCTCCGCCGCTACCGCCCACGGCAGCGACGAGGCCACCGTCCGGCGCAGCCGCCGGTCCACGCCGTACCTGCTGCTCGCGCCGGGCCTCGGCTGGCTCGCCGTCTTCTTCGTCGTCCCGCTCTTCGCGTCGCTGGCCACCTCGCTGCAGGTGCCGCTCGTCGAGGGCGACCCCGACCAGGGCTACACCCAGGGCTTCGCGGTCCAGAACTACGTCAACGCGATCACCGAGTACTGGCCGCAGTTCCTGAAGTCGTTCCTGTACGCCGGCATCGCGACGCTGCTCGCGCTGTGCATCGCCTACCCGCTGGCGTACTTCATCGCCTTCCACGCGGGCAAGTGGCGCAACATCATGCTGATCCTGGTGGTCGCGCCGTTCTTCTGCTCGTTCCTGATCCGCACCTACGCCTGGAAGACGATCCTCGCCGACCAGAGCCCGGTGACCCAGTTCCTCAACGCGCTGCACCTGCTGCCCGACGACCGCATCCTCAACACGCCGCTCGCAGTCATCACGGGCATCGCGTACAACTTCCTGCCGTTCATGACCCTGCCGCTGTACGCGGCGCTCGAGCGCATCGACTTCCGCCTCATCGAGGCCGGCGGCGACCTCTACGGCTCTGCGTGGACGACGTTCCGCAAGGTGACCTTCCCGCTGTCGCTCCCGGGCGTCGTCGCGGGCACCCTGCTCACCTTCATCCCGGCGGTCGGCGACTTCATCAACGCGCAGCTGCTGGGGTCGGTGAAGGACAAGATGATCGGCAACGTCATCGACAGCCAGTTCCGCATCGTGCGCGACTACCCGATGGCCTCGGCCCTGTCGTTCCTGCTCATGGCGGCGACGCTGACCATCGTGTTCCTCTACATCCGTCGAGCCGGAACGGACGACCTGGTCTGATGTCCACACCTACTGTCGACCGCGCCGTCGCACCCTTCGACCCGCGCGACCACGTCGCCAAGAAGCCCGGGGCCGTGGTGCGCGGCCTGCGCTGGGTCCGCGAGCACATCATCGGCATCGCCGCCGTGCTCGCCCTCTTCTACCTGTTCCTGCCGATCGCGATCGTCGTCATCTTCAGCTTCAACAAGCCGGTCGGCCGGCAGAACGTGGCCTGGAACGAGTTCTCGCTCGATGCCTGGACCAACATCTGCCGCGACCCCACGATCTGCGAGAGCGTCGGCGTCAGCCTGCAGATCGCATTCGTGGCGACGATCATCGCGACGCTGCTCGGCACGCTGATCTCCTTCGCCCTCGTGCGCCACCGCTTCCGCGGCCGCACGGCGACGAACCTGCTCATCTTCCTGCCGATGGCCACGCCCGAGGTCGTGCTCGGCGCCTCGCTGCTCGCCCTGTTCCTCAACCTGGGCGCGCCGCTCGGCTTCGGCACGATCCTCATCGCGCATGTGATGTTCTGCATCAGCTTCGTCGTCGTCACGGTCAAAGCACGCCTGGCCGGCCTCGACCCGAGGCTCGAGCAGGCGGCGATGGACCTCTACGCCGACGAGCGCTCGACGTTCCGCTACGTCACGCTGCCGCTGGTGCTCCCGGGCATCATCTCGGCGGGCCTGCTGGCGTTCTCGCTGAGCTTCGACGACTTCATCATCACCAACTTCAACAACGGCACCCTGGTGACGTTCCCGCTCTACGTCTGGGGCGCCGCGCAGCGCGGCATCCCGCCGCAGGTCAACGTCATCGGCTCGCTCATGTTCTTCGGAGCCCTCGCCATCGTCGTCATCGCCCAGATCGTGGGCGCCGCTCGTCGCAAGAAGTAGGCAGATGGCCGTCGCACCCCAGGTGGTGGCGATCCCGCTCTACCTCGGGCTCATGGCGCTCGAGCTGGTCGAGGTGCGCCGCGAGCGCCGCGACGCCGAGCGGTCCGGCACGACGCCGGAGATGCTCGGCTACACGGGCAAGGACACCGCGACCAGCCTGACGATGGGCATCGGCTCGCTCGTGTGGGGCGCGCTGTTCGCCGGGGTCACCCTCGCCGTCGACCTGTTCTTCTACGACCGGCGCCTGCTCGACCTCGGGTCCTACGCCGACGGCTCGGCGGGCATCGCGGCCGCCGTCGCCGCATGGGCGCTGCTCGTCCTGCTCGACGACCTCTGCTACTACTGGTTCCACCGGGTGCACCACGAGTCGCGGTTCTTCTGGGCCGCCCACGTCACCCACCACAGCTCGCAGCGCTACAACCTCTCCACCGCTCTCCGGCAGTCGTGGATCCCGCTGACGAGCATCCCGTTCTACCTGCCGATCTTCCTGCTGGGCTTCAGCCCGGTGCAGTGGGCGTTCGTGCACGGCCTCAACCTCGTGTACCAGTTCTGGATCCACACCGAGGCCATCGACCCGCTGCCGCGCCCCTTCGAGCTGGTCTTCAACACGCCGAGCCACCACCGGGTCCACCACGGGTCGAACCCGCAGTACCTCGACAAGAACTACGCCGGGATCCTCATCGTCTGGGACCGCCTCTTCGGCACCTTCGAGCCCGAGGTCGAGCGCGTGCGCTACGGGCTGACGAAGAACATCGACTCCTACAACCCGATCTGGGTGGCCTACCACGAGGTCGTGGCCATCACCCGCGACGTCGCGCGCGCCGGCTCCTGGCGGGAGCGGTGGCGGCTGACCTTCGGGCGCCCGGGCTGGGCACCCGACCAGGCCTGACGCCGCGACAGTCTCAGCGACCTCTCAGCGGCGGCCGGGTGCACCAGCGCGACTGCGCCGCTCTGCCCCCGCCATGATCGGGATATGAGCGACCTGGCGGCCGCGCTGCAGCCGGACGCAGCGGCGCGCAGCCGCGACCGCCGGGTCTGGGTCGAGGCGGCGGCAGCGGGTCTGCTGTTCCTCGCCTTCGCCGTCGCGGTGCTGGCACGGCCGCCGCAGATCCTGGAGCCCGACGACGTCGCCTACCGCGGCTCGATCTTCGCCCTCGCCCACGGCGACGTCACGCTCACCACCGAGCAGCTGCAGCAGCTCGCCGCCGAGATCGCCGCGGCCGACCCGGAGCAGGGCTTCGGCGGATTCCCCGGGGGTCCGCAGGTCCAGCCCGGGCAGGGCGGCCTCGGCTCCGGGCCGTTCGGCGGGGGCGCGATCGTGCAGTGGGTGCAGCTGCCCTCGGGGGAGTGGATCAGCGAGAAGAACCCCGGCTACCCCTACCTCGCGCTGCCCTTCCACGCCGTCGGGCTCGAGCGGCTCGCCCCGCTGTTCTACGGGGCACTGGCATGCCTGGCCCTCTTCGTCGGGGCGCGCCGGTGGCTCGGGCCGTGGGCCGGCGTGTGGGCCGTGGCCGCGTTCCTCGCCAACGGCGCGGCGCTGGTCTTCGCGTGGCGGGCCTGGATGCCCACCTTCACCGACACGTCGCTCATCGCGGTCGGCGCTGCGCTGCTGCTGTGGTCGCTGGTCGCGGGCGCGTCCACGGTGCGGCGCCACACCGTCGCCGGCTCGCTGGCCTTCCTCGCGCTCGCGCTCGCGGTGGCCTGCCGCTACACGAACGTCGTCGCCGCCGTCGTCGCGGCCGTCGCTGCTCTGCTGCTCGTCCGCCGGGCCGGCCTGCCGTGGCGGACCCTCACGTGGTGGTTCGGCACCGCCGCCGTGGTCGCCGCGGGGGTGGCGGCGTTCGGGCTGCACTACTACGGCGACGCCGTCGGCACGGGCTACCAGTCCGGCGTCATCACCTTCAGCCTCGAGTCGGTCCTGCCCAATCTGCGCGGGATGCCGCCGGCGCTCGTGCGCGCCATGCCGGTGGCCGTGATCGCCGCGGTCTCGATCGTGTGGGCGGTCGGACGCCGGATCCTGCGGTCCGACGACGCCGCAGCGCGTCGCGACCTGCCGGCTGTGCTCGCGCTCGCCACCGCCTGGCTCGGGCTCTGGGGCCTCTACCTCGCCTACGACTGGACCGTGCGCATGGGCGCGGGCGGCGGTGTGCACACCGTGCGCTTCTACGTCGAGGCCCTCGGACCGATGGCCCTGCTCGCGGCCTGGGGCCTGACCCGCGTGCCGCGCTGGCTCGCGGTCCTGCTCGTCGCCGCGCTGATCGGGCTCGCGGCAGCCTCCTTCGGCCAGCTCGCGGACGGCGGACTCGGCGGGCCGGGCGGCGGGCGCCCGGAAGGCGGCCGGCCCGGGGTGATGCCGACAGGCGCACCGGGCGCACCCGGCGGGCCAGGCGGACCTGCCGCGCCCGGCGGACAGCCGCCGGGAGCCCCGGCCGGGAGGTGAGCGCCCTCGAGGCGGGACCCGCGTCGTCCTGAACGTGAATTCAGTTCCTGCGCTATCCTGACCGGGCCACGGGGAGTCGAGGCGCGCACCCGCGCCCGCCCGTGGCTGCCGCATCGTCCGGAGGACCCGGGGCGGCAGACACCGAGGACGTCGACGTGCCCTTCGCACGCAGCCCCCGCCCCGTCTCCGTCGCCGCTGTGGCCGAGGCCAGCCCCGTGCCGTTCTGGCTCGACGACCCCCGCCGGCCCGAGCCGATGGCGCCCTTCGCCGGATCCGCCGACACCGACCTGCTCGTCGTCGGCGGCGGCTTCAGCGGGCTGTGGACCGCCCTGCAGGCCAAGGAGGCCGACCCCGAGCGCGACGTCGTGCTCGTCGAGGGCAGCCGGATCGGCTGGGCGGCATCCGGGCGCAACGGCGGGTTCTGCGCCGCGTCGATCACCCACGGCTTCCACAACGGCCTGCAGCGCTGGCCCGAGGAGATGCACACGCTGGTCCGCCTCGGCGGGGAGAACCTCGACGCCATCGACAAGACCCTCGCCCGGTACGGCATCGACTGCTCCTTCGAGCGCACCGGCGAGCTCGGCGTGGCCACCGAGGACTACCAGACCGAGGACTTCGCCGAGGCCGTCGCCGTAGCGTCCGACTACGGCATCGCCATCGAGGCCCTCGACGCCGAGCAGACGCGCGCCCGCGTCAACTCGCCGCTCTACCGCGGCGCGCTGCGCATGCCCGACGAGGCCGCGATGGTCAATCCCGCGAGGCTCGCGTGGGGCCTGCGCGACGCGTGCCTCTCGCTCGGCGTCCGCATCCACGAGCAGACCCGCGCGACCGGGTTCGGCGACTCGGCCGGTGCCGACGTCGTCGTCACCACCGAGTCCGACGCCGGCCCCGGCAGCATCCGTGCGCGCCGGGTCGCCCTGGGCACCAACGCGTTCCCGCCGCTGCTGCGCCGCCTCCGCCACCTCGTCGTCCCCGTGTACGACTACGTGATCGTGACCGAGCCGCTGTCGGACGACCAGTGGGCGTCGATTGGCTGGGACGGCCGCGAGGCCATCGGCGACTCCGGCAACCAGTTCCACTACTACCGCCGCACCGACGACGGCCGCATCCTCTTCGGCGGCTACGACGCGATCTACAACCGCGGCAACGGCATGGGCGCGCAGCACGACCAGCGCCCCGAGTCCTTCGCGCTGCTCGCCGAGCACCTGGTCGAGGTCTTCCCGCAGCTCGAGGGTGTGCGGGCATCGCACGCCTGGGGCGGCGCGATCGACACCTGCTCGCGGTTCTCCGCGTTCTACGGCACCGCGCGCGACGGCCGGGTGGCCTACGCCGCGGGCTACACCGGCCTCGGCGTCGGCGCCACGCGGTTCGGCGCGGCCGTCATGCTCGACCTCCTCGACGGCAAGGACACCGAGCGCACCCGCACTCGGATGGTGCGCTCGACGCCGCTGCCCTTCCCGCCCGAGCCGCTGCGCTTCCCGGTCATCGAGGCGACGAGATGGTCGCTCGACCGTGCCGACCGCAACGACGGCCGCCGCAACCTCTGGCTGCGCACCCTCGACCGCCTCGGCCTGGGGTTCGACTCGTAGTTGATGCCCCTCCAAGCGGACCGCCTCCTTCGTCGGCGGTCCGCGTCGGGGCCCGCTCCGGTCGGCGGCCCAGGTCTCGCGCTGCGCGCTCGCCCGGGGTCGGCCCGTTCGACGGGGCCTCGCTGCGCATCGGCCCTGTCTCCGGTCCTCCGGGCCGCCGTCCTACGCGGACGTCGCCTCCGGCGGGCCCAGGTCTCGCGCTGCGCGCTCGCCCAGGGTCGGTCGCCGCGGCCGGCTCGCCTGGCGGCTCGCCGGCCTTGCGTCCTCCGGGCCCGCGGGACGCGCCGGATCCTCGGTGGTCCGGTAGGTCTGGGTCGTTGCTGGTCTTCACCGTGTGTGGCTGCCGCTCGGGGGTCTGGTCGGTGAGTGCTCCTTGGGTGGGCGATGCGCGTAGCGTCGTGGTCGGGAGGTGGGGGACATGGGCGCGGACCGTGCTCTGCACAGCACCGACGTCGACGCCGCCCTCGCACGGCTCGTGGAGCGCGAGGTGCTCGACGCCGACCAGGCCGATGCTGTCCGAGGCGAGCTGGCGCAGGCCGCCGCCGGTGCACCGCGGCCCGGGGTGCGCGGGATCGTCGTCGAGGTGGCGGCCTACCTCGGGGCCGTGCTCGTCGCCGCCTCGGTTGTCGCGTTCCTCGGCGAGAGCTGGGACTCCCTCGAGGGTCCTGCCCGGCTGACCCTGCTGGCCCTGAGCGGGCTGGCTGCGCTCGCAGCCGGTGCCGCTGTGGCGCTCACGGTGCCGGGAGGCGCCGCCTCCCTGCGGGAGCACCGGCACGCAGCGCGGCGGCGGGTGGCCTCGGTGCTGCTCGCGCTCGGCAGCCTGCTCGTCGCGCTCCTCGTGCAGCAGCTGCCCGCGTGGTCGGACGAGCAGTCGGTGCTCGCGGGCGCGGTGGTGTGCCTGCTGCTCCTCGTCGGCGCGCAGCTGATCGCGCCGAGCGCGATCGTCGAGATGGGGATGCTCGGGTCGCTGCTCGTCGCGGCCGGGGTCGCGGTCGACCTCGTCGCCCCCGAGCGGGACCCCTGGTCCGACTCGTACTACGTCGGTCCCGACGTCTACCTCGTCACCGTGACACTCGCGGTCCTCGGCCTGCTCTGGGCGGCGGTGCTCTCCCGCCGGCTCACGCAGCCGGTGCTGGCCGTCGCGCTGGGATGCGCGGCCGCCCTCGGATCGGCGTTCGCGCTGGCCATTGCCGACCGCTCGTCGCGGCCGTGGGGCACCGCGCTGCTCGCCGGCATCGCCGTGCTCTCGGTGGCGCTCTACGTCCGGCAGCGGGAGTGGCCCTGGCTGGCGTCGGCCGTCGCGGGCCTGACGCTCGTGGTCTTCTTCGTGGTGGCCGAGCAGCAGGCCCCGGCGCTGGCGTTCCTCGCGGCCGGGGCGGCGCTGCTGCTGGGGTCGCTGGCTGCCGCGCTCCTCGGACGCCGGACGCATCCGACGGGCGGGCCTGACAACCTGCCAAGCGAGCAGCCGGTCGACGCTGCACCCTGACGGTGGTGCGCGACCCCGTCCGAGCGTCAGGATGGGGCCCATGAGCACCGAGCCCACTCGCATCTCCCACTGGATCGACGGCAAGCCCCACGGCTCCGTCGCCGAGCGCACCGGCGAGGTGCACGATCCCGCCACCGGCGCCCTCACCGGCCGCGTCGACTTCGCGACGCCCGAGGTCATGGACGAGGCCGTCGCCGCGGCCAAGGCCGCCTTCGCCGAGTGGGGCCGCACCTCGCTCACCAAGCGCACCCAGGTGCTCTTCGCCTTCCGGCAGCTGCTCAACGACCGCAAGGACGAGCTGGCCGAGATCATCACCGCCGAGCACGGCAAGGTGCTCTCCGACGCCGTCGGCGAGATCACCCGCGGCCTCGAGGTCGTCGAGTTCGCGTGCGGGATCCCGCACCTGCTCAAGGGCGGCTACTCGGAGTCGGTCTCGACCGGCGTCGACGTGTACTCGATCCGTCAGCCCCTCGGCGTCGTCGGCATCATCTCGCCGTTCAACTTCCCGGCCATGGTCCCGATGTGGTTCTTCCCCGTCGCGATCGCCGCGGGCAACACCGTGGTGCTCAAGCCGAGCGAGAAGGACCCGTCGGCCGCCAACTGGATCGCCGCGCTCTGGGCCGAGGCCGGACTGCCCGCCGGTGTCTTCAACGTCGTCCACGGCGACAAGGTGGCGGTCGACTCGCTGCTGACCCACAAGGACGTCAAGAGCATCTCGTTCGTCGGCTCCACCGCGATCGCGAAGTACGTGTACGAGACCGGCACCGCGAACGGCAAGCGTGTGCAGGCCCTCGGCGGTGCCAAGAACCACATGGTCGTGCTGCCCGACGCCGACCTCGACCTGGCCGCCGATGCCGCCGTCAACGCCGGCTTCGGCTCGGCGGGCGAGCGCTGCATGGCGATCTCCGCCCTCGTGGCCATCGGCGACGTGGCCGACCCGCTGGTCGCCAAGATCCAGGAGCGCATGGCCGGTCTGCGCACCGGCGACGGCCGCCGCGGCTGCGACATGGGCCCCCTCGTCACCGAGGCCCACCGCGACAAGGTGCGCAGCTACGTCGATGCCGGCGAGGCCGCGGGCGCCACGATCGTCGTCGACGGCCGCGACCCGCAGGTCGACGGCGAGCCCGGCGGCTACTGGCTCGGGCCGACGCTCATCGACCACGTCACGACGGACATGAGCGTCTACACCGACGAGATCTTCGGCCCGGTGCTCTCGGTCGTGCGCGTCGACTCCTACGACGAGGCGCTGCGGATGGTCAACGACCACCCGTACGGCAACGGCACCGCGATCTTCACCAACGACGGCGGTGCCGCGCGCCGCTACCAGAACGAGGTCGAGGTGGGCATGGTCGGCATCAACGTTCCCATCCCCGTGCCGATGGCCTACTACTCCTTCGGCGGCTGGAAGAGCTCGCTGTTCGGCGACACCCACGCCCACGGCGCCGAAGGCGTGCACTTCTTCACCCGCGGCAAGGTCGTGACGTCGCGCTGGCTCGACCCCAGCCACGGCGGCATCAACCTCGGCTTCCCGACCCACGGCTGATCCTCCGTACGGCCCGAGGGGCCCGGATCCGCACGCGCGGCTCCGGACCCCTCGCCGTCGGCCGTCGCGCAGCACAGCCGCCCTGTCACCCGTCGTTCACGGCCCCTTCGTCCGGCGACCGCAGTGCGGGAAAGTGCGGGACAGCGGGCGGGGAGCGCCGCACGATGGCGGCATGAGCTCCACCTCCTTCGCCGGGTCTGCGCGCGCCGCACTCGACCCTGTCGTCGTGCCGGCCGGCTTCGTGGCGACGGACTACGACGACGCCGTGACCTGGTGCGCGGCGTACGACGACCTCGCCGAGGCGCACCCCTCGACCACCCTGCCGCAGCAGCGCGGCGCCGGCGCCTGCGTCGACCTGCGCCTGCGCGGGGAGGCAGGCCGCCTCGTGGAGGCCGACTTCGAGGGCGAGACCCTCGCCCAGGCGCTGCGGCGGGCCGGGCTCGAGCGCCGCGCGGGCGACGTCGAGGACATGGTCGGGGTGCGCGTCGACATCGCCGCGCCGGTGGTCGCGGCTGCCGTGGCCGAGCTGCTCTCCGTGACGTAGCGCCACCTGAACGGCCGCGCAGGACGGCGAGCCTGGAACCGCTTGCTCTGCAACGATTCGCGCGATCCTGCCCAGCGCCTCGGTTCTTCGCCTACCGTCGCTGCATGAGGCTCACCGTGGTGCTGGACTGCCGCGACCCGGACGCGCTCGTGGAGTTCTGGTCGGTCGCCCTCGGGTACAAGCTCGCCGACAAGATGGACGAGTACCGCGTGCTCGTCCCCGATCCCAGCCGCGACGCATCCGCGGCGGAGATCTATGGCCCGGTCGTCATCCTGGCCCAGGTCGACGACGTCAAGACCGGCAAGAACCGGATGCACCTCGACACGCACCCGGACGACCCGGAGGCGCACATCATGCGCCTGCAGCGGCTCGGCGGCTCGCTTGTCGGCGAGCGCATCGAGCGGTTCGGCATCTGGTGGCAGACCATGGCGGACCCCGAGGGCAACGAGCTGTGCGTGGTGGCCGGAGGGCAGGGGCCGGACGAGGGCGACGCGAGCTCCGGCTAGGCAGACCTCACTCCTGCTCGTCGCGGTGCTCGAGCTCCTCCTCGAGCACGTCGAGGACGTTCTCGACGTGCTCGACGTCGACCTCGGCGCCGGCGGGCACCTCGCTGGAGACGACGACGGCGTGCTCGCTCTCCGGGACCAGGACAGGGGTGTCCACCGTCAGCGTCTCGGCGCGGAAGTAGGGCTTGAGGTCGCGTCGGGCGGACAGCGCCACCATGATCACGGCTCCGAGCACCAGGCCGCCGACACCGAGCACGAATGCTCCGCCGACATCGCCGATCGACGTGTAGTTGTTCTCCGGGTCCCACATGTCGATGGCGCTGCGGACGAAGATGAACGTGAGCACGACGGCGCCGATGAGCGGCATGATGCCGCGCGTGAACAGCGACAGCGCCGATGTCCGCAGATCGCGCCGGAAGTACCAGACGCTCGCGTACCCGGTGAGTGCGTAGTAGAAGGTGATCGCCAGCCCGATCGAGTAGATCGAGTCGTACAGCATGTTCTCGCTGACCAGCGACATCCCCACGTAGTAGACGATCGCCGCGATACCCATGACGGCGGTCGAGAAGCCCGGCGTCCGGTAGTACGGGTGCACGCGGGAGAACGACTCGGGCAGCGCCTTGTAGGCGCCCATCGACAGCAGGCCGCGCGTGGTCGGCATGATCGTGGTCTGGCTCGCCGACAGCGCTGACACCACGATGGCGAGCTGCACCAGGATCACGAGCCAGATCCCCACGCTGGCCGCGAGCGGGGTGAACACGTCGTCGGCGGAGCCTTCCGCGACGGCGTCGTCGGAGAAGTCGAGCAGACCGCCGCCCGTGCCGCCGACCGAGACGACACCGACGGCCACGAGCAGGTAGGTGACGAGCAGGAGCACCGTCGAGATGATGGCCGCGCGCCCGGGCGTGCGGTCGGGGTTCTCGGTCTCCTCGTTGACGGCCAGAGTGCTCTCCCAGCCCCAGAACAGGAACACGCCCAGCACGACGGCGGCGATGAGGGCCGCACTGTCGCCGATCGCGAACGGGTCGAGCATCGACACGGACGGGCTGACGCCGCCCTCGGGCACACCCGATGTCGCGAGCGTCCAGACCAGCGCCCCGGAGAAGACGACGAGCACCCCGTACTGGAAGTAGACGAGAAGGTTCTGGACCCGTGCGCTGATCTCGATGCCGCGGTAGCTGATGTAGGTCATGAGCGCGATCGACAGCGCACCGAGGCTGGTGAGGGCGGCCGGGTTGTCCGCGAGGCCCTCGGCCTGCTCGACGCCCATCGAGTACAGGGCGCTGTAGAAGTAGTAGGCCGCCACCTCAGCGGCATTCGCCAGGAAGATCGTCCCCGACAGCGCCACCGCCCAGCCGCCGATCCAGCCCACCCAGGGGCCGAACGCCTTCGCTCCCCACGTGAAGGTGGTGCCGCAGTCGGGCACGGCGCGGTTGAGCTCGCGGTAGGCGAAGGCCGTGAAGAGCATCGGGACGAAGGCCACGAGGATCGACGCGGGCGTGTACTGCCCGACCTCGAGGACCAGGTAGCCGATGGTGGCGGCCAGCGAGTAGGCCGGAGCCGTGGAGGCCAGCCCGATGACGACGCTGTCCTTGAGGGTCAGCGCGTTCCCGGCCAGACCCTTCTCGCGCAGATCGCCGGAGCGGTCTACCGCGATCCGGCTGCCGTCGGACGACGTCGTCATGACCGGCCTCCTCCCCGCCGCGGCTCTCCCACGCGAGGCGGCGGCGCAGGACTAACGGTTCCAGAACTCGGTGCCCGGCATGTCCGGTTTCGGCGGCTCGGGGTCGTTGGACTCGGCGTCGTCGTCGTCGCCGCGGGCCTCGGCGCGCGCCTGCGCCTCGGCCTCGCGCAGCTCCTCCACCGACAGGGGCGGGATGACGGTCTGCTCCTGGCTGGGTGCGTCCGGCAGCGACGGCACGAGCTGCTCGGCCTCGGTGATCGGCTCGGCCTCGAAGACGCGCACCTCGGTGTCGCGGTTGAGCACATCGCCCGCGAAGAACGCCGGAGAGCGCAGGCGCGAGACGAGCATCAGCACCACACCGAGGAGCAGGGCGCCGACGGAGATGATGAACACGCCGCCGGTCTCCCAGCCGAACAGGCTGATCTGGGTCGCGCTGTTCTCCGGGTTGGCGTTGTCCTTGAGCGTCTCGATGAACGCGAAGAGCAGGAGCAGCCCTCCGAGCAGCGGCATGATGATGCGCGCGTTCATGTCGCGGAAGCCCGACCCGCGGTCCTTGCGGAAGTACCAGGCCGACGCGAACCCCGTGAGGCCGTAGTAGAAGGCGATGAGCAGGCCGACGGCGAGCGCGGAGTCGGCGAGGATGTTGTCGCTGATCGACGCCATCGTGATGTAGAAGATGATCGAGATCGCACCCATGGCGATCGTCGACGTCGTCGGCGTGAAGAAGCGCGGGTGCACCTTCGCGAACGCCGGGGGCAGCGCCTGGTAGGCGGCCATCGACAGCGTGGTGCGCGCGGTCGGCAGGATCGTCGTCTGCGTCGACGCAGCGGCCGACGTGAGCACCGCGATGATGAGCACCTTGTCGAGGCCGGTGCCGAGCACCTGCGACCCGAGGGTGGCGAGCACGTCGTCGGAGTCGGCGAGGTCGTCGACCCCGTTGAACGCGACGGCGGCGACGGCGACGATCGCGTACGTCAGCACGAGGATGATCGTCGAGAGGATCGCGGCGCGGCCCGGGGTGGTCTCGGGGTCCTTGGTCTCCTCGTTGACGGCGACAGCGGAGTCCCAGCCCCAGTAGATGAAGACCGCGAGCAGGATCGCCGACGACATCGTGGCGATGGAGAAGCCGCCGTCCTCGCCCACGATGTTGAGCGGGTTGAGCCACGACAGCTCCGGCGTGGCCGCGTTGGGCCCGGCGTTGCCGCTGTAGACCTTGCCGAGCGCGATCACGCTGAACAGCACGAGCACGACGACCTCGATCGCCAGCATGACGAACTGGAACCTCGCCGACACCTCGATGCCGCGGTAGCAGACATAGGTGAGCAGCACGATCCAGATGCAGCCGACGAGCGCGACGGCAGCGGTGTTGTTGGCGAGGTCGTCGAGGCCGAAGAGCAGGAAGCCGTAGATGCCGGCGATCTGCGACAGCGACGCCATGACGACGACGTCGGCGGCGATGATGCCCCAGCCGCCCATCCAGCCGACCCAAGGGCCGAACGCCTTGGTCGACCACGTGAACGTGGTGCCGCAGTCCGGCGCCACGCGGTTGAGCTCGCGGTAGGCGTAGGCGATGAACAGCATCGGGATGAACGCCAGGATCATCACCGCCGGCGCCTGGAAGGCGACGAGGGCGACGACGCCGCCCAGCGTCGCGGCGACGCTGTACCCGGGAGCGGTGGACGAGACTCCGATGACGACGCTCGAGAGCAGCCCGAGCGCGCCTCCTTTGAGCCCCTTGGACCCCTGCTCGTACGGCCCGCTCGTGATGTCGACCTGCTGCGTCATGCGGCATCCGATCCCTTGACCCGGCGCAGGCGCCGGGTGCCCCTCCGGTCCCGTGGGGGTCGGGACCCGCGGGGCAACCTACGCCCGGTGATCTTGGACGGGGGGCGACACCGCGGACTCGGACGGGCGAATGGCCGTCCGTGTCGTCCGCCTCACACGGGGACGGTACCTACCTGTCCCTCGTGTCGGGGACCCCGTAGCCGGTGCCTCGGCGGTGCGGCGGTGTCGGCTCCGCGCGCTCGACGGGGCAGCGCGCATCGGGGCAGGCGAGCTCGTCGCAGAGCCGGCACATGAACTCGCTCGTGAGCAGGGTGTCGGCGAGCGCCTCGAGCATCGCGCCGGCGGCGTCGGCGAACGCGCGCACCTGCTCGTCGTCGAGCGCGCCCACGGCCCGCTCGAGCACGTCGCGGCGCGCGGCGAGCACGGCCAGCGCCGCCGTCTCGCCGTCCGGGGTGAGGGCGAGCAGCTTCGTGCGGCCGTCCAGCGCGGGGATCCGCTCGACGAGGCCGTCGACCTGCAGCCGGTCGACGAGCTGCACCGCGCCGGGGTGGCTGATCCGCAGGCGGTCGGCGAGGAACGCGATGGGCCGGTCCGGGTACCAGAGCAGGGTGATGAGCGCGGCCGGGCCGTTAGCGCCGTGCCGCGTCGCGCGGGAGGCGCCGATCGACACGCGGTCGACGACGGTGAGGGCGAGCGTGCCGAGCACGTTGGCGGTGAAGGCGCGGTCGGCGCGCGGGCCGCTGCGCGGCGGCCTCGGGGCGTCGTCCGGGATAGCGATACCGGAGGCCGGGTCGTAGCGGCGCCTGGTCATCCCAGCGCTCCGACCAGCAGCTCGACGAGCGCCGCACCCCAGATGCCGTCGGGGTCCTTATCGGGGTTGTAGCAGGCGACCGAGACCCCGACGACGTGCTCGGACGACGCGAGCGGGTGCAGCAGCGCGCCGAGCTCGTGCAGGGCGAGGCCTCCGGGGAGCAGGTAGTCGGTGGCCGGGAAGGCGTCCTGGTCGAGGACGTCGACGTCGACGTGCACCCATGTCGGACGGGCTCCGAGCGCAGCGAGAGACGACGCGGTGACGGCTGCGGCGTCCGCGCGGATCTCCTCCGGCCCGGTCGCCCGGACGCCGAGCCGGGCCGCCAGCGGCGCGAGGTCGCGGGCCTCGTCGGGGTCGCGTGCGCCGAGCACCACGACGCCGTCGCCGTCGAGGGCGCGCGGTCCGGACGCCGCGAGCAGCCCCGGCTCCCCGATGCCGAGCAGCAGCGCCACCGGCATGTCGGCCACCTCCCCGGTCGGCGACGTGCGGTGGTCGTAGAGGTCGAGGTGCCCGTCGACGTGGACGAGCGCGACGTCGCCGAGCGCGTCGCGGACGCCGGGCACGGCGCCGACCTCGAGGGCGCAGCACCCGCCGACGACGAGCGGGCGCCCGCCGTCGCGCAGCAGCGCAGCCACCGCCCGCCGGACCTCGGCGATCACGGGGGCGGTGGTGCCGCCGCCGACGAGTCCCGTCGCGGGATCGCGGCGCGCCCCCGTGATGCGCACGTCGAGGTCGCCGGCGTCGTGCGCGCCCAGGCGGCCGACGAGGCCGGCGCCGCGAAGCGCGTCGGGGGAGCGCTCGGTCCCCGAGGCCGGACCGCCGTCCACGGTGCCGACCGAGTCGATGGGGACGCCGAGCACGGACCAACCGGCCATGTCCGACCCTTTCAGATAAGCGGCTTATGCCTTAGCGTGCCCAGGAACAGGTCGGTGCGCAAGGGCGCCGGCCGGGTCCGGAACGGAACATCCCCATGCGGGTCCTCATCGTCGGCGCCGGCGGCGTCGGTTCCTCGGCGGCGCTCATCGCGGCGCGCCGGGACTTCTTCGAGGCGATCGTCATCGCCGACTACGACCTCGGCCGCTCCACGGCGCTGGTCGAGCGGCTCGCCGACGCGCGCTTCGCCGCCGCCCAGGTCGACGCCTCCGACGCCCACGCCGTGGCGGCGCTGTGCCGCGAGCACGCGATCACGCACGTGCTCAACGTCGTCGACCCCCGCTTCGTGCTCCCGATCTTCGAGGGCGCGTTCCTCGCAGGCGCCGACTACCTCGACACCGCGATGAGCCTGTCGAGCCCGCACCCGGACAAGCCCTTCGAGCTCGTCGGCCTCAAGCTCGGCGACGAGCAGTTCGCCCACGAGGCGTCGTGGCGCGAGAGCGGCCGCCTCGCTCTCGTCGGCATCGGCGTCGAGCCCGGGCTCGCCGACGTGTTCGCCCGCTACGCGGCCGACCACCTGTTCTCCGAGATCGACGAGCTCGGCGTCCGCGACGCGAGCAACCTCGTCGTCGAGGGCTACGACTTCGCGCCGTCGTTCTCCATCTGGACCACGATCGAGGAGTGCCTCAACCCGCCGGTCATCTGGGAGAAGGGTCGCGAGTGGTTCACCACCGAGCCGTTCTCCGAGCCCGAGGTCTTCGACTTCCCCGGCGGCATCGGCCCGGTCGAGTGCGTGAACGTGGAGCACGAGGAGGTGCTCCTCATGCCGCGCTGGGTCGACGCACGGCGCGTCACCTTCAAGTTCGGCCTCGGCGACGAGTTCATCGAGGTGCTCAAGACCCTGCACAAGCTCGGCCTCGACCGCACCGCGCCGGTGAAGGTCCGCGGCGTCGAGGTCTCGCCGCGCGACGTCGTGGCGGCGTGCCTGCCCGACCCGCTGACCCTCGGCGACAAGATGCACGGCAAGACCTGCGCCGGCCTCTGGGTCACGGGAACCGGCAAGGACGGCCAGCCGCGCGAGGTGTACCTCTACCACGTCGCCGACAACGCCTGGACGATGCAGGAGTACGGCGCTCAGGCTGTCGTCTGGCAGACCGCGATGAACCCGGTGGTCGCGCTCGAGCTGCTCGCCACCGGTGCGTGGTCGGGCTCCGGCGTGCTCGGCCCGGAGGCGTTCGACTCGGTCCCGTTCCTCGACCTGCTCCGCGACGGCTACGGCCAGCCGTGGGGCCTGCAGGAGCGCGACCCGCAGACGCACACCGTCGTCAGCGACTCGCTGGCCTGATCCCGCTCGACGTCCCGAGGCCCGGCCCGCATCTGCGGCGCCGGGCCTCGGTGCACGCGGTTCCGGCCGACCCGGTGGCGCCCCGGGCCCTCACACGCCAGGCTTCGCCGCGGAGGGGAGTGCTCATGCGGGTGCTGGTGACGGGAGCGACCGGGTTCCTCGGCGGCCACACGGTGGCGGCGCTGCACGCCGCCGGCCACGACGTCCGGATGCTGGCGCGCCGGGCCGACCGCGCCCACGCGGTGCTGCGGCTGCACGGGCTGGCGCCCGACGCCGCCGAGATCGCCCTCGGCGACATGACCGAGGAAGCTCCGGTGCGCGAGGCGGTCGCCGGCTGCGACGCGGTGGTGCACGCCGCTGCGGTGTACTCCCTCGACCCGCGCGACGGCGAGACGATGGTCGCCACGGGTCCTGCCGGCGCCCGCACCGTCATCGGCGCCGCGCTCGACGCAGGCGCCGTCCGGGCGGTGCACGTCTCGAGCGTCGCCGCGATGCTCACGCGCCGCCGCGGCACGGTCCTGACGCCGTCGTCGCCCATCGGCGACCTGACCAGCGCGTACTACGTGAGCAAGCAGCGCGCCGACCAGGTGGTGCGCGACCTGCAAGCGGCGGGAGCCCCGGTGGCGCGCTTCCACCCGGCCGGGATCATCGGGCCCCTCGACCCGCACGACAACGAGACGAACGCGTCGCTGCGAGGCCTGCTGACCGGGCCGGTCGCGATGTGGACCAAGGAGCCGTTCGGCTACTGCGACGTCCGCGACTGCGCGGCGGTGCTCGTGGCGCTGGCCGAGGGCCGCGGCGACGACCGGCCCGCGTGGATGCCGCCCATCGCCATGGTCGATGCCTCCCAGGTGATCGCGGAGGTCACGGGTCGGAAGCTGCGCGTCGTGCGCACCAGCGCCAGGGCCGCGTTCACGGCCCTGCGCCCGATGGACGCCGTCGTGCGCCGGCTCCCGCGCTCCGTGCCGGCGTTCCCCGTCGCGGGAGTCGAGTCGTTCGCCGCCGGCAACGTCGTCGACGACCAGCGCTCGTGGGAGCCGCTGGGCATCGAGCCGACGGACATCCGCGCGAGCGTCCGCGACACTCTGCGGTGGCTGGTGCAGCGCGGCGACCTCACGGCCGAGCAGGCCGGTCGAGCCGTGCAGGACGGCTGACACACGCGACGGCCCCCGCCTCAGTGCCGAGGCAGGGGCCGCCGGCCCTCCCGGGGCCTTGCGTGCTGCGGTCAGAGCGACGAGACGTCCACGCCCGCCGGCACGATGACCTTGTCGATGACGTGGATGACACCGTTGGACGCCTCGACGTCCGCGGTGACGACCTTGGCGCCGTCGATCGCGATGCCGCCCTCGGTGGTGATGGTGGCCTCGGTGCCCTCGACGGTCTTGACCTTGCCCGCCTCGACGGCGCTCGACGGCACCTCGGCGGCGACGACGTGGTAGGTCAGGATCTGCGTGAGGACGTCCTTGTTCTCAGGCAGCAGCAGCTTGTCGAGCAGGCCGGCGGGCAGCGCTGCGAACGCCTCGTTGGTGGGGGCGAACACCGTGAAGGGGCCCGGGCCCGACAGCGTCTCGGCGAGGCCCGCGGCGCCGACGGCGGCGACGA
>JAIUOK010000080.1 GCA_020161245.1 Actinomycetota bacterium | reverse complement strand
TGAGCAGCGCGCCGAGCTCGCTGTACTCCGCCGGACCGAGGACGCGCGCGCCGGCCACGTTGAGCGCGTAAGCCAGCACCTGGGCCACGCCGAGGCCGACGGCGAGCAGCGCGCTGCTGCCGACGAGCCCGGAGCGCGGCGCGCCGGTCGACTCGCTCACCGGACTCCTCGGTGCTGGGGGTGGACGCGCAAGGATAGGTCGACCGCCACCCCCGTCGCCTGGAGGCCGAGTGATCCGCCGCGCCGCGCCGCTGCTCTGGGCGTTCGGGCTCGCGGTGGTCGTGCTGGGCCCTGCTCTTGCCCCGGGCTATGTCCTGCAGTACGACATGGTCTTCGTGCCGCAGCAGGCGCTGCTGCCGGCGTCGTTCGGGCTCGGCGGTCAGCTGCCGCGCGCGGTGCCGCAGGACGCCGTCATGGGTGTGCTCACCTCGGTGCTGCCGGGCTCGGTCTGGCAGCACATCGCCCTGCTTGCGATCGTGGTGGTCGGGGCCCTGGGCGCCTCGCAGCTGCTGCGCGGGCAGCCCGTCCTCGTGCGCGCTGCCGCCGCGATGCTGTTCGTCTGGAGCCCCTACGTCGCGCAGCGGCTGCTCATCGGCGGCTGGTCGCTCCTGCTCGCGGTGGCGCTGCTGCCGTGGATCCTGCAGGCCGCGATCGACGTCCGGCGGGGTGCGGCGGGGGCGGGCTGGCGGCTGCTTCTCCTCGTCGGCGTCGCGAGCCTGACGCCGACCGGGGGCCTGCTCGCCCTCGCGCTCGCCGCACCCGTCGCCGCCGGTCCGCGCAGCCGATCGCCTCTGCCGCACCGGATCGCGCTGACGGCCGGCATCCTCGCCCTGCAGCTTCCCTGGGCCGTGCCGTCGCTGCTGCATCCGGCTGCCGCAGCCTCCGACCCCGGAGGTGCACTCGCGTTTGCGCTGCGCCCCGAGGGTGGCTGGGGCCCGCTCGTGACGGCGCTCGGCACCGGCGGCATCTGGAACGCCCAGGCGGCCCTGCCGACCCGTGAGCTGCTCCTGGCCCCGGTCGCGGCGGTGCTCCTCACGTGCCTCGCCGTCGCGGGTCTGCGGCCCTTGTCCCGGGTCCTCGGGCGTGCGGCTGTGCTCTGGCTCGGCACTTGCGCCGTCGTCGGCATAGCGGTCGCTGTGCTCGGCGCCTGGTCCGCCAGCAGCGGTGCGATGGAGTCGATCGTGTCGGCGGTGCCCGGTGGCGGTCTGCTGCGCGACGGCCAGAAGTGGCTGGCCCCGTGGCTCCTGCTCATGTCGGTGTCGGCGCCGCTCGGGCTGCAGCGGCTCCTCCGGCACGTCACCGACCGGACCGTGCTGGCGTCCCTCGGCATAGGGCTGGTGCTGCTGCCGGTCGCGGTCATGCCCGACCTCGCGTGGGGAGGCCTGGGCCGTATGCGCACCACCGACTACCCGCAGGACTGGGCCGAGGTCCGCGACGCGCTGCAGGCACCCGATGCGCTCCAGGGCGACATCGCAGTCCTCCCGTGGTCGGCGTTCCGCGCCTTCACCTGGAACCGCGGGCGCACGTCGCTCGACCCGGCGCCGCGCTACCTGCCGCGCACCACCGTGGTCGACGACTCGCTGCTGGTGGCGACGCCGGACGGCGTCGTCCGGGTCAGCGGCGAGGATCCGAGGTCGCGGGACGTCACGGCGGCGCTGGCAGCGGACCGGCCGCTGGCCGAGGTGCTGCCGCCGCTCGGTGTGGCCTACGTCGTCGTCGAGCTGACCACACCCGGGCCGGCTGTCGGATCCGCGGTGGACGGCCTCGACCCGGTCGTGCTCGGCAGCACGCTGCAGCTGTACGCCGTCCCCGGACCGGTCGGCCCCTGGCCGCCGCCGAGCCGTACGTCCGTCGTGGCGGTGGCGCTGGCGTTCCTCGTCGCAGGTCTCGTCCTGATCACATCTGCGGCGCGGACGGGCGCCTCCTGGGCGGGAGCGCGACGAAACCGTGGACGTCCTGCTACCGTCCCGGCAGTCGACCGGTCCAAGGAGGACACGTGAGCGGGATTCTTGCGGCCATTATCGCGGCCATCGTGGGCGGCGTCGTGGCCGGCGGGGCGTCCTTCGGGCTCGTGCAGTCCCTGACCGTCGTGCCGGAGCCCGTCACCGCCGAGTACGTGGTCTACGGCACCACCGGCTGAGATCAGCAGCCTCAGAACAGCCACGAGGCCCGTCCCCTCCCGGGGACGGGCCTCGTCGCATGAAGGGCGGAGGCGACTAGTACGGGTCGTAGGGGGAGTCATGGCCCAGCGCGCGCAGCACCGGTGCCGCGTGAACCCTGCGGGCGGCCTTGATGGTGACGTTGCGCGTGAACCACGGCAGCTCGCCGGCGAGCCGGCGGCGGTCGGCACCGGTCGGCACCGCGCGGTCGAACACCGCCATCGTCGTCTCGCGCCGCAGATAGCGCAGCCGGCCGCGAACGAGCACCTGGTCGAGCAGGGCGGAGGTGACGCCGATCGAGCAGAACGAGTCATGGATGAGCGTGAGCGCGCCGGGCACCAGGTGCTCGGTCCACCCG
This sequence comes from Actinomycetota bacterium, assembly GCA_020161245.1. Lineage (GTDB taxonomy): Bacteria > Actinomycetota > Actinomycetes > S36-B12 > CAIYMF01 > Longivirga. Next base: position 9,394 of record JAIUOK010000080.1, on the reverse strand, counting down.
AGGTCGTCGACGACCGTCCAGTAGTCGTGCTTGCCGTCGATGTAGAGCAGGTCGATGGGCTGGTCCCAGCCGACGAGGGCGTCCTGCGACTTCATCGGCAGCAGCTCGACGACGTCCTCCAGACCGGCGGCGGCGATGTTCGCCTCGAACGTGGCCCGCGTGCTCTGGCCGCCGAACATCGCGCCCTCGACGAACGGGTCGATCGCGGTCACCTTCGCGCCGACTGCCTGCGCCGCGAGCCCGAGCACGGTGGTCGACCGGCCCTGGTGGCTGCCGATCTCGACGATGCGGGCACCGGGTGTCAGATCACGCGCGCAGTCCCACAGCAGGCGGCCCTGCGCCTGCGTCAGCCAGCCGCCGACGTGGTCGGCTCGGGCCCAGGCGGCGTCCAACGCCGCATCCGATGCAGCATCGTCACCCGGTCGTGATGCGGGATCCGTCGTCGGCACGGGCGTCACCTTATGCTGCGCCGGTGGTGCTCACCGACGACGCGCGCGAGACCCGTCGTGAGCCCGCAACCGCTGCAGCGGGGCGGCATCCGGGACGGGTGGCCGATGCTGCCGTCCTGCTGGTGCTCGCCATCGTCCTGCTGCTGCAGGATCCCGGACGGACGCGTTTCGACACCAAGCTCGACCTCGTCGTCGACCCGTGGGGCTTCCTCGCCCGCTCGTTCAACGCCTGGGACGCCTCAGCGGGCTTCGGGCAGCTGCAGAACCAGGCCTACGGCTACCTGTTCCCGATGGGGCCGTTCTTCGGCGTCGCGCACTCGGTCGGCCTGCCGCCCTGGCTCGCGCAGGCGCTCTGGGCGTGGCTGCTTCTGTCGTGCGCTTACCTCGGGCTCAGGGTGCTGGCCGCGCGCCTCGGCCTGCCGTGGTACGCCGCCGTCGTGGGTGCCCTGGCCTATGCGCTCGCGCCCCGGCTCGTCACCGTCGTCGGGCCGCTGTCCGCCGAGGCGCTGCCGGCTGCGCTGCTGCCGTGGGCGCTGGTGCCGCTGTCCGGCCCCGCGTCGCGCACCCCGCGGCGGACGGCGTTCCTCGCCGCCGTGCCCGTGCTGCTCATGGGCGCGGCCAATGCCACGCTCACTCTCGCCGTGCTGCCCGCCGTCGTGGTGTGGATCCTGTGCCGGCGGCAGGGACGCTGGCGGCTGCTGGGCTGGTGGTCGCTGTTCGTGGGGCTGTTCAGCGCCTGGTGGGTGGTGCCCCTGCTCGTGCAGGCCCGCTACTCCACGCCGTTCCTGACCTTCATCGAGACGGCGCGCGACACCACGGGCGGCCTCACTCCGGACCGCGTGGTGCGCGGCGATGTCCACTGGGTCGGCGGGATCGTCGACCGGGGCGTGCCGTGGTGGCCGGCGGGCTTCGAGTACGCCGCGACGACGTGGGTCGTCGCCGGGACGCTGCTCGTCGCCGGCGTCGGGCTCGCCGGGCTGGCATCGCGCCGGATGCCGGAGCGGCTCGCATCGGGCATCACGGCCCTGATCGGCCTGTTCGCCATGGCCGCGGGATCGCTGCTGTCGCCGTCGGCGACCGCGGCGTGGGCGCTGCTGGACGGCCCGCTCTCGCCGTTCCGCAACGTGCACAAGCTCGATCCGCTGCTGCGACTGCCGCTCGCCCTCGGGGTTGCGGCGGCCGTCGTCGTCGCCGGCGCCGCGGCCACGCGGATCGCATCGCGGCGAGGGGCGCACGCGCCGAGATCCCGCTGGGCACGGGCGCTCCCGGCCGCCGCGGCCGGCGCTCTCGTCGTCGTCACCGCGGCGCCGCTGGTGTCGCCGGGCGTCTCGGCGGGACGCACGTGGACCGAGATCCCGGCGTGGTGGGGCCAGGCGGCCACCTGGCTCGGCGCCCAGCCCGGCGACGGGAGGGCGCTCGTGGTGCCCGGGTCCGGCTTCGGCCAGTACGTGTGGGGGCGCACCATCGACGAGCCGATGCAGCCGCTCGCCGAACGGCCGTGGGCGATCGACAACGGACTGCCCCTGGGCAGCGTCGGCAGCGCACGGGTGCTCGACTCGGTCTCCTCCTCGCTCCGGCTCGGCCGGTCGGTCCCGGGCCTGGCCGAGACCCTCGCGCGATCCGGCATCTCCTACGTCGTGGTGCGCAACGACCTCGACGTCGACCGCACCTCGTCGCCGTCGCCGTCCGTGGTCGCGGCGACCCTGACCCAGTCGAGCGGGCTCGAGCTCGCCGCCGCCTTCGGAGCCACCGGCGCCGGGTCCGGCGGCATCACCATCACCGACTTCGACCGCGACGGCGCACGGCCCGCGGTGGAGATCTACCGGGTGTCCGTCCCGGTCGCGGGTGTCACCGCGACCGCGTTGTCGTCGGTGGGTGTCATGACGGGCGGCCCCGAGGGTCTGCTGCCGGCGACGGCGTCCGGGCTGCTCACGGCCGACCGTCCCGTCGTGATGGCCGACGACCGGACCGTCGCCGGCCTCGGCGGGCCGCAGCTGATCACCGACACCCTCATGCGCCGGGACCGGGCCCTCGGCCGCGGCGACGAGTCGCTGTCGTCGGTCCAAACTGGAGACGAGCCCAGCCGGCTGCGCCGGCGCAGCCCGGACCTCGTGCCGTTCTCCGACCCGCACTTCACCGTCGCGGCCTACCGCGGCATCGCCGGAGTCGCCGCGTCCACCGCACGCTCGTACGCCGACACGTTCGGCGACCTGCGCACCGAGCGGCAGCCCTTCGCGGCCGTGGACGGCGACGCCTCGACGTGGTGGCAGTCGGGCGGTTTCGGTGGCCCGGTCGGGCAGTGGCTGCGCGTCTCGCTGCGGTCGCCTACGGATGCGCGCGGCCTCACCGTGCGCCTCATCCGATCCGAGCTCGTCGGCAGCCCAGTCACGCGTCTGGCGCTGTCGACGGGGTCGGCGACGTGGGACGTGGATGTCAGCGCGGACGGCGTCGTCGGGCCGCTGTCCGACGAGCGCCTCGTCGGGGTCAGCGCGCTCACCATCACGGCCTCCGCGGCCGACGGCGCGCTGGGCGACTTCGGGATCCGCGACGTCACGATCCCCGGCGTCGCGGCGTCCATGCCGCTGCTGACGCCCGTGCCGCCGGCCTCGGACGGCCGCAGCTCGAGCGTGGTGCTCGCCGCCCGCGCTCCCGCGCGCCCCGCGTGCACGACCGCGGCGGGAGACGTGCGCTGCGACCCCCGGGCTGCTCGCGGGGAGGCCGACAACGGCGTCCTCGACCGGCTGGTCGCCGTGCGCGACACCGTCGCCGGTGCGCTCGTCCTTGCCGGTCAGGTACGGCCCGGCGCGGCGGCGTCGGAGCTGTTCGACCCGGTCGGAGACGGCATCAGGGTGCGCGGGTCGTCGTGGCTGGCCTCGGACGTGCGGGTGCGGCCGTCCGCCGCGGTGGACGGCGATCCCACGACGCGCTGGGTGGCCGACCTCTACGACCCGGAGCCGGCGCTGCAGCTGTCGTGGGGGAGCACCCGGACGATCAGCTCCGTGCGGCTGGTCGGCCCGGACGGCGGCCAGACGTTCTCGACCCCCCTCGCCGTGCGGATCCAGATCGGCGGCCGCACCGTCGATGCCGACCTCGGGCCGGGCGCCACCGTCGCCCTCCCGCCGACGCAGGCGCGCTCGCTGCGCATCACGGTGACGCGAGCGTCCCCGGTGGCCTCGATCGACGGCACCACCGGGCTCGTGACGCCGGTCCCGGTCGCGATCTCCGAGCTCGAGGTCGGCGGAGTTGCGGACCTCGTGTACAGCCCTGATCTGCTGGCGTCGACCGGTGCCGCGTGCGGCCTCGGCCCCGAGCTGCAGATCGACGGGGAGCGTGTTCCCACCAGCGTGGTGACGACGCTCGGCGATGTGCTCGCCGGCGGCGAGGTCGGGATCGAGCCGTGCACGCGGAGCGGCGCTGTGCTCACTCAGGGCACCCACCGGATCGTGCTGCGCCGCACCGCCCTCGTGGACCCGCTGCGGGTCGTCGTGGGCGCGCCGACACCAGCGGCCGCGCCGGTCGAGCAGCGTCAGGTGTCGGTCGTGTCCTGGGATGTGTCGGCCAGGTCTGTGGACGTCGGGCCCGGTGCTGCCGCCGTGCTCCGCGTGCCCGAGTCGGCCAACGCCGGCTGGGCGGCCGAGCTCGACGGCACGGCCCTCGCGCCGCTGCGCATCGACGGATGGCAGCAAGGGTGGATCGTGCCCGAGGGCGCCGGCGGCCGGGTCGCGCTCATCTACCGGCCGACGGCGACGCAGCAGCTCGGTCTCGCCGCCGGTGCAGCGGCAGCGGTCGCGGGGCTGCTGCTGGGGCTCCTGGGACGACGTCGCGACGAGGCACCGCGCTGGTCGCCCGAGGCGATCGGCGGCCTGCCCCGCTTCGTGCCCGAGGGCGTCGCCGTCTCGGCGGGCGGCCTGCTGCTCGGGCCGGCCGGGCTCGCAGCCGGCGCCGCCGCCGCCGTGCTCGGCCGCGGACGGGTCGCGGTGGTCGTCTCGGGCGCCGCGCTGGCTGGTGCCGCGGCTGTGGCGGGCAGCGGTCCGGCGCTGCTGACGGCGGCGCTCGCGCTCGGGGGCGCGCTGGTGGCGGTGGCCGCGGCGCTCAGGCGGCTCGGGAGATGAGGATGCGGCGGTAGTGCCAGTGGCCGCCGTACGACGTGTCCTCCCAGTCGGCCAGGATCCGGCCGCCCGAGGCCGCCGCGGTGGCGGCGACGTCGTCGAGCGTGAGCTGCTGCATGCGCATCGGAGCGGGGTAGCCGAGCAGCCGCTGCTGCAGCCAGCCGTAGAGCCCTGGCGGCAGGAAGCGGAAGGCGCGGCCCTTCACCGACGTGTCCGGCCGGTCGGCGACCTGGACCATCGCGGTGCCTCCCGGCTTGAGCACGCGCAGGAACTCGCGCAGATAGCCCACGGCCAGCTCGGCGGGCATGTGCTGCAGCACGAGGCTCGTGTACACGAGGTCGATGCTCGCGTCGCGCAGCGGGATCGACGCGGACGAGCTCAGCACCGGCTGCATCCGCGGCCGCACCGCCGAGGGGACGACGTCGGGCCACGTCCGCAGCATCGGCTCGGACAGGTCGACGCCGATCACGCGCCGCGACCGTGCCGCCAGTGCTGAGCCGAGCCGCCCGACGCCGCACCCGAAGTCCAGCACGGTGCCGTCGGCCGGCGGCGGGCTGCCGACGACCTCGGCGTGACGCGCCCAGGAGTCGGCGATCTCGCGCTCGCCCGTGGCCAGGAACTCCGTGACGTCCCAGCCGCCATCGCGGGCGCCGTCCTTGACGTAGACCGCCCACAACGGGTCGGCGGCGCCGAGGGTCTCCCAGTCCGCGCGCAGCCTGCGCAGCTGCTCGTCCCTGCCGTCGACCGCCCCCACGGGGGTCACCGCGCGGACCGCGAGGCGGCTGCTGTGCGCCGGCCGCGCGTGGCGGTGCGCACCGCGACCAGCGCGTCCTCGAACCCGTCGACGGCGGCCTTCCACGAGTGCGCGGCTGCGTGGATGCCGCAGTCCATGCCCATCCGCTCGACCAGTGCACGGTCGGAGAGCAGCGCGTCCAGCCGCGCCTCCATGTCGGCCTGGTCGTCGCAGAGGTAGCCCGTCACGCCGTGCAGCACCGACTCGTTGACGCCCCCCGCGGACCGGTAGGCCAGGGTCGGGGTGCCGCATGCGGCCGCCTCGACGGCGACGAGGCCCCAGCCCTCCTTCAGCGAAGGCAGCAGATGCACCCACGCCCGCGCGAGCTCGGCGTCGCGCTCGTCGTCGGTGACGAATCCGAGGAAGTCGACGCGGTCGGCGACGCCGAGGCGCTCCGCGAGATGCTCGAGCTCGGGCCGGTGGTAGCCCTCTCCGATGATCCGCAGACGCACTTCGGGGTGGTCGCGGCGCACCCGTGCGACGGCCTCGATCGCGTGCTCCACCTGCTTGTGCGGCACGAGCCGCGAGACCACGACGACGCGCGGCTCGTCGTCGCGCGGCGGCAGGGACTCGGGGATGTCGCTGCCGTTGCGCACGATGAGGAGCCGGTCCTCGGGGTGGCCGAGACCGACCATCTCGCGCGCCGTGCTCGTGCTCACGGCGACGGCGTGGCTGGCGCGGTGCACGAACGGGCTCACGCGCGACTCGAGGAACCAGCCGACGCGCGCGGTGGCCGGCCCGACTGCGACGGGCCACTGCTCGCGGTGGATGTGGTGGACGACCAGGAGCGTGGTGCGGGGGCGGGCGACCGCGGCGAAGAACGGGATGCCGTTCTGCACGTCCACGACGACGTCGTAGCCGGCGGCGCGGGAGTGCACGAGCCCGAGCGGGTAGACGCTGAGGCGGCCGCCGCGACGGCGGTAGCGGACCCCGCGGTCGATCTCGTCGCGAGGCCGGCCGTCGTAGGCGGCGGTGGCGATGGTGACATCGTGCCCGCGCTCCGCGAGACCTCGGGCGACCTGCCCCAGCGTGCGCTCGGACCCGCCCGCCTCGGGGTGCCACTCGTCGCGCCAGCTGAGGACCAGGACGCGCAGGCGCGCGCGCTGGCCCGTGGCGACGACGGTGTCGGTCATGAGGCCGAAGTGTGCCCTACGGTGGCCGCGTGACGGAGGTCGAGCGCGCGACATGGGGCCGCGCGTGGAACCTCTTCCAGGACTTCAGGGTCGAGCAGTCCGACCCCGACCGCTTCTACAGCGCGCTCGCGGCTGACAGCATCGCGCAGATCCGTCAGTTCACCGGCCTCTCCGGCGCTCGCGTCCTCGACGTCGGGGGAGGGCCGGGCTACTTCGCGGACGCGTTCGCCGGCGCCGGCGCCTGGTACGTGCCGGTGGAGTACGACCACGGCGAGCTCTCCGCCAGGGGCGACGTGTCGCGCCGCTCGGTCATGGCCGACGGCGCGCGCCTGCCCTTCGCCGACGGCTCGTTCGACGTCGTCTACAGCAGCAACGTGCTCGAGCACGTGCCCGACCGCGCAGCGATGGTGCGCGAGATGGTGCGGGTCGCGCGGCCCGGTGGCCTCGTGTTCGCGGCCTACACGGTCTGGTTCGGCCCGTGGGGCGGGCACGAGACGGCGCCCTGGCACTTCCTCGGCGGGATGCGCGCACGTGAGCGCTACGCGCGCAAGCACGGGAGGGAGCCCAAGAACCGCTACGGCGAGAGCCTGTTCGCCGTCACGGTGGCCGAGGGGCTCGCACTGTCCGAGCAGATCCCGACGGCGGAGTTGGTCGCGTGCTTTCCCCGCTACCTCCCCGGCGCCCTGTGGTGGGTGCTCAAGGTGCCGGGCCTGCGCGAGGTGGCGACATGGAACCTGGCCCTGGCATGGCGCAAGGCGGCGGCATGATGCTGCGACGCCGCTGGACCCGTTGGGACACCTGGGCGCTCGTCGTGGTGGCCGTCGCCGCCGGGCTGCGGGCCTACCTGCTCAGCCGGTCGTGGTTCTGGCAGGACGACTTCCTCGTCGCCGACGGCGCTGCGCGCGCCACCGATCTGCGTGCGTGGGTCTGGCAGGACTACAACGGCCACCTAGAGCCGCTGAAGTTCCTCCAGTCGTGGCTGATGATGCGCACGGTCGGGATGTCCTGGGTGGCGGCCGCCGCCATCACGCTGGCGTGGTCGGCCGCCTTCTCCGTCTCCGCGTGGCTGCTGCTGCGCCGGGTCGTCGGACCTGGGCCGGCGGCGCTCGTCGGCACGGCGTTCGCCGCTGTCTGCCCGCTCTGGTCGGTGTCGGCGTCCTGGTTCGCCTCGGCGATGGAGTCGCTGCCCAGCCTCACGCTGATGACGCTGTGCGCCTGGTGCGCGGCCGCGGTGGTGCAGGGCCGCTCGGCGTGGTGGGGCGCGGGCGCCGCGGTGGCCTTCGCCGGGGCGCTGCTCTGGTACGAGAAGGCGGCGCTGGGGCTGCTGCTCGTCGCGCTCGCCGTCGTGGCGGTGCGGATGTCGGACAGCGGCCGGCCGCTGCGCCGCCGCGCCCCCGTGCTGACCGCGGCGGGGCTGGTCGCTGTGGCCGCCGCGTACGGCGCCGTCTTCCTGGCTCTCGCCGGGGCTCCGCCGGCCGGTACCGCAGAGCCCGGGGACGTGGCGCAGCTCGCCTACGAGATGGCGCTGTCCGTCGTTCCCACCGGGTTCGTCGGCGGTCCGTGGCAGCAGAACTCCGACGGGTCCACGCTGCAGGTGCTGATCACCCAGCCCTGGATCGTGTGGATCTGGGCTGTCCTGGCTGCGGTCGCCGTCGTCGGGCTGCGCCGACGCCGCGCCCCAGCGCTGATCGGCGGCGCCTTCGTGGTGGCGCTGCTGGCTATCGACGTCTACCTCGTGGCCAGGTCGCGCATCGACTTCCTCGGCCCCGTGATCGGCCGCGACACCCGCTACACGGTCGACGTCGTACCGCTCGCGGCGCTGGCGCTCGTCCTCGCCATCGCGGGCGGGCGGCGGGCGCCCCTGCCGAGGCTCGGAGCGCCCGCGCGCGCCGTGCTCACGCGCGGGGCCCTCGCGCTCGGCCTGGTGTACGCCGTGGTGGCCTGGCCGTCGGTGTATGCGGTCGCAGAGTCGCGCGCCTCCGTCGGTGCTCGCGCCTGGGTCGAGTCCGCAGTCGAGGAGGTCCAGGCCGACGAGAGCCGGGTGCTGGTCGGCACGCCGGTGCCCGCGCGGATCGTGTCGACAGCCTTCGGCCAGGCGGCCCTCTCGTCGCACGTGCTGCAGCTCTTCGGCGTCGACGCCGCCCGGTTCGACCGTCCGTCGACGAGCTGGTGGGTGGTCGACGGCTCCGGCCGGGTCGTGCCGGTGACCTACATCGTGGAGGCCGGGGGCGAGGTCGGAAGCGTGCCCGGCTGCGGGATCGCGCTGGACGGGAGGCCGGTCTCGCTCGAGGTGCCTGCGGTGCCGGAGCCGCGCCCCGGCCAGGTGCGCGCCGTGCGGCTCTCGTACTACACGGCCCGCCCCGCCACGCTGGTGGTCGACTGGCAGGGCTCGCGCGCCGAGCTCGACCTCCCTGCCGGCGTCGGCTACGCCTACCTGCCCTCCGACGGCACCGGCGGGCGCCTGGCGCTCGGCCAGAAGCCCTGGCTGCCCCGGAAGCTGCTCGATACGCGGCTGCCACCCAGGATCTTCGCCAAAATCTTCGCCATCACGCAGAAGATCGTCGCGTGGTTTGAGCGGCTGCTGCGCCCGCGCTGGTTGTGGATGACGGCGACGGCACGCCTCAAGCAACTGCACGCCGTGCCCATCGTGATCTGCGCATTTCTCCTGCTGCTGCCGCTGCCCCTGCCCTTCAGCAACGTCATCCCGGCGTGGGGCATCATGCTCATCGCGGGCGGCCTGCTGGAGCGTGATGGAAAATTCATCACCGGCGGCTATCTGGCCATGCTGGGCGGGGTTGCTTATTTTGTGGCGTCGGGCGGCGCGCTTTTCATCGCGCTGGAGAAAGCCTACCACGTGGCCATCGGATGGTTTCAGTAGAGGCCGGGCGCTCGACAATCGCGCCACGCACG
>JAIUOK010000079.1 GCA_020161245.1 Actinomycetota bacterium | reverse complement strand
GGTGGCTCCGGCGTGCTGGTCAACATGTTCGTGCTGATCCTGCTGAACAAGTTCGGTGCCGACGCGCATGCGGTGGCCATCGATCTGCCGCTGACCGATTTCAACATCCGCTGGTATCACGTCTTCTCCACCATCGCCTTCCTGGTGGCGAACCTGTGGAACTTCCAGCTCAACCGGTGGTGGACCTTCAAGAGCAGTGATCACGCGAGCTGGTGGAAGGAATACCTGCCCTTCCTGGCGGTGGGTCTGATGGCGCTGGTCGCCAACCTCGGCATCTTGACCCTGCTGTTGCATCCCAACTCGCCGGTAGCGCTGTCCACGTCCTTCTTCGACGACTCGACGGGCTTCCGGACCCGGCTGTATTGGGCTCAGCTGATCGCGATCGCGTTCGTCACGCCACTGTCGTTCCTGCTGAACAAGGTATGGACCTTCTCCGCGGTCCGTGGGCGCGACAAGCAGCAGTCGACCTCGCCGAAGGAGCCTGTCTCCAGCGGTCAGTGACCCGGGGCAAGTGATGGGACCGGTCCGGTGGTCGCCTCGCGGCGAGTGGCGCGACGCGGCTCCAGCCGAACGGTATTCCGAGAAGGCAATTTTCTTTGGGGCCCGGGGACTCGATCCGGACCGGTCCTGGTGACAACCTACGACACCGAGGCGGGAATCCGAAGCCTTTCGGAGAACCACAGCTAGGGTGAATCTGCCTTCCCGCCGTCAACCGCCAGCCGATCGAGCCGGACGAAAGGTCCGTGGTGTATCTCAAGAGCCTTACGTTGCGCGGGTTCAAGTCCTTCGCCTCCGCAACCACGCTCAACTTCGAGCCGGGGATCACCTGCGTCGTCGGCCCGAACGGGTCCGGCAAGTCCAATGTCGTGGACGCCCTCAGCTGGGTGATGGGCGAGCAGGGTGCGAAATCGCTGCGCGGCGGCAAGATGGAGGACGTCATCTTTGCCGGCACCTCCGGACGGGCCCCGCTGGGCCGCGCCGAGGTGCTGTTGACCATCGACAACACCGACGGTGCGCTGCCGATCGACTACACCGAGGTCACCATCTCGCGGACGATGTTCCGCAACGGCGGCTCGGAGTACGCCATCAACGGCACGCCCTGCCGCCTGCTCGACGTCCAGGAGCTGCTGTCCGACTCCGGCATCGGCCGCGAGATGCACGTCATCGTCGGCCAGGGCAAGCTCGACGAGATCCTCTCGGCCACGCCGGAGGACCGCCGCGGCTTCGTCGAGGAGGCGGCCGGCGTCCTCAAGCACCGCAAGCGCAAGGAGAAGGCGCTGCGGAAGCTCGACGCGATGCAGTCGAACCTCACGCGCGTGCAGGACCTCACCACCGAGCTGCGCCGCCAGCTCAAGCCACTGGGCAAGCAGGCCGAGGTGGCCCGCCGCGCCGCCGTCATCCAGGCCGACCTGCGCGACTCGCGCCTGCGCCTCATCGCCGACGACCTGGTGACCCTGCGCGACGCCGTCGAGCAGGAGGTCGCCGACGAGACCGCGCTGCGCGAGCGCCGCGCGGAGGTCGAGGCCGAGCTCGCCGGCGCCCAGGCCCGCGAGGCCGTGCTCGAGGCCGAGATGGCCGGCGAGGCGCCGGCCCTGGCCCGCGCCCAGGAGACCTGGTACCGGCTGTCGAGCCTCAAGGAGCGCCTCTCCTCCACGGCCGCGCTGGCTGCGGAGCGCGTGCGGCTGCTCGCCCCCGAGCCCGAGGAGGAGCGGCGCGGCCGCGACCCCGAGGAGCTCGAGGCCGACGCCCGCGCCGCCCGCGAGCAGGAGGCCGAGCTCGCACGCGAGGTGGAGGCCGCCCGCGAGGTGCTCGCCGCCGCCGTCACCGCCCGTGCCCAGGCCGAGGGCGCCCACGCTGCCGAGGAGCAGCGCCTCACCGCGCTGCAGCGCGCCGCCGCGGACCGCCGCGAGGGCCTGGTGCGCATCACCGGCCAGGTGCAGGGCGCCACCTCGCGCCTCGAGGCCCGCGAGGCCGAGCTCGAGCGGCTCTCGGCCCAGGTGGCCGACGCCCGCGCCCGCGCCGAGCGCGCGACCGCCGAGTTCCACGCCGTCGAGCAGCAGGTCGCCGGCCTCGACGAGGGCGAGGTCGGCCTCGACGAGGAGCACGAGACCGCCTCCGCCGCGCTCGCCGAGGCCGAGGCCCGCGTCCACGCCCTCAAGCTCGAGGAGCAGGAGGCCGAGCGCGAGCGCCACGCGCTCACCGCGCGCGTCGAGGCCCTCGAGCTCGGCCTGGCCCGCAAGGACGGCGGCGCCGCGGTGCTCGCCGCCGGCGACCGGCTCTCCGGCGTCCTCGGCACGGTCGCCGCGCTGCTCCACGTGCAGCCCGGCTACGAGGCGGCCGTGTCGGCGGCTCTCGGGCCGCTGGCCGACGCCGTCGCCGTCGGCTCGGTGTCGCAGGCCGTCGACGCCCTCACCCTGCTCAAGTCCGACGACGCCGGCCGGGCCTCGCTGCTCGTCTGCGGCGCCGCCACCCCCGACCGCTCGGCCTGGGGCCCGCTGCCCGACGGCGCCCGCTGGGCCGTCGACCTCGTCACCGCGCCCGACGAGCTGCGCGGCTCGGTCGCCTCGGCGCTGGCCCGCGTGGCCGTCGTCGACGACCTCGCCTCGGCCCGCGCGGCGGTCCAGGGCCGCGACCTCGTCGCGGTCACCCGCGACGGCGACGTCGTGGCCCACGGCGTCGTCCACGGCGGCTCGGCCTCCGCGCCGTCGCTGCTCGAGGTGCAGGCCGCCGTCGACGACGCGCGCGCCCGGCTCGAGCAGGCCACCCACCGCACCGAGCGCGTCCGCTTCGAGCTCGCCGCCGCTTCCGAGGCCGTGACGTCGTCGCAGTCGCGCGTCGACGAGACCCTCTCGCGCCTGCACGAGTCCGACGCCCGGATGGCCGCCGTCGCCGAGCAGCTCGGCCAGCTCGGCTCGCAGGCCCGCTCCGCGAGCGCCGAGGCCGAGCGCATCACCGCCGCGATCGCCGCGGCCACGGCCGCGCGCGACGCCGACCAGCAGACCCTCGACGAGCTCGCCGCGCGGCTGCACGCCGCCGAGTCGGTGCCCGACGAGGGCGAGCCCTCCACCGAGGAGCGCGACCGCCTCGCCGAGGCCGCGGTGCTCGCCCGCCAGGCCGAGGTCGAGGCCCGGCTGTCGGTGCGCACGGGGGAGGAGCGCGCCCGTGCCCTCGCCGGCCGCGCCGAGTCGCTCGAGCACGCGGCGGCGTCCGAGCGCGCCGCCCGCGCCCGCAGCGCCGAGCGCCGCGAGGCCCGTGCCCGGGCTGCCGCCGTCGCCGGCGCCGTGCGCATCGGCGCCGTCGCCACACTCACCCGTCTCGAGGTCTCGCTCGCGATCGCCGCCGCCGAGCGCGACGCCGCGGAGCAGGCCCGCACCGTGCGTGAGGGCGAGCTGCTCGCGCTGCGCGGCCGCAGCCGCGAGCTCATGACCGAGCTCGAGGCGCTCACCTCGTCGGTGCACCGCGACGAGATGGCGCGCGCCGAGCAGCGCATGCGCATCGAGTCGCTCGAGGCCAAGGCGATGGAGGACTTCGGCGTCGACGCCGAGACCCTCGCCGAGGAGTACGGCCCCGACGTCCTGGTGCCGCCGTCGCCCCCAGCCCCGGGCGACGAGGTGGACCCCGACGCCGACGAGCCGGAGCCCTACCCCTACGTCCGCGAGGAGCAGGAGAAGCGGATGCGCTCGGCCGAGCGCGCCCTCAACCTGCTGGGCAAGGTCAACCCGCTGGCGCTCGAGGAGTTCTCCGCGCTCGAGGAGCGCTACCGCTTCCTCAACGAGCAGCTCGACGACCTCAAGCGCTCGCGCGACGAGCTCCTCGGCATCGTCAAGGAGGTCGACGAGCGCGTGCAGCAGGTCTTCTCGGAGGCCTACGCCGACGTCGAGCGCGAGTTCGTCCGCATCTTCGGCCGCCTGTTCCCGGGCGGCGAGGGCCGGCTCATCCTCACCAACCCCGACGACCTGCTCACCACGGGCATCGAGGTCGAGGCCCGTCCGCCGGGCAAGAAGGTCAAGCGCCTGTCGCTGCTCTCCGGCGGCGAGCGGTCGCTGACCGCCGTGGCGTTCCTGGTGTCGCTGTTCAAGGCGCGCCCGAGCCCCTTCTACATCATGGACGAGGTCGAGGCCGCCCTCGACGACGTCAACCTCGGGCGCCTGCTCGAGATCATGGAGGAGCTGCGGGAGGACTCCCAGCTGCTGGTGATCACCCACCAGAAGCGCACGATGGAGATCGCCGACGCCCTCTACGGCGTCTCCATGCGCGGCGACGGCGTCACCACGGTCATCGGCCAGCGCATGCGCGAGCGAGACCGCGACGGCGACGGCTCCGACATCGACGTCACCGACGGCGAGAGCGTCCCGGCGTAGCCGCTCCCGCACCCGACGGCACGGGCCGGAACGGGGCCCGCCCGCGGTCTGGGAGACTGTGGCCGTGGATTCCGGTGCTCTGCTCTATGTCCTGATCGGCCTCGTCGTCCTGCTCGTCGCTGGCGGGGCGCTGCTGCTGCGGCGCTCCTCGGGGCGCGCGGTGGAGGCGCCGAAGCGCCTGCCGATCGCCTCGGGCACCGGCGCACCGGACGACGACGACCGGTCCGCGACCGGCAGCACCGCCACCGGCACCGAGGTGCTCGAGCGGCCCGTGGACGACGCGGTCGTCGTCGAGGAGCCGGAGGCGCCGGCCCTGGAGGTCCCGGAGCCCAGCGCCGGGCGCCTCGCCCGGCTCAAGGCGCGACTTGCCCGCAGCAACACCGCGGTCGGCAAGGGCCTGCTGGCGCTGCTCACCCGCGACAAGCTCGACCAGGACACCTGGGACGAGGTGGAGGAGACGCTGCTCGCGGCCGACCTCGGCGTCGCGCCCACGCAGGAGCTGATCGCGGCGCTGCAGCGGCGCACCCGCGCGGAGAGCATCACCGACGCCGCCGGGGCGCGCACGATCTTGCGCGAGGAGCTGCTCGCGCTCGTCGACCCGTCGCTCAACCGCAGCGTCGCCACCCACGTCGACGAGGACCGGCCCGCCGTCGTCCTCGTGGTCGGCGTCAACGGCACCGGCAAGACCACCACCACCGGCAAGCTCGCGCGCGTGCTCGTGGCCGACGGCCGCAGCGTGGTGCTCGGCGCGGCCGACACGTTCCGCGCGGCCGCGAGCCTGCAGCTGCAGACGTGGGGCGACCGCGTCGGCGCCGCCGTCGTGACCGGACCCGAGAACGCCGACCCGGCCGCGGTCGCCTTCGACGCGGTGAAGTACGCCGTCGACGAGGGCGCCGACGTCGTCGTGGTCGACACCGCCGGCCGCCTGCACACCAAGACCGGCCTCATGGACGAGCTCGGCAAGGTCAAGCGCGTCGTGGAGAAGCAGGCGCCCGTCGACGAGGTGCTCCTCGTCCTCGACGCCACCACGGGCCAGAACGGGCTGCGCCAGGCCCAGGTGTTCTCCGAGGTCGTCGACGTCACCGGCATCGTGCTCACCAAGCTCGACGGCACCGCGAAGGGCGGCATCGTCGTCGCCGTGCAGCGCGAGCTCGGCGTCCCGGTGAAGCTCGTCGGCCTGGGCGAGGGCCCGGACGACCTCGCGCCGTTCGACGCCGAGGCCTTCGTCGACGCGCTGCTCGACTGACGCCGCCGCCATCGGCAGCCCACGGCGCCCGGCCCCTCGCGGGCGGGTCGCCGTCGTCGTCCGCGTCCCGGCTTCGCGGGACGGCGCTGGGCCGTGCGCGCGACGGCGGGCCCGCATCGGAAACGCACTTGTAACACCAGGGCCCCATCCGTCACCCGGTGGAAACGGAGGGCGCAGGGACGGGCAACACGCCCTGGATTGGGTCTCCCTCAGTCGGCGCAGCGGCGCGTCGGGTGCAGATAGACGCGCCCCGCGTCGCTGCTTTGTTCACAGAGAGGGTGACCGATGGAGTTGAACTCCGGCGACACCGCCTGGGTCCTGGCCAGCACGGCGCTCGTGCTGCTCATGACGCCGGGCCTCGCGTTCTTCTACGGGGGCATGACCAAGGCCAAGAGCACGCTGAACATGATGATGATGTCGTTCGCGACCATCTGCGTCGTGAGCGTCCTCTGGGTCGTGTACGGCTTCTCGCTGGCCTTCGGCGACTCCGGCAGCGCGTTCTACGGCTCGTTCAGCCTCTCCGGCCTGTCCGACGCCGTCGGCGAGCTGACCAACAACGGCGGCGTGTACGGCATCCCGCTGCTCGCCTTCGCCGGCTTCCAGCTGATGTTCGCGATCATCACGCCGGCGCTCATCAGCGGCGCCATCGCCGACCGCGCGAAGTTCGTGACCTGGGTCGTGTTCGTCGTCCTCTGGGTCACGATCGTCTACTTCCCGGTCGCGCACTGGGTCTTCGACTTCGGCACGGTCTCCGAGAACGGCGACGTCACCGGCAAGGGCTGGCTGGCCAACCTCGGCGTCCTCGACTTCGCGGGCGGCACGGCGGTCCACATCAACGCCGGTGCCGCGGGTCTCGCCCTCGCCATCGTGCTCGGCCGCCGTATCGGCTTCAAGAAGTCGCCGAACCGCCCGCACAGCCTCCCGCTGGTGCTGCTCGGCGCCGGCCTCCTGTGGTTCGGCTGGTTCGGCTTCAACGCCGGCTCGGCCCTGGGCGCCACCGACACCGCCGCCCTCGCGCTGCTCAACACGCAGGTCGCGACCGCTGCGGGCCTCGGCGGCTGGCTGATCGTGGAGAAGCTCCGCGACGGCCACCCCACGAGCCTCGGTGCCGCGTCCGGCGCCGTGGCCGGCCTGGTCGCCATCACCCCGGCCTGTGCGTTCGTCGCTCCGTGGGCCGCGGTCGTGCTCGGCGTCATCGCCGGCGCGCTCTGCGCCCTGGCGGTGGGCCTGAAGTACAAGCTCAACTACGACGACTCGCTCGACGTCGTGGGCGTGCACCTGGTCGGCGGCATCATCGGCTGCCTGTTCATCGGCTTCTTCTCCACCACGCAGGTCAACGAGTTCGGCGCCGACGGCGTCTTCTACGGCGGCGGCTGGGAGCTGCTGGGCAAGCAGGCGATCGGTGCGTTCTCCGTCCTCGCCTACTCGCTCATCGTGACGCTGATCCTCGGCTTCCTGCTCGAGAAGACGATCGGCTTCCGCGTGAGCAAGGATGACGAGCTGCAGGGCCTCGACCTCACCGAGCACCTCGAGTCGGCGTACGACTTCGAGGGCACGCTCGGCGGGACGTTCGCCGGCACGTCGTCGTCGCACAAGGAGAAGGTCGCCGCGAAGACTGAGGAGGTCTCGGCATGAAGCTCGTGACGGCCATCATCAAGCCGTTCAAGCTCGACGATGTGAAGTCGGCGCTCGAGGCATACGGCATCCAGGGCATGACGGTGTCCGAGGCCAGCGGCTACGGCCGCCAGCGCGGCCACACCGAGGTCTACCGCGGTGCCGAGTACACCGTCGACCTCGTGCCCAAGGTCCGCCTCGAGGTCCTCGTCGACGACGACGACGCCGACGCGGTCGTGGACGTCGTCGTCAAGGCGGCGCAGACCGGCCGGATCGGCGACGGCAAGGTGTGGACGGTCCCCGTCGGCACCGTCGCCCGCGTCCGCACCGGCGAGCGCGGCCCGGACGCCCTGTAGCCGGCGACCGACGACACCAGGGAAGCAACGACACGGAAGGGGAGGGCCCGGTGCGGGTGACGGCAGACGAGGCGACGACCACGTACGCCACAGCCCGCGCCGACCTCCTCTCCCGTGAGGGAGCGCCCGGCGCCGACAGGCGCCGGGCGCTCACCGCTCTCACCGACGACTGGCTGCACGCGCTCTACGTCGCCTCCGGCGCGGGCGACATCGGCGCCGCCCTCGTCGCGATCGGCGGCTACGGGCGCGGCGAGCTCGCCCCGGGCAGCGATCTGGACCTGCTGCTCCTGCACTCGCCCAACGTCGCGACGTCCGACGTCACCGCCGTCGCGGACCGGCTCTGGTACCCCGTGTGGGACGCCGGGCTGCGTCTCGACCACTCGGTGCGGGCGCCGGCGGAGGCCCGCCGCCTCGCGGCCCAGGACATCAAGGTGGTGCTGGGGCTGCTCGACTCGCGCACCGTCGTCGGCAACGACGCGCTCACCAAGCAGATGCGCGAGTCGGTCCTCGGCGACTGGCGCGCGCTCGCGCCGCGCCGGCTCGACGAGCTGCGTCTGGGCGTCACCGAGCGCATCGAGCGCAGCGGCGAGCTCGCCCACCTGCTCGAGCCCGATCTCAAGGACTCCTACGGCGGACTGCGCGACATCGTGTCGCTGCGCGCGGTCGCGGCGTCGTGGGTCACCGACGCGCCCGTCGCCGCGCTCGCGCCGCACCGCGACGTGCTGCTCGACGTCCGCGACGCGCTGCACCTCGTCGCCGGCCGGGCCACCGACCGACTGCTGCAGCAGGAGCAACCCGCAGTGGGCCGCCGCCTCGGCATCGACGACGACGATCCCGCCGACGTCCTGCTGCGGCGGGTCTCGGCTGCTGGCCGCGCGGTGTCCTACGCCGCCGAGACCACCTGGCACCGCGTCGAGCGGCTGACCCGCCGCACCGGCGTCCGGGCCGGGCTGGCTGCCACCACGCGGCGCCTGCGCGGCTCGCGATCCGAGCGGGCCCCCCTCGCCGACGGCGTCGTCGTGCAGGACGGCGAGGCCGTCCTCGCCGCCGACGCCCGTCCGGAGAAGGACCCCGTCCTCGTGCTGCGCGCCGCTGCGGCGGCCGCCCAGGCCGGCATGCGGCTGGCGCCGCACGCCGTCGAGCGGCTGGCCCGCGACTCCGCGCCGATGCCGCAGCCGTGGCCGGAGTCCGCCCGCGACTCCTTCGTCTCGCTGCTCGGCGCCGGCCGCCCGGCCATCCCGGTGTGGGAGGCGCTGGACCAGTCCGACCTCTGGAGCCGGCTGCTGCCCGAGTGGGCCGTCGTCCGCAGCGCGCCCCAGCGCAACCCGGTGCACCGCTTCACCGTCGACCGCCACCTCGTGGAGACCGCGGTCCAGGCCGCGCCCCACACACGGCGCGTGACCCGCCCGGACCTGCTGCTCGTCGGGGCCCTGCTGCACGACATCGGCAAGGGCCGGCCCGGCGACCACACCGAGAACGGCGTCGCCCTGGTGCGCGAGATCTGCCCGCGCCTCGGCTTCCCGCCCGAGGACGTCGACGTCCTCGCGGCGATGGTGCAGCACCACCTGCTGCTGCCCGAGACGGCTACGCGACGCGACCTCGACGACCCCGCGACGGTGGCCGCCGTGGCCGCCGCCGTCGGCGACCAGGACGTCCTCGACCTGCTGCACGCGCTGACCGAGGCCGACGCCGCTGCCACCGGCCCGGCGGCCTGGAGCGACTGGAAGAAGTCGCTCATCGACGACCTCGTCGTCCGCACGCGCGCCGTCCTCGCCGGTCGCCCGCGGCCCGAGCAGCCCCACGTCACCGCGGCGCAGCGGCGTCTGGCCGACGCGGTGCGCGCGACGTCGGAGGAGGGTGTCGCCGTCCTGCTCGACCACGAGGCCGGCTCGACGATCGCCACCGTCACCGTCGCGGCGCCCGACCGCACCGGCCTGCTCTCGACCGTCGCGGGGGTGCTCTCGCTGCACCGCCTCGCCGTCCGCGGCGCGCAGATCGACACCGTGACCACGCCCGAGGGCGCGCGCAGGGCCGTCCAGGTATGGACCGTCTCCCCGGCCTACGGCGAGCCGCCGCCCCTCGAGCGCCTGCGCGAGGACGTCGCGCGCGGCATCGCCGGCGCGCTCGACGTGGCCGGCCGCCTCGCCGCGCGCGAGCAGGCCTACCCGCCGCCCACCGGCACCGCGCCGCCGCGGGTCGACATCGTCCCGGGCGCCAGCGAGCGCGCGACCGTGCTCGAGGTGCGCGCCCACGACGCGCCGGCCCTGCTCCACCGGGTCAGCAAGGCGATCGCCGCGGCCGACGTCTCGGTGTCGGCCGCCCGGGTGGCCACGCTGGGCTCGGAGGTGGTCGACGTCTTCTACCTCGTCGACCGCGACGGCGCCCCGCTCAGCGAAACCCGTGCCGCGACCGTCCGGGTGACGGTGCTCGGGGAGCTCAGCCGCTGACGCGCGCCGCTCGGGGCGGGCGCCCCTGTCGGCTCCGGTTAGGCTGAGACGCCCTCCAGACGTACGCCGACCGACGGGACACCCGTGTTCGCCTCGCTCTCCGACCGCCTCACCGCCACGTTCAAGAACCTGCGCGGCAAGGGACGCCTGTCCGAGGCGGACGTCGACGCCACGGTCCGCGAGATCCGAACCGCGCTGCTCGAGGCCGACGTCGCCCTCCCGGTCGTCCGCGAGTTCACCGCGCGGGTCAAGGAGCGGGCGCTGGGCGCGGAGGTCAGCAAGGCCCTCAACCCGGCCCAGCAGATCGTCAAGATCGTCCACGAGGAGCTCGTCGCGATCCTCGGCGGCGAGACCCGCCGCCTGCGCCTGGCCAAGACCCCGCCGACCGTCATCCTGCTCGCGGGTCTGCAGGGCGCCGGCAAGACGACGCTGGCCGGCAAGCTCGCCCGCCACCTCAAGGACGGCGGCCACGCCCCGCTGCTCGTCGCGGCCGACCTGCAGCGCCCCAACGCCGTCGACCAGCTGACCGTCGTCGGCGAGCGCGCCGGCGTGCCGGTCCACGCGCCCGAGCCCGGCAACGGCGTCGGCGACCCGGTGGCGGTCGCCCGCTCCGGCGTCGAGCTGGCCCGCACCAAGCTCTACGACGTCGTCATCGTCGACACCGCCGGCCGCCTGGCCATCGACGCCGAGCTCATGGACCAGCTGCGCCAGGTGAAGGCGGCGGTCCAGCCCGACGAGACCCTGCTCGTGGTCGACGCGATGATCGGCCAGGACGCCGTCCAGACCGCCGTGGCCTTCGACGAGGCCGTGAGCATCGACGGCGTCGTGCTGTCCAAGCTCGACGGCGACGCCCGAGGCGGCGCCGCGCTCTCGGTCGTCACGGTCACGGGCAAGCCGATCCTGTTCGCGTCCGTGGGCGAGAAGGTCACCGACCTCGAGACCTTCCACCCGGACCGCATGGCCTCGCGCATCCTCGACATGGGCGACGTGCTCACCCTGATCGAGCAGGCCGAGAAGGCCTTCGACGCCGAGCAGGCCGCCCGCATGGCCGACAAGGTGGCCAAGGGCGACGACTTCACCCTCGAGGACTTCCTCGAGCAGATGCAGAGCCTGAAGAAGATGGGCTCGCTCACCAAGATGCTCGGGATGCTCCCCGGCATGGGCGAGATGAAGGCCCAGATCGAGGCCATCGACGACCGCGACCTCGACCGCGTGGCCGCGATCATCCACTCGATGACCCCGGCCGAGCGTGCCGACCACTCGATCCTCAACGGCTCGCGCCGCGCCCGCATCGCCCGCGGTGCCGGCGTCCAGGTGTCGGAGGTCAACCAGCTCGTCGAGCGGTTCGTCGAGGCGCAGAAGATGATGCGCCAGATGCGCGCCGGCGGCGGGATGCCCGGGATGCCCGGCATGGGCGGGGGCAAGCGCGCCAAGGCCAAGCAGAAGGCCCAGGTCAAGCAGGGCAAGGGCGCCAAGCGCAGCGGCAACCCCGCCAAGCGGGCCCAGCAGCAGACCGAGCGCCCGGCCGCCGCAGCCGGCACCGGTGCCGGCCTCGGCGGCCTCGGGGCAGGCGCCGCCGGCCTGTCCGGCTTCGACGCCGCCACCCTCGAGCAGCAGCTCGGCGAGCTCCCCCCGGAGTTCAAGGGCCTCCTCGACAAGTAACGACGTCGACGTCGCGGGCCACACGCCAGGATCGGGGCCGTAACGCGCTAGCGGGATCCAAATGTTAGTGACTAACATTTGGCGCATGACTACGCGAACCCAGCGCACCCGGTCGGCGCTGCAGGACGCCGCCCTCGACCTCATGGAGGTCCGGGGCTACGAGGCGACGACCGCGGCGGCGATCGCCGCCGCGGCGGGGGTCACGGAGATGACCTTCTTCCGCCACTTCCCGAGCAAGGCCGCTGTCGTGGTCGACGA
>JAIUOK010000078.1 GCA_020161245.1 Actinomycetota bacterium | reverse complement strand
CCCCGATCGTCGCAGCCGTCGCCAGCAGCAGCGCGATGTTCGCGCCGAGCGACTGCTGCTGAGTGGTGGTCATGGCAGCAACGCTACGACCCACCTCCGACAGTGGCCCCGGCTGTGATCCGTTGGGCACCAACGGGTCTTGGCATCCGCTATCCACAGCCAGCCACTCGCGGCGTGTCGTCCACAGGACCGCGTCACGCCTCCAGCGGGCACCTACGCGAGGTGCTAGGCGACCCCTTGGAGGACGAGTTGGGGGTCGGATCGCGTCGCAGGGAGCCCGGATCGACCCCCAACCGCAAGGCCTGCCCAGTTGGGGGTCGGATCGCGTCGTGGAGAGCGCGTATCGACCCCCAACCGCCCGGCCTGCCGAGTTGGGGGTCCGAACGCGTCGCAGGGAGCGCGTTTCGACCCCCAGCTCGAAGCGGATGGGCGCCGCTTGCGCTGCGGTCCGGCCCCGTCGGCCGGTCGCTTTGCGTCGTCCGTTCGAGATCTGGTGGTCGTCCGCTCGCCTTCGGCTCGCTACCTCCCCACCAGATCGCGGCTTGCTACCAGCTGACGCCGCGGAGCATGTCGGCGTCGAGGACTCGCACGACGGCGTCGGCGAGGTCGGCGAGCATCGTGGGCTCGTCGGCCAGCGCCACGACGGTGCGGGGCCCGGCGAGCGTCCAGCGCATGCGGCCGTCGGGCAGGGGGACGCCGACCGCGCGGCCGACCTCGATCTCGTCGTCGACCGTCTCGACGCGGAGCACGACGACGGGACGCTCGGGCGCGCGGGGGTTCGATCGCCCGGTGTAGACGTGCACGTCGCCGTCCCACTCCGAGCCGCTGTGCACGAAGTCGCCGATCGCGGCGACGAGGGCGCCGGCGTCGACGCCGAGGAGCTCGGCCAGCGCCGGCGCCACCTCCTGGGGCGCGCCCGTCATGCAGGCAGGGTGGCAGCACCCCGCCGGACGCGCGACCGGTGGCCCCTTGACGCTCCGTGGGGTCAGGGCTAACTTACAACCTCATGGTTGTAGATCAGATTTCCGACGCCGAGGTCGACCGTCTGTTCTTCGCCCTGGCCGATGCGACGAGGAGGGACATCGTCCGCCGGACGCTGACCGACGAGTTCTCGGTGAGCGCGCTGGCGCGGCAGTACCCGATGAGCATCACCGCCGTGCAGAAGCACGTCGCCGTGCTGGAGGAGGCGGGTCTGGTGACCAGGCGCAAGGAGGGCCGCGAGCAGCGTGTGAGCGGCCGGCTCGAGGGGATCGAGAAGGCGCGCAGCCTGCTCGACGCCTACGAGGAGATCTGGCGCGGGCGGATCGACCGCATGGGCGCGCTGCTCGACGAGGATCCGGCCTGAGCCGGTCCTCGCCCACGACAGGCACGACGACGGACACGACAGCAACGAGGAGGACGACATGGGGCTGACCAGCGTGGTCAAGGACCCGGAGGCGCTCACGATGACGGTGACGTCGGAGTGGGACGTCGACGCCGAGCGGGCCTGGCAGCTGTGGGCCGACCCGCGCCAGCTGGAGCGCTGGTGGGGCCCGCCGGCCTACCCGGCGACGGTCGTGAGCCACGACCTCGTGCCCGGCGGGCGCGTGAACTACCTCATGACCGGGCCGGAGGGCGACCAGCCCAAGGGCCTCTGGGAGGTGCTGGAAGTGCAGGCGCCGCGGCGGCTCGTGGTCTCGGACGCGTTCGCCGATGACGACTGGAACGACTCGGGGATCGCGGCCCCGATGCTCATGACGGTCGACATCGCCGACCGAGACGGCGGCGGTGTGGTCATGACCATGACCACCACGTTCGCCAGCGCCGAGGCGCTCGAGCAGATGGTCGCCATGGGCATGGAGGAGGGCCTCACGGAGGCCATGGCGCAGATTGAAAGCGTCCTCGCCAGCCAACCCGCCTGACCGACGCAACGACGCCCTCCGTCCCCACCGGGGCGGAGGGCGTCAGCGCATGATCGGCCAGTCGGAGCCTGCAGCCAGGCGCAGCTCGAGCAACGAGGCGAGCGCGATCGACTCGCCGTCCCGCGCGCCGACGCCGGCTTGCAGCGTGGGCTCGAGCGGTGAGAGCCGCACGCCGGTGAACGAGGCCTTGAACCTGCGAGGGACGCTCAGGACGTAGAGCTCGCCGTCCTCCCCCGCGCCGAGCGAGCCGTCGCGTCGCAGGTACCAGCCGACGACGTCGGTGCTGTACGTCGTGCCGGAGTCGCCGGCGCGTGCGCGCAGCGGCTCGCTGGGGATGCCCCGCTCACGGGCTGACGCGACGAAGGCGACGACGAGCTCGCGCGCGGCCGCGGCCTCGGCTGCCCGGGTACGGGCGGCGCGCTCAGCCTGCGCCGCGGCGGCATCGCGCCGCTGCTCGCGCCAGTCGTCGGCCACGGCGTCGTCCGTCGGCTCGGGCGCCGGCGTCAGTGGTTGGCCGCGAACTCCGCGATGCCGGCGGCGCTGCCTGCCGCCGCGAGGACGAGGAAGATCAGGAAGGGGACCCAACCGGCGATGCGCTCCATGGCCCCCATCCTGGCGCGGGCTGCACCCCGCGCGCACGCCGGGTCGGCCGTGAGCCTCGGCACGCCAGGTCCGATCACCGCCAGCCCGCCGCCGCCAACGGCGGCCACAGTCGTCCCATGACACCGAGCACCACGATGACGCCCAGCCCCACGACGTCCCTGAGCCCCACGGCCTTGGACCACGTCGCCGTCGACCCCGCGATCCTCTACTTCGGCACCCCGGTCGCGCTGCTGTCGACCATGAACGCCGACGGCAGCGACAACCTCATGCCGATGTCGTCGGTGTGGTGGCTCGGCCATGCGGCCGTCCTCGGTCTGGGACGCCGGTCGATGACGTCGGAGAACCTCGAGCGCGAGCGCGAGGTCGTCATCAACCTGCCGTCGCAGCACCAGGTCGACGCCGTCGACCGCCTCGCCCTCACCACCGGCCGCGACCCGGTGCCCGGCATCAAGCACGACGTCGGCTACCGCCACGTGCGCGACAAGTTCGCCCACGCCGGGCTCACCCGCGAGGCGTCGCAGACCGTTGGGCCGCCACGCATCGCGGAGTGCCCGGTGCAGCTCGAGGCGCGCGTGCACTCGGTGCGCGGCCTCGTCGACGTCGACGATCCCGGGGCCACCGGCGCGGTCATCGCCGTCGCCCTCATCACGCGCGTGCACATCGACCCGTCGCTGCGCGCAGACGGCTACGAGCACCGCATCGACCCCGACCGCTGGCGCCCGCTGGTCATGAGCTTCCAGCGCTTCTACGGACTCGGCGACGAGGTGCACCCCTCGCGCCTGTCGACCATCGACGAGGACTGGTACCGCTAGCCGGCGAGCGCCGCCGAGACGATGGCGCGTGCCTCGTCCTGGATCTCCGCCAGGTGGTCAGCGCCGCGGAACGACTCGGCGTAGAGCTTGTAGACGTCCTCGGTGCCCGACGGGCGCGCGGCGAACCAGCCGTTCTCGGTGCTCACCTTGAGACCGCCGAGCGGCGCGCCGTTGCCGGGCGCTGCGGTGAGGGTGGAGGTGATCGGCTCGCCGGCCAGCTCGGTGGCCGACACCTGCTCCGGCGACAGCTTCGACAGCACCGCCTTCTGCTCGCGCGTGGCAGGCGAGTCGATGCGCGCGTAGGCCGGCTCGCCGTACTGCTCCGTGAGCCCGCGGTACAGCTGCGACGGCGAGGCGCCCGTCACGGCGGTGATCTCCGATGCCAGCAGGCAGAGGATGATCCCGTCCTTGTCGGTGGTCCACACCGAGCCGTCCTGCTGCAGGAAGCTCGCGCCGGCACTCTCCTCGCCCCCGAAGGCGACCGAGCCGTCGAGCAGCCCGGGGACGAACCACTTGAAGCCCACCGGCACCTCGTAGAGGCGGCGGCCGAGGCCTGAGACCACGCGGTCGATCATCGACGAGCTCACCAGCGTCTTGCCCACGGCGGCGTCGGCGCGCCAGCCCTCGCGGTGCGAGAAGAGGTACGAGATCGCGGCGGCCAGGAAGTGGTTGGGGTTCATGAGCCCCGCATCCGGCGTCACGATGCCGTGCCGGTCCGAGTCGGTGTCGTTGCCGGTCGCGATGTCGAACTCGGACTGCCGGGCCACGAGGCTGGTCATCGCCGACGGCGACGAGCAGTCCATCCGGATCTTGCCGTCCCAGTCGAGAGTCATGAACCCGAAGGTGCGGTCGACGTGGGGGTTCACCACGGTGAGGTCGAGGCTGTAGCGCTCGCCGATCTCGCCCCAGTACGCCACCGACGCGCCGCCCAGCGGGTCGGCCCCGATGCGGACGCCGGCGGAGCGGATCGCCTCGAGGTCGACGACGCGGCCGAGCCCGGACACGTACGCGTCGAGGAAGTCGTAGGTGGCGGGCCGGTGCGACGCCAGCGACACCCGCTTGACGTCGCGCAGGCCGCCGCGCAGCAGCTCGTTGGCGCGGTCCTGGATCCAGCCGGTGACATCGGTGCCGGCCGGCCCGCCGTCCGGCGGGTTGTACTTGAAGCCGCCGTCCTGCGGGGGGTTGTGCGACGGCGTCACGCAGATGCCGTCGGCGTTGGCGCCGCCGGCGTTCGCAGCGAGGATCGCGCGCGAGACCGACGGGGTCGGGGTGAAGCCTCCGCGCGAGTCGACGAGCACCTCGACGCCGTTGGCCAGCAGCACCTCGAGCGCGCTCACCGTCGCGGGCTCGGAGAGCGCGTGCGTGTCGGCGCCGAGGAACAGCGGGCCGTCGATGCCCTGCGCAGCGCGGTACTCGGCGATCGCCTGGCTCGTGGCGAGGATGTGGTCCTCGTTGAACGCGGCGTTGAATGCGGAGCCGCGGTGCCCGCTCGTGCCGAACGAGACGCGCTGGCCCGGGTCCTCGGGATCGGGATGCACGGTGAAGTACGCCGTCACGAGGGCGGCGACGTCGACGAGGTCGGACGGGGCGGCCTTCTGGCCGGCGCGCGGGTCGTTCATGCCTCGATCCTGGCACCCGCCGCGCCGCCGCGGAGCATCGGCGTCACACCGGGTCGAGGGGCACCGCGTCATGCAGCGCCACGAACGGCGCGACCGCCGCTGCCGATCCCGGCAGGTCCTCGTCGTCGACCGCCCCGACGGCGACGACGCCGACAGAGCTGCAGGCGAGCATGCCGTCGAAGGCTGCGACGTCCTCCCGGTGCACCAGCGCCTCCGACGACGGAGTGCCGACCGCGTCGAGCGCGTCGTCGAGGATCTGCCACGCGATCCCGCGCAGGCTCGCGCCGACCGGCCACACCAGCGACCCGTCGCGCACGAGCGCCACATTGGACACGCTCGTCTCGGCGAGATGGCCGGTCGGCGTCACGAACAGCGCGTCGTCGAAGCCGTGCTGCTCGGCGCGTCGGCCGTACACGTGCTGGCCGAAGGTGCCCGCGTGCTTGAGGTGGGCGAGGGGCCGCACGTAGGCGTAGGTGGCGAGGCGCAGCGGCCCGGCCGGCGGAGCCGCGGCAGGGCGGGCGACCACCAGCACGCGCGGCACCTCGGGCTGCAGCTCGACCACCTGCACGCGCAGGGAGCAGTCCGGACGCCGCTCCACCACGCGGCGCATGAGGCCGCGCACGCTGTCGACGTCGAGGGCGCCCCCGTAGAGCTCGGCGTGCGACGACGTCAGCCTGGCCAGGTGGTGGGCCAGGCCCCGGACGGATCCGTCCCGCACCTGCATCGAGCTGTAGTGCCCGTCGCCGGACATACCGACCGCCAGCGCGTCCTCGACCGTCAGCGGCGCGCCGTCGAGCTCGGCCTCCACCCAGGAGCCGGGACCTGGCCTCGATGCCGCCCTCATGGTGCCCATCCTGGCGGAGCAGCAGCGGGGCCCGGGCCTCGTCCGACGAGCACGCAGCGCCGCCGCTGCTCCGCCGAACGGGTGACCGGCCCCCGTTCACGGGACCCGCCGCGCCCATCCATCATGCGAACGGCCCCTTCTGCGGCCACGCAGAGTCACTAAGGTGATCTTCGACCGAACGACGCAGTCGGGGGTGCGCACCGAGAGGCCTCCCCCGCATGGGGATGGGGCCGAGACCTTGAGCAGCATGACCACCACGGGCCGTCGGCCCGCCCGAGGCCGCCTGGCCGCGATCGCCGCGGCCCTCGTCGCCGCCGTCGGCCTGGTGCTGGCACCCGCCGCCTTCGCCGCGACGCCGGCGTCGTGGGACGGCACCGCCGAGTGGGGCGGGTACATCTACGTCAACGGCGGCGACAAGGTGCAGACGCGTCTGTACAACATCGCCATCGAGGGCTCCGGCACGGTCAAGGCCTACTGCGTCGACCGCGGCACCCCCATCAACAAGGGCGACGTCTGGGACATCCACCCGCTCGGTTCGCAGATCACCAACCCCGAGAAGGTGCAGTGGATCCTCGAGCACTCCTACCCGATGCTCACGGTCGCGCAGCTGCGCACGGCCGCCGGGATCCCCGGCCTCGACACGCACGACGTGATCATGGGCACCCAGGCGGCGCTGTGGTTCTACAGCAACGGCAACGTCCTCGACGACACCGCTGACAACAGCGACGACGTGAAGGCGCTCTACGCGTACTTCACCGGCCCCGCCAACTTCGGCTCGACGACCGCCCCGGCCCCGACCCTGTCGCTGTCGCCCGCTTCGACCCAGGGCAAGACCGGCGAGCGCGTGGGCCCGATCACGGTCTCCTGGTCCGGCAGCGGCTCGGTGGCCGTCGCCGCCCCCGGCTTCACCCTCTACTCGGCCAAGACCGGCGGCTCCGCCGTCACCACCGCCCAGGACGGCGACCAGCTCTGGATCGAGATCCCGGCCGGCACCCCGCAGGGCACCGTGACGATCACCGCCAACGGCAGCGCCCAGGTGTCCGGCGGTCTGATCCTCATCAACCCCGACACCCCGGAGAAGGTCCAGAAGCTGGCCTACGCCGGCGTCCAGGCCGTCGCGGTCAGCGCGACCGCCGCCGTCATCGTCCCGCCGTCGGCACCCACGCCGACGCCGTCGACGACCACGCCGACCCCGACCCCCACGGAGCCGGGCACAGGCACCCCCACGCCGACCCCGAGCACGTCGACCCCCACGGCGACGCCGAGCACCTCGACGCCGACCCCGACGGGCTCCACGCCGACCGAGCCGGGCACGTCGACGCCGTCGACGTCGGGCAGCACGCCGTCGGAGACCACTACCGAGCCGGGCCTGCCGGACACCGGTGCGCAGGGCATCGGCACCACGGTGCTCGTCGGACTCTCGACGCTGGCCCTCGGCGCACTGCTGCTCGTCGTGGCCTCCCGCGCCCCGCGCCGCGGCCGCCACTCGGCCTGACGCACCGGCACTGAGCACGACGGCCCCGGCCCGCTGATGCGGGCCGGGGCCGTCCGTTGTGCCGACCGGCCGCCCCGGGCCGCGTGCGCGGTGCGCCCTCTATCTGGACGGGTGCGCGCACGCCCTTGCCCGGCAGCGCGCCGACGGCGTAGACAACGGGCTTCAGCAGGGGGGACCTGACCATCCGGGCGGTCGGACGATGGACCCGCAGGTGCCTGCGCCGCGCGGCACGGCGGCTCTGCTCGACGCGGAGTCCTGGTTCGCCGCGGCCCTCGGGTCGGCGTCGGAGTCGTTCCTTCTCTGCGACGCGCAGGGCCGCATCATCAGCGCGACGCCCGGTGCCCTGCTGCTCGTCGCTCGGCGCTCGCCCGACGTCGTGGATCTCCCGATCGACCGCCTCGTGCATCCCGACGACCTCGACCAGCTCGGCCGCATGCTGCAGGGTCCTCTGCCGCCGGCCGAGCACCGCGTCGGCCACGTCCGCCTGCTCGCGCCGGACGGCGACGAGATCCCGTGCGCCTTGACGGTGCGGCCGCTGCCCCAGCACGTCTCACCGCGAGGTCCCGCCGCCGTCACGGTGGAGGTCCGCGACCTGCGGCCGCAGCTGTCGCGTGCGCTCGCCGAGGTGCAGGCCCTGTCGCACGCGGTGCTCAACTCGGTGTCCGACGGCATCCTCGTCGTCTCGCGCACCGGTCTCATCACCCGTGCGAACCCTGCCGCCGAGAGGCTGCTCGGCGTGGCCCCCGGCGGCCTCGCGGGCATGTCGGTGCACCACTTCGTACCCCTCGAGGTCCGCAGCCGCCACGCCCAGCTGATCGCCGACTTCTCCTCGGTGGGGCCGCACGTCATGGGCGCCCACCGCCAGCTGAGCGGTGTGCGCGCCGACGGCACCGTGGTCCCGCTCGAGGTGACGCTCACCGAGGTGACCGAGTACGGGAAGGACCACGTCTGCGCGGTCATCCGCGACGTCACGGACCGGCTGGAGTTCGAGACGCGGCTCATGGACCAGGCCAGGACCGACGCCTTGACCGGCCTGCCCGACCGGGTCGTGCTGAGCGAGCGGCTCGACCTGCTGGCCGCGAGACGGGGGCGTCGGCCGGCCGCCTTCGCGGTGCTGATCGCCGACGTCGACAACTTCAAGGCCATCAACGACGTCTACGGGCACGTCACGGGCGACCTGGCGCTGGTGAGCATCGCCGAACGGCTCGCGCGCACGGTCCGCGCCGGCGACACGCTCGCCCGTCTCGGCGGCGACGAGTTCGCCGTCGTCGCCGAGGAGCTCGGCGACGACCCCGAGGCCACGATGATCGCGCTCGCGGAACGGCTGCGTGCCGCGGCCACGGAGCCCATCGAGCACCACGGCCGCCAGCTGCGCGCGACCCTCAGCGTGGGTGCCTGTCTGGCGCGGGGCGGCAGCAGCCGTGACACGGTCCTCGCCGACGCCGACCTCGCGCTCTACGAGGCGAAGCGCGCCGGACGCAACACCGTGGTCGGGTACGACCCCAGCATGCGGTTGGAGGCCACCCGGGCGCAGACGCTGCGCGAGCAGCTGCACGGGGCACTCGTGCGAGACGAGCTGCTGGCCTTCTACCAGCCGCTCGTCGACCTCTCCAGCGGCGCTGTGCTGGGAGTGGAGTCGCTGGTGCGGTGGCAGCACCCCACGGAGGGACTGCTGCTGCCGGGAGCCTTCCTGCCCGCTGCGATGTTCGACGACCTCATCGTCGAGATCGATCTGGCCGTCCTGCGGATGGCGACGCAGGCGGTCGCCCGGCTCGATCCCGGCGCCACCGAGGTGTGGGTGAACGTCGCGGGCGCCACGCTCGCGTCCGGCCGGCTCGTCGAGGCCCTGCGCGACGCCGTGCAGGAGGCGGGCCTGCGCCCTGAGCGCCTCACGGTCGAGATCTCGGAATCGGCCCTCCCCACGGACTCGCCGCGGCTGCTCGCCGCACTGCACGAGATCGTGGCGACGGGGGTGCGTCTGGCGATCGACGACTTCGGCACCGGCTACTGCTCGCTGGCCCACCTGACCCGGCTCCCGCTGCACGCGGTCAAGCTCGATCGCAGCATGCTGGCCAACAACCAATCGTCCGCGCTCGTGCCGGGCCTGGTCGCCATCCTGCGCGCGCTGGGGCTGCTCACGGTGGTGGAGGGCATCGAGGACGACGAGCACCAGCAGCGGGCACGGACCGCCGGGGCCGCCGTGGGGCAGGGCTTCGGGCTGGCCGTGCCGATGCCGCCGCAGGCCCTCGCCGAGTACCTCAGGGCCCGGTCCTCTAGCGGCTGAGCCGGCGGCGCACGGAGGCCTTCAGCGCCTCCGACCTGGCCGGCCGGTGGAACCTCCGCGCCTGAGCGGTGAGCTCGGCGACCTCGTCCTCGCCGAGGTCGATCTCGGCCGCCGCGACGTTCTTCTCGAGCTGCTCGACGCTAGATGCGCCGGGGATGGCCACCACGTGGGGCTGGTGCAGCAGCCAGGCCAGGGCTGTCTGCGACATCGAGACGCCATGGTTGCCGGCCACCTCGCGAAGCGCATCGAGCAGGCCCCGCCCGCTCTCGAACGCCTCGGGCAGGAACAGCGGGTTCATGTTCCGCACGCCGTTGGACGGGCGGTTGTCGGCGTCGTACCGGCCCGACAGGAAGCCCTGGCCGAGCGGGCTCCACGCGATGACCACCCGGCCCTGCGACGACGCGTACGGCACGAGCTCGTCGAGCGGGTCGATGCGCGCGAGGGAGAACTCCACCTGGTTGGAGAGCACCGGGCCGCCGAGCTGGCGCTCGGCCTCCTTCCATCGGGCGAGCGAGTAGTTGCTGACTCCGACGTCGGCGACCACGCCGGCGTCCTGCAGCTGGCGCATGCCCGGCATCGTCTGCGCGTCCTTGATGACCGGGTTGGGCTGGTGCACCTGGTAGAGGTCGATCTGCTCGACTCCGAGCCGGTCGGCGCTCGCACGGCCGCGGTTCACCACGACCGGGGCGATCGGCAGGATCGGGAAGATCTTCGTGGCGACGTACACGTGGTCGCGCAGCCCGTGCTCGCGCAGCGCGTCCCCCACGATGCGCTCGCTGGCGCCGAAGCCGTACGCCTCGGCGGTGTCGATCAGGGTGATGCCGAGCTCGACGGCACGGGCCACGATGCGGCCGGCCTCGGCGGAGTAGTCGTCGCCGTAGCCCCACTCGCGCGAGCCGAACTGCCAGGTGCCCAGCCCGATCCGTGAGATCGGCTTGGCACTCGCGACGTCGTCCAGGTAGCGCATGCGTCTCCTCCTCGGGCGGGCGGTCGCCCCACCCTCTCCTCGTCCGACGACCGGCGCGAGCCCAGGGTGCCCGGGTGCCAGCGCCTCAGTCCCGCAGTCGGAGCTCCTTGGCCGCCGCCGTCGCAGCGCGCGCCCCCGCGACCCGGCGCAGCAGCAGGAGGCCGTCGAGCGTGGCGACGGCCGCGAGCGCCTGCCGGCGCGCCTGTGCTGGCGGCGCATCGAGGAGCGGCAGAAGCCACTCCACCCATCCCTCCACCAGCCGCGGCGCGAGCGCGGCGTAGGGCTCGGCGCCGGCGCTCGCGAGCCCGACGACCTCGAAGTAGACGGCGAACACCGGGTCGGCCGCCGGAGAGGCGAGCACCGGCCAGGCGCGGCGCTGCAGGTCGAGGGCCGGCAGGGGCTGGTCGCCGAAGGCCCGTTCGAGCAAGGCGCGCAGGCGTCCGCCTAGGGCGTCGAGCACGGCGAGGACGAGGGCGTCCTTGGTGGGGAAGTAGTAGACGACGATGCGATCGCTCGTCCCGAGGCGGGCGCCGACGCGGGCGAAGGTGAGCGAGCCGATGCCGCTCTCCAGGGCCACATCGACGGCCGCGGACAGCAGGTCGTCCCTCGAGTGCCGGTAGCCCACGGGGTTGAGCCTAGCGACGAGCTGCACTACCGTGCCTTTGTAGTGGCAACTACAAAGGCATGGAGGCACGATGAGCAAGGCTGCCGGGATCGGCATCGGGGTTGGGGCGGCCGTCGCTCTGGCTTTCGCGATCGTCATCAGCCTGCTGCCCGCATGGCTGTTCCTCGAGACCAGCTGGCGCGTGCTCGTCTACGTCGTTGTCGCCGCAGCAGCACCGCCCACGGTGTGGTTCCTCCAGTGGATCGCGCGGCTGTCGCGCCAGGACGAGAGGCTCGTCTTCGCCTGGGGCGCCATCGGCGCCATGACGTTCGACGGCCTGGCGATCGGCTTCGTGCCCGGCCTGTACGGGCAGACCGGCGACGCGCTGGCCTGGGCGGCGTCGTCGCTGCTCTTCGCGTTCGCGAGCCTGCTCGTCGCCGGCCAGCTCATGCTCGGGCGAGTGCTGCCTGCACTCCCCCAGACCACGTCAGCGTGATCACCGGGCACGGAGTCAGACATTCAGGGCCAAGGGAGCGAATCGGCAGATCCGTTCTGCTGCAAGCGAACTCGGCCACACAATGTTGCGCGTTGCTCTTGCGTGTCGAACATCTGTTCGAGTAGCCTAGGGGCATGGATTTCCGCTCCGAGACCTACCCCGCGCCGCCCGGCGTGACGGTGAGCCTCGTCGAGCACACCTTCCACGGGATCGTCTCGCAGCTCGCAACGGAGCTGGCGATGGAGGCGCTGGCGGAGATGCTCGACCGGGCGCCGCAGTGGTCGGACTTCGCCGTCCTGGAGACCTGCCGCAAGGCCGACCTCGAGCCGGCCGGGCAGCTCATGCTCATGACGGTCGGGGAGCGCCTCACCCGGTTCCTCGCCGCCGAGACGATGGGCCAGGT
>JAIUOK010000077.1 GCA_020161245.1 Actinomycetota bacterium | reverse complement strand
TGCTTGTAGTTGTCCGTGTTGATGATGATGTTGTCGAACGCAGAGCTCCGGCCCATGACGCGGGCACCTCCCAAGTCGAGACGTTTCTACTCGGACCCACGATCTGCATTCCTCGTGAGAGGACTCATGCAAAGGTGGACGATGCCGCAACGGCAGCGGGCCAACTATTAACGGTTCTACTCCCCCTCGTCAAGACTTCGTCCGGACCAAATCCGCCATCGCGGCGCTCACGCGCGGGCGACCGCCCGCCCCGAGGGGCGGCGGTGCGCCGGGTGCACGTCGCGCACCGCTCGAGCTCCGCCGCTCGCCGTCCGACGCTGCGATGAGGCAGGACCTCTGTCACGCGCAGCGCGTGAAGACGGCGTCCGTCGCGAAAGGTTGTGACGACGACACGCCGCTGCAGGGGCCTGGATGCGGCTCCTGCGGCCGCCTGCCGAGGGCCGTCCCCTGCTCGTCCCGGCGCTCCGGCTCCCCGTCCAGGCGGCCGGCCGGATGCTCGGCGGGCTGGGCCGCAGGTCCTCACGGTCCGCGCGGCTCCCCTGGGTCGGTGCGGATCCCCGCGCCTTCCTACATTCGCCGCATGAGCGATCACCTCAGGGACCTTGCACACGCCGGCGTGTCCATCTGGCTGGATGACCTCGATCGTGGCCGACTCGCCGGGGGCGGCCTCGCCGAGCTGGTCCGGGATTCATCCGTCACCGGTGTGACGACGAACCCGTCGATCTTCGAGAAGGCGATCTCCGCCGGAAGTGCTTCGTACGCCGAGCAGATCCACGAGCTCGCCCTGCGGGGCGTGGATGCCGTCGAGGCCGTCCGCGCCATGACGGCCTTCGACGTGCGGTGGGCGTGCGACATCCTGGAGCCGACGTACGAGCGGACGTCCGGCCGCGACGGCTGGGTGAGCATCGAGGTCGACCCCCGTCTCGCACGCGACACCGAGGCGACGGTGGCGGAGGCCAAGGCGCTGCAGTGGACGGTCGATCGCCGCAACCTGCTCGTCAAGATCCCGGCGACCCGTGAGGGGCTTCCCGCCATCGCCGCAGTCCTGGCGGAAGGGATCAGCGTCAACGCGACCCTCATCTTCTCCGTCGAGCGCTACGAGGAGGTGCTCGACGCCTGGCTCTCGGGCCTCGAGCGAGCACGTGCGAACGGGCACGACGTGACGCGCATCGGCTCGGTGGCATCGTTCTTTGTCAGCCGGGTCGACACCGAGGTCGACCGTCGGCTCGGTGGGCGCACACCCATGAACGGCACGGCGGCGATCGCGAACGCGCGCCTTGCGTACGAGGTCTTCTCGGAGGCGAGACGGTCGGAGCGCTGCGCGGCGCTCGAGGAGGCCGGCGCACAGGTCCAGCGGCCGCTGTGGGCGTCGACGGGCGTCAAGGATCCCGCCTACGAGGACACCCGCTACGTGTCGGGGCTCGCGCTCGCGGACACGGTCAACACCATGCCGGAGGCGACTCTGAACGCGGTGCGGGACCACGGCGAGCTGCGTGTCGATGCCGGTGCACCGTCGTACGCCGCCGCTCGACAGGCGCTGGACGCGCTTGCGGCGGCGGCCGTCGACCTCGACGACGTCGCGGCGACGCTGGAGGCCGAGGGGGTCGAGAAGTTCGTGCAGTCCTGGACCAACCTGCTGGACGCCGTCGATGCAGCGCTGGCAGGAGCCAGGGAGAAGGCCGGGCGCTGACCGCCGCAACGACCGAACCAGCACCGGCTCCACGCGCCCACCCACACACGCGAGGCACACGATGACTCCTCAGGAAGTCCGGATCTACGGCGATCCGGCAGCACTGGCCGATGCGGTCGCCGCCCGTCTCCTTGCCGCTATCGCAGCCCGCCAGAGCGTGAAGGGCTCGGCGGCGGTGTGCCTGACCGGCGGAGGGATCGGAATCGCCGCCCTGCGATCGGTGTCCCAGTCGCCGCTGCGCACGCACGTCGACTGGGGCGCAGTGCATCTGTGGTGGGGGGATGAGCGCTTCCTGCCGTCGAACCACCCGGACCGCAACGAGACCCAGGCGCGCCTCGCGCTGATCGACGGGCTCCCGGTGCGCCCCGAGCGCGTGCACGCCATGCCGTCCTCCGACCGGGCGGCTTCGCTGGAGGCCGCGGTCAGCTCCTACTCCCGTGAGCTCCTCGCGTCGGCGGATGGGGATCAGCCCGGGGCCGGGCCGAGCTTCGACGTCGTGCTGCTCGGGATCGGGGAGGACGCGCACGTGGCCAGCCTGTTCCCCGGAGCACCCGCGGTAGCCGAGACGCGGGCGGGCGTCGCAGCCGTGCGGGACGCGCCCAAGCCGCCGCCGGTCCGCGTCACCCTCACTCTCCCCACGATCTGCGCCGCCCGTGAGGTCTGGCTCCTGGCATGCGGGGAGGGGAAGGCCGAGGCGGTCGCGCAGACGCTCACCAGCGACGACCCGTCCCGAGCGCCTGCCAGCGCCGCGCGCGGCCGCGAGCGCACCCTGCTCCTGATCGACGAGGACGCCGCCGCCCTGGTCGACCGCGGCTGACCGCACCGATCGATCTGGATGACGACGCACCCCTAGAGCCCGCGCTTCGCCGTCCAGCTCGGAGTTTAGGTGAGGACGGGCAGGAGGCTGCCGGTGACCACGGACCGGCGGGCGGCGTCGTGGCGCTCGGCGGGCACCTCGCCGTAGGTGGTGGTGCGTTGCCGGGGGGTGCGGCCGGCGGTGCGGATCATGGTCTCGAGGTCCTCGACGGAGCGGCGGCTGCCGTGGCGGCTGCCGGCCATGCGGCTGATCGTCTCCTCCATGAGCGTGCCGCCGAGGTCGTCGACGCCGCCCGCGAGGACCGACGCGCACTGCTCCGGGCCGAGCTTCACCCACGAGCACTGGATGTGGTCGATGCGGCCGTGGAGCACGAGACGTGCGACGGCGTGCACCGCGCGGTTGTCGCGGAGGGTCGGGCCCGGTCGCGCGACGCCGGCGAGGTAGATCGGTGCGCTGGTATGCACGAACGGCAGGGGCACGAACTCGGTGAACCCGCCGCTGCGGTCCTGCAGGTCGCGCAGGAGCAGCAGGTGGGCGGCCCAGTGCGCCGGGGTGTCGACGTGGCCGTACATCATCGTGCTCGTCGTCGGCAGGCCCACGCGGTGCGCCGTGGTCACGACCTCGATCCACTGCGCAGTGGGGAGCTTGCCCTTGGTGAGCACCCAGCGCACGTCGTCGTCGAGGATCTCCGCCGCGGTGCCCGGCAGGCTGTCGACGCCGGACTCCTTGAGCGCGATCAGGAACTCCTCGATCGACATCCCCGTGCGCGAGGCGCCGTTGACGACCTCCATCGGGCTGAACGCGTGCAGGTGGAGGTCGGGCGCCGCGGCCTTCACGGCCTTCGCGAGGTCGAAGTACGCCGACCCCGGCAGCTGCGGGTCGATGCCGCCCTGCATGCAGATCTCCGTCGCCCCGACGTCCCACGCCTCCTTCGCCCGGGCCTCGACCTCGGGCAGCGACAGGGAGTACGCGTCGGCGTCGGTGCGGCGCTGCGCGAAGGCGCAGAACCGGCAGCCGGTGTAGCAGACGTTGGTGAAGTTGATGTTGCGGTTCACCACGTAGGTGACGTCGTCGCCCACGCTGTCGCGGCGCACGTCGTCGGCGAGGCGTGCCACCGCCTCGAGCTCCGGACCGTCGGCGAGCAGCAGCGCCAGAGCCTGGTCGTGCGTGAGCTCGCCCGGGCGGTCGGCGGCCACGCGGAGCGCGGCAGCGACGTCGGCGTCGAAGCGCTGAGGCGCACCGGTGCGCGCCGCGTGCTCCCCCACGGCCGCCCAGTCGCCGTACACGTCGGCGAAGTCCGACCGGCGGTCCTCGCTGCGGCCCTCGACGTCGATGCCCGTGTGCAGGTCGATCCGGCCAGCGGCCACCAGCGCCTCGTCCGGCTCCTGCCACGGCCGGCCCGCGACAGCGGCACGCTCGTCGGCCAGGCCGTCCGGCGCCCGCAGCGCGTCGACGTGGGGGCGCAGCCGCGGGTCGAGCCACGGCTCGTCGAGGTACGGCGGGTGCGCCGTGAGCCGCTCACGCAGGACGAACCGGCTCTCCGCCGTGAGCGACGCGAGCGCCTCGATCTGCGGCCACGGCCGTTCGGGGTTGACGTGGTCCGGGGTCAGCGGGCTGACTCCGCCGAAGTCGTCGACCCCGGCGCGCAGCAGCAAGACGGTCTCGGCGAGGTCGACGAGGTTCGGCGGGGCCTGCACCCGCATCCGCGGACCCATGAGCAGGCGCGTCACAGCCACCGCGGCGAGGTACTCGTCCATCTCTGCATCGGGGACGGCCATCATCGCGGTGCCGTCCTTGGCCCGGAAGTTCTGGACGATCACCTCCTGCACATGCCCGTGGCGGCGGTGCGCGGCACGGATCGCGAACACCGTCTCCGCCCGGTCCCGCAGCGACTCCCCGATCCCGACCAGCAGGCCGGTCGTGAAAGGGACCGACAGACGCCCGGCGTCCTCCAGCGTGCGCAGCCGCACCTCCGGGTCCTTGTCCGGGCTGCCGTGATGCGCGGGCACGCGCGCAGTGGTCTCGAGCATCATCCCCATCGACGGCGCCACCGGCTTGAGCCGCTGCATCTCCGCCCACGACATCACCCCGGGGTTGAGGTGCGGCAGCAGTCCCGTCTCCTCCAGCACCGCGACCGCGCAGGCACGCACATAGGCCAGCGTGCTGTCGTAGCCGGCCTCGTCGAGCCACTCCCGCGCCGCCTCCCAGCGGTCCTCGGGGCGGTCGCCGAGGGTGAACAGCGCCTCCTTGCACCCCAGCGCCGCACCCTGCCGGGCGATCTCCACGACCTCGTCGATCGAGAGGTAGGCCGCCGGCAGCCGGCCGGGCACCGTGGCGAACGTGCAGTAGTGGCACCGGTCGCGGCACAGCCTGGTCAGCGGGATGAACACCTTGCGCGAGTACGTCACGACCCCCGGGCGCCCGGCATCCACCAGGCCCGCATCGCGCACCGCGGCCGCGATCTCGAGCAGCTGCTCCAGCGCCGCGCCGGACGCGCCCAGCAGCACCGTCGCCTCGTCGACATCCAGCGACTTCCCTGCACGCGCACGCGCCAACGCGCGGCGCATGCCGCTGGTCTCCTGCTCCACCATCGGTCCTCCCGTCCTCCGCGCCCCGGCGGCTCTACGGAGCAGCCGGCACCGTCGTCAGACGCTCTCGGCCCGGAGCAGAGGCATGACGTCGTTGCTGAACTGCTCCAGGAATCGCCCCTGGTCGTGTCCGGGAGCGTGGATGACCAGGTCCTGGAAGCCCAGGTCGATGTACGGCCGGATCTGCGCGGCGACGTGCTCCGGGTCGTTCGAGACGATGAAGCGCGTGTGGGCCTTCTCGATGTTCGCGTCGGCCACCCGCTCCATCTCGAGGGGATCCTCGATGCCCGTCTTCTGGTCGCTGCTCAGCGAGAGCGCCGCCCAGAAGCCGCACGCCTGGTACGCGTAGTGGATGTCGCTGTCGTAGGAGACCTTGACCTCGATCATGCGACGGATCTCTCCCGGATCGCGGCCTGCCTCCTGAGCGCCGGCCTCGACGTTGTCGAGCAGATCCCGGTAGAGGGCAGGGTCCTTCCCGCTCGTGCAGATAAACCCGTCGCCCATGCGCCCGGCGAGCTTGGCGGCCAGCGGCCCGGATGCTGCGAAGTAGACGGGGATCGGCGCTTCCGGCCGGTCGTAGACCGTCGCCTTCTCGGTCCGGTAGTACTCGCCCTCGAAGTCGACCCGCTCCTCGGTCCACAGGCGCCGCATCAGCTCGACAGCCTCGGCCATCCGCAGGCGGCGCTCCTTCGGAGCAGGGAACTGCGAGCCGGTGGCGGGAACCTCGTTCATCGCCTCGCCGGTCCCGATCCCGAGGAAGAGCCGACCGGGCGCCAGCGAGTTCAACGTCGCGAAGGACTGGGCCACGATGGACGGGTGGTACCGGAGCATCGGTGTCATGACGCTCGTGCCCAGGACGGCGCGCTGGGTGGCCTGGGTCATCGCGCCGAGCCAGGGGAGCACGGCCGGCGAGTGGCCGCCGTTGTGCCTCCAGGGCTGGAAGTGGTCGGAGACCGCGACGAGCTCGAAACCGCGGTGCTCGGCCATGACCGAGATCTCCAGGAGCTCCTGCGGATCGAATTGTTCGGCCGAGGCCTTGTAGCCGAGTCGGATGCCCATGCGGTACTCCTCCATGCATCCTCGTGGCCGCTCACCAGAGCGGCGCGAGAAGAAACGTTTATGGCTGTAGTTCATTGAACCATGCAACAGTCGATTCCGCACTAGTGGAATCGATTACGCCTGACACGTGCTGCCGGGTCGCGCCCGCCGGGCTCCCCGACCGTTCCGGCGGGTCGGCGCGGGCCCCGGCGTCTCAGCCGGGCCGGCCCGCGGCGATGTAGCTGGTCTTGACCGTGGTGAAGAACTCACGGGCCTGCTCGCCCTGCTCGCGCGGGCCGTAGGAGGAGGCCTGCCGCCCGCCGAAGGGGACATGGAAGTCCACGCCCGCGGTGGCGACGTTGACCATGACCATGCCGGCCGTGGAGCGGCGCCGGAAGTCGCCCGCGGCGGCGAGCGAGGTGGTGACGATGCCGGCGGTGAGGCCGAACTCGGTGCCGTTCGCGACGGCGAGGGCCTCGTCGTAGCCGTCGACCTGGACGACAGAGGCGACCGGGCCGAACACCTCCTCGCGGTTGATGGTGTCTTCGGGCCGCGTTCCGACCACCAGGGCCGGCTCGAGGTAGAAGCCGTCCGCGTCCCGCTCGAGCCGGCGTCCGCCGAGGACCGTGCCGGATTCCGCGCGGGCCAGGTCGATGTACTTCTGGTCCTGGGCGAGCTGCGAGGCGTCGACCACGGGCCCCATCTGGGTGCCGGCGGCGCGCGCGTCGCCGACTGCGAGGGCGAGCATCCGCTCGGTCAGGTGCTCCACGAACCTGTCGTGGATCCCGGCGGCGACCACGAGCCGGGACGATGCGGTGCAGCGCTGCCCGGTCGAGCCGTACGCGCCCTGCAGCGCGCAGTCGACAGCGACGTCGAGGTCGGCGTCGTCCAGGATCACGAGCGGGTTCTTCCCGCCCATCTCGAGCTGCACGCGAGCCCGGGCGGCCTGGGCGGAGGCCAGGACCCGCTCACCGGTCTGCACCGAGCCGGTGAACGACACGGCGTCGGCGCTGCTGGTGAGGATGTCGCCGATGTCCCGGCCGCGACCCATGACGAGGTTGAGGGCTCCGTCGGGCAGGCCGGCTGCCTGCAGGATGCGCACGAGCTCCCAGGCGCTGGCCGGCACGAGCTCGGCCGGCTTGAACACGACGGTGTTCCCGTAGGCCAGGGCCGGGGCGATCTTCCACGCCGGGATGGCGATGGGGAAGTTCCACGGCGTGATGATCGAGACGACACCGACGGGTTCCCGGGTCACCGCGACCTCGACGCCGGGTCGGATCGAGTCGAGCAGCTGCCCGGCGGGACGCAGGGCCTGCCCGGCGTGGAACTTCAGGATGTGGGCGGCGCGCACGACCTCGCCGACCGCCTCGGCGAGCGTCTTGCCCTCCTCGCGGGCGAGCAGATCGCCGAGCCGCTCCTTGCTGCGGAGGATCTCGTTGCCTGCTGCATCGAGGATCTCGAACCGCAGGAGCGGCGACGAGCCGGCCCAGCCGGGAGCGGCGGCGCGCGCCGCGGCCACCGCTTCGCGCGCCTGCTCGCCGCTGGCGAGGGCGTAGCGGCCGACCGCATCGGAGGTGTCGGACGGGTTCACGTCCTGGTTGATGTCGACGCCGTCGATCCACGCGCCGCCGATCAGGTTCCGATGCACGCCGTCCGGGCCGATGGGCTCCGTGCGTCCGTTGCCGGTCATGTATCTCGCTCGCTCTCGTCGGTCAGGGGCCGGCAGCGGCGGTGGTCGGCTCGCCCAGGAGCAGACCAGTGCGGCGACCGAGCCCGAGGGATGCTGCTGCTGCCAGATCTGCCGGCGCGTCGACGTCGCATGCGAGCGACGACCAGGACCCGACGAGCCGGTGCGCGCCGCTGTCGATGTGCCTGGTGGCAGAGGCGGGGCCGTACCGCGGATCCAGGGGAAGGCCCCGCCCCGAGAGGAGCAGCGTCGTCCCTGTGCCCTCGCGGTCCGGGACGAAGCTGCGACGCCCCTCGGCGGCGCCGATGGCCGCCTCGAGATCGCTGGTCCGCAGGGCCGGCAGGTCGGCGGGGAGCACGCCGATCGCAGCCCTCGTGCACCGGCGCCCGACGAGTTCCGCCGCCATCCGCAGATCGGCGTTCAAGCTGCCGGTGCTGGCGGCGCACGCACCCGCCCCGGCACGCTCCGCCAGGCGCGCCACGCGGTCGTCGGGGGACACCACGAGCGTGTGCACCACAGGTCCGGCGGCGAGCGCAGCCGCGAGGGTGTCCTGCATGAGCGCGAGCACCAGCCCGTCGTGGTCGGCGTGCGCACCGCGCAGCCGCGACTTGGCGGCGGCGAGCGGCTTGACCGGTACCAGCAGCACGACGGGATGTCTCCCGTACGAGGACCTGCTCACCGTTCGGAGCCCCGCCTAGGCGTTGTCGCCGAACACCGCCTTGACCTCGAGGAACTCCCGGATGCCGAAGACGGCGTACTCCCGCCCGTTGCCGGACTGCTTGTATCCGCCGAAGGGCGCGTTGAAGTCCAGACCGGCGCCGTTGATGTGGACCATCCCCGTGCGCAGCCGCCGTGCCACCGTGCGGGCTCGCTGCGGATCGGCCGACGAGACGAACCCCGAGAGGCCGTAGACCGTGTCGTTGGCCTTGGCCACGGCGTCGTCCTCCCCGTCGTACGTCGAGATGGTGATGACCGGGCCGAAGATCTCCTCGCGGGCGATCGTCATGTCGTTGGTCACCCCGGCGATGACCGTGGGGCGCACGAAGTAGCCGTGCTCGAGCCCCTCGGGGCGGCCCAGGCCGCCGGCGACGACGGTGGCGCCCTCGTCGATCGCGGACTGGATCAGGCGCTGCACCTTGTCGTAGCCGGCCTGCGAGACGAGCGGCCCCAGCTGGGTGCCGGGGGCGTCGGGCTCGCCCACGACGGTCGCGTCGGCCGCATCGGCCGCGATCCGGATCGCATCGGCAAGCCGGTCGGAGGGGACGAGGAACCGGGACCCGGCGTTGCAGGACTGGCCCGAGTTGGCGAACACGTCCCGGAGGTCGCGGGGGATGGCGACGGCGAGGTCGGCGTCGTCGAGCAGGATGTTCGCGGACTTCCCGC
This sequence comes from Actinomycetota bacterium, assembly GCA_020161245.1. Taxonomy (GTDB): domain Bacteria; phylum Actinomycetota; class Actinomycetes; order S36-B12; family CAIYMF01; genus Longivirga. The sequence continues at coordinate 3,251 of JAIUOK010000077.1, read as the reverse complement.
CGAGCTCCTGATGCACGCGCTTGACGGTCGGTGCGGCGTTCTTCGCTACCTCGATGCCCGCACGCGTCGATCCGGTGAAGGACACCATGTCGACGTCAGGGTGGCTCGAGAGGGCGGCGCCGGCCACCTGCCCGTCGCCGTTGATCAGGTTGAACACGCCGGCCGGGACGCCGGCCGCGTCCAGGATCTCCGCGAAGATGACGGCGTTGAGGGGGGCCAGCTCGGAGGGCTTGAGCACCATCGTGCAGCCTGCTGCGAGGGCCGGTGCGACCTTCGCCGCGATGAGCAGCATCGGCCAGTTCCACGGGGTGATGAGCCCGACGACGCCGACCGGCTCGTGGACCACCGAGGACGTACCGATCTTCTCCTCGAACTCGTACGTGCGGAGCGCGTCGAGCGCCACTGCGAACTGCCCGGTGCCGCAGGGGACGTGGGCGTTGACGGCGAGGTCCCGCGGGGAGCCCATCTCCGACATCAGCGCGTCGGCCAGATCGTCCGCGCGCTTCTGATACTCGACGAGGATGCGCTCCAGCAGCGCCACGCGGTCGGCCACCGAGGTCCGCGAGAACGAGTCGAACGCGCGCTTGGCGGCTGCCACGGCGCGGTCGACGTCCTCCGTGCCTGCCAGGGCGACGGTGGCGATCGGCCGCTCGGTGGTGGGGTCGATCACCTCCAGGGTGCGCGACGAGATGGGATCGACCCACGATCCGTCGATGTAGAACCTCGTGGCGTCCACCATGGCCGCGTCCCTTCCATCAGGCCCGGCGCAACGCCGGCGACGGCGTGCGCTATAAACGTTTCGACTCTAAGCCACGATGTCCGGGGCGGTCAAGCGCGTTCACCGGCTACGCGAGAGCCGTCCGGACGTGCGGCCGGTACCGCGTGATCGTCTCGGCGCTGGCCGCGGAATCGCTCAGCACGGCTTCGACCTCGTCGAGGCCGGCGACGCGGGCCAGGACACGTCGGTCGAGCTTGGACGAGTCCGCCAGGGCGAGCGGGTGCTCGGCCGCCGCGATCATGGCCCGCTTGATGGGGACCTCGACCGTGTTGGTGTTGGTGATGCCGCTGTCCAGCGAGACGGCGTCGGCGCCCAGGAAGGCCCAGTCCGCGCGCAGCTCGGACAGGAACGCGACCGCCTTGCCGCCGACGAGCGTGAAGACGGTGCCGAGCAGCTCGCCTCCCGTGACGAGCAGCCGGGCCGCAGGATCGGTCGCGACGAACTTCGCGATGCGCAGGTCGTTGGTGATGATCGTCAAGGGTTTCCCGCGCAGCGCCACTGCCAGCTGGTAGGTGGTCGACCCGCTGTCGAGGATGACGGCGTCGCCCTTCCCTCGTTCGGGCCATCAAAAATCCCTGGAATAGGGTCATGTGATCTATTTCCGGGGACATATTAAAAAAAGGCGCGGGATAATCCCGCGCCAGTTGGGTCTTTTGAGGTCGCGCGATCAACTGCTCAGCGCCCGTATAGTTCCAATCCGCTGATTGCGATGTGCGCTGGCGCACATCGAGGTTCCGGCCGCCGCCTTCAGGAGCCCGGCGCCCGGGGCTGGTGGCGCGCGCGCCATTCCTGCGGCTGTTCGAAAGTTCCGGCCCATATCCCCCGTCCGGCCGCCCGCGCGGCCGCCGCTTCGGCCTCGTAGCCGCCATAGGCCACGGCAAGTCCGGCCTCCACCATCTGGCGGCCCAGGTCCGCGCCTGCGGCGGCGCAGCGCGCCAGGGGGCGATTGTAGCGGTCGCGCCGGCGCCAGCGGCACTCGATGGGTCCGGCCGCGACCAGCCGCGCGAGGGCCTCGCGGGCCTGCCGACCGCACGGCCAGGTCCGGCGCTCGCGTTCGCAGGTCTGCGCCAGTTCGGGCGCGTCGATCCCCTCGAGGCGCAACGACTCGCCTTCATGCTGGAGGCTGTCGCCATCGATCACGGTGAACCGGGCCGCCAGACGATGCTCCGTCCATAGATGAAGCGCGCCCGCCAGCACCGACAGGCCGGCCACCAGGCCCAGCATGAGAAGGGCGCCGGGGTTTCCGGGCGATGGGGAGCGCAACCTGGCCATGACAGCGGCATGGCCGCCAAGCCGCGCCATTTCAAGGCGAATTTTCTGCAATCCATTAAGGCGGCTGTTAACCAGTGCCGCCCACAATGGCGCTGTCCGGACGTTGTATGCAGTGCTCCCGGCGCTGCCGTCCGCCGTGATGCGTCGTGCGTGCATGAGTGAAATCACCGCCGAGATGATCGAGCGCGGGCGTGGCGCCGCCCCCGATGCTGCGGCCGTCCGGCGCCGACAGGCCGTCAAGATCCGCGATGCGCGCCAGCGCCTGACCTCGGCGGGCGGGGCGGCCAATCCGTTTGAATTCGAGATGATCAGCATCTACGCGGCCAGCCGGCGGAGCGCGACGCCCGCCATGGCGGCGCTGGTTCTGGCGATATCGGCAGCCTCGGCGCTGTGGATCCCGCTCGATGCGGCGATGATGTGGGGCGCGCTGCTGTGCGTGGCCATCTCGATCCCTTACGCTTTCGCCATCAATTTTCTGAACGACGACAACGCGCGCGCCGCGATCGGCACATGGCGGCGCAAGTTCGCCCTCGCCGAGGCCATTCAGGGCACGATATGGGCCATGATCGTGCCGCTGATGCTGCAATCCTCGGCGCCACATGCGCAGACCTTCGTCCTGTCGGTGCTGCTGCTGGTCGCCGCGATGTCGGCGATGTTGTCGGCGACGATTCCCTCCGCCGTCTACGGCAGCCTCGCGCCGATCACGCTGGCGATCATCGGACTGGCCATCCCCTCGGCCGGCTATCACACGCTGACGCTGACGATGCTGGCGGTCTGCGCGCAGCTTTATTTCATCCTTCTGGCCAACCGTCTCTATTCCAATTCCCTGGATTCGTTGTCCTTCCGCAAGGAAAAGGACGCCTTGATCGGCGAACTCGAACAGGCCAAGGCCAATTCCGACGAGGCCCGGCGCCGCGCGGAGGAGGCCAATCTCGCCAAGTCGCGGTTCCTGGCGACGATGAGCCACGAATTGCGCACGCCCCTCAACGCCATCCTGGGGTTCTCGGAGGTGATGCGCAATGAACTCTTCGGCGCCCATTCCGTGCCGGTCTACAAGGAATATGCCACCGACATTCATTCGAGCGGCCAGCACCTGCTCATGCTCATCAACGAGATTCTCGATTTGTCGCGTGTCGAGGCCGGGCGCTACGAATTGAAGGAGGAATCGGTCAGCCTTCCCCATGTCGTGGAAGATTGTCAG
>JAIUOK010000076.1 GCA_020161245.1 Actinomycetota bacterium | reverse complement strand
TCTCGTACTGCGGGCCGCGGAACTGCGCGTAGACGCCCTCGGGCAGGCCGGGCTCGATCGAGCGGCACAGCTCGCGCAGGCGCGAGGAGTACAGGTCGGTCAGATCGACGAACGTCGCGCCGCGCAGGGGCGAGGCGCCGGTGAGGTTGATGTGGTCGGAGATGAGCACCGGGGTGCCCGGCGTCCAGTCGGCGTTGAGCCCGCCGCAGCCGTTGGTGAGGACGACGACCCGGCAGCCCGCGGCCGCCGCCGTGCGGACGCCGTGCGCGACCGCCTCGACGCCGCGGCCCTCGTAGTAGTGCGTGCGGCCGAGGAACACCAGCGCGCGCTTCCCGCCCGCGTCGACGCTGCGGATCCGGCCGGCGTGGCCCTCGACCGCGGGCGGCGGGAAGTGCGGCAGATCCGTAACGGCGATGTCGGCGACGGTCTGGCCGATGAGGTCGACGGCGGGCACCCAGCCGGAGCCCAGCACGAGCGCGACGTCGTGGCTCTCAGCGCCGGTGAGGCGGGCGAGCTCGGCGGCGGCGGCCTTCGCGGCGGCCTTCGGGTCATCGAGGAGGAGGTCGGTGTCGCTCACGCCGGGGACGCTACCGAGTCGCCCCGCCCGACGGAGCCCGAGCCCGTGATTGGTCCGTCACTCCACCGGTCTGGTAGTCGGATCGCGCGCCCTGCCCCGCGATCCGACCACCGGATCGGGGTCAGGGTCGGATGGGGGAGCCGCCCTGATCCGTCGCCCCGGCCCCGTGCCCACACTCGTGGCATGGCAGGGGACGTCGTGGTGGCGCCGGGGCGCGTGAGCGCCTCGCTGCGCTCGGCCGCCGTGGTGCTCGCGCTCGGTGCGGTGTCGTGGGCGTGGTCGGAGGTGGGCTTCTGGTCGCAGTTCCGCTCCGGCGACAGCCCCGTCGGCTGGGTCATCACGTGGCTGGCGTACTCCGTCGTCGCAGGGCTCGCGGTGCGACTCGCGCGCCGGTTCCCCTCGGCCGGTCTCGCGCCGCTCGTGCTGGTGGGAGCGGCGTACGGCTGGCTGGTCGAGGGCGCCGTCGCCTCGACCGTCTACGAGCAGCTGCCGTTCTCGCTGATCTGGACCGGCGTCGCCTGGCACGGCCTGCTCACCGTCGTGCTCGGCTGGTGGGCGGTCCCCGCGGCTCTGCGCCGCGGCGGTCGTCGCGCGCTGCTCGTGTGCGCCGCCGTCGGCGCCGCGTGGGGCGTGTGGTCGGCCGGGTGGTGGGCAGCGGTGCCCGACGAGGACCAGCTGCCGGCCGTCCCGTCGTACGCGTCGTACGGCCTGTTCGTGCTCGTCGTCTGGGCTGCGGCTGCGGCGGGCTACGTCGTGCTCGACCGGCTGCCGCTGCCGTCGGGCGCGCTGCGGTCGCGGTGGGGCACCGGCCTCTGCGTCGGGCTCGTGGTGCTGTGGGCGGGCCTGCTGATCGTGCCGGCCATCCCGTGGGGGCCCGTGCTGCTGGCCGGGTTGCTGGCGCTGGCGTGGTTCTCGCTGCGCCGGCTGCAGGCGAACGGCACAGGCGTCCGCCCGCCTGCCCCAGGGTCGTGGCCCGTGGGCGTCCCGGTGCGGCGGCTCGGCCCGTCGCTGCTCGTCCCCGTCACGGCCTTCGCGGTGTACGCCGCTCTGTCGCCTCTCGCCGCCGGTGCTGGCCAGGGCGTGCTCGTCCTGGCGCTGCCGATCGGCGTCGTCGGCCTCAGCGCCGTGGGGGCCGCCGCGCTCGCGTGGGCGCTCTGGCGCGCCTGGCACCTCGGGCGCTCCGCCCCCGAACCGGCTCTGGAGGGGGCTAGCGTCGAGCCATGAGCCAGTTCTCCGAGCACGACCCCAGCGGCCAGTCGATCAAGGCGGCGGCGGGGATCGGCCGGTACGAGCGCAGCGGCTGGCGCCGCTGGATGGTCCCCGCGGTCGCTGCCGTCATCGCCATCGCGGCCGTCGCCGTCATCATCACGGTCCTGACGAACTGATCCGGCAGCCGGACCGGGTCAGTGGGAGATGGGGACCTGGAGCTCGGTGACCCAGTCGGCCTGGTCGGGCGACTGCGCGCGCAGATAGACCTCGGCTTTGGATGGGTGAGCGGTCGCCATAGGGTCCTCTCACCCATCCAAAGCGACCCAGCACTACCGGATCGCGCGTCAGCCGGTGCTGGTGCAGGGGCGGGTGCGCAGGTCGTGGACGTAGTCGTCGGGCGCCCCGGCGGCCTCGGCGGCGTCGGCGATGATGCCGAGGTGGCGGGCGCTGGGCAGGCCGCCCTCGTAGTCGTCGAGCACGTAGAGCCAGGCCGTCACATCGCCGTCGAGGGTGGCTACGCGCACCCGGATCTTGGAGTAGATCCGCAGATCGCTGCCCTCCCACTCGTCGAGGTTGGCCTCGTCGGCCGCCGTGACGTCGTAGAGGACGACGAAGACCTGGCTGCCGGGCTCCTCCACGACCGTGGCGAGCGCGCCCTCCCAGCCGAGCGACTCGCCGCCGAAGGTGAGCCGCCAGCCGGGGATCCAGCCCACGCCGGCCATCGGCGAGTGCGGGGCCCGCAGCAGCATCTGCAGCGGGTCCATGTTGCTGCCGTACGCCGCGTACAAGGTCACAGCGGGAGGGTATCCGCCGCCCGTCGGGCGCTCTGGGAGGATGCCGCCATGACGCGCGTGGTGATCGTCGGCGGCGGACCCGGTGGCTACGAGGCCGCCCTGGTGGCGGCCCAGCTCGGGGCCGACGTCACCGTCGTCGACCGGGACGGCCTCGGCGGCTCCGCCGTCCTCACCGACTGCGTCCCGAGCAAGACCCTCATCGCGACCTCGGAGGTCATGACGCTGACCGCCGAGAGCGACCAGCTCGGGGTCCGCATCGGCGACGGCTCGCCCGGCGAAGGCGGCGTCTCGGTCGACCTAGCTGCGGTCAACTCGCGCGTGAAGCGCCTCGCGGCCGCGCAGTCGGCCGACATCGTGAACCGGCTCGAGCGGGAGGGCGTCCGGATCGTCACCGGCCTCGGCCGGCTCGAGGGCCCGTCCGTCGTCACCGCGACCGAGGCGGGCGGGCGCTCGCACGCCTTCCCGGCCGATGCCGTCCTCGTCGCCACCGGGGCGCGCCCGCGCATCGTGGCCGGCGCCGAGCCCGACGGCGAGCGCATCCTCACGTGGGAGCAGGTCTACGACCTCGACGTGCTGCCCTCGCGCCTGATCGTGGTCGGCTCCGGCGTCACCGGTGCGGAGTTCGCGTCGGCGTACGACGGGCTCGGCTCCGACGTCGTGCTCGTGTCGTCGCGCGACCACGTCCTGCCCGGCGAGGACCCCGACGCCGCGCAGGTGCTCGAGGACGTCTTCCGCCGCCGGGGCATGGAGGTGCTGAGCCGCTCGCGCGCGCAGACCGTCCAGCGCACCGAGGGCGGCGTCCTGGTCACCCTCGCCGACGGCCGCACGGTCGAGGGCAGCCACTGCCTCATGGCCGTCGGCTCGCTGCCCAACACCGAGGGCATCGGCCTGGTCGAGAGCGGCGTGACCCTGACCGACGCCGGCTACGTGCAGGTCGACCGCGTCTCGCGCACGAGCGCGCGCGGCGTCTACAGCGCGGGCGACGTCACCGGCGTGCTCATGCTGGCGTCGGTCGCGGCGATGCAGGGCCGCGTCGCCATGTGGCACGCGCTCGGCGACGCCGTGAAGCCGCTCGACCTGAAGTCGGTGTCGAGCAACGTCTTCACCGATCCCGAGATCGCCACGATCGGCGTCACCCAGGCCGATATCGACGCCGGGCGCGAGGACGCGCGCACGATCAAGCTGCCGCTGGCCACGAACGCGCGCGCCAAGATGCAGGGCATCACCGACGGCTTCGTGAAGCTGTTCGCGCGCCCGGGCACGGGCGTCGTGGTCGGCGGTGTCGTCGTAGCGCCGAAGGCGAGCGAGCTGATCTTCCCGATCACGCTGGCCGTTGCGCACCGGCTGACCGTCGACGACGTCGCCGGCTCGTTCACGGTCTACCCGTCGCTCACCGGCTCGATCGCCGAGGCGGCCCGCCAGCTGCACACGCACGGCTGAGCGGCGGGCGCACCTCATACCGGACGCAGGCGTGGCCTTTCCGGGCCATCCTGCTGCGCACGGTGACGATTGCCGCCGGTCCGTGCCTTCGGGCCCCCCGCCGGGACTACGTTCCGCTGCGCGGGTCGCGGCACAGGGCCGCGGCGGGAGGGGCCTTCATCTCGGGCACAGGAGTGACCGTATGAACCGTCGCACGTCCGTCATCGCGCTCGGCGCGGCCGCCATCGCGGCCGGCGCCCTCGTCTCGGGCCCGGCCGCCTCGGCCGACCCGGCCCCCGCCCTCACCCCGATCGGCAGCGGGTGGATCGCCCCCCTGCATCTGTCGTTCGGGCCGGGCAAGTCCCTCTACGTCGCCGACGCGTTCGGCGCCAACGTGCAGCGGGTCCGGCTGTGGAACGGCCAGCAGTCGACCGTCTACCAGGGCACCCAGCCCGTCATGGGCGTCGACGTCCGGGGCAACGGCGCCATCTACGCCACGCTCTCCATCGGCGACCCGTCGCAGCCGCTGCCGACGTCGCTCATCCAGGTGTACCAGAGCGGCAAGAGCCGTCAGGTGGCCGATCTGCTGGCCTTCGAGACCGCCAACAACCCCGACGGTCAGAACCCGGCGACGCCGGACTCGACGTCCAACCCGTACTCGGTGCTGGCGCTGAAGGACCGCGTGATCGTGGCCGACGCCGGCGCCAACGACCTGCTCGTCGTCAAGCACGGCAAGGTCAAGGCGCTCACGGTGTTCCCGACCTTCACCGCGCCCGGGTGCCCGCCGAACAACAACGGCGACGTGTCGTGCGACCCCGTGCCCACCGACGTCGAGCTCGGGCCGGACGGCTACCTCTACGTCTCCGGCCTCGGCGCCGAGGTGGAGGGCCACATCTACAAGGTGAACCGGTGGAACGGGACGATCGTCCGCACGTGGGGCGGCCTGCCGCCGCTCACCGGCATCGCGGTCGGCAAGCACGGCGAGATCTACGCGTCATCGCTGTTCGCCAGCAAGGTCTTCAAGATCACGAAGAGCGGCATGTGGGCCGCCGACGTCCCGGGCGCCACCGACGTGGAGTACGGCAACGGCATGCTCGTCGTCGGATCGATGGCGTTCCCGCCCGGCAGCGGGCCCGGCGCCGTGTACAAGCTCAGCCCGAAGGCTTTCGTCGCGATGAGCTGAGCAGTCGCCACACCCAGCACAGGCCCGCGGGCCCGCGTCCTCGTCAGAGGGCGCGGGCCTGCGCGCTGTCGAGGGAGACGCGCAGGGCGCTGGTGTCGACGGCCTCGAACGCCGATGCCGGCACGCGGCCCAGCGCCTCGACGATGCCGCCGGTCCACCGGGTGTCGCTGGTGCCTTGGAAGTACCAGGGGCTGCCGTTGTCGGCGAGCACCAGGCCGTACGTCTTCATCGCCTTGAGCACGACGCGGGCCGAGTACGGGTAGCCGCTGATGTCGTACGACGCCTTGAGCCGGAACCGTGCGCCCATCGGCGGGTAGTTCTGGTTCGTCACCGAGCCGGCCTGGTGGCGCGCGGGCCAGATGTAGGCGCGGTTGGTGACGTTGGTGGTGAAGCGGATCGCGTGGTCGACGTGCCCGCGGGCCACCTCGTCGTAGCGCAGCAGCCCCGGCAGGATCGGCAGCCCGGCAGCGTCGGCCGAGGTCCAGCCCGCCTTGCGCAGCGTGTTGGACTTCAGCGACCACACGGCGCCGCTGCCGGCGTACCAGCCGCTGGCGTAATTGTGCGTGTCCCAGGTCTCGAACAGCTGGCAGGTGGCGGCGTCGACGACGATCGCGTGCCGGTCGCCCGACGCGCTCCAGCCGCCCTCGATGCGGGTCTTGGTCGACAGCGGGTAGCGCACCCGGTCGCTCTCCGATACGTACCAGAAGCGCACTGGCACGCGGGTCGCTCCGTTCACCACCGTGATGGGGATCCCGTAGGGCACCGGCTGCTCGCCGTAGGCCGGTCCGAAGTCCGCGTGGAGACGACGGGTCGAGGCCTGCATATGCGACATCCACTGCGCCGAGCGCGGGTGCACCTTGAGCCGCGACACGTCGGCGTGCCAGTAGTTCGACGCCGGGAAGATCTGGCACTTCGTGTACGGCAGCCAGGCCGACGTCGGGGTGCTCGCCGTCGCAGCGGGTGCGGTGTCAGGCCGGGCGTGGGCAGGGACGGCGGACACGAGGGCCAGCGCCGGCAGCAGTGCTGCGGCACCGATGACCGCGAGCGCGCGAGGACCGCTCATGGTGGAGGTGTCGGAACCCTGGGCCGTGGTCTGATCGGCCGGACGGGTCTAGAAGTCGCCGCCCCCGCCGAAGTCGCCTCCGCCGCCGAAGTCGCCGCCCCCGAAGCCGCCACCGCCGCCGAAGTCGCCCCAGCCGCCGCCATCGCCGCCGCCCTGCGACGGGTCGTTGTTGATGATCACGGGGCCGGGGCTGAACATCGAGGCCATCATCGTGCCCATGAACAGCATGGGCAGGACGTCGGCGCTGCGGGAGTAGTAGCCGCCGGCGTACGGCGCGTAGGTCTGGCCGCCCTGCCAGTACGGCACACGCTGGCCGCCGGCCATCTCGATCTCGCGGGGCTGCGGGAGGCCGCCGGACTTCAACGTGAGCGCGCAGGCGGCGCAGACCGGCACCGGCCGCGGGGCGCCGCCCTGCGGGGCCCAGTCGACGTCCTCGGTGCTCGGGCCGTGGCGGGGGTCGACGAAGCACGGCGGACGGCGCTCCGGCAGCGGCCGGCCCTCGAGGCGCGCGGTGGCGCTGGCCAGGGCGAACCGGCCGTCCTCGAGCTCGGCGGTGACGCGGCCGGCGTCCTCGGGGCGCTCCATCGTCGCGGACAGTCCCTTGGCCCGCTCGTAGCTGTCGAGCGCGCGCTGCGCGTCGGCGCGGCCGGCGTCGTCGAGCCGGGGGTCGTCGACGTCGAGGCGCACGACCTCCTCGCCGAAGGAGGTGACGTCCTCGTCGACCGTGCGGCGCACTGCGGCGGTTCGCTCGGCGTTGGCCTTCTTGGCCTTGCGCACGGCCCACCACGCCCCGCCCGCGCCCACAGCGCCGAAGCCGAGCAGCCACAGCCAGCCGGTGCCGCTGCCCGAGCCGGACGACCCGCTGCCCGTGCCGGTGCCGCCGGCCGCCGCGTCCGACAGCAGCGGGTTCGCGGCGTCGACGAACGCGGTGATCGTGGGGAAGGGGCCCTGCGACCCGTAGTCGCGGAAGGCCAGTGTGGTGGCCTCGCTGAGCGTGCCGCGCGGCACCTGGGTGCTGCCGGCCCGGAAGGCCTTGCGCGTCTCGTCGCCGATCCAGAGCACGTAGGTCCCGCGCTGGCCCACGCCGTCGAAGATCGCCTGCAGCGTGGCCTCGGAGCCGCCGCCCACCGCGGCCGACTCGGGCAGCACCGCGACGTAGTACACGTGGCCCGACTCGCGCACCTGGGCGCGCACCTGGTCGGCGTCGGCCTGCGTCATCCGCGGGTCGGCGTCGGGGGCGACGTAGACCGACTCGCCGGCGCGCAGCGCCGCGACGGCGTCGGACACGGTGCTGGTGGTGGTCGCGGTGGCGCCGGCAGGCATCGACCAGACCACGGCGCCCGCGAGGGCGAGGGCGGCGACGGCGGCGGTTCGGCCGAGCAGGCTCATGGGACCCATCCTCACACTTGTGGGGACGTACGAAGGCCCTCTCCGGTTTCCGGCCGGAGAGGGCCTTCGCTGTGGGCGTAGGGAGCGGACGCTCCGCGCCGTCAGTCCTTGATCTCGAGGAGCACCGTGCCGCTGGGCACCGTGGCGCCGACCTCGGCCGCGAGGCCGGTGACCGTTCCGGCCTTGTGGGCGGTGAGCGGCTGCTCCATCTTCATGGCCTCGAGGACGACGACGAGCTCGCCGGCCTCGACCGACTGACCCTCCTCCACCGCGACCTTGACGATGGTGCCCTGCATCGGCGCGGCCACGGCGTCGCCGGACGCCGCGCTGCCGGACTTCTTGGCGCTGCGCTTCGGGGCCTTCTTGGGTCCGGCCGCGCCGCCGCCGCCGAAGGAGATGCCGCCGGGCAGCGACACCTCGACCCGCTTGCCGCCCACCTCGACCGTGAGGGTCTGGCGCTCCGCCGGCTCCTCGACGTCGGCCGCGGCGCCGGAGTAGGCGGGGATCTGGTTGTCGAACTCGGTCTCGATCCAGCGGGTGTGCACCTGGAACGGAGTGGCGTCGTCGGTGGCGAACGCCGGGTCCCGGACGACCACGCGGTGGAACGTGAGCGCGGTGGCGATGCCCTCGATCTGGAACTCGTCGAGGGCGCGGCGCGAGCGCTCGAGCGCCTCCTGGCGGTCCTTGCCCGTGACGATGAGCTTGGCGAGCAGCGAGTCGAAGTTGCCGCCGATGACGTCGCCCTGCTGGAAGCCGGCGTCGAGGCGCACGCCCGGGCCCGACGGGGGCTCCCACACGGTGAGCACGCCGGGTGCCGGGAGGAAGCTGCGGCCCGGGTCCTCGCCGTTGATGCGGAACTCGAAGGAGTGGCCGCGCAGCGGCGGGTCGTCGAAGCCGAGCTCCTCGCCGTTGGCGATGCGGAACTGCTCGCGGACGAGGTCGATCCCGGCGACCTCCTCGGAGACCGGGTGCTCGACCTGCAGGCGGGTGTTGACCTCGAGGAAGGAGATCGTCCCGTCGAGCCCCACGAGGAACTCGCAGGTGCCGGCGCCGTAGTAGCCGGCCTCCTTCACGATCGCCTTGGACGCGCGGTAGAGCTCCTCGCGCTGGGCGTCGGACAGGTACGGCGCGGGCGCCTCCTCCACCAGCTTCTGGTGGCGGCGCTGCAACGAGCAGTCGCGGGTCGACACGACGACGACGTTGCCGTGCTGGTCGGCGAGGACCTGGGTCTCCACGTGGCGCGGGTTGTCCAGGTAGCGCTCGACGAAGCACTCGCCACGGCCGAACGCTGCGACGGCCTCGCGGACCGCGGAGTCGTAGAGCTCGGGGATCTCCTCGAGCGTGCGTGCGACCTTGAGGCCGCGGCCGCCGCCGCCGAAGGCTGCCTTGATGGCGATGGGCAGGCCGTGGGCCTTCGCGAACTCGACGATCTCGTCGGCGGTCTGCACGGGGTCGGGGGTGCCCTCGACCTGAGGCGCACCGGCGCGCTGCGCGATGTGGCGGGCGGAGACCTTGTCGCCGAGGTCGCGGATCGCCTGCGGCGGCGGGCCGATCCAGGTGAGCCCGGCGTCGATGACGGCCTGGGCGAAGTCGGCGTTCTCGGACAGGAAGCCGTAGCCGGGGTGCACGGCGTCGGCGCCGGACTTGCGTGCGGCGTCGAGGATCTTGTCGACCACCAGGTAGGTCTCCGCCGCCGTCGAGCCGCCCAGCGCGTAGGCCTCGTCCGCCGCCTTGACGTGCAGGGCCTCGCGGTCGGGGTCGGCGTACACGGCCACGCTGGCGATGCCGGCGTCGCGGCACGCGCGCGCGACACGGATGGCGATCTCGCCTCGGTTGGCGATGAGGACCTTCGAGATGGGCATCGCGGATCAGGCTCCTGGAGGTAGGTCGTGGAGCGGTCGGCGCGGGTCCCGGAGAGGGGCTCGGCGCTCCGCCCCCGATCCTGCCGGAACCGTGTACCTCCATGGGTGGCGGGTGAGGACTTTGGCCCCCGAGAGATCGGTCACGCGCGGGCCCTCCTCCGCACGCGCGCAGGGCGTCACGGGCCGAGCTCGTCGAGCCGGGCCCGGCACCGGCGGGCGACGTCGTCGACCTCGGCGAGCGTGCGCTCGAGCTCGTCGCGGCGGGCCTGCAGATCCGCCCGCACCGGAGCGAGCGACTCGAGCAGGCGCCGGATCTGCCCCGCCTCGCCGGGCTCGGCGTCGTACATGTCGACGATCTCGCGGATCTCGGCCAGCGACATGCCGAAGCGCTTGCCGCGCAGCGCCAGCACCAGCCGGGCGCGGTCGCGGGCGCCGTACGCGCGTGCCGAGCCCGAGCCGGTGCGCGCGGGCGTGACGATGCCCGCCTCCTCGTAGAAGCGCAGGGTGCGCGTGGTGACGCCGAGCTCCGCCGCCAGCTCGCCCACGGAGTAGGTGCGGGAGTCAGCCTCCCCGCGCGCGCCCGCCGTCGTGGCCGCCATCGCGCCTCCCTGCTGACCGGTGCCCCCGGGGTCTGACGACCCGCGCCCCTTGGCGCGGCCCCAGTGAACCGCTACCTTGCCCTTAACGTCAACGTCAACCCTGATCCCGATCCTGCCGAGGAGACGACGTGAGCACCGACGCGATCCGCGCCGCCCGCAGCGCCACCCACGAGGTGGCGCCGGCGGCCGCGGCCAAGCTCGCGTCGCAGGGCAAGCTGCACGCCCGGGAGCGGATCGCCCTGCTGGTCGATGCGGGCTCGTTCGTCGAGGACGGCCAGCTCGCCCACGCCGGCGAGCAGGGGTACCCCGCGGACGGCGTCGTCACCGGCCGCGGCACCGTCGACGGGCGGCCGGTGCTGGTGGTGGCCAACGACCCGGTGGTCAAGGCGGGCTCGTGGGGCGCCCGCACCGTGGAGAAGATCATCCGCACCACCGAGACGGCGCTGCGCGAGGAGCTGCCCCTCTTCTGGTTCATCGACTCCGCCGGCGCCCGGATCACCGACCAGGTCGACCTGTTCCCGGGCCGTCGGGGGGCCGGGCGGATCTTCCACAACCAGGTGGCGCTGTCGGGCAAGGTGCCGCAGATCTGCTGCCTGTTCGGGCCGTCGGCCGCCGGCGGTGCCTACATCCCGGCGTTCTGCGACGTCGTGATCATGGTCGAGGGCAACGCGTCGATGTACCTGGGCAGCCCGCGGATGGCCGAGATGGTCGTGGGGGAGAAGGTCTCGCTCGAGGAGATGGGCGGCGCGCGGATGCACGCCACCGTCTCCGGCTGCGGCGACAACCTCGCGGTCGACGACGAGGACGCGATCGAGCAGGCGCGCCTGGTGCTGTCGTACCTCCCGCAGTCCTGGCGAGAGGACCCGCCGGTCTACGCCGCCGAGCCCGCCGCTGCCACCTTCACCGCGGACCTGGTGCCGATGCCGGAGAGCGTCCCGTTCGACGTGCACCAGGTGATCGACGCGCTCGTCGACGAGGACTCCTTCTTCGAGATCAAGCCGCTGTTCGCCGCCGAGCTCGTCGTGGGCTTCGGCCGGATCGAGGGCCGGTCGGTCGGCGTCGTCGCCAACAACAGCGCGGTGCGCGGCGGTGTGCTCTTCGGCGACAGCGCCGACAAGGCCGCGCGGTTCATCTGGTGGTGCGACGCCTTCAACGTGCCGCTGGTCTACCTCGCCGACGTGCCCGGCTTCATGATCGGCAGCGAGGTCGAGCGCCAGGGGATCATCCGCCACGGGGCGAAGATGATCACCGCCGTCAGCGAGGCCACCGTGCCGCAGGTGTCCGTCGTGCTGCGCAAGGCCTACGGCGCCGGGCTGTACGCGATGGCCGGCCCCGGCTTCGGCCCGGACGCCTGCATCGCCCTGCCGACGGCGTCCATCGCCGTGATGGGCCCGGAGGCCGCCGTCAACGCCGTCTACGCCAACCGCATCGCCTCGATCGACGACCCCGCCGAGCGCGCGGCGTTCATCGCCGAGCGCCGGGCCGAGTACCTCGAGGACATCGACCTGCTCAAGCTGGCCGACAACCTCGTCCTCGACGCTGTCGTCGAGCCGGAGGAGCTGCGGCGCGAGATCGCCGTGCGGCTGTCGTCGGCGTCGCGCAAGGACCGGCGCTTCAGCGACCGCCGCCACGGCGTGCCTCCGGTCTGACCCCTGCGCCGCGCTCCCGTCCGGGCGCCCCGTCCGGGCCCCTGGCAGCCTGTCGCGCTGCGTCACCCGGGTGCCCGGGATGCTGACGCTGCGCCATCGGCTGCGCCGTACGAGTGACGAAACCCCGCTCGTATCAGTCGATCAGAGGATGCGGTTCACCCGATTGCCGGTGAGATCGGCGACGGAGCGTCACTACCCTGGATGACGTGGCCCAGGAGGCATTCGCCGTCCGTTCCTGGCCTGGTCCCGAAGGGGAAGGAATCCGAAGATGACCGCCCGCATCCTGCGCTTCGGCCGTCGCACGGCCGTGGCCTCCGGCGCGACCCTCACCCTCGCCGGCGCCCTCATGGTCGCGCCCGGCGTGGTCGGCGTCGCCAACGCCGCCCCGGAGGACCCCACCGACTTCTCGGTGACGGTCGCCGCCCGCTACTGCCCCGACTACTCGTCGGTCCAGGCCAACATCGCCCGCAACGGCTTCCAGGAGACCTTCGAGGACCTCGGGGCCGCGTCGTCGTACCCGGGCGCCTTCCCCGTGAACCCGGGCACCGAGGACGCCAACCAGGCCGACTGCACCGCCATGGACGGGTGGCGCTTCACCCTCGGCACCGGCACCAGCGGCGGCAACCCGGCCAACATCTCGGTCGTGACCGGCGCCTACGGCACCGACATCGTCACCCAGGCCTCCGTGCCGCAGCTCAAGGCCGACGGCACGCCCGACGGCTCGAAGACCGTCGCCGGAGCGCAGACCTTCTTCCTCACCGAGGCGCAGGCGGCCCGCGCGACCCAGAGCAACCGGCTGTGGCTGCAGGGCGGCGTCCCCTCGCCGCGCACCGGCAACGCCGGCCAGCTCAACGGCCAGCAGGACACCTACGCGTTCGCCTCGCTGCGCTGCGGCGTCGACGCCCGCAACGGCGACAACGTCGAGTGGATCCAGTACACCGGCGGCAGCAAGCACGTCTTCTGCTACGCCTACTACGTCGACACCCGCCCCTACGGCACGATCCGCATCACCAAGGCGGCCGAGGGCGGCTCGGGCACGACGTTCAACTTCGACAGCAACGTGGCCTACGGCAACGGCGGCTCGTTCACGCTCAAGGGCGGGCAGTCCACGGACTTCATCCGCGCCGTGGCCTCGCGCCAGGACCCGTACGTCGTCTCCGAGACCGACCTGCCGACCGGCTGGTCGCTCGAGGACATCTCCTGCACGACTGAGCTGACCGGCCAGGCCGCGTCGCCGTGGACCGCTGAGGGCTCGAGCGTCTCCATCGCGCTGCGCGACGGCGACACCGTCGAGTGCACCTTCACCAACGTGAAGGAGACGACGACGCCCACCCCGACGCCCACCGAGACGACGCCCACGCCCACGCCCACCGAGACCGACCCGGGCACCGCGACGCCGACCCCGCCGCCGACCGAGCCCTCGACGCCGCCGACCCCGCCGCC
>JAIUOK010000004.1 GCA_020161245.1 Actinomycetota bacterium | reverse complement strand
TTGGTATGCGTGATCGTCGTCGGCTTCTGTTTGGAGGAAGTCGTTTACGAACTCGATGTCACGCTTGATGTTGTTTACCGTTGTATCTAGTAGCTCACCGCTCGTGAGCGAGTTTTCGTCAAGCAACAGACATGGGGGAGGACCGCATGAGGATCAAGATCGCACTGAGCATTGCGGCCGCGACGTTGCTCGCGGTGACCGCCTGCGGAAACAGTGGCGGACCTAGCAACGCCAGCAGCTCGACCACGGCGAGTCCGAGCCCCACGCCACTGTCTATCCGTGGCTGGATCAGCGTCCCCATCTCGACGCAGTCGGCAATCAAGGTCTCAGAAGGGACAGCCACGATCGGCGCCAAGCCCTGCGACCCGAAGGACGGGTACGACGACATCAGTGACGGAGCACAGGTCACCATCACCGACGAGTCAGGCAAGGTCATCGCGCTGACGGAGCTGCGCAACGTCGGACTCTGGGCTGACAAGCCAGACACCCTCATCGTGCTCAGCGACTGCCGCTTCGACTTCTTCGTCGATGTACCAGCAACCGCCGACTTCTACGGCATCGAGATCGCCCACCGCGGCGTCGTGCGGTACTCCAAGGCCGACCTCGCTGACGTGGTCCGACTCAAGCTCACCTAGATGACAGCCCCGCGCGGAGCCGTAGCCGCTGTCCCGGAACGGGCGGTGGCCTACATCCGGGTGTCGAAGGAACGCGAGGAGGGCATCAGCCCGGAGATCCAGCTCGCAGCGATCACCGACTACTGCCGGGGCCGCGGCTACCAGCTCGTCGAGACGCTCACCGATCTCGACCTGACCGGCCGGTTCTGGCGCCGCCGGCAGGTCGAGGCCGCCGTCACCATGATCGAAGCCGGCACCGTCGACGTCCTCGTCGTCTGGAAGGTCTCCCGCGTCGCCCGCAACCGCAAGGACTGGGCGATCGCCGTCGACCGGATCGAGTCGATCGGCGGCCGCCTCGAGTCCGCGACCGAGCAGGTCGACACCACCACCTCCACCGGGCGGCTCGCGCGCGGCATGCTCGCCGAGCTCGCAGCGTTCGAGTCCGAACGCATCGGCGAGGTGTGGAAGGACGTCCACGCCCACCGCATCAGCCGCGGCCTCCCATCCCGAGGCGGGCAGCGGTTCGGGTACGACCGCGACGGCGACACCTACACCCCCAACGCCGACGGCCCGGTCCTCGCCGGCATGTACCGCGCCTACATCGCCGGCACCGGGTTCACCACCATCGCCGCGCGCCTCAACGCCGACGGGCACCGCACCCGCACCGGCGCGCTCTGGACCTCCGACGGTGTCGCACGCGTCCTCGACTCCGGCTTCGGCGCCGGCCTCATCTCCCGAGGCACCCGCCGCCGCGCCACCCACACCACCGGCGTGCACCCGGCCGTCATCACCAGCGACGAGTGGGCCGCCTACCTCGCCGCCCGCCGGGTCCGCGCCGGCCTCCCGCCCAAGGTCGCCACCCCCGCCTACCTCCTCACCGGGCTCATCGTCTGCGGCGACTGCGGCTCCCCGATGTGGGCGAACCGGCTCGGCGTCGCAGCCGGCTACGGGTACGTCTGCTCCCGCTGGCAGCGATCCCGCGGATGCCGCTGCATCACCATCACCCGAGCCAAAGCCGAGACAGCGGTCCTCGACTGGCTGCGCCACGTCGCCGACGACGTCGACACCGCCGCCCACCTCCAGGCGCAGCGGGTCACCGCCACACGGTCGAGCGACGCAGCCGCGACCCGCGCCCGCCAGCAGCTCGACACTGTGCGCGCCCGCCTCGCCAAGCTCACCCTCGGATGGACCGAAGGCCTGGTCCCAGACGGCGCCTACACCGACGCGCGAGACGAACTGGCCCGTCGTGAGACCGAACTGGTGGCCCGCGTCGAGCGCGCCACCGCAGATGCGACCGTGACCCGCCTGCCCGCGCAGCCCGTCGTGCGCGGCCTCCTCGACGACTGGGCCGTCCTCCCGCTCGAGCAGAAGCGCGCCATGCTCGGACACCTCATCACCAGGGTGCGGGTGCTCCGGCCGGTCGACGGCGGCCGCGTCACCGTCGAGGTCGTGCCCCGGTAGTCGTACATCCCGGTGGACCGCCTCAACGCTCGACGAGGCGCCCGAGTTCGACGCCAACGCGCTCGAGGCACTGCGCCAGCCGCTCGAGTCCGGCGAGATGGTGGTGGCCCGGTCGGCGTTCACCGTCACGTTCCCGGCCCGCTTCCACCTCGTGCTGGCGATGAACCCCTGCCCGTGCGGACGCGGCGGCCAGGCGACGCTGCCGGGCGCGCCCTCGTGCGTCTGCACCCCGGTGCAGCGGCGGCGCTACCTCAGCCGGATCTCCGGCCCGCTGCTCGACCGCATCGATCTGCGGGTCACGCTCGTCCCGCCCACGCTGGCCGATCTGGAGTTCGGTGCCACCGACGCCGAGCCGACGGCGGCCGTGGCCGCGCGTGTGCTCGAGGCCCGCGACCGGGCCGGCCGCCGCCTGGCCGGCACCCCCTGGCGGGTCAACGCCGACGTGCCCGGGCCGGTCGTCCGGCGCCGTTTCGGGCTCGACGCCGAGGCCGCCGCGCCGCTCGACCACGCCGTGTCGCGCGGCCTGGTGTCGGCGCGCGGGGCCGACCGCGTGGTGCGGGTGGCGTGGACTGTGGCCGACCTCGCCGGGCGCGACCGCCCGTCCCGCTCCGACGTCGGGTCGGCCCTGGCGCACCGCGACTCGGGGTCGGCGTGGGCGGCATGACGGCCGACGCCGACCGCCGGGCCCGTGCCCTGCTGACCCGGGTGGCCGAGCCGGGCGACCGCCACGTGGCCGCGCTGGTCCGCGAGCTCGGCAGCGAGGCCGCCGTCGACGCGCTCCGCGACCCGTCGTCGCGGCGGGCCGACACCTACGCCGCCAGGCTCGCCGCTGCCGACCCCGATGCCGACCTCGCCCGCGCGACAGCCGTCGGTGGACGCCTGCTGGTGCCCGGCGACCTCGAGTGGCCCTCGCAGCTCGACGACCTCGGCGAGCGCGCGCCGTGGGCGCTGTGGGTCCGTGGCGCGGCCGACCTGCGGATGGCCTGCCTGCGGTCGGTCGCGGTGGTGGGGGCGAGGGCGGCGACGCACTACGGCGAGCATGTCGCGTCCGTGCTCGGCTCCGACCTCGGCGCGGCCGGCTGGACGGTCGTCTCCGGCGGTGCCTACGGGATCGACGCCCATGCCCACGGCGGCGCGCTGGCGGTGGGCGGCATGACTGTCGGCGTGCTCGCGTGCGGGGTCGACGTCGCCTACCCGCCACGGCACGACGCGCTGTTCGCCCGGATCGCCGCCGACGGGCTGCTCGTGTCCGAGGTGCCGCCCGGGGCCGCTCCTCATCGCGGCCGCTTCCTCGTGCGCAACCGCCTCATCGCCGCGCTGACCCGCGGCACGGTCGTCGTCGAGGCGGCGCTGCGGTCGGGCTCGCTGTCGACGGCGCGCGAGGCGGAGTCGCTGCGCCGCATCGTCATGGGCGTGCCCGGACCCGTCACGTCGGCGATGTCGGCGGGGGTCCACCGCGAGCTGCGCCACGGGTCGGCCCAGCTGGTCGAGAGCTGCGCCGACGTCCTCGAGCTGGTCGGCGGCATCGGGACCGACCTCGCGCCGGAGGTGCGGGCGCCGGACGGCCCGCGCGACCAGCTCGACCTGCTGGCCCGCCGGGTGCTCGACGCCGTGCCGGCCCGCCGACCTGCCACGGTCGACTCCGTGGCGCGCACCGCGGGCGTCGCCCCGGCGGAGGCCCACGCCGCCCTCGGCCTCCTCGAGATCGAGGGGCTGGTCGAGTCGGGCGCCGCCGGGTGGCGGCTGCGGCGTGCTACATCCCCGTGAACCACGGCGCGGCGGATTGACTCACGGGCCACGTGGGCCGACGGTGGACCGGTGAGCAGCGCGGTCGCGAGGGCCGGCGTCGCGGGGGAACACGGTCTCGAGCCTCTGCCGGCGTCGTTCGTCGACGTGCTCGACGCCTTCGAGGTGCATCTGCGCGACGGCCTCGGACGCAGCCAGCACACCGTCCGGGCCTACACCGGCGACGTCGAGCGGCTGCTGCGCTTCGCCCGGCGCCAGGGCGCCACGGACGTCGCCGACCTCGATCTCGCCGACCTGCGCGGCTGGCTGGCCGTCGAGGCAGCCGGGGGCCGCGCGCGCAGCACCCTCGCCCGCCGCGCCGCCGCGGCGCGGGTCTTCACGGCCTGGGCCTTCAAGCGCGGCTACCTGCCGGCCGACCCCGGCGACCGGCTGGCCACGCCCGCGTCCCACCGCAGCCTGCCCGGCGTCCTCAAGCAGCGCGAGGCCGCGGCCCTGCTCGACGTGGCGACCACCGCCGCCGACGACGGCGACCCCGTCCACCTGCGCGACCGGCTCGTCCTCGAGCTGCTCTACGCCACCGGGATGCGCGTGGGCGAGCTCGTGGGCCTCGATGTGGACGACGTCGACCAGCACCGCCGTACCGTCCGGGTTCTCGGCAAGGGCCGCAAGGAGCGCACTGTCCCCTATGGCGTGCCGGCCCAGGACGCGCTGGGTGCCTGGCTCGCCGACGGCCGCCCACGGCTGGCCACCCCGGCCTCGGGCCCCGCCCTGCTGCTCGGCGCGCGCGGCGGCCGGCTCGACCAGCGGACCGCCCGCGACGTCGTCCACCGGATGCTGCGCCATGTGCCCGACGCCCCGGACCTGGGGCCCCACGGGCTCCGCCATTCGGCTGCAACCCACCTGCTGGAGGGCGGCGCAGACCTCCGGTCCGTCCAGGAGATGCTGGGTCACGCTACGCTCGCCACCACGCAGATCTACACGCACGTCAGCGTCGAACGGTTGAGGTCAACGTATGAGCAGGCGCACCCGCGGGCCTGAGGGCGTCGACGACGCCCTCGAGGACGAGGAGGCGTACGCCGACGACCTCGATGCGGAGTCCGACGACGAGCCCCAGGGCAAGGACGAGCTCGAGGCTGCCGCCGACGCGCTCCTCGAGGCCGACGCCCCGGACCTCGGCACCGACGACCTCGGCGAGCGGCTGGACGACGCCGCTCTCGACCTCATCGACCTCACTCCCACCGAGGAGGAGAAGGCCGCGGCCAAGGCCGAGGGCGACGCGCTGCTGCGCGAGCTGTGGGAGGACTTCAAGGCCTCCGGCGACCCGGCCCTGCGCGACCGGCTGATCCTGCACTACTCGCCGCTGGTGAAGTACGTCGCCGGTCGCGTGGGCGTGGGCCTCCCGCCCAACATCGAGCAGGCCGACCTCGTCAGCTACGGAATCTTCGGGCTGATCGACGCCATCGAGAAGTTCGACCTCGACCGCGCCATCAAGTTCGAGACCTACGCGATCAACCGCATCCGCGGCGCCATCATCGACGAGCTGCGCTCGATCGACTGGATCCCGCGCTCGGTCCGCTACAAGGCCCGCGAGGTCGAGAAGGCCTACGCCGCCCTCGAGGCCAAGCTGCAGCGCATGCCCACCGAGGCCGAGGTCGCCGAGCAGATGGGCATCCGGCTCGAGGAGCTCCACTCGATCTTCAGCCAGGTGTCCTACGTCAACGTCGTCGCCCTCGACGAGCTGCTGCACGCCGGCGGCGACAAGGGCGGCGACAAGATGACGCTGGGCGACACCCTCGAGGACCCGAAGGCGCCGGACCCGATCAACCTGTTCGAGAGCGAGGAGACCAAGTTCATCCTCGCCAAGGCGATCAACCAGCTGCCCGACCGCGAGAAGGTCGTCGTCACCCTCTACTACTACGAGGGGCTCACCCTCGCCGAGATCGGCCAGGTGCTCGGGGTCACCGAGTCGCGCATCTGCCAGATGCACACCAAGGCCGTGCTCCAGCTGCGCTCGCGGCTCTCGCAGCCCGACCCCGACGCCGAGCTGTAGCGCTCAGCCGATCGTCACGCGCAGCACCCGGTCGTCGTCGTCCGCGGGCGATCCCCGGCCGTCGCGGTTGGACGTCGTGATCCACAGCGAGCCGTCCGGTGCGGCCTGCACGGTGCGGATACGGCCGTAGTCGCCCCGGAACGCAGCCCTCGGCTCGCCGGCGGACGAGCCCCGCAGCGGCACCTGCCAGAGCCGCTCGCCGCGCAGCGCCCCGATGTAGGCGACGTCGTCGACGATCGCGACCCCGCTGGGCGAGGCCTGGTCGGTCGGCCAGGTGACCACGGGGTCGACGTACTGGCTGCCGCCGCCAGCGCCCTCGACCTCGGGCCAGCCGAAGTTGCCGCCCTTGCGCACGAGGTTGAGCTCGTCGTACGTGTTCTGGCCGAACTCCGTGGCCCACAGGCGGCCCTGCGAGTCGAAGGCGAGGCCCTGCACGTTGCGGTGGCCGTACGACCACACCGGCGATCCGGGGAACGGGTTGTCGGCGGGGACCGAGCCGTCGGTGCCGACGCGCAGGATCTTGCCCGCCAGGCTCGAGCGGTCCTGCGACTGCGGCCGGTCGCCGGAGTCGCCCGTGCCGATCCAGAGGTTGCCGTCCGGGCCGACCGCGATGCGGCCCCCGTTGTGGATGTCGCCCTGCGGGATGCCGTCGATCACGACCGCCGCCTCGCCGAGGCGGCCGCCGGAGTACGGCATCGCGACGACCCGGTTGTCGTCGCGGTCGGTGGTCAGGTAGGCGAAGACCGTCGCGCCGTCCGGCGAGACGGCGAGGCCGAGCAGGCCGCCTTCGCCGCGGTCGCGCACGCCGGGCACGGTGCCCACGCGGGTGGTGCCGCCCTCGGCGGCCACGCGGACGACGACGCCGGTCGGGCGCTCGGCCACGAGGGCGGAGCCGTCGGGCAGGAACGCCAGCCCCCACGGGACCGTGAGCCCGGTGGCCAGGGCCGCGGGGCGGCCCAGCTCGCCGAGGCTGCCGGACACCTCGGGCGAGGCGGAGGGCGGCGCCGCGGCCGAGGACGACGTGGCGGGCGCCGACGACGTGGAGGGCGGGGCGACGACGGAGGGCCCTCCTCCGGCGCCGCTCGAGGTACAGCCGACCAGCAGGGCGGCCACGGCGGCGAGGGGGACGACGGCCAGGGCGCGGGCTCGCGGACGGGTCGTGGGCGTCATCGCTCGACGCTACGTCCGGTCGGGCCCGCCCGCATCAGGTCGGGGGACGGCCGGCCCGGTCCGGCATCGGCAGCAGGACGGGGACGCCGTCGCGCAGGAGGAGCAGTGGGTCGAGGTACGCGTCGCCCCGCAGCAGCCCCCAGTGCAGGCAGGCGGGGGTGCCGCCGCAGTGGCCGGCGCCCGCCGCCACCCGCCCGATCGGATCGCCGGCCGCGATCTCGTCGCCCGCGGTGACCCCGGGCTCGACGGGCTCGTAGGTGGTGCGCAGGCCGTCGTCGTGGAGCACCGAGACGACGCCCCGGCCGCCCACGGGGCCCGCCCAGGCGACCGTGCCGCCGCCGGCGGCGAGCACCGGGCTGCCCGGGACGGCCGCGAGGTCGACCCCGCGATGGCCGGGCAGCCACTTCTCCGCCGGCGGGTCGAAGGCCTCGAGCACGAGCAGCAGGCCGTCGAGGGGCGCCGTCCACGCGGCGGGCGCGCGGACCCCGGCCGCCGCCGCGGGCGCGAGGGCCCCGGGGGATGCGGCAGCGGCCGGGGGGCCGGCGGACCGCTGCCCAGGGGGAGGGGCAGCGGCGAGGGAGAGACCGAGCAGGGGAGCGGCGAGCCCCACGAGGAGGGCGGGCGGGAGCAGCACGGGACCGACCCTCGCGGCGGCCTCGGACCGCCCCGGCGGCGATCCGGACAAGAGCTGGGGACGACACGCCGTCCGGGAGCCCTGGGGAGGGCTGCGAGGAGCCCCGGACCTGCGATTTCGGGTCTCGAGGGGTCTGCCCGTAGACTGCCCCTGCAGCCCGCCCGTCGGGCTGACATCGCACGCCCGCACCCCGGCCACGGCCGGCGGTCGCACCCTCGGTCCGGATCCGTCCGGTCAGGTGCGCCCGGCAGGCGTCAGGCGCCCCGCCGACCGGCAGGGCGATCGAACCGAGTGGCGCTGCCGCCGCGGGCCTGCCCGCGCGCCTCGGCGCCGGAGAAGGAGCGACCGGCCATGGCCGTCGTCACCATGAAGCAGCTGCTCGAGAGCGGCGTGCACTTCGGGCATCAGACCCGCCGTTGGAACCCGAAGATGAAGCGCTTCATCTTCAACGAGCGCAACGGCATCTACATCATCGACCTGCAGCAGTCGCTGACCTACATCGACCGCGCCTACGAGTTCGTGCGCGAGACGGTGGCCCACGGCGGCACGATCCTGTTCGTCGGCACCAAGCGCCAGGCGCAGGAGCCCATCGCCCAGCAGGCCACCCGCGTGGGCATGCCCTACGTCAACCAGCGCTGGCTCGGCGGCATGCTGACCAACTTCAACACCGTCCACAAGCGGCTCCAGCGCCTCAAGGAGCTCGAGCTCATCGACTACGACGACGTGGCCGGCTCCGGCATGACCAAGAAGGAGCTGCTCGTCCTCAAGCGCGAGAAGGACAAGCTCGACAAGACGCTCGGCGGCATCCGCGACATGGCCAAGGTGCCCTCCGCGGTGTGGATCGTCGACACCAACAAGGAGCACATCGCCGTCGCCGAGGCCAAGAAGCTCGGCATCCCGGTCGTGGCGATCCTCGACTCCAACTGCGACCCCGACGTCGTCGACTTCCCGATCCCGGGCAACGACGACGCGATCCGCGCCGTCCAGCTGCTCACCCGCGTCGTCGCCGACGCCGTCGCCGACGGCCTCATGGCCCGTGCCGGCCGCGGCCAGGCTGCTGCCGCCACCGAGGGCGAGCTCGCCACCGACGAGCCGCTCGCCGACTGGGAGACCGCGCTGCTGACCGGCGAGGCCGAGGCTGCCGCTCCGGCCGCCGCCGAGGCTGCTGCCGAGGCCCCCGCGGAGACCCCGGCCGAGCAGGCCTGACCCCGCGCGGCCCCGCCGCGCACCAGCGAGACCGGCTGCGGCCCGGACCCCTCGGGTCGCGGGCCGCAGCCGTGGAACGCCCCGGACGTTTGCAAGCACACCCAGGAGAAGAGAGCACGATGGCCGACATCACCGCCGCCGACGTCAAGAAGCTCCGCGACCTCACGGGCGCGGGCATGATGGAGTGCAAGAAGGCGCTGCAGGAGAACGACGGCGACTTCGAGAAGGCCGCCGAGGCCCTGCGCATCAAGGGCGCCGCCAAGGCCGCCGCGCGCGGCGCCGAGCGCGACGCCAGCAACGGCCTCGTCGTCACCAAGGACGGCGCCCTCGTCGAGCTGCGCGCCGAGACCGACTTCGTCGCCAAGAACGCCGACTTCCAGGCGCTAGCCGACAAGGTCGTGGCCAAGGCCGCCGAGGTCAAGGCCGACAGCACCGAGGCGCTCGCCGCCGCCGACCTCGACGGCAAGACCGTCGCCGAGACCATCGGCGAGCTCGCCGGCGTCATCGGCGAGAAGCTCGAGCTCGGCCGCGTCGCCTTCGTCGAGGGCAACGTCGCGACCTACATGCACAAGCGCGCCTCGGACCTGCCGGCGCAGGTCGGCGTCCTCGTCTCCTACGAGGGCTCCGAGGACGCCGCCCGCCAGGCCGCCATGCAGATCGCGGCCATGCGCGCGTCGTACCTCACCCGCGACGAGGTCCCGGCCGACGTCGTCGAGACCGAGCGCCGCGTGGCCGAGGCCAAGGCGAAGGAGGAGGGCAAGCCCGAGGCCGCCCTCCCGAAGATCGTCGAGGGCCGCGTCAACGCGTTCTTCAAGGACAACGTCCTGCTCGAGCAGGAGTCGGTGGTCGAGGCCAAGAAGTCGGTCAAGGACGTCCTCGACGCGCAGGGCACCACGATCAGCCGCTTCGTGCGGTTCGAGATCGGGGCCTGACCCTCCTGCCGCTGCCGGACTTGGCAGACTGACGCCCGGAGACACCCGAGACACCCTGGAGGCCGCCGCCGTGGACGGAACCGCACCCGATGCAGGATCCGCCCCGGCGGCGGCCTCCGGCGTCTCCGGCACCGGCGGCGTCGTGCAGCCCTCGCTCGAGGGCACGCTGGACACCTGGCCCGGCGTCCCCGAGGGCGGCTACGGCCGGGTGCTGCTGAAGCTGTCCGGCGAGGCCTTCGCCGGCGGCGGCGCGCTCGGCGTCGACCCCGACGTCGTGCAGACCATCGCCCGGCAGATCGCCGCGGTGGTGCGCGGCGGCGTCGAGGTGGCCGTGGTCATCGGCGGCGGCAACTTCTTCCGCGGCGCCCAGCTCAACGAGCGCGGCATGGACCGCTCGCGCGCGGACTACATGGGCATGCTGGGCACGGTGATGAACTGCCTCGCGCTGCAGGACTTCTGCGAGCGCCAGGGCGTCGAGACCCGGGTGCAGACCGCAATCTCGATGGGCCAGGTCGCCGAGCCCTACGTGCCGCGCCGCGCGATCCGCCACCTCGAGAAGGGCCGCGTCGTCATCTTCGGCGCCGGCCTCGGGGCGCCCTACTTCTCCACCGACACCACCGCCGCCCAGCGCGCGCTGGAGATCGGGTGCGAGGTCGTGCTCATGGCCAAGGGCGTCGACGGCGTCTACGACAACGATCCGCGCACGAACCCGGACGCCGTGAAGTTCGAGAGCCTCACCCACTCCGAGGTGCTGGCCCGCGGCCTCAAGGTCGCCGACGCGACCGCGATCAGCCTCTGCCAGGACAACCGGCTGCCGATCATCGTCTTCAACCTGCTCGTCGAGGGCAACATCGCCCGCGCCGTGCGGGGTGAGAGGATCGGCACGCTCGTGGCGACCTGACGCCGGCGGCACCACCAGCACCACCCAGCTTCTGATTCAGGAACGGCCCGCACGGCGCGGGCGGACGACAGGGAGAGCCCCCGTGATCGACGAGACGATGCTCGAGGCCGAGGAGAAGATGGAGAAGGCCGTCGGCGTCGCGAAGGAGGACTTCGCCGGCATCCGCACCGGCCGGGCCACCTCCAAGATGTTCGACAAGATCACGGCCGAGTACTACGGCACGCAGACCCCCGTCACGCAGATGGCCACCTTCGCCATCCCCGAGGCGCGCCTCGTGGTCATCACGCCCTACGACAAGGGCTCGATGAACGTGATCGAGAAGGCGATCCGTGACTCCGACCTCGGCGTGAACCCCACCAACGACGGCGTCGTCATCCGCGTCGCGTTCCCGCAGCTGACCGAGGAGCGCCGCAAGGAGTACATCAAGGTGGCCCGCCACAAGGCGGAGGACGCCAAGGTGTCGATCCGCAACGTGCGCCGCCACGCCAAGGACACCCTCGACAAGCTGGTGAAGGACGGCGAGGCCGGCGAGGACGAGGTGCGCCGCGCGGAGAAGTCGCTCGACGACGTCACGCACAAGTACACCGCGGCCATCGACGACCTGCTCAAGCACAAGGAGGCCGAGCTGCTCGAGGTCTGAGGACCCCGAGCGCTCGTCCCACCCATGACCGAGGCCACGAACCCCAGCGGGCCTGCTGAGCCGGCGCCGAGCGCGCCGGCGGCCCAGCACGGCCGCGCCGGCCGCAACCTGGCGGTCGCCGTGGCCATGGGCGCGTTCCTCGGCATCGGCCTGGTGCTGCTGCCCGTGCTCTACCTGCCGTGGGCCTTCAGCATCATCATCTCGGTGGCCATGGCCATCGGTGCCTGGGAGATCGCCGGGGCGCTCGAGCAGCGCGGCATCCGCGTCGAGCGCTGGGTGCTCTACGTCGGCTGCCTGGCGATGGCGCAGGCCGGCTACTGGTACGGCGTCATGGCCATGGTCGCGGTGTTCGCGGCCACGGTCCTGCTGGCCTTCGGGCTGCGGCTGCGCCAGGGGACCGAGGGCTTCGTCGTCGACGTCTCGGCCAACGCGATGGTGGCCTCGTGGACCGGCCTCATGGGCGGGTTCGCCGGCGTGATCCTCGCCCAGTCGCAGGGCGGCGACCGCGTCATCGTCATCATCGTGCTGACGATCTGCAGCGACATCGGCGGCTACGTCTTCGGCGTCCTGTGGGGCAAGCACCCCATGGCGCCGACCATCTCGCCGAAGAAGTCCTGGGAGGGCTTCGCCGGATCGCTGCTGTTCCAGGCGGTCGCGGGCGTCCTGCTGTTCGTCTACCTGCTCGAGGCACCGTGGTGGCAGGGTCTGCTCACCGGCCTCGTGCTCGCCGTCACCGCCACCGCGGGCGACTTCTTCGAGTCGGCCGTGAAGCGCGACCTCGGCGTCAAGGACATGAGCAACCTGATCCCGGGCCACGGCGGCCTCATGGACCGGCTCGACTCGATCCTGCCCAACGTCTTCGTCGGCTGGCTGCTGCTCACCATCTTCCTGGGGTCCTAAGGCCCGCTGCGGCTGTCCATCGCAGTTTCGTGGGGCTGGCGCTGCGCGTGGGAGACTGGGGGTCTCATGACTGATCTGGGGATGCCTTCGCGGCCCAAGCCGGGGGAGCTGACGTTCGAGGCGCCGCGGCGCGGGAAGCCGCCGCGCCATCTCGCCGACCTCGACGCTGCAGGGCGCCGCGAGGCCGTTGCCGCGCTGGGCCTGCCGGCGTTCCGCGCCGACCAGGTCGGCCGCCACTACTTCGCCCGTCTCGCCGACGATCCCTCGACGTGGACCGACATCCCCGCCGCCCAGCGCGAGTCGATCGCCGCCACTCTCACCCCGCCGCTGATGACGCCGGTGCGCGAGCTCACCGCCGACGCCGGTACCACCCGCAAGACGCTGTGGCGCCTGCACGACGGCGCGCTCGTCGAGAGCGTGCTCATGCGCTACCCCGACCGCGTCACCATGTGCGTGTCGAGCCAGGCCGGGTGCGGCATGAACTGCCCGTTCTGCGCCACCGGCCAGGCCGGCCTCACCCGCAACCTGTCGACCGCCGAGATCGTCGAGCAGGTCGTGTCCGGTGCCCGTCAGCTCGCCGCGGGCCAGGTGCCGGGCGGCCCGGGCCGGGTGTCCAACGTGGTGTTCATGGGCATGGGCGAGCCGCTCGCCAACTACAACGTCGTCGTCGCGGCGCTGCACCGGCTCACCGACGAGCCGCCCGCCGGCCTCGGCATGTCGGCGCGCGGCATCACAGTGTCGACCGTCGGGCTCGTCCCGCGGATCAGGCAGCTCGCGCAGGAGGGGCTGCCCGTGACCCTCGCCCTGTCGCTGCACGCGCCCGACGACGAGCTGCGCGACACCCTGGTGCCGGTGAACACCCGCTGGAAGGTGTCCGAGGTGCTCGACGCCGCGTGGGAGTACGCGGCCACCACCAAGCGCCGGGTCTCCATCGAGTACGCCCTCATCAAGGACGTCAACGACCAGGCCTGGCGGGCCGACCTGCTCGCCAAGCGTCTGCGCGGCAAGCTCGTCCACGTCAACCTCATCCCGCTCAACCCCACCCCGGGCTCGAAGTGGACGGCGTCGCGGCCGGAGGACGAGCGCGAGTTCGTGCGCCGCCTCGAGGCCGGGGGAGTGGCGGTCACCGTGCGCGACACCCGCGGCCGCGAGATCGACGGCGCCTGCGGCCAGCTCGCCGCCGCCGAGTAGGGCACCTCGCCCCGCGGCGACCGTTCGCCGCAGCCGTCGCCATGCTCGGCGCACGTCCGCGCGCCATGCCCTGACACGGGCGCACCTGCCGCAGCAGGATGGCACCGGCCTCCGGCGATGCCGCCGGCAGCGGCCTGCGTTCGCGAGAGAGGACGTCCGGTGACTTCAGAGACGGCAGCGACGGGCACGGGTGCCTACAAGGCGGCGCACGAGCGCAGCCTCGCCGACCCCGAGGGCTTCTGGCGCGAGGCCGCGGCCGCCATCGACTGGGACGTCGAGCCGCCGCAGGTGCTCGACCGCAGCGACGCGCCGTACTACCGCTGGTTCACCGGCGGCCGGCTCAACACCTGCTGGAACGCCCTCGACCGCCACGTTGAGGCCGGCCACGGCGACCGCCTCGCGCTGGTCTACGACAGCCCCGTCACGGGGACGGCGGCGTCGTTCACCTACACCGAGCTGCTCGACGCGGTGGCGCGGTTCGCCGGCGTGCTGCGCGACCTCGGCGTCGAGAAGGGCGACCGGGTCCTGGTCTACATGCCGATGGTGCCCGAGGCCGTCGTCGCGATGCTTGCCACCGCCCGGCTGGGCGCGGTGCACTCCGTGGTCTTCGGCGGGTTCGCGCCGCACGAGCTCGCGATCCGGATCGACGACGCGACACCGAAGGTCGTGGTGTCGGCGTCGTGCGGCATCGAGCCGGGCCGCGTCGTCGAGTACAAGCCGATGCTCGACAAGGCGCTGGAGCAGGCCGAGCACAAGCCGACGGCCACCGTGATCCTCCAGCGCCCGCAGGCCGTCGCGGAGATGGGTGCGAACGACCACGACTGGGCCGAGCTCGCCGCGACCGCCGACCCTGCGGGCTGCGTCATGGTCGACGCCATCGACCCGCTCTACGTGCTCTACACCTCCGGCACGACCGGCAAGCCCAAAGGCATCGTGCGCGACAACGGCGGCCACGCCGTCGCGCTCGCGTGGAGCATGGCCAACGTCTACGGCATCGGCCCGGGCGACGTGTTCTGGGCGGCCAGCGACGTCGGCTGGGTCGTCGGCCACTCCTACATCGTCTACGCGCCGCTGCTCACCGGCGCTACGACCGTGGTGTACGAGGGCAAGCCCGTCGGGACGCCGGACGCCAGCGCGTTCTGGCGCGTTATCGCCACCTACGGCGTCAAGGCGCTGTTCACCGCGCCGACGGCGATCCGTGCGATCAAGAAGGAGGACCCGTCGGCCGCGCTGCGCGAGGGCCACGACCTCTCGAGCCTGCAGACGCTCTTCCTCGCCGGCGAGCGACTCGACCCGGACACCTACCATTGGGCCAGCGACATCCTCGGCATCCCCGTGATCGACAACTGGTGGCAGACCGAGACGGGCTGGCCGATCGCGGCCAACCCGCGCGGCCTCGAGCCGCTGCCGATCAAGCCCGGCTCGCCGTCGGTCGTCATGCCCGGCTACGACGTGCGCGTGCTCGACGAGCGCGGGCTGCCGGTGCCGGCGGGCCAGGAGGGCAACATCTCCATCCGCCTGCCGCTGCCGCCCGGGACGCTGCCCACCCTCTGGAACGACGACAAGCGCTACGTCGACTCCTACCTCTCGGTCTTCACCGGCTACTACGCGACCGGCGACGGCGGCTACATCGACGAGGACGGCTACGTCTTCGTCATGGGCCGCACCGACGACGTCATCAACGTCGCCGGCCACCGCCTCTCCACCGGTGCGATGGAGGCCGTCGTCGCCACGCACCCCGCCGTCGCGGAGTGCGCGGTCATCGGCGTCCACGACGCGCTCAAGGGCCAGGTACCGCGCGCCTTCGTCGTCCTCAAGTCCGGCGCCGACGTCGACCCCGGGGTGCTCGAGAAGGAGGTCGTCAAGGCCGTCCGCGACGAGATCGGCCCGGTGGCCGCGCTCAAGAGCGTGGTGGTCGTGCCGGCCCTGCCCAAGACGAGGTCGGGCAAGATCCTGCGCCGCACGATGCGCGGCATCGCCGACGGCCGTCCCGAGGCCCCGCCGTCGACGATCGACGACATCTCGGTGCTCGACGTCCTGCGTCCGCTGCTCCAGGGCGACTGAGCCCTCGCCGCAGCGCTGCGGCAGCATGGCGGTGTGAAGGCTGCCGATCAGGTCGCTCTGGCGCGCGCCGAGCTCGAGGCGGGGCGCCCGAAGCCGGCGCTGCGCCAGGCGTGGGATGCCGTGCAGGAGGCGATGCGCGCCCACGACGAGGGCCCGGTGCGCGACGCCGAGCTGCTCGCGCGCGATATCGCGGAGCAGACGGATGGCTCCGCGCGGGCCGACGCCGAGAAGCTGGCGGCCTACTGCTCGGCGCTGCTCGACGGCGTGGGCGGCGGGGTGCGCTCGCCGGGCCTGCTCGACCGGATGTTCGGCGGTATGCGCACCAAGCCGATCGATGACCGGCGTCCCTGCCCGGAGTGCGCCGAGAGCATCAAGGCCGATGCGAAGGTCTGCCGCTTCTGCGGCCACCGGCTGCGCTGATCAGCCGCGCGCCTCGAGGGCCGCGGTGACGGCCGCGACGGAGTGGGCGCGGTGGGCGTCCTGCGCGGCGACGGCGGCCCCGGCGTCGCGCCGGGCGAGCGCGTCGACCAGCGCCAGGTGCTCGTCGTGGATGCGGTCGCGGTTGGCGCGTTCGGCGAAGTAGACGCTGCGGTAGACGTCGGTGGCGTCCCAGAGCTGGCGCAGCGTCCGGGTCAGCCGCGGCATGCCGGCGAGGTCGAAGAGCAGGAAGTGGAATCGGCGGTTGGCCGCCGTGATGAGCGCGACGTCGCCCGTGCGGTCCGCGACGTCGACCTCCGAGGCCGCAGCTTGCAGCGCTGCGACGTCGTCGTCGGTGAGCTGCTCGACCGCGCGGCGCACGGCCTCGGTCTCGAGCAGCTCGCGCAGCCGGTAGACCTCCACGAGGTCGTCGACCGAGAGCTCGGCGACGACGTACCCGCGGTGTGCTGCGTAGACGACCTGGCCCTCGCCCTCGAGCACCTTGAGCGCCTCGCGCAGCGGTACCCGCGAGACGCCGAGCCGCTCGGCCAGGGCCTCCTGGCGCACAGGGGAGCCGGGCGCGAGCTCGCCGGTGACGAGCATCCGGCGCAGCTCGGCGAGCACCGCCTCCTGCGCGGTCGGCGGCTTCTCGAACGGGACGGCGCTCACGGCTCGAACTGCGGCATCGGCGGCGGGCCGAGCCGGTAGGTCGGGGGAGTGGCCGACATGCGCAGCGGGTTGGCCACCTGCGGGACGGCGCTGCCCGGGACGGCGACGACGGGGTCGAGGCCCAGCGACGCCGCGAGGTCGAAGGCGCCAGCGACGTCGTTGATCGGACCGCACGGCACGCCCGCGCCGGTGAGCGCCTCGTGCCACTCGGAGGCGCCCCGTGCCGCCAGCGCCTCCTCGAGCGCGACGCGCAGCTCGTCGCGGTGGGCGACGCGGGCCGGGTTGGTCACGAACCGCTCGTCGGTGCCGAGCGCCTCCACCCCGAGCACGCGGCACAGCGATCGGAACTGCCCGTTGTTGCCGACGGCGAGGACGAGAGGGCGGTCGGCCGTGGCGTAGACGCCGTAGGGCGTGATCGACGGGTGGTCGTTGCCGAGTATGCCCGGAACGCTGCTGCCGGCGACGTAGCCCGACGCCTGGTTGACCAATGCCGAGAGCAGCGACGAGAGCAGGTTGACCTCGACGTGCTGGCCCTCGCCGGTGACGTCGCGGTGGCGCAGGGCCGCGAGGATCCCGTAGACGGCATGCAGGCCGGTGATCACATCGACGAGGGCCACACCCACCTTGGTGGGGTGGCCCGCCGACGGACCGGTCACGGACATGAGGCCGCCCATGGCCTGCACGAGCAGGTCGTAGCCGGGGAGCTCGCGGCCCTCGCCGGAGCCGAAGCCGCTGATCGACGCGACGATCGTGCGCGGGTTCTCGACGGCGAGGGACGCGTAGCCGAGGCCCATCTTCTCGAGGCCGCCGGGCTTGAAGTTCTCCACGACGACGTCGGCCCTCAGCGCCAGCTCGCGCGCCTCCGCCAGACCCTCGGGCGACGCGAGGTCGAGCCAGCGGGTGGTCTTGTTGCGGTTGACGCCGGCGAAGTAGGTCGCAGTGCCGTCGGCGGCGTAGGGCGGGCCCCAGTGCCGGGTGTCGTCGCCCATGCCGGGGCGCTCCACCTTGACCACCTCGGCGCCGAGGTCGGCGAGCAGCATCGTCGCGTACGGGCCCGCGAGCACGCGGGAGAAGTCCGCGACGACGATGCCGTCGAGCGCGCCGCTCACCCGCGGTAGGCCGGGATGGCCGTGAGGGCCTCGCCGATGACCAGGGTGTGCATCTCGTTCGTGCCCTCGTAGGTGTAGACCGACTCGAGGTTGTTCATGTGGCGGATGATCGGGTACTCGAGCGTGATCCCGTTGCCGCCCAGCATGTTCCGGCACTCGCGGGCGATGGCCAGCGCCTCGCGTGCGTTGTTGAGCTTGCCGACGCTGATCTGCTCGGGGCGGATCCCGTGACGGTCCTTGATGCGGCCGAGGTGCAGCGCCAGCAGGTAGCCCTTCTGCAGCTCGACGGCCATGTCGGCGAGCTTCTTCTGGGTCAGCTGGAAGGCGGCGATCGGCTTGTCGAACTGCTCCCGCGCGATCGTGTAGTCGATCGCGGTCTCGAGGCAGTCGCGCGCGGCGCCGATGGTGCCGAACGCGATGCCGAAGCGCGCCTCGTTGAGGCACGACAGCGGGCCCTTGAGGCCGGTGACGCCGGGCAGGACGGCGTCGGCCGGCAGGCGCACGCCCTCGAGGATCAGCTCGGCGGTGACCGACGCGCGCAGCGAGAGCTTCTTGTGGATCTCGCGCGCCGTGAAGCCCGGCGTGGACGTCGGGACGACGAAGCCGCGGATGCCGTCGTCCGTGCGGGCCCACACCACGGCGACGTCGGCGACGGTGCCGTTGGTGATCCACATCTTGGTGCCGTCGAGCACCCAGTCGTCGCCGTCGCGCTTGGCCACGGTACGCATGCCCGAGGGGTTGGAGCCGAAGTCGGGCTCGGTGAGGCCGAAGCACCCGATTGCCTCGCCGGCGGCCATGCGGGGCAGCCACTCCTGCTTCTGCTCCTCGGAGCCGAAGGCGTGGATGGCGTACATCGCCAGCGACCCCTGCACGCTCACCAGCGAGCGGATGCCGGAGTCGCCCGCCTCGAGCTCGAGGCAGGCCAGGCCGTACGCCGTGGCGCTCGTGCCGGCGCAGCCGTAGCCCTCGAGGTGCATGCCCAGCAGGCCGAGCTCGCCCATCTCCTTGGCGAGCTCCTTGGCCGGGATCGTGCCCGCCTCGAACCAGTCGGCCACCTCGGGCTTGATCCGGTCGTCGACGTACTGGCGCACGACGTCGCGGATGGCCTTCTCCTCGTCGTCGAGGAGGGTGTCGAGGTCGAGGATCGCGAACGGGTGCTGCGGGCGGCGGGCCACGAGGTGCTCCGAGGGGTGCGCGGATGGGTGGTCTCGGGCGACCGTAGCAGATTGGATCCAATATTCACCAGTGCGCCATGGCACGCTGCCGGGGTGGACGACCGCACCCGTGCCCTGACCCGGGCCCTCGGCGACGAGGCCTTCGTCAACCTGGTGTCGTTCCGGGCCGACGGGAGCGCCGCGCACACGGCGGTCTGGGTGAGCGGCGACGGCGAGCGGCTGTTCGTGTCGACCTTCGGCGACTCCTACAAGGTGCGGCGGATCGCGGCGAACCCCCTCGTCGCCGTCGCGGCCTGCGACGGGCCGGGGACCCTGCTGCCGGGCGCCTCCTACGTCGCGGGACGGGCGGTGGTGCTCGACCGCTCGGAGTTCCGCCCCGGTGTCCGGGCCCACCGCGCGAAGTACGGCCGGCACTTCTCGGTGATGTGGCCCGCCCGCTGGGCGTTCCGGCTCGTGGGCAAGAAGCGGGTCTGGATCCTCATCGACCTCGACCCCGAGGCCTCGCTGCCCCCGATCCCGCCTCCCGCCGTCGAGCCGTAGGCCAGACTGCGGCTGTGGGGGTCTTCGACGTCGACGTGGCCGTGGTCGGCTCCGGGTTCGGCGGCGGCGTCGCCGCGCTGCGGCACGCCGAGGCGGGCCGGTCGGTCGCCGTCCTCGAGCAGGGGCGCCGGCTCACCCGCGACGACCTCGAGCGCGGCAGCCGCAGCCTGCGCGACCTGCTGTGGGCGCCGGAGGCGGGGCTGCGCGGCTACTTCCGCCAGACGCTGCTGCGCCACGTGATCGTCGTCCACGGCGTGGCCGTCGGCGGCGGGTCGATCGTGTACGCCGCGGTGCTGCTCGAGCCCACCCCGGCGGCGTGGGAGGCCCCGGGCTGGGTGCGCTCCGGCGTCGACTGGCGGGCCGAGCTCACCGACCACTACGCCGAGGCCGCGACGATGCTCGGGCGCGAGACCAATCCTTACGTCGGCGCCCAGGACGTCTGGCTCGGCGAGGCCGCGCGCTCGATGGGTGCCGGCGCGTCGTACGGGCCCACGCCGCAAGGGATCTCGTTCGCCGACTGCGTGAAGTGCGGCGCGTGCCTGTCGGGCTGCGTGCACGGCGCCAAGAACTCGGTCGACCGGACCTACCTCGCCCGGGCCGAAGGGCTCGGCGCGCAGGTGTCGCCGCAGTCGAAGGTCGAGCGGCTCGTCCGGCTGCCCGGCGGAGGTTGGCGCCTCGACGTCGTCGACCCGCTGGTGCGCCGCTCGCCGATGCGCAGCCTGACGGCTCGCGAGGTGGTGCTGTCCGGCGGCGTGCTCGGCACCACCGGCCTGCTGCTCGCGTCGCGCGACCGCTGGCGCACGCTGCCGTGGGCGTCGCCCGCGCTCGGCCGCCACGTGCGCACCAACTCCGAGGCGTTCACCGCGATCCTGCAGCCCGACGACTCGGTCGACGTCACGGCCGACGGCGCCACGATCTCCAGCGACTTCCACCCGGACTCCACCACGCACGTGACGCAGAACCGCTTCCCGGCGTCGTACGGCTTCATGCGGCTCTACCTCTCGCCCCTGGTCGACGGGACGTCGCGCGCGCAGCGCCTGGGCCGCACTCTCGTTGCAGCCGTGCGGGATCCGGCGTCGGCCACGGCCAACCAGCGGGCTGCCGACTGGAACAAGCGCGTCACCGTGCTGACGGTGATGCAGCACGACGACAACGAGATCGCCCTCGAGCTGCGCCGCGGCCCGCTCGGCTGGGGGCTGCGCTCGCGGCTGGCGCCCGGTGCCGAGGCGATCCCGACGTACCTGCCCCAGGCCAACGCCTCCGCGCGTGCGGTGGCCGAGGCGAGCGGCGGCACGCCCTACGGCACGCTGCTCGACCCGCTGCTCGGCATCGGGGCGACTGCGCATGTGCTCGGCGGTGCCGTGATCGCGGATGCCCCGGAGCACGGCGTCGTCGACACCGCTCACCGCGTCTTCGCCACTCCGGACGGCGATGTCTACGACGACCTGCGGGTGATCGACGGCAGCGTCGTCCCGGCCAACATCGGGGTGAACCCGTCGCTGACCATCACCGCGCTCGCCGAGCGCGCGATGTCGCTGCGCTGACCGATCCGTTGGGGGTCGATACGCGCTCTCTGCGACGCGATCGGACCCCCACCTGGCGCGGCTCGAGCGTTGGGGGTCGATGCGCGCTCTCTGCGACGCGTTCGGACCCCCGACTCCGTCGAGGGTCAGGGGAGCCAGGTGCGGTCGCGCCAGGGGGTTCGGCTGCCGTCGGGGCTGCTCGCGGCAGCGAAGGCGCGGATGCGGGCGATGGCGCGGCTGCCCGACGCCGCGGCCACGAAGCCGGCGGCCTCGCGCGCGATGCCCTCGCGCCAGGCCCGGCCGCCCGACAGTGCCCGCTTCACGCCGGCCACCGCCTCGGGGCTGCGCCGCGCGACGTCGGCGGCGAGACCGATCGCCGTCGGGAGCAGCGCGTCACGGTCGACGGCCTCGTCGACCAGCCCGGCCGCGACGGCCCCGTCGGCGTCGAGGGTCTGGGCGCGCAGCATCATCGACCGCGCGCGGACGGGCCCGACCGCCCGGGCCAGGCGCTGCGTGCCCCCGGCGCCGGGCGGGATCGCGGCCGTCACCTCGACGAGCCCGATCCGGCCCTCGCCGCGCGACATCACCCGCAGGTCGCACGCCATCGCCAGCTCGCAGCCTCCCGCCAGCGCGTCGCCGTCGATCGCGGCGACGACGACCTGCGGCAGCGTGCCGAGCCGGTCGAGGGCCTGGTGCGTCCGGGCCAGCTCGGCCAGGCCCGCCGCAGGCGTGGCCAGCAGCGCGTCGCGGACCGACCGCGAGCGCGAGAGGGCGGCGACCGCGGAGTACGCGGCGCGGGCCGCCGGATAGGGGAGAGGCCGGCCGAGGGCCTCGGCGCCGTCGGCGATCTCGCCGAGGCTGAAGTGGGGCACGAACACGCCGGGCCGGGCGCCCGTGATCACGACGCCGCCGATCGACGGATCGGCCAGCAGCCGGCGGCCGAGGACGTCGAGGTCGGCGAACACCGCGGTGTCGAGCAGCTCGCCGCGCGGGCTGTCGACCCGCACGAGCAGCAGGCACACGGCGCCGCCGTCGTCGGTGCGCACAGGGTCGGGCAGCACGGTGCAGCGCAGCGCCTGCAGATCGGGCCAGATCGGGTCGCCGTCGTGGGTCACGGGACGATCCTGTCGGGTCAGTCGCCCGTGCGTCCGTCGATCAGCTCGCGGAGCAGGTCGGCGTGGCCGTTGTGGCGCGCGTACTCCTCGATCATGTGGAGGTAGACCCAGCGCAGGTCGAGGTGCTGGACCTTCGCCCCGCGGCCCCAGTACGGGTTCTCGAAGGTGTCCTCGAGCGCGAGGTCGGCCGCTGCGGCGTCGGCGAGGCGGCACTCCTCGGCGTACCGGGCGAACACCTCCTCGGCCGGCACGGAGTCGAGGTCCTCGAAGTCGCCCTGCTCGTTGCCGTCCGGGCCGTAGAAGCCGTGCGCGTGCTCGCCGCGCAGCATCGAGCGGAACCACCACGCCTCCACCTCGGCCATGTGGCGCACAAGTCCGAGCAGCGAGAGCCGCGACGGCGGGACGCTGCGCTGCGCGAGCTGCTCGTGGGTGAGCCCGGCGCACTTGAACAGCAGCGTCTGGCGCTGGAAGTCCAGCCAGCCCTGCAGGCAGGCCCGCTCGTCGACCAGCCTCGGGCTCGGGTCGCGCTCGACGTCGGGTGCGGTCCAGACGGCGTCGGTCATCGTTCCTCCGGTGCTCGGGTGCGGCCCGATGCTGCCAGGACCGGCCCGCGGCCGTTCGGGTGATTCGGACACCGGTGCATCCGCCGCGGCGTCCGGGCCAGAAGTAGGGGCAGCGTCGCCCGGACGGACCGGGCGCACCCCACCCGGAGGACGACCCCATGAAGATCGGACACCGCGCTGCCGCGCTGGTCGCCACGGCCGGCCTCGCCGTCGGCGCCATCGCGATCGCCCCCTCGGCCGGAGCCAGCAACCCCACTGCCGCCAAGGCCGCGCTCGGCAACAAGCCGATCGCCGCGGTTCTCACCTCGGACGGCAACACGTTCGACACCAACTGGGGCGACTACGACATCGTCACCGAGGCCGCCCTCGCGGTCCTCGCCGCCAAGCCCAACAGCAAGGTCGGCGTCATCACCAAGGGCGGCACCGCCATCACCGTCTTCGCCCCGACCGACCGCGCCTTCCAGCGCCTGGTGACGTCGCTGACCGGCAAGACCCCGAAGACGGAGCGCGCGGCGTTCGCCGCCGTCGCCTCGCTCGGCATCCCGACGGTGGAGAAGGTCCTGCTCTACCACGTCATCCCGGGCGCCACGATCACGTCGAAGCAGGCCCTCAAGGCCAACGGCGCCAACCTCAGGACCGCGCTCGGCAGCACCCTCCATGTCGCGGTGTACGCCGGCCCCGAGATCTCGCTGTGGGACAAGGACCGCAACGCCCGCAACCCGCGCGTGATCCTCGCCAAGGTCGACATCAACAAGGGCAACAAGCAGATCGCGCACGGCATCGACCGCGTGCTGCGCCCGGTCGACCTGCCGCCGGCCTACCACGGCTGATCGCTGCACCCGCACGATGCGAAGGCCCCGGCATCTGCCGGGGCCTTCGTCGTGGTCGGCTCACGCCGTGCGCGCGTGGACCTGCAGCGCCAGTACGGGGTCGCTGCCCTCGGGCTCGACGGCGTGCACGTGCACGTGGCCGTGCGTGCGCACGTCGCCGGCGCGATGGACGCGGGTCACGGCGTGGCGACGTCCCGGCGTCGGGCCGTCGGTCGCCACGTGCCAGGTCGTCTCGCGCAGCGCGCCCTGCAGGACGAGCAGGGCGCCGCGGCGCCCCACGTGGTGCTGCTCGCCGCTCGACTGGCCGGGCAGCCACGCGCCGAGGCGGACCTCCCAGCGGTCGTCGGCCCAGACGGTCACGTGCTGCGGGGCGTCGGGGTCGAACCGCACCCGGGCCGCCCACAGCTCGCGGTGGTCGGCGACCACGCGGGCCACGGCGCGCGGGTCGGCGGCGTCGTAGAGATGGGCCGCCACGTGCTGCTCGGCGGGCAGGGACGTGTGCAGGGGGGTGAGGAGGTCGGTCATCTCGCTGGTGTCTCTCGGCTCGGTCCGGTCGGGGCGCGTATCGACGCCGGACCCGCGCGGGGACGGCGTCAGCCGGGACAGCGACAGCTGGCGAGCGCGCGCACCGGCGCGGTCGCACGGGCCGTCGAGGAGATCACGACGTCAGGCTAGGCGAGGCCGCAGCCCCATGGCAGCCGCCATCCGTGATCCGAGACCCCTCCTGCGAGCAGCTTGCAAGAAGGTCTACTCCGACGGGAGCGTCTCGGAGCGGGAGAGGGCCGGGGCGGGGATGCCGTCGACGGGGGAGCCGGAGGG
The DNA here is from genome assembly GCA_020161245.1 of Actinomycetota bacterium. GTDB lineage: Bacteria > Actinomycetota > Actinomycetes > S36-B12 > CAIYMF01 > Longivirga. The sequence goes on along the minus strand of JAIUOK010000004.1, from coordinate 117,378 downwards.
CGGGGCGGCCTCTCCGAACGGCGCGACGGTCTCCACCGCTGCTGCACCCGCCACCGGGAGCTCGATCCGGATCACCGCGCCCGGGCCGTCGGCGCTGTTGGCGACGGTGAGGACGCCGCCGTGCGCCTCGACCACGGCCTTGACGATCGCCAGGCCCAGACCGCTGCCGCCGGTAGCGCGGGAGCGGCTGTAGTCGCCGCGGGCGAAGCGCTCGGTGGCGCGCGGCAGCAGGTCCTCCGGGAACCCCGGCCCGTCGTCGCGGACCTCGACCCAGGCGGTGCCGGCGTCCTGTCCGGTGCGCGCCGTGACGGTGGTGCCCGCGGGGGTGTGGGCGCGGGCGTTGGCGAGCAGGTTGGCCACGGCTTGGTAGAGCCGCGAGGAGTCGCCGACGACGTAGGGGCCGTCGCCGGGGGCGAGCTCGGTACGCCAGGTGTGGTCGGGGCCGGTGGCCGACACCTCGGAGACGGCGTCGTCGACCAGGCTCCCGAGGCCGAGCCGCTCGCGGGAGAGCGGCCGCTCCTCGTCGAGCGACGCGAGCAGCAGCAGATCCTCGACGAGCAGGCCCATCCGGCTGGCTGCCGCCTCGATCCGTGACGCCGCCTGGGCGGCGGACTCGGGATCGGCGGCGGCACCGCGACGCATGAGCTCGGCGTACCCGCGGACCGACGCCAGCGGGGTGCGCAGCTCGTGCCCTGCGTCGGACACGAACCGGCGCAGTTTGTCCTCGGTCTCGGCGCGGGTGCGCAGCGAGGTCTCCACGTGGTCGAGCATCGCGTTGACCGCGAGGCCCACCTGGCCCACCTCGGTGCTGGGGTTCGTGTCGGCGACGCGCTCGGGGATCACGACGTCGCCGCGGTCGAGCGGCAGCGCGGCGACACCGCTCGCCGTCTCCGCCACCGCCTTGAGCGGCTTCATCTCGCGCCGCACGAACCACGTGCCGACGACGGCGACGAGCAGGATCGCGCCCGCGACGGCGAGGATCTCGACGACGACGAGACGGCTCGCCGTCTCGTACACCTCGCTCATCGGCGAGACGGCGACGACGGTCACCGGGGTGCCGTCGCGCAGCTGGGCCGGCACGGCGACGGCACGCGCCACACCGACAGCCTCGAGCTCGACGGTGACCGGCTCGGCCGCCGGTGTCGTGGGCACCGTGGCGAGCTCGGCGGCGTCGGACGCCGACCAGGTCTCGACCGACGACGAGTCGCCCCCCGGGAACTGGACCGGCAGCGTCGTCGCGGTGCCGTTGTTGAGGGTGACCAGTGTCGCGCCTGCGCTCTGCCAGCCGCGCAGCGCCTCATCGAGGGGATCGCGGTCGCGCTGGTCGGAGTAGAGCTGGTACTTGGGGCCCATCAGGTCGGCGTCGACCTGGTCGATCAGCCAGGCCCGCAGCGCCAGGAACGTCGCACCCGCCACGACCACGAGGGTCGCGGCGGTGACGGCGACGAGTCCGATGACAAGCCGTCGGGTGAGAGTGAGCGACGACCACCGCGAGGCCTTGCGTGGCAGGGCCTCTGCGGGGACGACGTCGTCGGCGCCGGTGCCGACGGGGACGGACGGCACGGTCAGTCGCCCGCCCGCGGTGCGCGCAGGACGTAGCCGACGCCGCGCACGGTGTGGATGAGCGGCTCGCGGTCGGCGTCGACCTTCTTGCGGAGGTAGCCGATGTACTGCTCCACGATGTTGCTGCGGCCGGCGAAGTCGTAGTGCCAGACGCGGTCGAGGATCTGCGACTTGCTCACGACCGTGCGCGCGTTCTGCATGAGGAAGCGCAGCAGGTCGAACTCGGTCGGGGTGAGGTCGACCAGCTCGCCGCCGCGGCGCACCTCGCGGGTGAGCTCGTCGAGGGTGAGGTCGGCGACCTGCAGGACGGCGCCGCGCTCGTCGAGGCGGCCGGTCCTGCGCAGCACGGCCTGCAGGCGGGCCAAGAGCTCCTCGAGCGAGAAGGGTTTGGCGATGTAGTCGTCGGCGCCGGCGCGCAGGCCCGCGATCCGGTCGCGGGTGTCGCCGCGCGCGGTGAGGAACACCGCGGGCAGGTCCGGGTGCTCGGCGCGCAGGCGGCCGAGCAGGGTCACGCCGTCGTCGCCGGGCAGCATCATGTCGAGCACGGCGATGTCCGGGCGCAGCTCGCGGGCAACGCGCACGGCCTCGTCGGCGTCGCCCGCGGTGGCGGTCCGGCAGCCGTCGAAGCGCAGCGCGGTGGAGACGAGGTCGGCGAGGTCGGGCTCGTCGTCCACGACGAGCACGCGGACGGGCGGGACGCCGTCGCCCGCGCGCAGGTAGCTCTGCGGCAGGTCGTCCTCGGTGCGCGGGTGGGTCACAGTCGTCATCGCTCCTTCGCCCCCTCGGGCATCGACGTCTCGAACGCGGGCCCCCACGCGGTGGTGAGGCCGCCGTCCACGACGTACGCGGACCATCCTGGCAGCGCCGAGAACCAGCGCGCACCGTCGACACCCGCGACCATGAGCCCGGTCGCCAGGGCGTCGGCCAGCGCGCCGTCCGGCCCGATCACGGTCGCCTGCCGTGCTCCGCGCGCGGCGCCCCCGGAACCCGGGTCGAGCACGTGCTCGCCGCGCTGGCTGAACCCCGATGTCGCGATGGCGGCGTCGACGACCTCGACCACCGCGGCGACCTGCATCGGGTCGTCGGGGTGGGAGATGCCGATCGGCCATCCGGCGTGGTCGGGCGACGCCGCGCCGCGGCAGGCGAGGTCGCCGCCGGCGTCGAGGGTGAAGCTGCGGAGGCCGTGCATGCGCACGATGTCCGCGCAGCGGTCGGCGGCCCAGCCCTTGACCAGTCCGCTCGGGTCGAAGCCGCCCGGCGCGCACCACGGGTCGAAGGAGCCCTCGGTCAGCCGGCGCGCCTCGAGGCATCGGTCGACGACCTCGGCGACGTCGTCGGCCACGAGGTGCTGGCCGCCGCGGCGCAGGCGGCTGACGACCGAGTCGTCGCGGAACGTCGAGTAGACGGCGTCGATGCGGTGCAGCTCGGCGCGCACCGACTCCCAGGCCGCGTCGACGGCGTGCTCGGGCGCGTCGGCGTCGCGGACGTCGAGCGACACGACCGTGCCCCACACGTGCTCGCGGCGCGTATGCACGCGGCCCGGGAGCAGCGACGCCAGGGAGGCGGGGGCGGGCTCGGCCATGGCCGTCACAGCCCCGCCTGCTGAAGCGCCGAGGTCAGCGACTGCGCGAAGCCGTAGGACGTGTAGGTGGCGCCGCTGATGCCCGAGATCTGGGCGCTCTGGACATCGAGCGCCTGCTGGATGAGCTGCGGCACGGAGTACGAGCTGATCTCGGCGCTGCGGTGGTCGTTCTCGGGGACCGCGAGCGCCTGGATGTCGACGATGCGGCCGCTCTCGACGGTGACCTCGAGCTGGATGGTGCCGTAGCCGCGGCCGATGTCGACGGCGTCGCCGGTGTAGGTGCCGGAGGCGCCCGACGAGGACGAGCCGGCCGACGAGCTTCCCGAGGACGACGAGCCGGACGAGCTGCCGGCCGACGAGCCGGACGACGCCGACGTGCTCGACTTCGTGGTGGCCGCCGAGGCGGTCTGGCTGGCCGGGTCGGGGTTGAGCGCCAGGACGGCGGCGATACCCGCCACGGTGCCGGTGCCGACGATGACCGCGCGCTTCATCGCGAGGCTCCCTTCGAGCTCGACGAGACAGCGGTCTCGAACGAGTAGTAGTCGGGCGAGTGGAACGAGAACGAGTCGTCGTGGACGCGGTCCTCGGGCATCCCGAGCACGCGGGCCGCCTCGCGGACCGAGGCGATGAGCTCCTCCGGGCCGCAGGTGTAGACGTCGCCCTGGGCGAAGTCCGGCACGAGGTGGGTGAGCGTGCGGGCGTTGATGGGGTACTCGCGGCGGCTGCCGACGAGGTAGCGCAGACGGATGCCGTCGCGGCTGCGCGCGATCGCCTCGAGCTCCTGGCGCAGCACCAGGCCCTCGGGCCGGGAGGCGCGGAAGAGGATCTCGACCTTGACGTGCTTCGGGATATCGTCGAGCACCGCGCGGATGGGCGTGATGCCCACTCCGCCGCCGATGAGGACGACCCGGTCGGTGCGGCGGTTGTCGGCCGTGAAGGTGCCGTACGGCCCCTCGGCGATCACCCGGGTGCCGGGGCGCAGGGCGGCGAGCGCACGGCTCTGGTCGCCGAGGTCCTTCACCGTGATGCGCAGGTAGCGCTTGTCGGGGGCGGCCGACAGCGAGTACGGGTGCGACTGCCACCAGTCGGTGCGCGTCATGAACCGCCAGCCGAAGAACTGGCCGCCCTTGGCCTGCAGCGCCGGCAGGTTGCGGCCGCTGATCCAGATGCTGATGGTGTCGGCGCTCTCGCGCTGGACGGCGTGCACCGTGAGGTTGTGGCGGAGGCTCTTCACGATCGGGGCCGCCACGCGGAAGACGAGCAGCGGGCCGAAGGTGATGACGTACAGGGCGATCCAGATCCGGGTGGCCCACTCGTGGGTGGCGAACGGCTGGCCGAGCTGGATCTGGTGGAGGTAGGCAAGTGCGATCGCGACGTAGAAGTACAGGTGGGTGACCCACCAGGTCTCGTACTTCATCCGACGGCGGGCCACGCGCCACGAGGAGATGCCCGCGACGAGCATGAGCAGGAACCCGGCGAGCGCCGGCAGCAGCCACGGGTACTCGGTGACGAACGACCAGGTCTGGCCCAGGTACGACGACGCCGAGGTGGCGGCGTACCCGAGCGTCACGAGCACGACGTGCGCGGCGACGAGCAGCAGCGCCAGCGGCCCCAGCTTGCGGTGCCAGGAGATCATCCGGTCGAGGCCGACGGCCCGCTCGAACGACGGCACCCGCGCGATCAGGAAGATGACGACCAGCGACAGGTAGGTGCCGACCATGGCCGCCCAGCGGCTGAGCTCGGTGATGAGCCCGCCGGGGCCGGCGGTGCCGGTGCTGGTGACGAGCTGGATGCCGCACACGAGTCCGAGGCCGAGGCCACCGACGGCCATCCAGGCGTCGGCCGCACGGTTGCGGCGGGGGCGGCCGGCCGAGGCCGAGGCGGGGGCGGCCGGGCGGGCCAGCGTCGCACTGCTCATGACCAGGACTCTGGGGCCCGAACCTGAGAGCCACCTGTGAACGCCCGGGGGCTGTGCATATGAGGCCGGCGCGAGCCGGTGAGCCTGCCCTGACCTGCGACGACGCCGTCCCCCGGAGATGGGACAGGCCCCGCCTGCGGGGGAGCGGCGGGGCCTGTCGAGCCGGCGCGAGGGGGGAGGCGCCGGCGCTGCCCGCACGGCTCGGGGGGTCGCCGTCCGGGCGCCCGCCGGAGGCCGGGGCCGCTGGCGGGGCAGGTCGAGGAGCTAGAAGTGGAAGGGCTTGGGCGGCGCGGTCAGCGACGCGCGCGGGCAGGTGGCGAGGTCGAGGTGGCCGTAGTTGAGCGCCTTGTCGCACAGCGAGGTCACGGTCCACCCGAGCTCGGTGCCACGACGGGTGACGGTCGCTCGGTAGATGGTGATCTCGTAGCGCGTGGGCGTGCCATAGGCGACCTGGATGGTGCCGATGAGCTGGCTGTTGCCGGGCTGCCCCGCGGCGGCCCAGGGCAGGTCGTAGAGCGCCCAGCGCGAGGGGTCGGACATCCACAGGCCGCCGTACTGCACGTCCTGCAGGGCCAGCTCGACGAGGATCGCGCGCGCGGACTCCTCCGGCACGATCGCCGCCGGCCGGATGACCTCGGTGATGACGCCCTCGTCGTACATCTCGGTCATGAAGATCTCGGACTCGGCCATGGCCCCGCCCTCCCCGTGCTCACACCGGATCCCGCTCCGGCCCCCGTGCCACAGCACCCCCTGGTGCCGTCCTGCACGAGACCCATCGGCCGCGGCGGGCCCCGGACCTGAGGATCCTTCACCCGGATGCTCCGAGAGAGGGACGTCATCCACCCGATCGTCCGAATGGGAGCGTTTCCATGGGAGGTCCGTCCGGCGAGGGGGCTGCGTGGCTGGTGGTGCGGACGGTGCTCGTCGGGTTATCGTGACCGCAGTGCGATCGGCTGCGGCCGGTCGCGTGCGCTGCTCGTGGACCGTGAGGACCTGGGCTCGTGAGGCCGCTGGGGAAGGCGTCCCTCGACGAGAGAGAGGTCCGGCCATGGCCGAGCGCGGCGCGAGCGTGCCCACCGGCGCCCGGGTGACCACCCGCGGCGTCGTCTTCGTGCATTCCTGCCCCCGGGCCCTCGCCTCCCACGTGGAGTGGGCCCTGGCCGACATCCTGGGCAGCCGGGTCGACCTGCACTGGACGGGGCAGCCGATGCTGGCCGGCACCGTGCGCACCGACCTCTCGTGGTCGGGCCCGGTCGGCACCGCGGCGCGCATCGTCTCGTCGCTGCGGGGCTGGGGCCGGCTGCGCTTCGAGGTGACCGAGGAGCCCACCGCCACCTCGGAGGGCGAGCGCTACTCCGTGACCCCGACCCTGGGGGTCTACCGCGCCCAGATCGGCCCCAACGGCGACGTCGTGGTGAGCGAGGGCCGGCTGCGCGCGGCGATCGCCCGCGCCCACGAGATCGAGGAGCCGGTCGAGGACGAGATCGACATCCTGCTCGGCGGCCCTTGGGACACCGAGCTCGAGGCCTTCCGCGTGGCCGGCGAGGGATCGCCGGTGCGCTGGCTGCACCAGGTCGTCTAGGACGGCACCAGACCCTCCTCCCTGAGGGAGTAAACGCAGAGGACCCCCGGCCGGGCCGGGGGTCCTCTGTCGTGCGGGGCGCGGCGGTCCAGCACCGAAGCGCCGCGCCCCACGATCGCGCAGGCGGAGGAGCGCCTGCTGCCCGAGCGCTACAGCGGGATGTTGCCGTGGTGCCCGCGGATCTCCGGGTCGGCCGCGAGCGCGTCCGACAGTGCACGAGCCAGTGCGCTGCGGGTCTGCTGCGGGGAGACGACCTCGTCGACGACGCCGATGGCCACGGCGCGGTCGACGCCGCCGGCGATGCGGGTGTGCTCGTCGGCAAGCTCGTTCTCGACCTGGGTGCGCGCGTCCTCGGGCACCTCGGCCAGCTTGCGGCGGTGCAGGATGCGCACGGCCGCGACGGCGCCCATGACCGCGACCTGCGCGTCGGGCCAGGCGAACACCTTCGTGGCGCCGAGGGCGCGGGCGTTCATGGCGATGTAGGCGCCGCCGTAGGCCTTGCGGGTCACGACCGTCACCCGGGGCACCTCGGCCTCGGCGAACGCGTGCAGCAGCTTGGCGCCGCGGCGGACGACGCCGTCCCACTCCTGGCCCACGCCCGGCAGGTAGCCAGGGACGTCGACGACGACGATGAGCGGCAGCCCGAACGCGTCGCACATGCGGACGAAGCGCGCGGCCTTCTCGGCGCTCGTCGCGTCGAGGCAGCCCCCGAGGCGCAGCGGGTTGTTGGCGATGACGCCGACGCTGCGGCCGCCGATGCGGCCGAGGGTGGTGACGATGTTGGGCGCCCAGCGCTGGTGCAGCTCGAGCGAGGTGCCCTCGTCGAGGACGGCCTCGACGACGGGGTGCACGTCGTAGGCGCGCTTGACGTTCTCGGGCATGAGCGCGGCGAGGTCGACGTCGGCCACGGCGTCGACGTCGAGCGAGCCGTGCGAGCCGAGCAGCGCCGCGAGGCGGGCGCCGTCGTCGAGGGCCTCGCGCTCGGACGCCGAGATGACGTGGACGACGCCGCTGCGGCGGCCGTGCGGCTCGGGGCCGCCGAGGCGCAGCATGTCGACGTCCTCGCCGGTGACCGAGCGGACGACGTCGGGGCCGGTGACGAACACGCGGCCCTCGGGGCCGAGGACGACGACGTCGGTGAGCGCCGGGCCGTACGCGGCGCCGCCGGCGGCCGGGCCGAGGACGACCGAGATCTGCGGGATCCGGCCGGAGACGCGGGTCATGATGGCGAAGACCAGGCCGACGGCCTGCAGGCTCTCGACACCCTCGCGCAGGCGCGCGCCGCCGGAGTGCCAGAGGCCGACGACGGGCACGCCGTCGGCAAGTGCGCGCTCGTAGGCCTCGACGATGACCTTGCAGCCGCCGATGCCCATGGCGCCGCCCTGGACGGTGGGGTCGGTGCAGAAGACGACGACGGGCGTGCCGTGGGCCGAACCCTTGGCCGCGATGACGCCGCAGTCGTCGACTGCCGAGACGAGCTCCATCGTGCCGTCGTCGAGGAAGGCCTCGAGGCGGACGAGCGGGTGGCGCGGGTCGAGGTCGGCCACGGCGATGTCGGTGGCGGGGGAGGCGGTCGCGGTCATCACACGCTCCGGAAGACGAGGGCGACGTTGTGGCCGCCGAACCCGAACGAGTTGTTGAGGACGGCGGCGTCGCCGTTGCGCAGCGCACGGGCCTCGCCGCGCACGACGTCGAGGCGGATCTCGTCGTCGGGGTCCTCGATGTTGATCGTGGGCGGCGCCATGCGGTGGTGCAGGGCGAGGATCGCGGCCACGGACTCCACCGCGCCGGCACCGCCGAGCAGGTGGCCGGTCATGGACTTGGTGCCGCTGACCGCGACGCCGTCGGTGGCGTCGCCGAGAACGGCGCGGATGGCGAGCGACTCGGCGACGTCGCCCTGCGGCGTGGACGTGGCGTGCGCGTTGACGTGGATGATGTCCGACGGCGCGACGCCTGCAGCCTCGATGGCGGAGCGGATGGCGCGCGTGGCGCCGCGGCCCTCGGGCTCGGGCTGCGCGATGTGGTGGCCGTCGGCCGACAGGCCCTGGCTGGCGACCTCGGCGTACACGGTCGCGCCACGGGCGGCGGCGAACTCGGCCGACTCGAGGACGACCATGCCGGCGCCCTCGCCCATGACGAAGCCGTCGCGGCCCTTGTCGTAGGGGCGGCTGGCGCGCGCGGGCTCGTCGTTGCGCGTCGAGAGCGCACGCATGGCGCCGAAGGCGGCGACGGTGATGGGGTGGATGCAGGCCTCGGTGCCGCCGGCGACGACGACGTCGGCGCGGCCCGACCGGATCATCTCCATGGCGTAGCCGATGGCCTCGGCGCCGGAGGCGCAGGCGCTCACGGGCGTGTGGATGCCGGCCTGGGCACCGAGGTCGAGGCCCACCCACGCCGCCGAGCCGTTGGGCATGAGCTGCGGCACGGACATCGGCGAGACGCGCGACCAGCCGCGGGTGTTGAGGATGTCGTAGTTGTCGAGCAGCGACACGATGCCGCCGATGCCGGTGGCGACGACGACGCCGAGGCGCAGCTTGTCGACCTCCGGGGCGCCCGCGTGGGCCCACGCCTCGCGGGCGGCGACGAGCGCCACCTGCTGCGAGCGGTCGAGCTTGCGCGCCTCGGGGCGCTCGAGCACCTCGGTGGGGTCGACGGCGAGCTGCCCGGCGAAGCGGACGGGCAGCTCGGCGAAGCGCTCGTCCTCGATCGTGCGGACGCCGGAGCGGCCCGCGAGCAGGCCCTCCCAGGTCGAGGCGACGTCGCCGCCGACCGGCGTCGACGCGCCCAGGCCGGTGACGACGACTCGGCGCTGCTCGGTGCGCTCGGTGCTCATGACGGTTCGCTCCTGCGGTGCGGCTGATCAGGACCAGGGTGCTGGCTGGATGGTGCTGCGTGCGGTGCAGCGGCGGCGGCCCGATCGGGGCCGGCTGTTCGCTGTCGGTGCGGAGGTGCGCCCGGGACGGCGCACCTCCGCACCGGTCGGCTCAGGAGCCGGAGTTCGCGTCGATGTAGGCGACGGCGTCGCCGACGGTCTTGAGGTTCTTGACCTCGCCGTCGGGGATGCTCACGCCGAACTTGTCCTCGCAGGCCATGACGACCTCGACCATCGACAGCGAGTCGATGTCCAGGTCGTCGACGAAGGACTTCTCGGGCGTGATGTCGTCGATGGGGGTACCGGCGACCTCGTTGACGATGGCGGCGAGGCCCTCGAGCGTTGCGGACACGTGCTACTCCTGCGGGTCGGTGCTGGACGGGACTGACGGGACGAGCGGGTGGTGCGGGTCGTGCGTCCGCGGCCCGGCGGGCGGGCGGCGGGGGATCAGGGGAGCTCGACCACCTGGGCGGCGTAGGCCAGCCCGGCGCCGAACCCGATGAGCAGTGCGTAGCCGCCGTGCCCGACGTCGCCGCTCTCGAGCATCCGGTCGAGCGCGAGCGGCACGGACGCCGCCGACGTGTTGCCGGTGGTGACGATGTCGCGCGCGACGTGGACGTGCTCGGGCAGCTTGAGCGACCGGACGATCGCGTCGGTGATGCGGTTGTTGGCCTGGTGCGGCACGAACGCGACGAGGTCGTCGGCGGTGATGCCCGCAGCCTCGAGTGCCTGCTGGGCGACGCCGGCCATCTCGCCGACGGCCCAGCGGAACACCTGCTGGCCCTGCATCTTCAGCGCGGGGAAGCCCAGGGTCTGGTCGTCGCGGTACTCGATCCAGTTCTGGGTCATCGTGATGGCGTCCTTCTGCGCGCCATCCGCGCCCCACACGGTGGGGCCCACGCCGGGCCGGTCGCTGGGGCTCATCACCACGGCGCCGGCGCCGTCGGCGAAGATGAACGACGAGCCGCGGTCGTCCTTGCGCACGAAGTCCGAGAGCTTCTCGACGCCGACGACGAGCACGTGCTCGCTCTCGCCGGAGCGGATCAGGGTGTCGGCCAGGCCCACGGCGTAGCAGAAGCCCGCGCAGGCGGCGGCGACGTCGAGGGCGGCAGCGCCGTGCGCACCGATGCGCTCGCCGAGCTCGGCCGCTGCCGACGGCGTCTGGTAGGGGTGCGACACCGTCGCCACGAGCACCATCGAGATGTCGGACGGAGCCAGGCCGGATGCGGCCACGGCCTTGAGCGCCGCGGCCTCGGCCATGTCGACGACCGACTCGTCGTCGGCTGCCCAGCGGCGCTCGACGATCCCCGAGCGCTCGCGGATCCACTCGTCGGACGACTCGATCCAGGTGCAGATCTCCTCGTTGGTCACCACGCGCGCGGGGCGGTACGAGCCGGTGGAGACGATGCGGCTGCCTGCGCGGAACGGCCGCGCCGAGAGGGCGGTCACGCGGACGCCGCCTCGGGGTGCAGGCGCACGATCGGCTGGCCGGGGCTCACGGGGTCGCCGTCCTCCACCAGCCACTCGACGACGGTGCCGCCGTGGGGTGCGAGCACCGGCTGCTCGTCGCGGAGGTTGACCACCGCGCCGATCGGCTCGCCGGCGCGCAGGGCGTCGCCGGGGCCGCTCTCGACGCCGAGGCGGAAGGTGCCCTTGGCCGGCGAGACGAGCAGGCGCCAGGTGGGCGACTGCGCGGTCGGGGCGACGGTGGCGTGGCGCTCGATGAGGTCCCAGGCGGCCGGGAGGTCGTCGGGGGTGTTGAGCGCGAGCGTCTCGACGCCGGGCAGGCCGCGCTTGGCCAGGCCGGTCAGGGTGCCGCCGGGCGTGAGCTCGAGCAGGGCGGTGACGCCGATCTCGGCCATGGTCTGCATGCAGAGGTCCCAGCGGACGGGCGAGCTCACCTGGGTCACGAGGCGCTTGAGGACGTCGCGGCCGCTGTGCACCACGGTGCCGTCGGCGTTGGAGATGAGGCGCAGGCGTGTGTCGTGGACGTAGATGCTCTTGGCCAGCGACGCGAGATGGCCGACGGCCGGCGCCATGTGCTCGGTGTGGAACGCGCCGGCCACCTGCAGCGGGCGCAGGCGCGCCTTGGCCGGGGGCTCGGCTGCGAACGCCTCGAGCTGCTCGAGCGTGCCCGCGACGACGATCTGGCCGGCGCCGTTCTCGTTGGCTGCGGTGAGGCCCTGCTTCTCGGCCGCGGCCACGACCTCGTCGCGGTCGCCGCCGAGCACGGCGGTCATGCCGGTCGGCGTGACGGCCGCAGCCTCGGCCATGGCCCGACCGCGCTCGCGGACGAAGACCATGGCCTGCTCGGCGGTCATGACGCCGGCGCCGACGGCGGCGGTGATCTCGCCGACGCTGTGGCCGGCACCGGCGCCGACCTTGCCGTACGCCTCGCCCGGCTTGGGGAACAGGCTCAGCAGCGTCACGAGGCCCGCGCCGACGAGCAGCGGCTGCGCCACGGCGGTGTCGCGGATGGTGTCGGCGTCGCTGTCCGTGCCGTGGGCGACGAGGTCGATCCCGGAGACGGTGGACAGCCAGCGCAGGCGGTCCTCGAATCCGGGCACCTCCAGCCAGGGGGAGAGGAAGCCGGGGGTCTGGGAGCCCTGTCCGGGCGCGACGACGACGAGCACGGTCCCACCCTCCCGAAGGCCGAGGTCACGCGCCGATCACGGCCCGTCCAACGTAGGACCCGCAACTTTGTAGGTTTCCTACAACATGGTCACGGATCCGTGTCACCGCCGTGACGTCCCGCGCCGGCGCGTCCACGGCGCAGGGGACGCGGACCTCGCCGGGGTCGGGGCGCTCGAGCCGGTCGGGTCGGACGGTTCGGGCCCGGGCCCCGAGGTCAGCGCTCGGGGCGGTCCGCGAGGCGGCCGAGGGCGAGCGCCAGCCGCAGCGACCACGCGTCGCGCGGCACGGTGGGGGTCAGGCCGGTGATGTCGGCGACGCGGCGCAGCCGGTACCGCACGGTGTTGGGGTGCACGAACAGCTCGCGCGCGGCGCCCTCGAGCGAGCCGCTGCGCTCGAGGTAGGCCGTGAGCGTCTCCACCAGCGTGGGGTCCTCGGCGAGCAGCCGCCGGTGGACGCCGTCGACCAGGCGCGCGACCGCCTCGCCGTCGCCGTCGAGCGCGCGCTCGGGCAGCAGGTCCTCCGAGGCCACCGGCCGGGGCGCATCGGGCCAGGCGGCCACCGCGTGGGCCGCCGCCAGAGCCTCGCGGGCGCTGCGGCCCGCCTCGCCCAGGGATGCGACGACGGGGCCGACCACGACCGGCCCGGGCGCGAAGTGCGGCACGACGGCGCGCGCCGGGGGCACGGGGTCGGCGCCTGCGGCCACACCGCCCAGAACCACGACCAGGCGCTGCGCCTGCACGCCGGTGAGCGCGTCCATGCGGTGGTGGCGGGCCGAGCGCTTGACCGCCTCGGCCACTGTCTCGGGGTCGCCGTCGGGCGCGGGCCCGACGACGACGCACACCCCGGCGACCGAGCGCCAGCCCAGGGCGGCCCCGCGCGAGGCGACGTCGTCGGCCACGTCGTCGCGCAGGACGGCGTCGAGCACCAGCGACTCGAGGCGGGCGTCCCAGGCGCCGCGCGCCTCGGCCGCCCGCGCGTACACCTGGGCCGCGGCGAACGCGATCTCGCGGGAGTACAGGAGCATCCCCTCGCGCAGCCACGCTGCGTCGGCGGGCTCGGCGGCGAGGTCGTCGATGCTCTCCTCGACGACCTCGATGACGGTCCGCACGAGATCGACGGTCTGCTGCAGCGAGATGGCCCGCACCAGCTCGCGGGGCGCGGTGCCGAAGACGTCGGCCGTGATGGCCTGCGCGCCCTCGGGGTCGCGGAACCACCGGACGAAGGCCGCGATGCCGGCCTGGGACACCAGGTTGACCCACGACCGGTCTGCGGCGGGGAGGGCGGCGTACCAGGGGTGCGCCTCCTCCATCCGCGCCGCCGCGGCGGTGGCCAGAGCCCCGGACGACCGCTCGAGCCGCCGCACCGCTGCGGCGCGGCTGCGGGAGTCGGCGGGCACGGGTGCGAGCCTAGGGGCTGAGGGCGCGCCGCTGCGCGCCAAGACTGTCGGGTCGCTACAAGGGAATTCGCGGCCGCGGTGAGTAGTTGAGCAGTCAACTACCTAGGATGGAGGCACTCCCCGTGACCACCTCGATGCTGACCCCGTCGGTCGACCTGCGCCGCGCCGCGGACCGGTTCTCGACCCGGATCGGCTGGCTCGACAGCAGCCACTCCTTCTCCTTCGGCCACCACCGCGACCCCGCGAACACCCACTTCGGCCTGCTGCTGGTCAACAACGACGACGTCGTCGCGCCCGGCACGGGCTTCGAGACCCACCCCCACCAGGACATGGAGATCGTGACCTGGGTGCTCGACGGCGGCCTCGTGCACCAGGACTCCGAGGGCCACAGCGGCGTCATCCACCCGGGGCTGGCGCAGCGCATGTCCGCCGGCACGGGGATCCTGCACTCGGAGAAGAACGACTCGTGGCGGCTCACCGGCGGCGACACCCACACCGACCCCGTGCACTTCATCCAGATGTGGGTCGTGCCCGACACCGCGCGCATCGCCCCCGGCTACGAGCAGCTCGACATCACCGACGAGCTCGAGTCCGGCGGCTGGGTGACGGTCGCGTCCGGGATGGACAAGCACGCCGACCACCGCGCGATCCGCATCCAGAACCGCTACGCGGGGCTGCTCGCCAACCGCCTCGGCGACGGCGGCAGTGCGCAGCTGCCCGAGGCCCCGTTCGTCCACCTGTTCGTCGCCCGGGGCGCGGTCGACCTCGAGGGCGCCGGCCTGCTCGAGACCGGCGACGCCGCCCGCATCACGGCGTCGGACGGCCGCCGGATCACCGCCGTCGGCGGCCCCGCCGAGGTGCTCGTCTGGGAGATGCACGCGACCGTCGGCTGACCCCCGCCGTCACGACGCCCCCGTCCGGACCGGACGGGGGCGTCGTCGCGCCTACCAGGGGATCTCGGTGCCGTCGCGGAAGAAGCGGCCCGAGGGGCCGCCGGACGGCAGCTGCACGGCCCACACGACGCCGTCGACGGCCTGCTCCACCGGCACCGGCGCCGACGGGCCGCCCATGTCGGTCTGCGCCCAGCCGGGGCAGACGGCGTTGACCAGGACGTCGGCGCCGAGCCCCAGAGCGCGGACCTCGCGCGCGACCGCGACGGTGAGGGCGTTGAGCGCGGCCTTGCTCACCGAGTAGGCGCCGAGGTCGAGGCCCTCGGCGAACGAGCCCGAGCCGCTGGAGACGTTGACGACGCGGCCGAAGCCGCGCTCGACCATGCCGGGCACGAAGGCGCGCATGAGCAGCCACGGCCCGAAGGTGTTGGTGGCCATCTGCGTCCCGAGGTCGCCCTCGGCGATCGACAGCGGCCCGTCCTCCAGGCAGACGCCGGCGTTGTTCACGAGGGCGTCGACGACGACGCCCTCGTCGGCCAGGCGCCGGGCCGCGCGCGCGATGCTCGCCGGGTCGGCGACGTCGAGCTCGAGCCCGCGGCAGCCGAGCTCGTCGGCCACCGCGGCTACGGCGTCGGGATCGCGACCTGAGGCCACGACGTCGTAGCCGAGGCCGACGAGGCGCTCGGCCGTGAGACGGCCGATGCCGCGCGTCGCTCCCGTGACGAGAGCGGCGCGCGGCACCGGCGCAGTGCGGTCGGGCACGTCAGCCGGCGCCCTCGGTGCTGCCGGCGTCGGCAGCCGACGGGTCGTGCAGGCGGTAGCGCTCGATCGCCTGCGCGACGACGTCGCGGCCCATTTCGCCGCGCTCGGCCAGCGAGGCCAGCGTGCGCACGGCGATGCTCTGCGCGTCGACGAGGAAGTGCCGGCGCAGGGCGCCACGGGTGTCGGACATGCCCCAGCCGTCGGTGCCCAGCGTCGCGTAGTCGCCGGGGACCCAGTTGCGGATGAGGTCCTGCAGCGCGCGCATGTAGTCCGAGACGCCGACGACGGGGCCGGGGCGGCCGGCGAGGCGCTGGGACACGTACGCGGTGCGCGGCTCGGCGTGCGGCTCGAGCAGGTTGTGCCGGTCGACCTCGAGGCCGTCGCGGCGCAGCTCGGTCCACGACGTCACCGACCAGACGTCGGCGTGCACGCCCCAGTCGTCGCGCAGCAGCCGCTGGGCCTCGAGCGCCCACGGCACCGCGACCCCGGACGCGAGCACCTGGGCGCGCGGCCCGTCGCCCTCGCCGGCCTCGGACACGAGGTACATGCCGCGCAGGATGCCGTCGACGTCGACGCCCTCCGGCTCGGCCGGCTGCACGTAGGGCTCGTTGTAGACGGTCAGGTAGTAGAAGACGTCCTCCGGCTGGTCGCCGTACATCCGGCGCAGGCCGTCGCGCACGATGTGCCCGACCTCGTAGCCGAACGCGGGGTCGTAGGCGACGACCGCAGGGTTGGTCGCGGCAAGGATGGGGGAGTGGCCG
This sequence comes from Actinomycetota bacterium, assembly GCA_020161245.1. Classification (GTDB taxonomy): domain Bacteria; phylum Actinomycetota; class Actinomycetes; order S36-B12; family CAIYMF01; genus Longivirga. The sequence goes on along the minus strand of JAIUOK010000004.1, from coordinate 101,418 downwards.
TCCTCGTGCTGCAGGCCCTCGCCGTTGAGCGTGGTGCGGCCGGCAGTGGCACCGAGGACGAAGCCGCGGGCCATCTGGTCCATGGCCGCCCAGAAGCCGTCGCCGGTGCGCTGGAACCCGAACATCGAGTAGAAGATGTAGATCGGGATCATCGGCTCGCCGTGGGTGGCGTAGGACGATCCGACGGCCGTGAACGACGCGACCGAGCCGGCCTCGTTGATGCCCTCGTGCAGGATCTGGCCCGACGTCGACTCCTTGTAGGCCAGCACCAGGTCGCGGTCGACGGAGGTGTAGGTCTGGCCGTGCGGCGAGTAGATCTTCGCCGTCGGGAACATCGAGTCCATGCCGAAGGTGCGGGCCTCGTCCGGGATGATCGGCACGATGCGCGGACCGATCTCGGGGTCGCGCATGAGGTCCTTGAGCAGGCGGACGAACGCCATCGTCGTCGCGACCGACTGCTTGCCCGAGCCGCGCTTGACCACGTCGTAGACGGGGTCGCCCGGCAGCACCAGCGCCTTGGCCTGGCTGCGGCGCTCCGGCACCGGCCCGCCGAGGGCGCGTCGGCGCTCCTGCATGTACTGGATGACGTCGCTGTCCGCGCCGGGGTGGTAGTACGGCGGCAGCTTCTCGTCGAGCTGCTCGTCCGAGATCGGGATGTGCAGCCGGTCGCGGAAGTGCCGCAGGTCGTCGAGGGTCAGCTTCTTCATCTGGTGGGTCGCGTTGCGGCCCTCGAAGTGGCTGCCCAGGGTCCAGCCCTTGATCGTCTTGGCGAGGACGACGGTGGGCTGGCCCTTGTGCTCGGTGGCCGCCTTGTACGCGGCGTACATCTTGCGGTAGTCGTGGCCGCCGCGCTGCAGCGCCCAGATCTCCTCGTCGCTCCAGTCCTCGACGAGCTTGCGGGTGCGCGGGTCGCGGCCGAAGAAGTTCTCGCGGATGAACGTGCCGCCCTCGGCCTTGTAGGTCTGGAAGTCGCCGTCGGGCGTGCGGTTCATCAGGTTGACGAGCGCGCCGTCGCGGTCGGCCGCGAGCAGCTCGTCCCACTTGCGGCCCCACACGACCTTGATGACGTTCCAGCCTGCGCCGCGGAAGAACGACTCGAGCTCCTGGATGATCTTGCCGTTGCCACGGACCGGCCCGTCGAGGCGCTGCAGGTTGCAGTTGACGACGAAGGTGAGGTTGTCGAGCTCCTCCTGCGCGGCGAGCTGCAGGGCGCCGCGGCTCTCCGGCTCGTCCATCTCGCCGTCGCCGAGGAAGGCCCACACGCGCTGGTCGCTGGTGTCCTTGATGCCTCGGCCGTGCAGGTATTTGTTGAACCGCGCCTGGTAGATGGCGTTGAGCGGGCCGAGGCCCATCGAGACGGTGGGGAACTCCCAGAAGTCCGGCATCAGGCGCGGGTGCGGGTACGACGAGAGGCTGCCGCCCGGGTGCGAGAGCTCCTGGCGGAAGCCGTCCATCTGCTGCTCGGACAGCCGGCCCTCGAGGAACGCACGGGCGTACATGCCGGGGGAGCCGTGGCCCTGGAAGAAGATCTGGTCGCCGCCGCCGGGGTGGTCCTTGCCGCGGAAGAAGTGGTTGAACCCCACCTCGTAGAGCGTGGCGGTGGACGCGTAGGTCGAGATGTGGCCGCCGACGCCGACGCCGGGCCGCTGCGCGCGGTGGACCATGATCGCGGCGTTCCAGCGGGCGAGCCGCCGGATCTCGCGCTCGATCGCCTCGTCGCCGGGGAACCACGGCTCGCGCTCGGGCGGGATCGTGTTGATGTAGTCCGTGCTGCGCAGGCTCGGGACGCCGACGTTCTGCTCCGCGGCCCGGCGCAGCAGCGACAGCATGATGTAGCGCGCGCGGTAGGGGCCGGCGTTGGCGACGAGGGCGTCGAAGGAGTCGATCCACTCGCCGGTCTCGTCGGGGTCGACGTCGACGTACTGCGTGGGGAGGCCGCCTGCCAGCAGGGGCTCGCGGTCGCGTCCGGGTGCCACGGTGTGTGTCCAGCTCCTCGGGTTGCAAGGAATCGCGCGGGGGCGAGGTCGCCCTCGTGGTCGTGCTCGCGTGCTGCGATGGTCCGCCCACCCGGGGTCTCCGGGCGCGCAGGGCACCATCCTGCCTGTTACCCGCTGGTCACCTCGACCCGGAGCCGCAAACCTGCCCGGAGGGCGCCCGTGCGGCGTCCGCGCAGGTCCCGGCGCCCCGGGCAGGGGACAGCTGGGAGCGGATTGGGACCTCCGCGGACGGCGCGGACGCTTGCGAAGCACGCGCGCGGTCGGGTGGACTACCCCCGTTCCGGACGGAGGGCCGTCCGGCTGGCACCACGGGGAGGACCCGCGTGACCGCGACCGCGGACGGCGCGGAGGCTGCACGCAGCCTCGCGGCCCGGTTCGGCGTCACCACCGGGCAGGTGGTCCAGGAGATCGGCTGGGACGAGGACGTCGACGACGACCTCCGCAGCGCGCTCGAGGGCGCGACCGGCACGGGCCTGGTGGACGACACCTACGACGACGTCGTGGACGTCGTGCTGCTGTGGTGGCGCGACGACGACGGCGACCTCGTCGACGCACTCGTCGACGCGCTCGAGTTCCTCGCCGACCAGGGCGTGGTGTGGCTGCTGACCCCGAAGCCGGGCCGCGACGGCCACGTCGAGTCCTCGGAGATCAGCGACGCCGCCCCCACGGCCGGCCTGCAGGCCACCAGCACCGTGAGCGCCACGCGCGACTGGCAGGGCACCCGCCTCGTCGCGCCGCGCGCCGCGCGCCGCTGACCCGCGCTACGACCTCAGGCCGAACACCCGCAGCAGGCTGCTGACCCCCTGCACCGCCCGGATGCCGGCGACCAGCGCCGTCCTCCCGGGGATGCCGGGCACCTGCTCGACGAGCGGTGCGAGCGTCAGCAGCCCGGGCACGTCGTGGAACGCCAGCTCCTTGGCCGCGAGGGCACGGGCGACGTCGGCCCGGCCGGCCGTGACGTCGAGCAGCAGCCGCACGGTGCCGTCGATGCGCGGGCCGGCGGGCTCGCCATCGGCGCGGAGCTCCGCCGTGCGCCAGTCGCGGGGCATCGCGCCGACACCGGCCACCAGCTCCGGCGTCCGCACGGTCAACGACGTCATGAGGCCCTGGCGCGACGCGAGGGCGCCGATGGTGTCGAGGACGCCGACCAGCCCGAGGCGCAGCAGCTCGCCGGGCACCACGGCACCCGCCTGCTCCAGATCGAGGGCCGACGTCGAGAGCGGGTAGGTCGACGCGTGGAGGAACGTGAGCAGCGGGATGGTGCCGAGCATCGAGGCGACGGGGCGCAGCCCGTCGTCGTCGGCCTCGGGCGAGGCGAGGAACGCCGACATCTCGTCCCGTTGGCGGCGCAGGGCGTCGAGCACGGCGTCGCGCGAGGCGTCGCGGTGCGCCTCGCGCACGTGGTCGACCAGGGCGCCCTGGTCGTGGTCGCCGACGACGCCGCGGCGCGCCTCGTCGAGCAGCTGCGGCAGCGGCCGGTTGTCGGGCCAGGCGCCCAGCGGGGTCAGCACCTCGCGGACGGTCAGGCCGCGGGCCCGGGTGACGGCGTCGAGATCGAGCGGCTCGGCGAGGCCGACGAACAGGTCCCACGCGGTGCGGACACGGCGCGCGAGGTCCTCGCGGTCGTCGGTCGCCAGGCCGCGGGAGCCGGGGCTCGGGATGAGGGCCTCGGGGAGCTGTGCCACGATCGCATCCTGCCCTGGACGGCCGTCCTCGGCGCATCCGACGTACGCGAGGGGGACCGCATGGCGGTCGAGGTGGGCCAGGAGGCCCCCGACTTCGAGCTCAGCGACCACACCGGCCAGAAGGTCCGGCTGTCGTCGTTCCGGGGCGAGAAGAACGTGGTGGTCGTCTTCTTCCCGAAGGCGTTCACGGGCATCTGCACCGGCGAGCTGTGCGAGATCCGCGATCTCGGCACCGTGTTCGAGGACGAGGGCACCGTCGTCCTCGGCGTCTCCTGCGACACCACGGCGACGCTCGCCAAGTTCGCCGAGCTCGAGGGCTACCAGTTCCAGCTGCTCAGCGACTTCTGGCCGCACGGCGAGGTCGCGCAGCGCTACGGCGTCTTCCTCGACGCCGCGGGCATCGCCACGCGGGCGACCTTCATCATCGACAAGGACGGCGTCGTGCGCTGGTCGGTCGTGAACGGCCCCGGCGACGCGCGGCGAACGTCGGAGTACCGCGAGGCGCTCGCCGCGCTGTAAGAGCCGCCCCGCCGCACCGCGCGCGATCAGTAGGGCGCCTGCGAGCAGGCCTCGAGCCCGGCCCGCGCGGCACGACGGGCGCGCTCGAGCCGAGGCGGCAGGCTCTCGTGCAGCAGCACGAGCGATCCCGACACCATCGCCAGCGGCTGGCCGCGGGTGGCCACCACGCGCTCGAACCAGCCCACGAGCGACACGATGAGCCGCTCGTCGCCGACCAGCACCGTGGCCGCGACGGTGCGCAGCAGCATCTCGAGGTCCTCGCGCACCTGCACGGTCGCGTCGACGTCGTGCCAGAAGGCCGGCCAGCGGTGGGTGACCCCCTGGAGGGCGTGCTCGACGAACTGCGGCCCGTCGCGCCGCAGCTGGGCGAGCTCGAGCCGGACGACGTCGTCGCCCGTGGGCGTCCGTCGCGAGGCGGGCGGCTCGTCGAGGAGGCGGACGGCGGCCGAGGCCCCGGAGCGCAGGTCGGCCGCGTACTCGTCCCCGCCCGCGGCGGCGACCCAGGCGCCGGCATCGCCGTAGCCGCGGCCGCCGCACAGCACGTGGGCGCCGACGTCGCGCAGGGCGCTGATGGTGCGCCACGCGCCGACGAGGTTCCAGGGCAGGGCGCAGGGCACGGCCACGACGTAGGCGGGGTCGTCGGCGAGGAACGCGCGGATCTCGCCGCTGGGCAGCGACGGCGTGACCAGGGTGGCGTCGGTGCCGCTCAGGCGCATGACCTCGGCGGCGAGCCGGGCCTGCAGGGTGTGCCACTCGTCCTCGGGGCTGAGCACCAGCACGCGGCCGTGCGGGTGGATGTCGTAGGCCTGCGGTCCTGCAGCTGCGACGACGGCGCTGATGGCGGTGTCGGCGATCGCCGTCGCGCGGTGCTCGCGCGCGACGCTCCAGCGGCCGAGCTCCCAGTCCAGCCCGACCCGGCTCTGCGAGGCGGCCACGTCGTCGACGAGCACGTCGGCCGCGGGGACGCCGTCGGCCAGCAGCCGCAGGCACACCTCGACGGCGTGCGCCCGGGAGCCGTGCCGGACGGCGTCGAGGTAGTCCTCGCGCGCCTGGTCGGGCACGGCCGGGCCGTCGAGCACCGTCATGCGAAGCTCCTGCTGAGCCAGGCGGCCGTCGTGGCCGCGTCCTGGGGCCGCCCGAGCAGGTAGCCCTGGAGGAGGTCGACGCCGAGCTCGACGAGCACCGAGTGCTGCTCCCCGGTCTCGACGCCCTCCGCCACCGTGCGTGCTCCGAGCGCGTGCGCCATCGCGAGCATGGCCTCGAGCAGCGCCCGCCCCTCGGGGTCGGTCGCCCTGCTGACGAACGCCCGGTCGATCTTGAGCTCGTCGAAGCCGTAGTCGCGCAGGTGCAGCACGCTCGAGTACCCGGTGCCGAAGTCGTCGAGCGACACCGAGGCGCCCGCGGCCTGCAGCTGCGCGACGGCGTCGTGCACCGCGGCCGGCTCGGTGAAGGCGGCGTCCTCGGTGACCTCCACGACCCAGCCTTCGAGAGTGGGTCCGGCGGCCTCGAGCAGAGCCGCGAGCACCTGCGGCCGCACGAGCTGCGGCACGGCGAGGTTGAGCGACACCGTGAGCCCCGGCACCACGGTGCGCAGCTTCGGCAGGTCGTCGACCACCTGGGCGACGAGGTGCTCCGTGAGCGCGTCGAGCAGATGGAACTCCTCGGCCTGCGCGAGGAAGTCGACCGGGTCGAGCACCCCGCGGTCGGGGTGCTGCCACCGGGCGAGCACTTCGACGCCGTGGGGCCGCAGCCCGTCGGCGGCGTAGATCGGCTGGTACCAGGGCACCACGAGGCCCGACTCCACGGCGGACGAGAGCTCCGCCCGCGCAGCGCTGCGCATGCGCTCGCTGTCCTGCAGCCGCGAGCTGTAGAAGCGCACCTGGTCGCCGCCGCGCTGCTTGGCCGAGTACATCGCGGTGTCGGCCCGCCGCACGAGCTCGTCGGCGTCCTCGCCGTCGGCCGGGTACTGGGCGACGCCGACGCTGGCGCACAGGCGCAGCCATGTGGTGGAGCCGTTCTCGCCGACCTGCACGGGCTGGGCGCACGCGCTGATGATGCGCTCCGCGAGGCGCATGCCCTCGTGCGCCGACTGGCCCTGGTCGTGCGGCGCCACCACGAGGAACTCGTCGCCGCCCAGGCGCGCCACCGAGTCGCTGTCGCGGACGCTGCCCCGGATGCGGTCGGCCACGATGCGCAGCACCGTGTCGCCGGCCTCGTGCCCGAGCCGGTCGTTGATGCCCTTGAAGCCGTCGAGGTCGATGAACAGGACGCTGACGAGCCCGCCGGTGCGGTGCGCGCGGTGGAGCTCCTGCTCGAGGCGGTCGAAGACGAGCAGGCGGTTGGCCAGCCCGGTGAGCGGGTCGGAGCGCGACAGGCGAAGGGCATCGGCCTCGCGCCGCCGCTCCTCGCTGACATCGAGCAGCGTCATGATGACGAGGTCGTCGGGCGTCGGGCCACCGGTCGTGCGGGCTGCCGACACGATGACGCGCGCCCACACCGGCTGGCCGTCGGAGCGCACGAACCGCTTCTCCACCTGGTACGACGAGCGCTCGGCCCGCACGAGCTCGGCGAACAGCTGGAGGTCGTTTCCGACATCCTCGGGGTGGGTGAGGTCGGTCGTGCGACGGCCGACCACCTCGTCGTCCTCGCGTCCGAGCAGCTCGCCGAAGGCCCTGTTGCAGCGGGAGATCCGGCCGTCGGTGCTCAGCACCGCCATCGCCGCGCCGGTGTGGTTGAACACCGCCTCGAACTGGGCGCGGCGTGCCTCGCTCGATCGCCGCGACAGCTCGAGGTCGGTGAGGTCGTGCAGCGATGCGACGAGGAAGGCGTCGTCCGGATCGGGCCCGTCGAGATCCACGCGCGCGAGATGGACGACCACCTGCAGCTCGCGGCCGTCGCCCGACATCAGCCGCACCTGGTCGTGGGCGCTCCCTTCGCGCTGGGCCGTCCTCGCAAGCTCGGCGAGGCGGGCGGCGTCGACGGTGGCCAGGTCGGCGACCGCGGTGCCCTCGAGCTCGTCGTGCGTGCGCCCGAGCAGCGTGCAGGCGACGTCGTTGGCGTCGTGGATCCGGCCGTGCACGGACACGAGCAGCATCGCGCCGCCGCCGAGGCGGTAGATGCCCTCGGAGCGCCGCCGGTGGCGCTCGGCCTCGTCGAGCGCCTCGCTCAGGTCGGTGATGTCGATGAGGGTTCCGATGCGTGCGGTGCCCATGCCGGACGGCACGACACGACTCACCTCGCGGAGCACCTGGTGCGTGCCGTCGGGCCGGACGAGCCGGTAGTCCATGGCGGTGTCGGCGCCGAACATGCGGGCCCGCTGCTCGTCGAGCACCGCGGCGTCGGCGGGCAGCAGCTGGCCGGTGAGCAGCCCCATGTCCGCGAGCAGGGCCTCGGGCTCGATGCCCAGCAGCAGCCGCGACGACGGCGACACGTAGGTGAATCGCGTCATGGCGACGTCGGCGCGGAAGAGCATGTGCGGCAGGGCCTCGGCGAGGACCTGCACCTCCTCGGCGCGCCCGGCGAGGTCGCGGCGGGCCTCGTCGAGCTCGGTGATGTCGCTGAGCGCGAGGATCGCGCCGCCCACTCGGTCGTGCGGCCGGTACGCCGCGACCTGCAGGAGGTACGTCGTCGTGCCGGTGCGGACCTCCTCCACCACGGGGTCGTCGTCGAGCAGCATCCGCTCGACGAGCTCGCGCAGATGGCTCACGTCGAGGTGCGAGGGCAGGCGGCTGAGATCGGTGCCGAGGTCCGCGCGGGTCAGGCCGAAGACCTTGACGGCCAGAGGCGAGAAGCTGAGCACCCGCATCTCGGTATCGACGATGACGATCGCCGTGTGGACCGAGTCCTGGATGCTCTGGAGCACCGCGTTGGTCTCGGTGAGCTCGGTCGAGCGGACCTCGAGGGTCTCGTTGACGGTGGTGAGCTCCTCGTTGGTGGCCTGGAGCTCCTCGTTCGTGGTCTCGAGCTCCTCGTTGGTGGCCTGCAGCTCCTCGCTCGAGGCCTGCAGCTCCTCGTTCATCGCCTGGAGCTCCTCGTTGGAGGCCTCCAGCTCCTCGACGACGGCATGCAGGTGCTCGCGCGTGCCGGCGAGCTCGTTCTCCAGCTCGCCCACCGGCCGCGGCTCGGCACCTGCGCCGCCGTCCGACGCGGGCTCCTCGCCCGACACGGGGAGGAACGAGACCAGGAAGTGCGGCTCGTCGCCGCGCAGCGCAGAGGCGCGTGTGACCTGGACGGTGACGCGCTCGGACGTGCCGTCGGGGTGGCGGGCCAGCAGCGACGCCGAGCGGACGCCCGCCTCGCCGTGCACGACGCGGCCGAGCAGCGTCAGCACCTCGGTGCGCAGCGACGGCAGGACCATGTCGCCGAGGACGAAGTCGCCGCCCTGCGGCGGAAGCCCGAGGAACCGGGCGACGTCGCCGACCTGGTGCACGGGCGTGTACGACGAGTCGACGAGCACCGACGGCGGCCCGTACACGGCGAGCAGGCGGTCGCGCACAAGGTCGCGCAGGTCGTCGCGCGGAGCCCGTCGGCTCTCCGGCACCGGCGCCGGGGGGACGGACGTCGGCACGAGCGTGCGGAACGACGGGACGCGGATCCGCTCGCCGCGGCGGTAGATGCGGTGCGAGGCGCTCACGGGGATGAACCCCGACGTCTCGGCCGGCCCTGCCTCGGAGCGCCCGAGGAAGAGCAGCCCGTCGATCGCGAGCGAGGCGCCGATGTTGTTCATGACGCGCGCCTGGACGGTGGGCACGAGGTAGATGAGCAGGTTGCGGCACGTGACCAGGTCCATGCGCACCAGCGGCGGGTCGCGCGTGAGGTCCTGCCGCGCGAACACGACGAGCTCGCGCAGGCCCTTGCGCACGACGACGGCGTCGCCGTCCTGGTCGAGCCAGCGCTGGCGCCAGTCCTCCGGGATGTCCTCGGCCGACGAGGCGGGGTAGCGCCCTCGGCGCGCGACATCCATCGCGCGGTCGCTGATGTCGGTCGCGAACACCTTCAGAGTCAGGTCGTTGCCGCGCGCCTCGATCGCATCGAGCAGCAGCATCGCGACGCTGTAGGCCTCCTCGCCCGTGGCGCAGCCGGCGACCCAGGCGCGCACGTCGTCGCCCGGCGCCTTCGCGGCGACCAGCGCGCGCACCTGCTCCCTCAGCGCGTCGAAGCTGGCCCGGTCGCGGAGGAACCCGGTGACGGTGATGAGCATGGAGTCGCGCAGCTCGACCAGCTCGGCCTGGTCGGCGAGCGCGTGGGCGACGTACTCCTCGCGCGTCTGCAGCCCCAGCGCGTGCATGCGCTTGGTGAGCTGCCGAGTCACCGTGCCGTCCTTGTACGCCGCGAGGTCCCATCCGGTCGCCTTGCGCGTCTCGCGCGCCAGCGACGCCATCAGCGCGTCGTCGGACCAGCGCGAGGCTCCCTGCACGGGGTCGCCGGCCAGCAGCGACGACAGCGCGCTGCCGATGCGCTCAGGCGGCAGGAGCAGGTCGACGACGCCGGAGTCGAGCGCGGCCACCGGCATGTCGCGGTAGGCGGCGCTGTCGGGGTCCTGCACGAGGACGTACCCGCCCGCCTCCTTGACCGCCGCGACGCCGAGGGCGCCGTCGGTGCCCGTGCCCGAGAGCACGATAGCCACGGCCTTAGGGCCCCAGGACGACGCGAGCGACGTGAGCAGCGCGTCGATGCTGGGCTGCGGGCTGATGCGCGGTGTGGCCTGCCGGATGAGCAGGTTCTCGCCCGACACCGTGACGTCGCGGTTGGGAGGCACCACGTGCAGCGCCCCGGCGCGCAGCGGCTGGCCGTCGACGACCTCGACGACGTCGAGCGAGGTCTCGCGCGCGAGCACCTGCATGAGCAGCGACGGGTGCACCGGAGACATGTGCTGGGCGACGACGAAGGCGGCGCCCGCCTGGGGGAGATGGGGGACCAGTTCGCGAAGCGCCTCGACGCCGCCGGCGGAAGCACCGATCCCGACGACCCACAGGTCCTGTGCCATGACCGGCTCCCACCCGGGCTCCCCGAGCCCCCTCAGCGGCCATCCTCGACCGGCACCCCGGGGGAGTCCTGCCGACAAGGTCCCCCGCGCAGGGGACGCAGACTGCGGCGTTCGTGGGCGCAAAGTCCCCTACTTGCCATCGTTCGGCTTGGTCTCGGGTGTTCCGCTGGCGCTCAGATGGCCAGCGGGGGCCCACACCCGTTGCGCCCGAAGACCGCTCAGGGGCGGGCACCGGCTTCGCCGTGTGCCCGCCCCGGAGCGGTCGTGGGCGCAAAGGGACTCGAACCCCTGACCGCCTGCTTGTAAGGCAGGTGCTCTAACCAGCTGAGCTATGCGCCCGCGGGGACATGTGCTCGCGTTGTGAAGCAAGGCGTCCCGCCGAGCGGCGAGGGTACCCCGACGGGGCAGCGGCCTTCGAACTGCGCGGGTGCCGCCGAGGCGCGCGGGTGGGCCGGGACACGGAGCAGCCGCGCCGGCGGGTTCTCGGGCCACCTCCGGCGCGGCTGCCGGGACCATCCTGCGGTGCCTGCGCGGAGGCCGCATCTCGAGGCCGGCGGGCGCGTCCGAGGACCTCCGCGCGAGGCGTGAGCGCGGGCTCCGCCACTGCCCTGCATCGGCGCCGGCGTCGTCGCGACTTGACCGCCGGCCGTGTCTGCCTCGTCACGGCCCGGCGGCGACGGTCCGCGCGCCCCGGGGCCGAAGCCTTCACCCGGAAGGAGGCACACACGCCATGCCCAGCGCTCTCCACTCTGCAGCAACGATCACCATCGTCGCTCTGACCTGCGGCACCTTGGTCGCCGGAGGTACGGGCACCGTCGAGAACGGTCTGCTCCCCGCAGCCGCGCAGCCCCGCGTCTCCGCCCCGGAGGCGCCGAGCACCACGGCCGCAGGCGCGGTCGACGCAGAGTCCGCGGGCCTGGCCGCGGGTGCCACCAGCACCACCCGTACGGCGCAGCCGGCGTCCTCAACCGCGGCTCACAAGATCCTCGCGGTGAAGATCCCCAACGTCATGCGCGGCGACTTCCCGCAGGTCGGCCTGCCCAACGCCGACCTCGTCTACACCGAGCTCGTCGAGGGCGGCCTCACCCGCCACGTCGCCATCTTCTCGTCGTCGGTCCCGCCGAAGGTCCGCCCCATGCGCTCCCTGCGCGAGACCGACCTGCAGCTGCTGCCCCAGTTCGGGCGCATCGGCGTCGCGTTCTCCGGCATGGCCGGATCGGTGAAGAAGGCAGCGGGCACCTCCGGCCTCAAGCTCTTCTCCGAGCAGGTGGCCGCGCCCGAGGTGTACCGCGACGGGCCTCGCTGCGAGAAGGTCGGCAGCATCTACTGCGTCGCGCTGTCCGCGCGCCAGGCCATGACGAAGCTCTCCGGCACCGGCGGGGCGAGCGTCGTGCGCTCGCTGGCCGGCCTCCAGACCGGCCGGCTGCAGCGCGCGGCGGGCAAGGGCACGCCGGTCTCGAAGGCGATCCTGCGCTACCCGGCCCGCCTCACCGTGCGCTGGGAGAGCGGCCGCTACCGCGTCTCCACCGCCGGGCTGCCCAGCCAGGGCCTGCAGTGGGACAGCTACCACAAGCGCTGGAACCGTGTGCCGCTCACCGCGACCAACGTGATCATCCAGTCGGTGTCCCTCGACGTCGCGCGGCTGGCGTACCGCTGCCGCCCCGACTGGAAGGGCGGAGCCTCCGTCGTCTACCAGAGCCAGACCGTCGGGTCGGGCAGCGCGCTGCTGCTGCGCGGCGGGCGCGCCTACCCCGTGCTGTGGAGCCGCTCCGCGCTGACCGGCCGCACCTCGTACCGCTTCGCGACTCCGGGGCACCCGCAGATGCGCGTGGCCGAGGGCCGCACCTGGATCTTCCTGCTCCCCGAGACCGGCTCGGCCGTGGTCGGCGGCAGCACCTGGAAGCACCCGCTCCCTCAGCCGCGCCTGCACCTGTCCTCCGACGAGCGCGGCGACTGCCGCCACCCCGTGGCCACCTCGAGCCGGCAGACCGATGACGGAGCTGTGATCACCTTCCTCGACGAGTGGCCGTCGCTGGCCGGTCGTCCCGTGCAGGGCGTCAAGGTGTGGCTCACCGACGCCGCCAAGAAGGTCACGAGCGCGACCACCGACGGCAACGGCTCGGTGCTCGTGCCGGCGGCGAGGCTGGAGACCGGCTGGGTCCGGGTCACCATGCCCGGGACCGACGCGCGCGTCGGCGCCGGCACGACCGTGCTGAGGTCGCTGTCGCAGCGGACCGCAGTGAACTCCGACGTCGCCGGCTTCACGCCGTTCATCGACACCTGGCAGCGCACCAACGACGGCACCCGGTCGCTCTACCTGCGCATCACCGCCCTCTACGCCGGCGCCCCGGTGGCGTGGCAGGTGCAGCGGCGCCCGGCGTGGTCCGACGCCGAGTGGACCGCGGTCACCCCGGCCCAGCTGACCCGCTCGATCGAGGGCAGCCTCCCCGTGCGCTTCGTCGAGCGCCAGGACGTGCCTGCCTCGGCCGGCTACGAGTGGCGGGTCGTGGTGCGCGACGGCGGCGGGCTGCAGAAGTCGAGCAACGTCATCCGCGTCGGCGGGTAGAGCACGAGGGGCAGACCCCGGCGCAGAGGGGGGACGCCTGGCGCCGGGGCCTGCATGGCCTCGTGCGAGGCACGCCGCGCCCTTCCGGTCCCCCCGGCGGTGCGTCGCGCAGACAGTACAGCCGGAGTCCCTCGACGAGGGGACAAGGGTCCGCAGGCCGGGCAGCCGTGTCGCGGGGTCCGGCCGCACACAGGGCGAGGGCACGCCGTCCCCCAGTAGACGGCGCGCCCTCGCACGTACGGACCCCTCCAGCACCGCTCCCGACGAGCGGTCCGGCTCGCTGGCGGTCCGAGCCTTGACCCGGTCGCTCGTTCCGACCGGGCATGAGAAGCATCGCCCGGCGATGTGAACGGTCCGTTTCGCCGAGGGGACCGTCGTGTCAACGTTTCCGGCGGCTCCTGCGGGCCTACCGCCGCGGAGAGGCCGGGCCGAGACGGGGCGAGCCCGCCGTCCACGGGGGAGAGGACGACGGGCCCGCGTCAGGGGCGCCGGTGGCGCTGGTGCTCGTAGGGCATCCGCCTCAGGCGGTGCCCGCCTCGGCGGCCTTCTGCTCGGCGATCTTGGCGTGCACCTCGGCCATGTCGACGTTCTTCACGGCCTGGATGAGCTGCTCGAGCTGCGGGCCCCCGAGGGCACCCGGCTGACTGTAGAGCAGAACGCCCTCGCGGAAGGCCATGAGCGTCGGGATCGAGGTGATCTGGGCGGCGGCGGCCAGCTGCTGCTCGGCCTCGGTGTCGACCTTGCCGAACACGACGTCGCCGTGGGTCTCGGACGCGCCCTCGAAGACGGGGGCGAACATCCGGCACGGGCCGCACCAGGCGGCCCAGAAGTCGACGAGCACGATGTCGTTGCCGGTGACGGTGTCGTCGAAGGTGGACGCGGTCAGCTCGATGGTGGGCACGGGAGCCTCTCCAGGTCGGGTCGGTGGGCGGGGCCTCGGTCGTCGGCCCTCGCCGTCTCAACAGTACCCCGGGGGGTATTTGTTCCAGGGCCGCGCGAGCCGTTCGGTCCTTCAACGGTCCCACGCCGGCGGAGATTCCACGAGGGTCGCGGCCGCTGCGGGGCGGCCGCAGTGCGGTGACGGCGCTGCTCGTAGAGTCGCCCGCATGGACGAGCGGGCGCAGGGCATCGGCACCGTGGCGGACGTCGTGGCCGCCCTCCACCGCCGCTACGACCCGGCCGGTGCAGAGCCCTGGGACGCCGTCGGGCTCGTGTGCGGCGACCCTGCCGCCCCGGTGCGGCGGATCCACCTCGCCGTCGACCCTGTGGAGCAGGTGGTCGGCGAGGCACTGGCGGCCGACGCCGATCTGCTCATCACCCACCACCCGCTGCTCCTGAGGCCGGTGTCGTCGGTGGCCGCCACGACGCCCTCCGGCCGCGTCGTGCAGCGGCTGGTCCGAGGCGGCTGCGCGCTGCTCGCCGCGCATACCAACGCGGATGTGGCGCGCGACGGCGTCTCCGACGCCCTGGCGGAGGTGCTCGGTGTCACGGCTGCCGTGCCGCTCGCCCCGTCCGTGATGGACGCAGGCGCCGGGCTCGGCCGTATCGGCGACGTCGGGCCGGGCCTGTCGCTGCGTTCGTTCGCGGAGCGCGTCGCCTCCGCGCTGCCCGCCACCGCCCACGGCGTGCGCGTCGCCGGCGACCTCGACCGCCCGGTCGAGCGGGTCGCGGTCTGCGGGGGCTCGGGCTCGGATCTGCTCGATGCGGCCAGCGCCGCGGGCGCCGACGTGCTGGTGACCGCCGATCTCAAGCACCACGTGGCCCTCGACCACCTGTCGGCGGGCGGCTGCGCGATCGTCGACGTCTCGCACTGGGCCTCCGAGTGGCCGTGGCTGGCGAGGGCTGCGGCCCTGCTCGTGCCCGACCTGGCCGCCGTCGGCGTTACGGTGGACACCCACGTGTCGCGGATCGTCACCGATCCGTGGACGGCGCGGCTCTAGGACGCGTGGCGGCCGACCGCGCTGCCCTGCGGCACCAGCCCGACCAGCCCGACCAGCACGGCCATTCGAGAAGATCGAGGAGACCGGTGAACGCCGAGCCCGCAGTCCAGCTCCGCCTGCTCGACCTCCAGGCGCTCGACGTCCGCCTCGACCAGATCGAGCACCGTCGCCGCACCCTGCCGCAGCTCGCGCAGATCGCCGAGCTCGAGGGCCGCGTCAACGCCGTCCGGGACCGCGTCGTCGCCGCCGAGACCGAGGTGAGCGACCTCGAGCGCGCCATGGCCAAGGCCGAGACCGACGTCGAGCAGGTGCGCGCCCGCGCCCGCAAGGACCAGGAGCTGCTCGACTCCGGCCGCATCGGCTCGGCCAAGGAGCTCGAGAACCTCCAGCGCGAGATCGAGTCGCTGGCACGCCGGCAGGGCGACCTCGAGGACGCCGAGCTCGAGGTCATGGAGAAGCTCGAGGACGCGCGGTCGGCGCTGGCGTCGCTGACCGCCGAGCGCGACGCCGTGGCGGCCGACCTCGACCGCCTCGCCGCCGAGCGCGACGCGGCCCTGGCCGACGCCGACAAGGACGCAGGATGGGTGCGCCAGGAGCGCGCCGTCGTCGTGCCCGACATCCCCGCCGACCTCATCGCGCTCTACGACCGGCTGCGCGCCGACCACGGCGGAGTCGGTGCCGCGGCGCTGCACCAGCGGCGGTGCGAGGGGTGCCGGATGGAGCTGACCCCGACCGACCTCGTGCGCATCCGCGACGCCGCTCCCGACGCCCTGCTGCGGTGCGAGGAGTGCCGGCGGATCCTGGTGCGCACGCCGGAGTCCGGTCTGTGAACCGGCGCCTCGTCGTCGAGGCCGACGGCGGGTCGCGCGGCAACCCCGGGCCCGCCGCCTACGGCGCGGTCGTGCGCGAGGAGGCGACCGGCGAGGCCCTCGTCGAGCTCGCGGGCCATCTCGGCGTCACCACCAACAACGTCGCGGAGTACACCGGTCTGCTCGAGGGCCTGCGCGCTGCGATGGAGGTCGACCCCGATGCGCACGTCGAGGCGCGGCTCGACAGCAAGCTGGTGGTCGAGCAGATGAGCGGCCGCTGGGCGATCAAGAACGACGCCCTGCGCCGCCTCGCGCTGCAGGCGCGCGAGGTGGTGCCGCGCGAGCGCGTCTCGTTCACCTGGGTGCCGCGCGAGCGCAACAAGGCCGCCGACGCGCTCGCCAACGAGAGCATGGACGCCGTCGAGCGCGGCCGCGACGGCACGATCCGCCGGTCGGCCACCGATGCGTACGAGACCGAGACCGAGCAGGACCCGGTCCCGCCCGGCCCGCGGCCCGCGGTCGTGGGCTGGGGCCCGGACATCGGCGCCCCGACCGTCACCCTGCTCGTGCGCCACGGCGTCACCCAGCACTCGCTCGAGCGGCGCTTCTCCGGCTCGGGCGGCCGGCTGGACCCGCCGCTGGTCGACGAGGGCCGGGCCCAGGTCGGCGCCGCAGCTGCCGAGCTCGTCGCGCGCGGGGGCGCCGACGTCCTCGTGTGCTCGCCGATGCTGCGCACCCGCCAGACGGCCGAGATCCTGGGCCGGTCCCTCGGGCTCGAGCCCGTTGTGGTCGACGGGCTGGAGGAGGGCCGCTTCGGCGAGTGGGACGGCGCCACCTTCGCCGAGGTCATGACGCGCTGGCCGAAGGAGCTCGAGGCGTGGCTGGGCTCGCCCGACGTCGCGCCGCCCGGCGGCGAGTCGTTGCGCGACATCCACTCCCGCGTCGGGGCCGCGCTGCAGCAGGTGCTCGACCGCTACCGCGGGGCGCGCATCGCCGTGGCCGCGCACGTCGGCTCGATCCGCGCGCTCACCGCGCACGCGCTCGACGCACCGCTGCCGTCGATGAACCGCATGGAGCTCGCGCCGGCGTCGATCACCACGCTCACCTGGTACGCCGACGGCAACGCCTCGATGCGCAGCTTCGCCGAGACCGGCCACCTCGCCGGCCTGATCCACGCCTGGACTCCGTGACCGCTGGCCCGGCGCCGGGCCCGCTCGCGTGGGCGGACCAGGCGCGCCACGAGTGGGCGGCCCTGCAGCGCCGGTGCGTCCGGCGCCTGCCGCCGGCCGGCGTGTACGAGCCGCGCGCTCTGCGCCGCACCGCGCTGTGGCCGTTCTCGCAGGTACTGCATGCGGGAGTCCTCGTCGACGGTCCCGGTTCCGCCTCTGCCGCAAGGCTTCTCAGGATGCTGGAGGCCTACCGCTGGGGCGACGGGTGGGCCGAGCGTCCGGGCGCACGGCGCCGCTACTACGACGACGACGCCTGGGTGGTGCTGGCCCTGCTCGACCTCGGCGACGACCCTGCGATGCGGCTCGCGCGGCGGGCCTGGGGCTTCCTGCGCACCGGTGCGGTGGACGTGCCCGGGCGCGGCACCGGCATCCGCTGGGTCGAGGGCTCGCCGACGCTGCACGCCTGCTCGACCGGTGCCGTGGGCCTGGCAGCGGCACGGTGGCGCGGCGACGGCGGGCCGGCCGACGGTCTCGCGGCGTCGTGCGCCGACCTGCTGCTCTCGATGCGCGGCGACGCCGGACTCGTGGGCGACCACCTGCGGCCCGACGGCTCGGTCGATCCGACCGTGCACGCCTACAACCAGGGGCTGCTCGTCGGCCTGCTCGGCGCGCTCGGGCGGCATGGCGAGGCAATTGATGCGGCCGACCGCACCATGGCCGCGTTCCCGCTGGAGGCCCTGTGGGAGCACCCGGCCGCGTTCGACGCGGTCCTCGTGCGCGAGCTCGTACGTCTGCCGTCTGCGGAAGGCCGCCTGCGCCGTCGGGCCTACGCCGAGGCCTGGGCCAGGCGCGTGGTCGACGAGGCGCGCGACCCCGGCACGGGGCTGCTCTCGCGCGGCATGCGCCGCTACGACGACGGCGTCGTGCTCGACCACGCCGCCGTCATCACCGCCCTCGCCGAGATGTCGGCCGTCACGGTCTGACCTCCGTCCGCGGCGGCGCTGCGCCGTCCGGTCGAACGCGGACGCGCGGCGCGCGTCCGCGGGTCCACGATGGGCGGGTGCGACCGGGCAGGACGGCAACGGCGGTGCTGATCGCCGCGCTCACGGCGGTCGCCGTGCCGGCGGCCCCGGCCCAGGGCGCCCCGTCGCCGGAGGAGCGGACGGCGGCCGGCGCTGCGGTGCTGCCGCCTGTCGACGCACCCGTGGACTACCAGCTGGGCGGCGGGTACACGGTGCCGCCGGGAGTCCGGCTCGTGACGCGCGACGTCACCGACCGGCCGGCGCCCGGCGTCTACTCGATCTGCTACGTCAACGCCTTCCAGACCCAGCCGGGCTACCGCACCTGGTGGCTGACCCGTCATCCGGACCTCGTGCTGCGCGGCTCCTCGGGGCGCCCGGTCGTGGACCCGGGCTGGCCCGACGAGATGCTGCTCGACACGCGCACGGCGGCGAAGCGGGCGGGCATCGCCGCGATCGTGTCGCGGTGGGTGTCGCGCTGTGCGGACAAGGGCTTCCGTGCGGTCGAGCCCGACAACCTCGACTCCTGGACCCGGTCGGGCGGGCGGCTCACCCGCGCGCAGAACGCCGCCCTGGCGGCCGAGATCGTCCGGCTCGGCCATTCCCGCGGGCTGGCGGTGGCGCAGAAGAACGACGTCGGCATGCTCGCCCTGCGGGCCTCGACCGGTTTCGACTTCGCCGTGGTCGAGGAGTGCCAGGCCTTCGGCGAGTGCGGCCGGTTCACCGGCGTCTACGGCCGCCACGTCGTCGAGATCGAGTACACCGACAACGGCGGCTGGGCCGGGTTCCGGCGTGCCTGCTCGGCCCGCGGACGGACGATCTCGATCGTGCTGCGCGACCGCGACCTGCTGCCGCGCGGCAGGACGGGCTACCGCTTCGCGACCTGCTGACCCGGCAGCAGCTGGGGGAGCGCGACCTCGGCCGGCATCGGTACGTGGACGTCGAACTGCGGCAGCACCGACTCCGCCGGGTCGACCGCCATGAGCAGCGCCCCGACATCGGATGCGTACCGGATGAGCATCGCCGCGGTGCTGACCTCGCCGGAGGTCCCCGCCGCGATCAGCAGGTCGCAGTCGCGGACCGCACGCCGCGCCGTGTGCTGGGCGCCGACGTCGAGCGGCTCGCCGAAGAGCACGACGGCGGGGCGGAGGTAGGTGCTGCGGCACTCCGGGCACAGCGGCGGCTCGGCGTAGGGGGTGCTGTCGTCGCGGACCCCGTAGGAGCACGACGGATCGGAGCAGCGGGTGCGGAACAGGCTGCCGTGCAGGTGCGCGACCTGCGTGCTGCCGCCGCGCTCGTGGAGGTCGTCGACGTTCTGCGTCGCCAGCGTCACCTCGCGCCCGGAGGCGCGAGACTCCGCCTGGAACGCCGCGATCGCCCGATGCGCGGCGTTGGGCGCGGCGTCGCCGATCGTGGCGCGCCGCGGCCCCCAGAACGCCCACAGGGCCGGCAGCGTGCCTGGCAGGCCCTCGGCATGGTGCAGCGCCTCGATGTCGGCGTTCTCGTAGATGCCGCCGCTGCCGCGGTACGTCGGCAGTCCCGACGCACGGCTCACCCCGGCGCCGGTGAGGACGAGCACCCGGCGGCTGCCCTCGACCATGTCGCGCAGGCGTCGCAGATCGCGCCCCCGCATCCCCCGTCGCAGCACTGCTCCTCCTCCGTCCAGCCCCCGACGGGGAGGCTAGGCCGTCGTTCCGGCGGTGGCGACGCGGGACCGGTCGCGGTCACCCGCCTGCCAGTGCGAGCGCCGCCGTCGAGGCCACCACGACCAGCGGCACCCCGACGAGCCCCACGCCGGCGAAGTGCTGCCACGGCACGTGGAGCCCGCGCGCGGTGCACCGCTCGCGCCACAGCAGCGTGGCGAGCGATCCCCACAGCAGGACGAGCGGCCCGCAGTTGACGCCGACGAGGAGCGCGAAGACGGGGAGGGTGCCGTCGGCGGTCGGCTCGAGCGCGGCGTAGGCCGGAAGGTTGTTGACGACGTTCGCCGACACCGTGGCGACGCCGGCATGCCGGAGCAGCCCGGCGAGCCCGTCGCCGGTGCCCGTGAGCCCGACGAGCAGGTCGGTGAGCCCGCGCGCCTGCAGCGCCGCGACCACGAGGAACAGCCCGACCACCATGACCACGAGATGGCCGGGAACGAGCGACCAGCGCAGGGACCCGCGTCGACGCACGAGGAAGGCGACGACGAGCACGGCGGCCAGTGCGGTCGCCACCGACGCGACAGGCACGCCGGCGACGGCGAGGGGGCCGAGGAGGAGGCAGCAGGCCGCGGCGACGCGCAGCAGCACGGGATCGCTCACGTGCGGCACCTCGGGGACGTCGTACCGGCCGCGCAGGGAGCGGCGGTAGCGCACGAGCAGCACCACCGCGGTGACCACGACGGCGACGAGCGCCGCGGGCCAGGCGATGGCGGCGAAGCCGAGGGTGCTCAGGCCGAGGCGGTCCTGCGCGAGCAGGTTCGTCAGGTTCGACACCGGGAGCAGCATCGACGCGGTGTTGGCCAGCCACACCGTCGTCATCGCGAAGGGGAGGGCTGCGATGCCGAGCTGCTGCGCGAGCGCGAGCACGACCGGCGTGAGCAGCACGGCCGTGGTGTC
This sequence comes from Actinomycetota bacterium, assembly GCA_020161245.1. Lineage (GTDB taxonomy): Bacteria > Actinomycetota > Actinomycetes > S36-B12 > CAIYMF01 > Longivirga. The sequence continues at coordinate 81,128 of JAIUOK010000004.1, read as the reverse complement.
GAGGCTGAGGAACACGGTGGCGAGGGTCGCCAGCACGACGACGAGCAGCCACAGCAGCAGCGTCGACCCGCGCGCCCAGCGGGCGCACTCGCGGGCGGCGACGTCGAAGACCCCCGCCTCGTCGGCGAGCTCGGCCAGGACGGTGACGGCCACGAGGAACAGCAGGATCGGGGCGAGCCGCACGACCACGTCGCGCGCGGTCGTGAGCGGCACGGCGCCGACGAGCACCACGAGCGCGCCGAGGATCCCGGCGCCCTTCCACATCACGTCGTCCCCCCGGACGACGCCGTCACAGGTCGGGCACCACGACGTCGAGGCGGTGGACGGCGCCGGCCTTGGGGCGCGGCCCGGGCTCGGCGACGACCCCGGCCTTCTCGCACGCTTCTGCCAGCTCGTCGACGTCGCGCGGATCGGCGCCGTCGAGCAGCCACTGGCGCAGCAGGCGGCCCTTGGTGGCCTTGTTGAAGTGGCTGACCACAGCACGGCTGCCGTCGGGCATCTCCTGCAGCACGCGCACCGCGACCGTGCGCCCGGCGACGTCGCCGGTCGGCTTCCAGAGCGCGGCGTACGCGCCCGACCTCAGGTCGACGACGAGACCGCGGCCGGCGGCCTCCGTCATGGCGGCCGCGAGGGGGTCGCGCCAACGGGCGGCGAGCGGCCCTACCGAGGGGATCACCGACTGGCCGGACAGCCGGTACGCCGGGATCCGGTCGCCCAGGCGGACGGCTCCGAACAGCGCGCTCTGCACCACCACGCTGCGGCCCGCACGGCGCTTGGCAGCGGCGTCGAGGCTCGACAGTCCGAGCGCGTCGTAGAGGACCCCGGTGTAGATGCGGCTCGCCGGGGCGCACGGCTCGTCGAGGAGACGTGCGTCGCGGTCGAGCTCGTCGGTCTGCCGCTCCGACAGGCCGAGCACCGCGCGGGCCCTCTCGGGCGACCGGGTCGCGAGGTCGACGAGCGCGTCGAGCACCGTCTCGCGCGTCGACGTCAGCGACGGGAACGACAGCGACGCCAGGTCGAGGGCGGCGCCCCGGCGGGGCGGCGTCTTGCCCTCGGAGGGCGGCAGCAGCACGAGCACGGACAGATCCTCGCCCACGTCGCGGCGCAGCGCAGAGCCGGGGAGCCGCAGTCCCCGTCCGCGAGCGGCTGCCGCATCCGCCGCCGCCACGTAGGTTGCACAGGTGACCCGCCGGTGGCTGCGCGCCCAGACCCGCCAGGGCGATCTGCTGCGCGCGGGCTTCCAGGCGGTGCGCGACGAGCAGGACGTGCCGCGCTCGTTCCCCGACGACGTCCTCGCCGAGGCGGAGGAGTCGGCGCGGTCCGGTGCCGCCGAGGCCCTCGCCCCCGACGGGCGGCCGCGGCGCGACGCCACCGAGGTCGCCTTCGTGACCATCGATCCCGCCGGCTCGACCGATCTCGACCAGGCGGTGCACATCGCCCGCTCGGGCACGGGCTACCGGGTGCTCTACGCCATCGCCGACGTCGCGGCCTTCGTCCGGCCGGGCGGAGCCGTCGACGTCGAGGCCCATCGCCGAGGCGTCACGCTCTACAGCCCTGACCTCCGCACCCCGCTGCATCCGGCCGTGCTCAGCGAAGGGGCTGCGAGCCTCCTGCCCGACCAGGTGCGGCCCGCCGTCCTCTGGAGGATCGACCTCGACAGCGGCGGCCGCCCGGTCGAGGTGGACGTCGAGCGGGCGCTCGTCCGCAGCACCGCCCAGCTCGACTACGGGCAGGTCCAGCACGCGCTCGACGACGGCACCGCCCCCGAGCCGCTCCAGCTGCTGCGGGAGGTCGGAATTCTGCGCCGCGACCTCGAGGTGGAGCGCGGCGGCATCGACGTCGTCGTGCCCGACCAGGAGATCGAGGCCGACGGCCCCGGCTTCCGGCTCGCGATGCGGGCCCCGCATCCGGTGGAGTCGTGGAACGCCCAGATCTCGCTGCTCACCGGCATGTGCGCGGCACGGCTCATGCTCGACGCCGGTGTCGGCATCGTGCGCACGATGCCGGCCGCGTCCGAGGCCGACTACGAGTCCCTGCGCCGCACGGCGGCGGGCCTCGGCATCGACTGGCCTCGCGAGGTCTCCTACGCCGAGCTGGTGCGCGCTCTCGATCCGCGCCCGCCCGCCCACGCGGCCTTCCTCAACCTCGTCACCATCCTGCTGCGCTCCGCCGGCTACACGGTGGTCGAGCGGCCGGTCGACGACGACGCGCCCGACGTGCTGCGCCACGCCGCCGTCGCGGCGCCCTACACCCACGTCACCGCGCCGCTGCGGCGGCTCGTCGACCGCTACGCGGCCGAGGTGTGCCTGTCGGTGGCGTCGGGCGAGCCGGTGCCATCGTGGGTGCTCGACGCCCTGCCTGCGCTGCCGGACGAGATGCGCGGCGCCGAGCAGCGGGCCCGCGCCCTCGACCGCGCCTGCGTCGACCTCGTCGAGGCGGTGATCCTCGAGCCGCACATCGGCGAGGAGTACCAGGCCGTCGTGGTCGACGAGCGCAAGGACCACGACGTGGTGCAGCTGCACTGGCCGGCCGTGCGAACCCATGTGCGCGGCGGCGGGCTCGGGCTGGGCCGCCGGGTGCGGCTGCGGCTCGTCGGCGTCGACGTCGCCCGGCGCGAGGTGTCCTTCGAGCCGGCCGAGCCCGCTGAGGCGGCTGGCTAGGCTCGCGGCATGACCGGTGCCGACGACTACCGCAGCGAGCGTGCGCTCGTCGCCGACGAACGCACGCAGCTCGAGGCCTTCGTGCACGACAACAGGCTCGAGATCCTCGCGCTGCTCGACGGCCTCACCGACGAGCAGGCGCGCCGCCACCTCGTCCCGTCGCTCACCACGCCGGCGTCGATCGTCAAGCACTGCGTGTTCGTCGAGAAGGTGTGGTTCCACGTCACGGTCGCGGGGATGTCGCGCGAGGAGGCCGGCATCCCGTACGACGCCGATGAGAGCTGGATCCTCGACGACACCGACACGCCGGAGTCGCTGCGGGCCGACTACCTCGCGGCTGTGCGCGAGGCCGAGCAGATCGCGTCCGGCCTCGCCCTCGACGACCTCGCGCTGCACAACCGGCGGGGCCCGCTCACGCTGCGCTGGATCTACGCCCACCTCGTCGAGGAGCTCGCCCGGCACGTCGGCCACGGCGACATCCTCCGCGAGCAGATCCTCGCCGAGGTCTGAGCGCGCGTCGTCGCCCGACGACGGCGACGGCCCCGCAGCCCGAAGGCTGCGGGGCCGTCCCTGCTCTCGCGCCGTCCCGATCCAGAGCGGCTCGATCGCGCCCGCGCGCCCCTCCACCGATGAGGACCTGCGCGGGACGTGCGGTGGGTCGGCCCTGCGGCATCGGTGGCGCCGGGTGCGAGGGCCGGTGCCGCGCCGGCCGGCCCTCGCGGGTCCGGCCGGGCAGCGGGTCGGTCAGGCTCAGTGCGAGCGGGTCGGCCGGCGCGAGGCGACGGTGGCCAGGACGCCGAGGGCGAAGATGCCCAGGCCGAGCAGGGTGAGCAGCATCGAGGTCGCACCGGTGTGGGCCAGCTGGCCGCCGCCGGTCGCGGGGATGGAGGCGGCCTCGGACGCGGCGTCCGTGGTGGCCGGGGCCGACGTCGGGTCGACGCTGCCGGTCTCGACCGGGTCGGTCGGGTCCTCGGTGGGCGTCTCGGTGGGGGTCTCCGACGGCGTCGAGGTCTCCGACTCGGTCGGGGTCTCCGACGGCGTCTCGGTCGGGGTCTCGGTGGGGGTCTCCGACGGCGTCTCGGTCGGGGTCTCGGTCGGGGTCTCGGTGGGGGTCTCCGACGGCGTCTCGGTCGGGGTCTCCGACGGCGTGGTCTCCGTGGGGGTCGGCGTCGGCGACGTCGTCTCCTCGCAGCGCTCGTCGTCGCCGTCGTGGTCCTGGCGGGCGATCGAGTCGTGGTGGTCGTGGCCGTCGCGGTCGTCGCAGTCCGGCGTCGTCGGGGCCTCGCACCAGCCCTGCGTGATGCCGCCGCCGATGAAGTCGGGCTTGGCGTCGCCGCGGTGGTAGGTGGTGCCGTTCCAGGTGACCGTGGACTTCCAGGTCTTGTTCGGGTGGTTCTTGTGCTCGAGGTGGCCCTTGTAGGTGGCCGAGCTCTCGTCGACGACGATCCACTCGTAGGGGTTGGTGTCGGACGACGTCGCGTGGCAGACGCCGACCTTGTGGTCGTTGTCGTGGCCGTGCGCGGTGGCCGAGAGGGCCAGGGGGAGGCCGGCGACGGCCAGGCCGAGGGTCGCGGCGGTGATGCCGGCGGTACGGGCGAGCGTGCGGTTCATGGGGGGACCTCGCGATCGGGGAACGAGTGGGGGGCGCTCTCCGAGGCCGGTCTCACCACTGGCTCGCCGCGACCGTCCCCTTGCGGGAGCGGTGACCGATTCCGGTCGCGGGTCGAAGCCTCCTCGTGCTCGTTCCCGGTGGAGGAGCGAGCACGTCAAGGTTCGCGGTCGCGGCAGGTCCGACGGAAACGGTGACGCTGCGCTTGTCCCTCGTTCGGAGCAGCCCTGTGTCGAGCGTCATCCCGTCGGCGCAGCGGGTGTCACCGAGGGTGCAGATTCTGCGCATCTGCGCCTGATCCGGCCCTGAGCCGGGCTTGAGCCAGCACCGTCCGCGGGAGAGCCGGATCGCCTGCGCCGCTACCCTGGTGGGGCAGACGAGCCGGTCGGGCGGCCGCGGCACCGCGAGGTGCTGAGGAAAGTCCGGGCTCCGAAGGGCAGGGTGGTGGGTAACGCCCACCCGGGGTGACCCGCGGGACAGTGCCACAGAGAACAGACCGCCGGTGCTTCGGCGCCGGCAAGGGTGAAACGGTGGTGTAAGAGACCACCAGCGCGGCCGGTGACGGCCGTGGCTCGGCAAACCCCACCCGGAGCAAGGTCAAGAGGGAGGCTCGCCTCCTGCGCAGGCGTTCGAGGACGGCCCGTCCGAGCCTGCGGGTAGACCGCACGAGGCTGCCGGCGACGGCAGTCCTAGAGGGATGGTCGCCCCCGGTCGCTCGCGACCGGGACAGAACCCGGCTTACAGACCGGCTCGTCTGCACACCTCCGGTCGCCGCCGGCAACCTCGTCGTCATCGGCGGCCGGGATCCGTTCACCTGCAGGACATCTGCGGTGTGGGACTGCCCACACCTCCCGCGTAGCGCGGCGCGAGGAGCCCCTCCGACGCACCAGACTGGTGCCGTGATCACGATCTGCACCCGCTGCCGCGTCCCCTACGCCCGTCCCTCGGTGCTCGTCGTGGGCCAGGGCTCCGAGGCCTGGTGCACCGAGTGCCGCGCCGGGCGCAGCGCCGACGTGCGTCGCCCGTCGCTGCGACCGCTGCCCACCCTGCGCGGCCGCGACGCCGAGCCCGCCACGGTCCTCCCCGTCGCCAGCTGATCCAGGTCCTGCCCGCCGGGCGTGGTCGGTGCCCGCGTCGTCGGTCACGCGCTGCGCCCACCGTCCCACCGCCACTAGGACGAACGGCTGATCCTGGGAGCGGTGTGTAACCGTGCGCCGGCCGGCGCCGTTCCTTCCTCGGAAGCCGGCTGCACGGTCCCGATGCGGGCGGCTCCCGCGAGGAGGCGCCGACCCGCGACCGCACGACGGTCACCGGTCCCCGGAGGGGGAGCGGTCGCGGCGAGCCAGTGGTGAGACCGGCCTCGGTCCAGCGCCATCCGGGCTGCGCCCGGCCGACCGTGGGAGCCTCGATGCCTTCGCCCCGAGCTCGTTCCGGCGCGGCTGTCGCCGCGTTCCTCACTGCGTTCGGCGCCGCGCTCGTCGCCGCGCCGCTGCTCGCCACGGCGTCCGCCGACGTCGTCGTCGACAGCACCCCGGACTACACCGTTCCGTTCTCCTCGGCCGCCAACCAGCCGGAGTTCTTCTGCGGCACCGGGCCCGACGGCGAGCCGCTCGGCGTGAAGTACGAGCCGGTCGACACCCCGTACCTGCTCGTGCAGCCGGCGTCGCTGCTCGTCCTCAAAGCCGGTGCCGACGCCGCTGCCAACGAGGTGTGGGTCGATCCGACGGCGGGCGTCGCCTACGCGCGATCGGACGGCAAGAGCATCTCGCACGTGATCCTCTGCCCGCCGTCCTCGACCACGACGCCGCCGGTCACCACGACGCCGCCGGTCACCACCACCCCGCCGGTGGAGACCGGGACGGTGACGCCGTCGACGACGCCGCCCGTCACCTCCACTCCGCCGGTGGAGACCGGCTCGGTGACGCCGTCCACCACGGCGCCGGCGACGAGCGGGGATCCGTCGACGTCGACGCCGGGCGACCCCGCGCTGCCCGCGACCGGCAGCGGCGACCGGGCCGGTGTGCTGCTCGCGCTCGGCGCGCTGCTCGTGGCTGGTGGCGCAGCGGTCCTGGCGCTGTCGCAGCGACGCACCCCGGGACGGCACGCGGCCTGACCCCGCACGCACAGGAGGGCGGCACCCGCACGGGTGCCGCCCTCCTGGCGTGATGCCTGGGCTACGCGCTGCGCTGCTCGTCGCAGTCGGGCGACTGCAGGTGCTCGGCGACCACAGCCAGTGCCGAGCCGAGCGCTGCGAACTGCTCGTCGGTGAGCAGGTCGACGAGGTGCTTGCGGACACCGTCGACGTGCGTGGGCGCCGCCTCGACGAGCAGATCGAAGCCCTTGTCGGTGAGGACGGCGTTGGCGCCGCGACGGTCGGTCTCGCAGGCCTGGCGCTCGACGATGCCCTGGTCCTCGAGCCGGTCGATCTGGTGCGAGAGCCGGCTCCGGCTCGACAGCGTGTAGTCGGCGAGCTCGCTCATGCGCAGCCGGCGGTCGGGCGCCTCGGAGAGGCGCACGAGGATCTCGTAGTCGGACAGCGTGAGCTTGTGCGCGGACTGGAGCTCGCGCGAGAGCCGGTCCGACAGCAGCGTCGTCGCGGCGATGTAGGCGCGCCACGACCGCTGCTGGTCGGCGGACAGCCACCTGGTGCTCATACGCCCAGGGTAGGTCGATCGCCTGATGATTGAAAGCCGGATCACCTCCGGACGCCGTCTCGTGCGTCACGTCCGGAGCGGACGCGGTCGGATCAGGAGTCGAGCTCCCAGAGGCGCACGCCGCCGGTGATGCCCGCCGTGTTGCTGACGATGCGCGCCTTGTGCGGCAGGTCCTCCGGGTCGAGGTGCTTGGCGTTGCCCCCGCCGATGTGGATGGTGTCGAAGAACAGGAAGCGGTCGTAGGCGAGGATCGCCTCGGTGACGCGCCGGCGCCACCGCTCCTTGCCGACGTCCTTGCGGGCCACGTTCCCGAGCTGGTCCTCGAACGAGTCGCCCTTGCGGAACGGCGCGTGGCCGGCGTCGATGTGGGGGAGCAGCCGGCCGTCGAGGAACATCGCGGTACCGACGCCGGTGCCGAGGGTCATGACGAACTCGAAGCCCTGCCCCTCGACCACCGCGCAGCCCTGGACGTCGGCGTCGTTGGCGACCTTGGTCGGCACCCCGAAGGCCTCGGTCAGCGCGGCGGCGAGGTCGAAGCCGAGCCACTGCTCCTCGAGCCGGGGATCGGTGTCGCCGTCGTAGGCGGCGCGGGTCAGCGACGGGATGTTGCGTACCCGTCCGTTGCGCACGAGGCCGGGGAACCCGACGGTCACGCGATGGTGCTCGCCGAGGTCCTTGGTCAGATCGAGCACCGCGGAGACGAACTTCTCCGGCGGCACGGGGTAGGGCGTGTCGATGCGGACCCGCTCGGTCAGCATCGCGCCCTCAGGGTCGAGGATCGCGGCCTTGAAGCCCGAGCCGCCGATGTCGATGGCGAGGGTGCGGACGTCGTCGGGCCACTGCTGCGCGCTCATGGTGTGCAGGCTAGCGACGTCCGCCGCGCGCCGTCCCGGCACTGCCCAGGCCGGCTCACGGCAGGGTGAGGATCTCCACGCCCGAGTCGGTCACCAGCACCGTGTGCTCGAACTGCGCCGACCGCTTGAGGTCGGCGGTCACGACGGTCCAGCCGTCGTCCCACATCCGCCAGTCGTAGGTGCCGAGGTTGATCATCGGCTCGATCGTGAACGTCATGCCCGGCTCGAGGACCGTCGTCGCCGACGGGTCGTCGTAGTGGGGCACGACGAGCCCGGAGTGGAACGCCTCGCCGATGCCGTGGCCGGTGAAGTCGCGGACGACGCCGTAGCCGAAGCGACGGGCGTAGGACTCGATGACCCGTCCGATGACGTTGAGCTGGCGCCCGGGCGCGACCGCCTTGATGCCGCGCATGGTGGCCTCGTGCGTGCGCTCGACCAGCAGCCGCGACTCCTCGTCGACGTCCCCGACGAGGAACGTGGCGTTGGTGTCGCCGTGCACACCTCCGATGTAGGCGGTGATGTCGATGTTGCAGATGTCGCCGTCCTGGAGCTCGGTGGAGTCCGGGATGCCGTGGCAGACGACCTCGTTGACCGAGGTGCACAGGCTCTTGATGAACCGGGGACCGCGACCGCCGCCGGGGTAGCCCAGGGTCGACGGATAGGCGCCGTTGTCGCAGAGGAACTCGTGGCCGACGCGGTCGAGCTCGTCGGTGGTGACGCCGGGCTTGATGGCATCGCCGACGGCCTGCAGCGCCTGCGCAGCGAGGCGGCAGGCGACGCGCATCCGCTCGATGGTCTCGGCGTCCTTGACCTCGCCGCCGGTCCACCGCTCGGCGCGCGGCGCTGCGACGTACGGCGGCCGCGCGATATGGGGCGGCACAGTCCGCATGGGGCTCACGGCACCGGGCTTGAGTGGCATGGTGGGAGTGTAGGTGGACAGCAACGGCGCGGCCTGCGGGTGCGGGCCGGGCGCGACGACGAGGAGCGGGTGTGAGCGGCGACTGGTGGTTCAACCTCCGGACCCAGCAGGTCGAGCAGGGCCAGGGCGATCCGAACGCCGAGCGCCTCGGCCCCTACGCCACGGAGGCGGAGGCGGCCGGCGTACTCGAGCGGATGCGCGCGCGCAACGAGGCCTTCGACCGCGAGGACGACGACTAGCCCCGCATGACGAAGGCCCCGGTACCTCGCGGTACCGGGGCCTTCGTGCGGTCTGACGGGTCAGGCCTTCTTCGCGGCGCGCTTGGCCGGAGCCTTCTTCGCCGGAGCCTTGCGGGCGGGGGCCTTCTTGGCCACAGCCTTCTTCGCGGGCGCCTTCCTGGCGGGGGCCTTCTTGGCAGCGGCCTTCTTCGCCGGAGCCTTCTTGGCCGGAGCCTTCTTCGCGGGCGCCTTCTTGGCGGCGGCCTTCTTGGCCGGAGCCTTCTTCGCGACTGCCTTCTTGGCCGGAGCCTTCTTGGCCGGAGCCTTCTTGGCGGGCGCCTTCTTGGCCGGGGCCTTCTTGGCAGCGGCCTTCTTCGCCGGAGCCTTCTTGGCAACAGCCTTCTTCGCCGGGGCCTTCTTGGCCGCAGCCTTCTTGGCGGGCGCCTTCTTGGCGACCGTCTTCTTCGCGGTGGTCTTTGCAGCCGCCACGATGCCTCCCTGAGTTGTCCTCCGACCTCGGTGCCGGAAGCCGTCCATCGAACTGTGACAGAGCGTGCCAGAAAGTTGGTGCATCTTCGCGTCGTGCAGGCACTTCGTGTCGCGCGCATGGTATCGGCGCAGGCGTCTTCGATGCACTAGTCGAGTGCGAGGGACAGCATCGCGCCGCCGTGCGACGTGCCGACGTCAGTCGTCGACGTTGCTCTGCGACTCGCGCGCACGTCGCACTGCAGCTACCTCGGGAGAGGTGCGGACGTCGTAGCGCCACATTGTCGGCAGCGCGGCACCGAGCGCGAGAACCGCTGCGGCACAGAGGATTCCGCCACTCGCGATGGAGAAGGCGAGTCCGCGCCACTGTGCCATCAAGCTCACACGTGCACTGCCGAGCTGAGGTCCGATCGAGTACGAGAGGAGCTCGATGCCGGCGAGGCGGCCACGCAGCTCATCAGGTACCGACTGGTTCCACACGAGCGATCGGAAGACTCCGCTCACCATGTCGAACGCGCCTGCCGCGACGAGGAAGACAAGAGCGATCGCCAGCGACGGCGCGAGGCCGAACCCGGCGATCGCCAGCCCGTAGAGGCTCGCTGCGACGACGATCGCACGTCCATGCCGGTGCACCCGCGACGTCCACCCGCTCGTCAACGACGCGATCGTCGCGCCGATCGATGACGCCGCGTAGAGAAGGCCGAGAGCCCATGGCGCGTCGTACTTCTCGGCGACGAAGGGGAAGACGGCCCAGGGGAAGGCGAGCACCATCGCGAGGGTGTCGATGGCGTAGGTGCCGAGCAGGTCCTTGCGGCCCCACGCGTAGGACACTCCCTCGCCGATGGTGCGCAGGCTCGGTCCTCCGTCGTCCTTGTCGCGCACGCGGCCCCGGTGCGACAGGCCGCGCAGCAGCAGGAACGACACCACGTAGGTGAGCACGTCGAACCCGTACGCGACGGCCACGCCGAGGTACGCGCCGACGAGGCCGCCCAGCGAGGTGCCGATGATGAAGCCGACGCTCCAGCGCAGGCTCATCAGCGCCGCCGCGCCGGGCAGCTGCTCGTGCGTCACCGTCTGCGGGACCAGCGCCTCGAGCGACGGCCGTTGCAGCGCGTCGACGGTCGCGAACAGGGCGCCGACCACGAACAGCACCCACACCTGCGGCTCGGGCAGCAGCGCATTGACGAGGAGCGTCAGCGAGCAGAGGCCCGCGCCGATCTCCGTGAGCAGGATGAGCCGCCGCCGGTCGACGTGGTCGGCGAGCGCACCGCCCCACAGGCCGAACACGAGGAGCGGGACGACCTCGACGACGCCGAGCAGCCCGACGACGACGAAGGACCCGGTGAGCTGCTGCGCCTGGAGCGGGATGGCGACGAAGGTGAACATCGAGCCGAGGTAGGTGACCACCCCGGCGAGGAAGATGGTGCGGAAGTCGCGCGATTGACGCAGCGGCCGGACGTCGATGCGCCATCGGCTGCTGCTGGCAGCGTCGTCGTCGGTGCGCCCCGCAGTGTCGTCAGCCACGGCCGAGCACCCTCCCACCCCCGTCCGCTCGGTGCATCCTCGTTTGCTCCGGCGGTGCGCCGGCGGTCTACGGGTCGCGGGTGACCGCGCTGCCCTGGATGCCGTCGAGGATGCGGCCGAGCCGGTCGCGGAAGCCGACCCTGCCGGCCGGCCCGGAGCGCACCACGAGCAGCGACTGCTCGCCGGCGGCGGCGGACACGAGGTGCTGCACGGTGTCGAAGGAGACCTCCGGCAGCGAGAGGTCGACGTCGCCGAGACCGGCGACCGCGAGCCCGGACGGCTCGCCGACGGCGGTGAGGCCCGGCGCGGGGACGATCAGCTGGTCGTGCGCGAGCCCGGCGAGGTCGGCGTCGCCGCCGTCGATGGTGAGCAGGGTCGCGCCGATGCGGCGCGCGTCGGCGAGCCGCTCGAGCAGCTGCTCGCCGGGGTCGTCGGGGGCGACGACGAACAACGTCTCTCCGCGCTGCGCGTGCTCGAGGCGCTCGAGCCCGACCGCCAGATGCTCCGGGGCCCCGGGCGGGGGCGCCCACCGCACCAGCGTGGGCTGCAGCGTCGGGATGCCGGCGTAGCGGGCCTCGTCGTCGAGGTGCGCCGCGAGGTGCCAGGGCTCGTGCGTCTGCGTGCCGACCAGGAGCAGGCCGTCGCCGTCGTCGGTGGAGCGGCGCAGCGATCGCGCGAAGCCGCGCGTGCGATCCACCCAGCCGGTGCTGGAGAGCAGATCGCGCAGCAGGTTCACACTCCCGGCGTCCATGGGTGAATCGTGCCGCACCGGGCGCGCGGCGGCGCGCATCCCCCGCCCGACTGCTCCGACCGCGCCGCATACGAAAGGCCGCCGCCAGGGCCGGTGCGGCCCGGGCGGCGGCCCGTGAGCAGGTCAGCTGTAGGTGTGCTCCGCGGCGGGGTACGCGCCGGAGACGACGTCGTCGGCCCACGCCGTCGCAGCGCCGAGCAGGACGCCGTGGACGTCGGCGTACTTCTTGACGAACTTGGCGGTGCGGCCTGGCGTGAGCCCGGCCATGTCCTGCCAGACGATGACCTGCGCGTCGGTGCCGGGGCCCGCGCCGATGCCCACGGTGGGGATCGCGAGGATCTCGCTGACCTGGGCGGCGAGGTCGGCCGGCACCACCTCGAGGACCACGGCGAAGGCGCCCGCAGCCTGCAGCGCCTTGGCGTCCTGCAGCAGGCGGACGCCGTCCTCGCCGCGGCCCTGCACCTTGTAGCCGCCGAAGGCGTTGACCGACTGCGGGGTGAGCCCGAGGTGGCCCATGACCGGGATGCCCGACGAGACGAGCAGCTCGACCTGCGGCAGCACGCGCGCCCCGCCCTCGAGCTTGACGGCGTGGCAGCCCGTCTCCTTCATGAAGCGGCTCGCCGTCTCCAGGGCCTGCGCGGGCGAGGCCTGGTAGGAGCCGAAGGGCAGGTCCGCCACGACCATGGCGCGCGAGGAGCCGCGCACCACGCCGCGCACGAGCGGGATGAGCTCGTCGACGGTGACGGGGATGGTGGAGTCGTGGCCGTAGACGACCATCGCGGCCGAGTCGCCGACGAGCAGGACCGGGATGCCGGCCTCGTCGAAGACGCGCGCGGTGAGGGCGTCGTACGCCGTGATCATGGGCCACTTCTCGCCGCGCGCGGTGGCCTGCGCGAGATCGTGGACGGTGATGCGACGACCCGAGGGAGCGCCTCCGTACAGGGGCTCCGGGGCGTGCGGGGACGTTCCGGTCATGAGGACCTCCAGCGACTCGAGTCCCCAGGCGGGGTACCCGTTCGGGATCCATGGTGGCATGCCCCGCCCCCGGCGTCAGCAACCGCCGGTCCCGACGCTCGGGCCGACCGGGGTGGCGCGGTGGAACCGATACGGTACGGTGGCGTTTCGATATCGGGGGCAGAGCCCGGCGCGCACGGGGCGGGCGCCGGGAGCGGAGGAGGAGACGACGATGGCGGACAGCAGGCGCGCGGCGGCCCAGGAGCAACCGACGGCGGGATGGCAGACCTCGGGCGCCGGCCACCCGCGGCGCTGGGCGATCCTCGGGGTGCTCGTGACGAGCCTGCTCGTCGTGGTCCTCGACAACACGATCCTCAACGTCGCCCTGCCCACGATCCAGAAGGACCTCGGCGCCGACCAGAGCGAGCTGGTGTGGGCGATCGACTCCTACATCCTGGTGTTCGCGGCCCTGCTGTTCACGTGGGGCGTCCTCGGCGACAAGTACGGGCGCAAGCGGGTCCTCGTCATCGGCCTCGTCGTGTTCGGCGCAGCCTCGGCGGCCTGCGCCTTCGCGTCGTCGCCGGGCCAGCTCATCGCCTTCCGCGGGATCATGGGCATCGGCGGCGCCGCGGTCATGCCGGTCACCCTCGCCATCATCACGGTGGTGTTCCCGCCGCACGAGCGCGGCAAGGCGATCGGGGCCTGGGCCGGCGCCGTCGGCGGTGCCGTGGCCCTCGGGCCGGTCCTCGGCGGCCTGCTGCTCGAGCACCCGCAGTGGACCAGCTGGCTCACCGGCAACGACTGGGGCGCGGTCTTCCTCGTCAACGTCCCCATCGTGATCGCCGGCCTCATCGGCATCTTCCTCGTGGTCCCCGAGACGCGGAACCCGCACCCGCAGCGCCTCGACATCCCCGGCCTGGTGATGTCGTTCGTCGGCCTGGTGCTGCTCGTCTACGGCATCATCCACGCCTCCGTCACGCTGACCTTCCTCACTCCGTCGGTGTGGGTGCCGATGCTCCTCGGCATCGTGATCCTGACCTTCTGGGTCTGGACCGAGGCACGCAGCGACCACCGCAGCTTCGACGTGACACTGTTCAAGAACCGCGGCTACGCCGTCAGCCTCACGGCGGTGAGCCTCACGTTCTTCGCGATGTCGGGCATCACCTTCACGCTGCCCTTCTACTTCCAGGTCCTGCGCGGCTTCACTCCGCTGCAGGCCGGCCTGTGCTTCCTGCCGTTCGCCATCGGCCAGCTGATCTCCGCGCCGCGCAGCGCGGCCATGGTGGAGCGCTTCGGCTACCGACGGGTCATGACGCTCGGCCTCGTCGTCGTCACCGCCTCGCTGATCGGCATCGCGCGCATGGAGCCCAGCTGGTCGCTGTGGATCGTGCTCGTCGTCTTCTTCTTCTTCGGCTTCGGCATGGGCAACGTCATCGCCCCCGCCTCGACGGTGATGCAGAACGTCCTTCCGCTGGCCCGCGCCGGCGCCGGCTCGGCCGTGCAGAACACCGTGCGCCAGGTGTTCGGCGCACTCGGCGTCGCGGTGATCGGCACCGTGCTCGCCACGCAGTACGCCCAGGGCATCCAGCCGGTGATCGACCAGCTGCCGCCGCAGCTCCCGGCCGACGCCGTCGAGGCCGCACGCAACTCGGTCGGCGGCACCAAGGGGGTGCTCGACGCGCTGGCGGCGCAGGGCGCTCCGGCCGACCTCATCGAGCAGGGCCGCCAGGCCTCCTACGACGCGTTCGTCAGCGCGTCGCACGTCACGAGCCTCATCTCGCTCGCGCTGGTGGCGATCTCGGCGCTGGTGGTCTGGTTCCTCCTGCCGCCGATCACGCCGCCGCGCAAGGGTGCGCACGGTCCGGCCGCGGGCCGTCCTGCCGACGAGGGCCACGGCGAGATCGGCCGCTCGCACGACCGTGCCGACGCCGACGCCGCAGCCGGCGAGCTCGAGGACTCCTACGCCGCCGAGGTGGCCGAGGAGTACATCGTGCCGGGGACGGACGCCAAGCCGTGACCGCGGCGACGACGGCGCCCCGCGGCCCGGGGCGCCCCCGCGACGCGCGCGCCGACGAGGCGATCCTCGCCGCCGCGCTCGAGCTGCTGGCCGAGGTAGGGCCCACCGGTCTGTCGGTCGAGGAGGTTGCGGCCCGCGCCGGGGTCAGCAAGGCCACGATCTACCGGCGCTGGCCGGGGAAGGACGAGCTGGTCGTGGCCTCGCTGGGCGCGCTCGTCATGGTTCCCGACCACGTGCCGGAGGGCTCGGCGCGCGACGGCATCGTGTACCTCGTCTCGCAGTGGTGGCGCACCTACAACGACTCGCCGAACGGCATGGTGTTCCAGCGCGTGATGGCCCACGCCAAGTCCAACCCGCGGCTGTTCGAGTCGTTCTACGACGCCGTCGTCGAGCCGAGGCGCGAGCTGTTCCGGGTCGCGCTGCGGCGAGGCATCGATACCGGCGAGATCCGGCCGGACGCCGACCTCGAGCTGCTCATCACCCTCATCATCGGGTCGAGCGTGTACATGAACCAGGTGCGCTCGAGCGGCCGCGAGCCGGCCCCGGGCACGGGCGCCGAGGCCCTGGTCGACGCCGTGCTGTCGTCGTTCCTGGTGCGCTAGTCGGTCGCGACCGTCTCGCGCCAGCGGTTCGTGACGGGCAGCCGCCGGTCGCGGCCGAAGCCCTTCACGGAGATCTTGGTGCCCGGCGGGTACTGGCGCCGCTTGTACTCGGCGACGTCGGTCAGCCGCAGGACGCGCTCGACGAGGTCGCGGTCGAACCCGTCGGCCACGAGCTCGGCGGCGCCGCGGTCGTTCTCGACGTAGTCGTCGAGCAGGTCGTCGAGCACGTGGTAGTCCGGCAGCGAGTCGGTGTCGAGCTGGCCGGGCCGCAGCTCGGCCGACGGCGGCTTCTCGATGCTGTTGGGCGGGATGGGCGGCGTCTGGCCGCGCGCCTCCGCGAGCTCGTTGCGCCAGCGGGCCAGGCGCCACACGTCGATCTTGGGCACGTCCTTGATCGGGGCGAACCCGCCGACGGCGTCGCCGTAGATGGTCGAGTAGCCGACCGACAGCTCGCTCTTGTTGCCGGTGGCGAGGACAAGATGGCCCTCGGCGTTGGAGATGGCCATGAGCGTCGTGCCGCGCACACGCGCCTGCAGGTTCTCCTCCGCAAGGCCGGTCAGGTGCAGCTGGCCCATGAAGGCGTCGACCATGGGAGCGATCGCCACGGTCCGGTAGTGCAGGCCCGTGCGCTCCGCCATGTCGGCGGCGTCGCCCTTCGAGTGGTCGGAGGAGTAGGCGCTGGGCAGCGAGACGCCGTGCACGTTGTCGGCGCCGAGCGCGTCGACGGCGATCGCCGCGACGACGGCCGAGTCGATACCGCCGGAGAGACCGAGGACGACGGAGCGGAAGCCGTTCTTGGCGATGTAGTCGCGCAGCCCGGTCACGAGCGCGGCCCATACCTCGGCGTCGTCGCCCAGCCGCTCGGCGACCGCGGGCACGAGCGGGTCGTAGGCAGGCAGCGGGAACCCCACGTGAGCCGTCGCGGCACTGGTCTGCGGGTCGGCCATCGGCAGGTCGAGGTCGACGACGAGCAGGCACTCCTCGAACTGCGGAGCCCGTGCCACGAGCGAGCCGTCGGCGCCCACCACGAGGGAGTCGCCGTCGAAGACCAGCTCGTCCTGCCCGCCGACCATGTTCACGTAGGCGAGGGCGCACCCGGCCTCGGTGGCCCGGCGCGCGCAGAGCTCGAGCCGTACGTCGTCCTTGTTGCGCTCGTAGGGCGAGCCGTTGAGGACGAGCAGCAGCCCGGCACCGGTGCTGCGGACCTGCGCGACCGGGCCCCCGTCCTGCCAGAGGTCCTCGCAGATGGCCAGGGCCACGTCGACGCCGTCGACCCGCACCACGGTCGTGCTCTCGCCCGGGACGAAGTAGCGGAACTCGTCGAACACCCCGTAGTTGGGCAGGTGGTGCTTGGCGTAGCGGGCGACCACGCGCCCGCCGGTGACGACGGCGGCGGCGTTCTGCGGCGCACCGCGCGGCCGGCCGAGCCGCTCGCGTCCGTCGTCGATGCGGTCGAGGTAGCCGACGACGACGACCAGCGCGCCGAGCCCGTCGGCGTCGAGCCGCGAGGCCAGCCCGTCGAGCGCGGCGATGCTCGCCGACTGGAAGGACGGGCGCAGGGCGAGGTCCTCGACGGGGTAGCCCGTCAGCACCATCTCCGGCAGGGCGAGCAGGCGCGCGCCGGCCGCGTGGGCCTCGTGGGCGCGGGCGACCACCTGGTCGACGTTGCCGGCGAGGTCGCCGACGCAGGGGTTGATCTGGGCGAGGGCGAGCCTGAGCTGCGGCACGGGCCGAGCCTAGGGGCCCGGCCAGCCGCCCGCCCGGCCGCCCCGGAGACCCCCCGGGGAGGACGGCCGGGCGCTCCCGGCGCGAGAACGCCGCGGACTCGGCCGGCGGGCGACATGTGGCTGTGACACGCGGTAGGACAAGATGGGCGGCATGGACAAGCAGACCGAGTTCGTCCTCCGCACCATCGAGGAGCGCGACATCCGCTTCGTGCGGCTCTGGTTCACCGACGTGCTGGGCATGCTCAAGTCGGTGGCGGTGGCCCCGGCCGAGCTCGAGGGCGCGTTCTCCGAGGGCATCGGCTTCGACGGGTCGGCGATCGAGGGCTTCGCGCGCGTGTTCGAGTCCGACATGCTGGCCAAGCCCGACCCCAGCACCTTCCAGGTGCTGCCGTGGCGCGGCGAGAGCCCCGGCGTCGGCCGCATGTTCTGCGACATCCTCATGACCGACGGCAGCCCGTCGTACGCCGACCCGCGCCACGTGCTCAAGCGCGCGCTCGCGAAGGCCGCCGACCTGGGCTTCACGTTCTACACGCACCCCGAGATCGAGTTCTTCCTGCTCAAGCAGGGCGTGAACCCGGGCGAGGTGCCCGTGCCGATCGACAACGTCGGCTACTTCGACCACACGCCCCACGGCCTCGGGTACGACTTCCGCCGCCAGGCGATCACGATGCTCGAGGCGATGGGCATCTCGGTGGAGTTCTCCCACCACGAGGGCGCGCCGGGGCAGCAGGAGATCGACCTGCGCTACGCCGACGCTCTCACCACGGCCGACAACATCATGACCTTCCGCCTGGTGGTGAAGGAGGTCGCGCTCGAGCAGGGCGTCTACGCGACCTTCATGCCCAAGCCGTTCCGCGACCACCCGGGCTCGGGCATGCACACCCACCTGTCGCTGTTCGAGGGCGACCGCAACGCCTTCTACGAGGCGGGCGCCGAGTACCAGCTGTCGAAGGTGGGCCGCAGCTTCATCGCGGGGCTGCTGCGCCACGCGCCGGAGATCACCGCCGTCACCAACCAGTGGGTGAACTCCTACAAACGGCTCGGCGGCGGCGGCGAGGCCCCGGCGTACGTGTGCTGGGGCCACAACAACCGCAGCGCCCTCGTGCGCGTGCCGATGTACAAGCCGTCGAAGGGCAACTCCACGCGGGTGGAGTTCCGCTCCATCGACTCGGCGTGCAACCCCTACCTCGCCTTCGCCGTGATGCTCGCCGCCGGCCTCAAGGGGATCGAGGAGGGCTACGAGCTGCCGCCGGGCGCCGAGGACGACGTCTGGGCGCTCACCGAGTCCGAGCGCCGCGCGCTCGGCATCGAGCCGCTGCCCACGTCGCTCGGCCAGGCGGTCACCGTGATGGAGCGCAGCGAGCTCGTCGCCGAGACCCTCGGCGAGCACGTGTTCGACCACTTCCTGCGCAACAAGCGCCAGGAGTGGGCCGACTACCGCCGCCAGGTCACCGCCTTCGAGCTCGAGCGCTACCTGCCCGTCCTCTGACCGCCGGCCGCGCGCATCCCCGGGCGCACGGCCACGACGAAGGAACCCCATGCACGGAACCGGCGCACCGGCGCGCCTGCTCGTCGTCCAGAACGACCCCACCGATCCCGTCGCGCTGCTCGGCGAATGGTGGGCCGAGCTCGGCATCGAGATCGACGTCGTCCGCGCCGACCAGGGCGAGCCCGTCCCGTCGACCCTGCCCGAGCGCTACGACGGGCTCGTGCTGCTCGGCGGCGAGATGGCGGCGTGGGAGGACGACCGGGCGCCCTGGCTGCCTGACGAGCGGGCTCTCATCGTCCACGCGGTCGAGGACGACAAGCCGGTGCTCGGCGTGTGCCTCGGCGGCCAGCTCATGACCCTCGCATGCGGCGGCGAGGTCGGCCGCGCGCCCGTGGCGGAGGTCGGCGTCTACGAGATCGACCTGCTGCCCTCGGCCGCGGACGACCCCGTGTTCTCGGCGCTGGTCGACCGCGCGCCTGTCGCGCAGTACCACCAGGACGCCATGCTGGCGGCGCCCGAGGGCGCGGTCGTCCTCGCCTCCACCGAGGGCTGCCCCATCCAGGCGTGGCGGCTCGGCCACCGGCAGTGGGCCGTGCAGTTCCACCCGGAGGTCGACGAGGAGATCCTCGGCTCGTGGTTCGGGGACGACCCCGAGCCGCTCGAGAAGTGCGGCACCACGCCGGAGGCGGTGATGGCGGTCCTGCACGACCGGGGGCAGGAGATGCGCGACGCGTGGCGCCCCTTCGCCCATGCCTTCGGCGACGTCGTGCGCGGCGCCCGCGTCTGACACGTCGGTGCATGTCATGAGCGAGCGATGACCGGCGACGGCGCGCCGGACGCGCGTGCCGGCAGCCTCCAGGGACGGCTGGCGCGGCTCGGCTTCGTCGACGCCGCACGCGGCGTCCGGCTGCTCAGCGACCCCGGCCTCGTGGGCCTCGGCCAGGACGCGGTCGAGGACCTCGGTCTGGCGCCCGACCCCGACCTCGCGCTGGCGTCGCTCTCGCGGATCGCCGAGACGGCGTCCGACGCGTCGCGCGCGCTCGTCGCCGCGGTGGACGACGACGAGGCCGTGCGCGGCCGGGTGCTCGCGGTGCTCGGCACGTCCGCCGCGCTCGGCGACCATCTCGTGCGCCACCCGGAGGACTGGGTGGTGCTCGGCCCGCGCGACGAGGACGCCGCGCCGTTCGTGGATGCGGCGGCGGTGCGCGACGAGCTGCTCGCCGCGGTCGGGGCGCAGCCCCGCACGTCGCGTCCCGTCGCCGAGGACGCCGGCACCGCAGCACTCGAGCGGCTGCGCGCCGCGTACCGGCGCAGGCTGCTGGCGATCGCGGCCGCCGACGTCGCCGACGGGCGCCCGTTCGTCGACGTCTCGGCCGCGCTGTCCGAGCTCGCCGACGCCGTGCTCGAGGCGGCGCTCGCGATCGCCCGTGCCGAGCACCGCGCGGACGCCGACCTCTGCGACATCGCCGTCGTCGCGCTCGGCAAGTGCGGCGGCCGCGAGCTCAACTACATCTCCGACGTCGACGTCGTGTTCGTGGTCGAGCCGCGCGACGGCGTCGACGAGAGCGACGCGCTGCGCGCCGGAACGCGGCTGGCGCAGGCGCTCATGCGCGCCGCCAACGCCCCGACCCCCGAGGGGACCATCTGGGAGGTCGACCCCAACCTGAGGCCGGAGGGGAAGTCGGGCGCGCTCGTCCGGACCCTCGCCTCCTACGACGGGTACTACCGGCGCTGGGCGTCGACGTGGGAGTTCCAGGCGCTGCTCAAGGCGCGGCCGGCCGCCGGCGATCTCGAGCTCGGGCAGCGGTTCGTCGACCTCGTCACCCCGCTGGTGTGGGGAGCGGCCAGCCGCCCGAGCTTCGTCGAGGACGTGCAGGCCATGCGGCGCCGGGTCGAGCAGAACGTGCCCGCGAAGGACGCCGACCGCCAGCTCAAGCTCGGCACCGGCGGGCTGCGCGACGTCGAGTTCTCGGTGCAGCTCCTGCAGCTCGTGCACGGGCGCAGCGACGTCATGCTGCACAGCGCCACGACGATCCCGGCCCTGGAGTCGCTGGCGGTGTGGGGCTACGTCGGCCGCGAGGACGCCGCTGCTCTGGCGCAGTCGTACGCGTTCCTGCGCACCTTCGAGCACCGCATCCAGCTGCACCGGCTGCGACGCACCCACGTCGTGCCCGACGACGAGGTCGACCTGCGCCGCATCGCGCGATCGATGGGCATGCGCAGCGACCCGGTGCACGAGCTCATGGAGACGTGGAAGCGCCACCGCCGCGAGGTGCGGCGCCTGCACGAGAAGCTGTTCTACCGGCCGCTGCTCAACGCGGTGGCGCGGCTCGACGCGGGCGAGGCGCGGCTGACCCCCGAGGCCGCGCGGGCCAGGCTCGAGGCGCTCGGCTTCGCCGACCCCGAGGCTGCGCTGCGCCATCTCGAGGCGCTCACGTCCGGCGTGACCCGTCGGGCGGCCATCCAGCGGACGCTGCTCCCGGTGATGCTCGGCTGGTTCGCCGACGCGCCCGATCCCGATGCGGGGCTGCTCGCCTTCCGCCGCATGAGCGACTCGCTGGGCTCCACGCCGTGGTACCTGCGGCTGCTGCGCGACGAGTCCCTGGCGGCGCAGCGGCTGGCCACCGTCCTGGCCTCGAGCCGCTACGCCTCCGACCTGCTGCTGCGGGCGCCCGAGGCGGTGCAGATGCTGGCCGACGACGACGAGCTCGAGCCGCGCGGCCGGGTCGCCCTCGACGTCGAGGCGCTGTCAGCGGCGCGTCGCAACGACGACCCCGAGACCGCGGTCGCGTCGGTCCGCGCCCTGCGGCGCCGCGAGCTCTTCCGCACCTCTGTCGCCGAGCTGCTCGGCGTGGCCGAGGTCGACGACGCCGGCGTCGCGCTGTCCGACATCGCCGGGGCGACCATCACGGGCGCGCTCGAGATCGCCGTGCGCGCCGTCGAGGCCGAGCGCGGTGCGCCCATGCCCACCCGTTTCCTCGTCGTCGCGATGGGCCGCTTCGGCGGGGGAGAGCTCGGCTTCGCCAGCGACGCCGATGTGATGTTCGTGCACGACCCCCTCCCGGGGGCCGACGACAAGGCGGCGCACGACGCGGCCCTCGCCGTGGCGTCCGAGCTGCGCCGTCTGCTCATGATCCCCACACCGGACCCGGCGCTCGAGATCGACGCCGACCTGCGGCCCGAGGGGCGGAACGGCCCGCTCGTGCGCACCCTGGCGTCGTACGCCGCGTACTACGAGAAGTGGATGTCGACGTGGGAGGCGCAGGCGCTGCTGCGCGCCGAGCCCGTCGCGGGCGACCTCGAGCTCGGCGCCCGGTTCGTCGCGCTCATCGATCCGCTCCGCTACCCGGAGGGCGGCCTCGACGACGCGCAGGTGCGTGAGATCCGCCGGCTCAAGGCCCGCATGGAGTCCGAGCGGCTGCCCCGAGGAGCCGACCCCGGTCTGCACACCAAGCTGGGCAGGGGCGGGCTGTCCGACGTCGAATGGGTCGCACAGCTGCTGACGCTGCAGCACGCGCACGCGGTGCCCGGTCTGCGGACGGCGCGCACGGTGCCGGCCCTGTCAGCGGCCGTCGACGCCGGCCTGCTCGATGCGGAGGACGGCGAGAACCTCGCGGCCGCCTGGCGCATCGCGACGCGCGTGCGCGACGCCGTCATGCTCGTGCGGGGCCGAGCGAGTGACATGGTGCCGACGGATGCGCGCGACCTCGCGGCCGTCAGCCAGGTGCTCGGATACCCTCCCGGCGAGAGCGGCGCGCTGCTGGACGACTACCGGCGGATCACGCGTCGTGCACGGGGGGTTGTGGAGAGGGTGTTCTACGCGTGAGCGGCTCCGACGCGAGCAAGGTCCGAGGACCTCAGCGCGCCGGGGTCCTGGATGCTCTGCGGGTCGGCGAGTTCCGCGCCCTGGTGGGCGCGCAGATCGCGAGCGAGGCCGGCGACCAGGTCGCGAGGGTCGCTCTGGCGCTGCTCGTCCTGGCCGATACGGGCTCGGCCCTGCTCGCCGCTGCCACGTTCGCCGTCTCGTTCGTGCCGACCTTCCTGGGTGCGGCACTCCTCGGGCCGCTGGCCGACCGGTTCAGCCGCAAGTCGCTCATGCTCCTCGCCGACGTGGCCCGGGCCGCGGCTGTCGGCGCGCTCGCGCTCGCCGCCGGCCCCGACGCCCCGCTCTGGCTGCTCTTCGCGCTGCTGTTCGTCGCCGAGCTGTTCACTCCGCTGTTCGAGTCGGCGCGCGCGGCCTCCATCCCGGACATCCTGCCGACGCCCGGCCTCGTGACCGCCGGCACGGGCCTCACCCGCTCGCTGCACCTGGCCAACCAGGCGATCGGCCTGGTCGCAGGCGGCCTGATCGTGCAGCTGACCAGCCCCCGCGTCGCGCTGTTCGTCAACGCCCTGTCGTTCATCGTCTCCTACGCGATCATCGCCGCGTTCATGCGCAGCAGGCCGGCGTCGCTGGAGGGCACCTCGTCGGTGGGCGAGCTGCTCGCCGACCTGCGCGACGGCTTCACGATGCTCATGGGCGACGTGTCGAGACGCGCGCTGGTCCTGCTCGGATGGGGGATGGCCGCCTCCCTCGTCGCGCCCGAGGCCGTGGCCCTGGCGTACGTGCGCAGCAACGACGAGCTCGATGCGTTCGGCGGCGTCCTCATGGCCGCCGTCATCACCGGCGCTGCACTCGGCTCCATCCTGGTCGGCCGGCGCCGGCCGGCCGACCAGCTCGACCTGGTGCTGCCGCTCGCCATCGGCGTGTGCCTGCCGCTGCTGCTCACCGGCATCGAGCCGCCGATCGTCGTGCTCATCGTGCTGTGGTTCCTGTCGGGCATGGCGCAGGCGTTCCTCGTGCCCGTCATGTCGTTCACGACGCTGCTCACCCCCAACGACAACCGCGGCCGCGTCGTCGGCATCGCGAGCGCGGGCTTCGCGGCGTTCACGGCGCTCGGCTACCTCGTGTCCGGCTGGGTGGCCGACCGCACGTCGCCCGCCTTCTCCGTCACGTTCATGGCGGTCGTGGGGCTCGTGGTCGTCAGCATCGCGTTCCTGCGCTGGCCGGCGCGGCGCCTGGTGGACGACCTGCGCCGCCTCGAGGACGGCGGCTGATCCCGCTCAGCCCGCCAGCCACGCCTCGACGGCGGCACGGTCGACGTCGAGCGCGCGCTGGTCGTCGCGGCCGATGGTCGCGCCGTCGCGCGGCATCAGCTCCACCACGCCGCCGGGCCGCCGCCACGTCGCGACGACCGCGCCGTGGACCAGGGCGGTGGGCCGGAACAGCCCGTTGCTGGTGACGACGCCGGCCTCGTCGGGGCCGACGACCCAGTCGCGCGATGCCCACCCGTGCAGCACCGGGTCGAACGGACCGAGCAGGACCGGCGACGGCAGCTCCGATGCCTGCGGCGCCCGGAGGGCGACGAGGCCGCCCCCGAGCTCGACGAGCCCGCCCACCGAGCGCAGTCCTGCGCGGACGTCGCGCAGTCCCAGCCCCGACCATGCGGCGAGGTCCCGGTCGGACGCGGGGCCGTGCCCCGCGAGGTAGCGGCGCGCGAGCTCGGCCAGAGCGGCGTCGCGGTCGACCGGCCGCTGCTCGCCGAGCCAGTCGCGCGGGTCGACGAACGCCTGCTCGCCGTCGACCATCGGGCCGCGCAGGCACAGCCCGGCGAAGGACGCGGCGCCGAGGATGTGCACGAGCGCCTGCCCCTGCGTGCGCACGCCGGCCGAGTCGAGCGCCTCGCGCAGCTGCGCCCGCGTGCGCGGTCCCTGCGTCACGAGCTCGCGGGAGACCGTGGCGACGCCTCGCTCGGCCATGGCCGGGTCGACACCTTCCTGCTCGAGCCGGCGGCGGTTGCTCGTGAGCAGGGGCGGCGTGGTGAGGGCGTGCAGCCAAGCGCGGTCCTCGCTGCGCACGAGGTGCAGCGTGCCGCGGCACAGCCAGTCGACGACGAGCGAGCGGTCGTCGGTCAGGCACCGGTCGACCTCCGCCGACGACGCGGTCGTCGACCGCGCCCGGACCGCGAGCCGGAAGCCCACAGGGTCCTGCGCCTGGACGGCCGTGATCCGCTCGACCACGGCCACCGGGCCGTCGGCGTCGCGGGCCGTCAGCAGCTGCGCCGACAGCCGCTCGCGCGCGATCGCGGCATCGAGGGGCACGTCGCGATCGAACCACAGCGTCCGCTCGGGCGACCGCGACGGGCCCTCGCCCGGCGCGACCGGTACCGTCCGCATCACAGGTGTCGAGGTCGGTGGGGGCAGGGTGTCTCAAAGCGCGCCGCGGCTTGCTGGGCTGCGCTCGCGCCTGCCCCGGCAGGTGCGGGCCCCGCTGCGCAACGCCGTCGACTTCCGCGAGGGGCTCTGGCCGCTCGACCGCGCCTACCGCACCCTGCAGCGCCGGGCCCCTGCCCGGCCGGAGGGCTTCCACGACAAGGTGCTGTTCCGCATGGCGTGGGACCGGCGCCCGCTGCTCACCACGCTGGTCGACAAGGCAGCCTCCCGCGACTACGTCGCAGCACGGGTCGGCCACCAGTACCTGCCGGCGCAGCTCGGCCTCTGGGACGACGCCGCGGCGGTGCCCTTCGACGAGCTGCCGACCGACGCCGCGATCAAGGCCACGCACGGCTCGGGCGGCGTGATCGTGCGGTGGTCCGGAGCGCCGCGCGGCACCCGGCTGCCCGGCCCGGCCGAGGGCCCGCTGTGGTCGCGGCACCAGGTGCACCCCGACGACTTCGACGCCGACCGGGCCCGGGCCCTGCTGCGTCTGTGGCTGGGGCAGTCCTACGAGCACGGCCCGCACCGCCTGCCGGAGTGGGCCTACCGCGATGTGCCGCACCGGGTGATGGCCGAGGAGGTGCTGGGCCGCGACGGCCTCGTCGCGCGCGACCTCAAGATCGACGTGTTCGACGGCGTTGCGTCGCACACGTGCGTCGTCGAGGGCCGATTCGTCGACCGGCGCGCGGCGATGATGACCCGCGACTGGACGATGCGGGACACCCCGTACCCGGACGTGCCGCTGCCGGACCGGCCCCCCGAGCGGCCTGGGCTCATGGACGAGGCGTACGCCGTGGCGGAGGAGCTCGGCCGCGGTCTCGACTACGTCCGCGTCGACATCTACGACCTCGGCGACCGGATCGTCGTGGGCGAGCTGACGGTGTACCCGGCCGGCGGGGCGAAGCGCTTCGAGCCGCCGTCCTTCGAGCTCGAGCAGGGCCGCCGCTGGACGCTCGCGCCCGAGGTCGTCGAGGCTGCTGCCGTCGCGGCGCACGCGGGAGGGGAGGGCTGATGGCCGAGGAGACCGCCCGGGGGGCGGAGCAGACGCGGGGCGGGGAGGGCGACCGCCCCCTCGCCGGCCTGCGCGACCGGCTCCCGAGGCCTGTGCGCACCGCCCTGCACGCGGCCGTCGACGCCCCCCGCGGGCTGTGGCCGAAGTCGCGCGCCTACCGCACCCTCGAGCGGCTCGCGGGCGACGACCCGCAGACCTACCGCGACAAGATCCGCTACCGCCTCGCCTGGGACCGGCGGCCTTTCCTCGTCACCTTCGCCGACAAGGTGGCCATGCGCGACTACGTCGCGGACCGCGTCGGCGAGCGGCACCTGCCCGAGCTCTACGGGGTCTGGGACCGCGCCGAGGACATCGACTGGGGATCGCTCCCGGAGGGCATGGCCATCAAGGCCGCCCACGGGTCGGGCGGCGTGATCGTGCGCTGGGACGGCGCCCCGCGCGGCCGTCACCTGCCCGCCGTCGCCAGCACCGCCCTCTGGACCCGCCACCTCGTGCACCCCGACGACTGCGACGTCGACCGGGCGACGGCTCTGCTCGCCTACTGGCTGACGCTGTCCTACGAGCACGGACCGCACCGGCTCCCCGAATGGGCCTACAGCCAGGTGCCCCGCCGGATCCTGGCCGAGGAGCTCATGCTCGATCCCAGCCGGACGACCGTGGCTCCCGACTACAAGTTCCTCGTCTTCGACGGCCGCGTGTCCCACATCGCCGTGATCGCCGAACGCTTCTCGGGCGAACGTCTCGCCCTGATGACCCCCGACTGGGAGCAGCTGCCCGTGGCCTCGCACTTCGGCGAGATGCCCGAGCCGCCGCCTCCTCCCACGTCGCTCAGCGATGCCATCGCGATGGCGGAGACGCTCGGCGAGGGGCTCGACTACGTCCGGGTCGATCTCTACGACCCGGGCGACCGGCTCGTCGTCGGAGAGCTGACGGCGTCGCCGGGCGGCGGGCTCGCGGAGTTCGAGCCGGCCGAGTACGAGGCTCTGATCGGCACGTACTGGACGATCCCGGACGAGGTGCGCGAGAACCGCGCGCGGATCCTGGCCGCCCGGAGGCGGTAGGCGCGCGGCGTTCCGTCCCGAGGGACGTGCCTCGCGCCCGCGACGCGAGGCCCGGCACGCTGCCGGTATGACCGCTGCCACGAGCGACCGCCCCGAGCTCGGCATCGACGTCGATGCCGACGGCATCCGCACCAACTGCCTCGTCGCGGGCGACGAGGCAGCGCCGCCCGTCATGCTGCTGCACGGATCCGGCCCCGGCGTCACGGCGTACGCCAACTGGCGGCTGACCATCCCGGCGTTGGCGCAGCGGATGCGGGTCGTCGCGCCCGACCTCGTCGGCTTCGGCTTCACCGAGCGGCCCGAGGGCATCGAGTACTCGATGCAGCGGTGGGTCGACCAGGCGGTGGGCGTCCTCGACGAGCTCGGCATCGACCGGGCCTCGCTCGTAGGCAACAGCTTCGGCGGCGCTCTGGCTCTCAGCCTCGCAGCCCGCCACCCCGACCGCGTCGACCGGCTCGTCCTCATGGGCAGCGTGGGTGTGCCGTTCGAGATCACCGAGGGCCTCGACGCAGTCTGGGGCTACCAGCCGTCGCCGGAGAACATGCGCCGGATCATGGACTACTTCGCGTGGTCTCGGGAGCTGGTCACCGACGAGCTCGCCGAGGTGCGCTACCGGGCCAGCGTCCAGCCGGGCTTCCAGGAGTCGTTCGAGGCGATGTTCCCCGCCCCCCGTCAGCGGTGGGTGGACGCGATGGTGACGCCCGACGACGTCATCGCCGCCCTGCCGCACCGCACTCTGGTGGTGCACGGCCGCGACGACCGGGTCATCCCGCTGGAGAACGCGCTGCACCTGCTGCGCACGCTCCCGGACGTCCGCCTCCACGTGTTCGGCCGCTGCGGGCACTGGACGCAGATCGAGCACGCCGACGCGTTCAACCGGCTGGTCCTGGACTTCCTCGTCGCTTGACGTCGCCTAGGGTCGCAGGGTGCCGGCCTACGAGATCGTGCCGGGCGACGCAGCCTCGCCCGTGGTCCTGCATGTGCCGCACTCGTCGACGTGGATCCCCGACGACGTGCGCGCCCGGATCCTGCTCGACGACGCCGCCCTGCGCGACGAGCTGGCCGCGATGACCGACGCGTGCACGGACCTCGTGGCGCTGCTCGCCGCCGACGCGTCGTCGCCGCGCCCCTGGGCCTTCGTCAACCGGGCGTCGCGGCTCGTCGTCGACCCCGAGCGCTTCACCGACCCCGCCGCCGAGGAGATGGAGGCCGTGGGGATGGGTGCGGTCTACACCTCCACGTCGCAGCGCACGCCCCTGCGCGAGGCGGAGCCGGAGTACCGCGCGGCTCTGCTCGACGAGTACTTCCACCCGTACGCCGCCGCGCTCGCGGACCTGGTCGACGCGCGGCTCGAGGCGTGCGGCCGGGCGGTGATCCTCGACGTCCACTCCTATCCCGCCGCAGCCCTCCCGTACGAGCTCCATGCGGCCGACGAGCGCCCGCCGGTGTGCCTCGGCACGGACGCTGCTCATACGTCGGCCGCCCTCCTCGAGGCCGCACGCACGGCGTTCGGCGGCTGGGACGTCGCGACCGAC
Source organism: Actinomycetota bacterium (assembly GCA_020161245.1). GTDB lineage: Bacteria > Actinomycetota > Actinomycetes > S36-B12 > CAIYMF01 > Longivirga. The sequence continues at coordinate 52,801 of JAIUOK010000004.1, read as the reverse complement.
CAGCCCTTCAGCGGCACGTACGTGCCGCTGCGCCACTACGGCCGCGACACCCGCGTCGAGTCGCTCATGCTGGAGATCCGCCGCGACCAATACCTGGGCCCCGGTAACGGCCCAGAGGACGAGCGCATCGCCGAGCTGGCCCTCGCGGTCGCCGAGCTCGTGGCCGCGGCCGGCCGGCCCTCCGCCCGCTGACCCGGTCGAGGCCGCGCCCACGGCGTCCGGAGTCCGGCGTGCCGGCAGTCACGTTTCGCGAACAGCGGTGCGGGGAACGGTGACGCCCGCGTCCCGAGATCCGGGCGCGAGGAGGCGCGCTCGCGCGCGGGTGGGGGTCGGAGACGACATGCAGGCATGGCCCGGATCGGCGCAGCCGCTGGGCGCCACGTACGACGGCGCCGGGACGAACTTCGCGGTGTTCTCGTCGGTGGCGGACGCGGTGCAGCTGTGCCTGTTCGACGGCGACGACGAGCACTGCGTCGAGCTGACGGAGCGCGACGCCGACGTCTGGCACGCCTACCTCCCCGGCGTCGAGCCGGGGCAGCGCTACGGCTACCGGGTGCACGGGCCCTTCGACCCTGCGCAGGGGCTGCGCTGCAACCCCGCGAAGCTGCTGCTCGACCCGTACGCCACCGCGGTCGACGGCGAGCTGCGCTGGGACGAGGCGGTGTTCGGGTACCGCTGGGACGACCACGAGGCGCGCAACGACCTCGACAGCGCCGCGTTCGTGCCCAAGGGCGTCGTCACCAACCCCTACTTCGACTGGCAGGACGACCGCCATCCGCGGATCCCGTACCACGAGACGGTGGTCTACGAGGCGCACGTGAAGGGGCTCACCGCCACGCACCCGGAGATCCCCGAGGACATCCGCGGCACGTACCAGGCGGTCGCGCACCCGGTGATGATCGAGCACTACAGGCGGCTGGGCATCACCGCTGTGGAGCTCATGCCGGTGCACGAGTTCGTTCAGGACCACCATCTGCTCGAGCGCGGGCTGCGCAACTACTGGGGCTACAACTCCCTGGGCTTCCTGGCCCCGCACCACGGCTACGCCGCCAACGGCACCTCCGGCCAGCAGGTGCAGGAGTTCAAGACGATGGTGCGCGACCTGCACCGCGCCGGCATCGAGGTGATCCTCGACGTCGTCTACAACCACACCGCCGAGGGCAACCACCTCGGACCGACCCTGTCCTTCCGCGGCCTGGACAACGCCGCGTACTACCGCCTCGTCGACGGCGACGCCGCCCACTACTACGACACCACCGGCACCGGGAACAGCCTGCTCATGCGCAGCCCGCACGTGCTGCAGCTCATCCTGGACTCGCTGCGCTACTGGGTGCAGGAGATGCACGTCGACGGCTTCCGGTTCGACCTGGCTGCGACCCTGGCGCGCCAGTTCCACGAGGTCGACCGGCTGAGCGCGTTCTTCGACCTGTGCCAGCAGGACCCGGTGGTGAGCCGCGCCAAGCTCATCGCCGAGCCGTGGGACGTCGGCGACGGCGGGTACCAGGTCGGCAACTTCCCGCCGCTGTGGACCGAGTGGAACGGCCGGTACCGCGACACCGTCCGCGACTTCTGGCGCGGCGAGCATGCCACCGTCCCCGAGCTGGCCTCGCGGTTCATGGGGTCGAGCGACCTCTACGAGTCGAGCGGCCGTCGGCCGTACGCCTCGGTCAACTTCGTGACGGCCCACGACGGCTTCACCCTGCGCGACCTCGTGTCGTACAACGACAAGCACAACGAGGCCAACGGCGAGGGAGGAGCCGACGGCGAGTCGCACAACCGGTCGTGGAACTGCGGCGCCGAGGGCCCCACCGACGATCCCGAGGTGAACGAGCTGCGGGCGCGGCAGCAGCGCAACCTCCTCACCACCCTGCTGCTCAGCCAGGGGGTGCCGATGCTGCTGCACGGCGACGAGCTGGGCCGCACGCAGGACGGCAACAACAACGCCTACTGCCAGGACTCCGAGCTGTCGTGGATCGACTGGACTGCGGTCGACGACGAGCTCCTCGAGTTCGTCGGACGGGTCAGCAGCCTGCGCCGCGACCACCCGGTGTTCCGGCGCCGGCGGTTCTTCCAGGGCGAGCCCGTCCGGGGGCACAGCGACCTGCACGACGTCGCCTGGTTCCGGCCCGACGGCCGCGAGATGGACGACGAGGACTGGGACTCCGGCTTCGCGCGCTCGCTCGGGGTCTTCCTCAACGGCGAGGCGATCCCCGAGCCAGGGCCGCGCGGCGAACGGGTGGTCGACGACTCGTTCCTGGTGCTGTTCAACGCCGACGACGACGCGCAGGAGTTCGTCCTGCCCGAGCGCGGGTTCGGCGCCGCGTGGGAGGTGGAGGTCGACACCTCCGCCCCGGACGGCGCCGGGCAGGACGGCGCGGTCGAGGCGGGCGGCACCGTCAAGGTCGCATCGCGCGGCACCCTCGTGCTGCGGCGGCAGGCGTGAGCCACCCGGTCGGCCGGCCCGTGCGGTCGACGTACCGCTTCCAGCTCGGGCCCGGGCGCGGCTTCGCCGCCGTCGCGGCAGCAGCCGACCACCTGGCCGACCTCGGCGTGTCGCACGCGTACCTGTCGCCGGTGCTGGCCGCCGGCCCGGGCTCGACCCACGGCTACGACGTCGTCGACCACGCGCGCATCAACCCCGAGCTCGGCGGCGAGGAGGGTCTGCTCGCCGCGGCCGAGGCCCTGCACCGCAGGGGCATCGGGCTGGTCGTCGACGTGGTGCCCAACCACATGGCGATCCCTGTGCCGGAGAGCCTCAACGCCGTGCTGTGGAGCGTGCTGCGCGACGGGCCGACGTCGGGGTACGCGCGCTGGTTCGACGTCGACTGGCGCGAGCACCGGTCGCTGCTCGTGCCTGTGCTCGGCCGGCCGATCGACGAGGTGCTCGACGCCAGGGACCTGTCGCTCGACGAGCTCGACGGCGAGCCGGTGGTGCGCTACTTCGACCACGTGTTCCCGGTGCGCCGGGGCACGGAGGGGCTGCCGCTGGAGGCGCTGCTCGACTCGCAGCACTACCGGCTGGCCTACTGGCAGGTCAGCGACGAGGAGGTCAACTACCGGCGCTTCTTCGACGTCGACACGCTCGTGGCCGTGCGGGTGGAGGACGAGGGCGTGTTCGACGCGACGCACGAGCTGCTGCTGAGACTCGTCGACGACGGCGTCGTCGACGGTCTGCGCATCGACCACCCCGACGGCCTTGCCGACCCGCGCGGCTACCTGAGGCGGCTGGCGTCGCGCACGGACGGAGCCTGGGTCGTCGTCGAGAAGATCCTCGAGCCCGGCGAGCTGCTGCCCAACGACTGGGCCTGCGCCGGGACGACCGGCTATGACGCGCTGCGGATGATCGGCGGGGCGCTCGTCGACCCCGCGGGGCGGCCCGCGCTCGTCGAGGCGTTCGCCGGTCACACCGGCGTCGATGCCCCGTTCGCCGACATCGTCGAGCAGTCCAAGCGCGACGTCCTCGACCAGGTGCTGGCGGCGGAGGTCGACCGGCTCGCCGCGTCGGCGTCGGCGGTGTGCCAGGCGGAGCTGCGGCTGCGGGACCACTCGCGCCGCGGCCTGCGCGAGGCGCTCGTCGAGCTGCTGGTGGCGATGCCGGTCTACCGCGCCTACGTCGTGCCGGGGGAGCCGGCACCGCCGGCGGCGGTCGCCCTCGTCGAGGCGGCTGCCGGCACCGCGGTGGAGCGCCGTCCCGGTCGTGCGGCCGACATCCGGCTCGTGCGCGATCTCGTGCTGGGCCGGCTCGGCCGCTCGCCTGCGAAGGACGAGCTGCTCGTGCGCTTCCAGCAGACCTGCGGCCCGGTGATGGCCAAGGGTCTGGAGGACACGGCGTTCTACCGGTGGTTCCCGCTGGTCGGGCTGGCCGAGGTGGGCGGCGAGCCCGATGCCATCGGGGTCGCACCGGACGAGCTGCACACGTGGGCGCGCCAGGCGCTCGTGTCGTGGCCCGAGGGGATGTCGACGCTGTCGACGCACGACACCAAGCGCAGCGAGGACGTGCGGGCCCGTCTGTCGCTGCTCTCGGAGGTGCCCTGGGAGTGGGCCACGGCAGTCCGCGCCTGGCATGCCGCGGCGCCCTTCGACGAGGACCTGGCCACGGAGTGGTTCGCGTGGCAGACGCTGGTGGGTGCGTGGCCCGTCGACGCCGAGCGGCTCTGGCCGGTGCTGCAGAAGTCGGTGCGCGAGGCCAAGCGGCTGACGTCGTGGACCGCGCCCGACGAGGAGTTCGAGAAGCGGCTGGAGGCGTGGCTGCACGACGTGCTGGCCGATGCCGACCTGGTCGGCAGCATCGAGCAGATGGTGGAGCGGCTGCACCCGGGGTTCGCCTCCCAGGTGCTCGCCCAGCGGCTCCTCCTCGGCATGCTGCCCGGCGTGCCGGACACCTACCAGGGCTGCGAGGTCGTCGACCTGTCGCTCGTCGACCCCGACAACCGGCGCGAGCCGGACGCCGGCCGCATCGGGGCGGCGCTCGACCGTGCCCGCGGCGGCGTCGACCCGGTCGCCGACCTCGATGCCGCCAAGGCGAAGGTCGTCCGCGCGACGACGCGGCTGCGCGCGGACCACCCGGAGTGGTTCGGCCGCGGCTCGCTGTACCTGCCGCTGGCGGCCGAGGGCGACGCCGCCGACCACGTGCTCTCGCTGGCCCGTGGTGCCGCGGGCGCCGATGCCGTCGCCGTGGCCACGCGGCTGCCGCTGCGGCTGGCCTCGAGAGGGGGCTGGGCGGGCACGTCGCTCGAGCTGCCCGACGGCCGGTGGACCGACGTCCTCACCGGCGCCGAGCACGAGGGCGGCAGCGCCGATGTCTCCGCGCTGCTCGGCGGCTGGCCGGTCGCACTGCTGGTCCGCGAGGACGCCGTGCCGTGACCGCGTTCGAGCTCTGGGCACCCTCGGCGACGACGGCCGGGGTGCAGTGCGGCGGCCGGCTCGTCACGCTGGCGCCGTCGCGTCCCGGCGGCTGGTGGGCCGGCGATGTCGACGGGTTGGAGCACGGTGCCGACTACTGGGTGTTGTTGGACGGCGAGCGGCTGCCTGATCCGCGCTCGCGGCGGCTCCCCACCGGTGTCCATGGCCCCTCGCGCTGGTGGGACCCGTCGTCGTTCCGCTGGACCGACGACGGCTGGCCGGGGCTCCCGCTCGAGGGCGGGTCGGTCTACGAGCTGCACGTCGGCACGTTCACCGAGCAGGGCACTCTCGACGCGGCGATCGGCAGGCTCGGGCACCTCGTACAGCTCGGTATCCGGTTCGTCGAGCTGATGCCGGTCGCCGCCTTCGACGGCGACCGCGGCTGGGGCTACGACGGCGTCGCGCCGTGGTCGGTGCACGAGGCGTACGGCGGGCCGGATGCGCTGTGCCGCTTCGTCGATGCTGCCCACGAGCGCGGGCTCGGCGTGATCCTCGACGTGGTGCACAACCACCTCGGGCCCTCGGGCGCCTACCTCCCGCGCTTCGGCCCGTGGTTCGCCTCCCGCCACTCCACGCCGTGGGGCGACGGCATCAACCTGGACGGCGAGGGGTCCGACGGCGTCCGGGCGCTGATCCTCGACTCCGCCCTGGCGCTGCTGCGCGACCACCACCTCGACGGGCTGAGGCTCGATGCCGTCCACGAGCTGCGCGACGACCGTGCGACGCACATCCTCGAGGAGCTCGCCGAGGCGGTCGCCGCCTTGGGGGAGGAGCTCGGGCGCACCCTGCATCTGATCGCCGAGAGCGACCGCAACGATCCGCGCACCGTGACCCCGCGGGCGCTCGGGGGCCTCGGCATCGATGCGCAGTGGGACGACGACGTGCATCACGCGCTGCACGTGTGGCTCACCGGCGACACTGGCGGCTACTACGCGGACTTCGCCGAGCCGGGCGCGCTGCACGCCGTGCTCGACGGCGCCTTCCTGCACGCGGGTACCTGGTCGACCTTCCGGGGACGCACCCACGGGCGCCCGGTCGACCGGTCGCGCGTGGAGCCGTGGCGCTTCGTGGTGTCGCTGCAGACGCACGACCAGGTGGGCAACCGCGCCTTCGGCGAGCGCCTCGGCCATCTCGTCGACGACCTCGGCCGGGCTGCGGCGGGTGCGGCTCTGGTGCTGGCGTCGCCGTTCACGCCGATGCTGTTCATGGGCGAGGAGTGGGGCGCATCGACCCCGTGGCAGTTCTTCTCGTCGTTCCCCGACCCCGGTCTCGGCCGCGCCGTGACGGAGGGCCGTCGTGCGGAGATGTCGGCCCACAGCGACGAGTTCGGCGGCGACGACGTGCCCGACCCGCAAGACCCGGCCACGCGCGGGCGCAGCGTGCTGGGCTGGGCCGAGCGGGAGGAGCCGCCCCACGACCGCCTGCTGCGGTGGTACGCCGCGCTGCTGCACCTGCGTGCTCGAGAGCCCGCCCTGGCCGCGTGCACCTGGGACGGCTACGGCGTGCGGACCTCGTCCGAGGATGTCTGGGCCGTGCTGGCCCGGCAGGACCTCCGCGTGGTCGCGGCGAGGGCCGCTGCGGAGGTGGTGCTGGACTCGCCCGCCGACCAGGTGCTGCTGGCGTGGGACGACGACGTCGAGGTGCAGGGCTCGACGGTCCGGCTGGCCCGTGCGGGCGCCGTCGTCGTCCGCACGGCCTGAGCCCCGCCCCCGTTCGCGGCCGGTGCCGCAGCGCGGGAGGATGGCGGGCGTGACCGAGACCAGCAGCGCCGTCTGGAACGAGAGCGGCGACTACTCCGACATCCTGTACGCGACGACCGACGACGGCATCGCGAAGATCACCATCAACCGGCCCGAGGTGCACAACGCCTTCCGGCCGCAGACGATCATCGAGATCTCGCACGCGCTCAACGTCGCGCGCGAGGACGAGCGGGTCGGAGCGATCATCCTCACCGGCGCAGGCGACAAGGCGTTCTGCTCGGGCGGCGACCAGCGCGTGCGCGGCGACAGCGGCTACAAGACCGACGCCGGCGCCACCGGGCGCTTCCACGTGACCGACCTGCACGTGCAGATGCGCCGCACGCCCAAGCCGATCGTCGCGATGGTCGCGGGCTGGGCGATCGGCGGCGGCCACGTGCTGCACCTCGTGGCCGACCTCACCATCGCGGCCGACAACGCGCGCTTCGGCCAGGTGGGGCCCAAGGTCGGCTCGTTCGACGGTGGCTTCGGCGCCAGCATCCTCGCCGACCTGGTGGGCCCCAAGAAGGCCAAGGAGATCTGGTTCCTCTGCCGCCAGTACGACGCGCAGGAGGCCCTCTCGATGGGCCTGGTCAACACCGTGGTGCCGCTCGCGGAGCTCGAGGCCACCACGGTCGCGTGGTGCCGCGAGATGCTGCAGCTCTCGCCGTTCGCCCTGCGGCTGCTCAAGGCGAGCTTTCACGCCTCCGAGGACGGCTACGCCGGCATCCAGCAGCTCGCCCACGACGCCAACCTGCTCTTCTACGGCTCCGCGGAGGCGCAGGAGGGGCGCGAGGCGTTCAAGGGGAAGCGCACGCCGGACTTCGCGCAGTTCCCGCGCCGTCCCTGACGCGCGGGACCCGGATCCCCCGTTCGGACGTGTGCGACGCGCCGGGCGTCCGCTAGCCGATTGTGCCGGGCGCGCGAGTCGCGCATGCTGGCAGCCGGGGCAGGGCGAAGGACGGGGTCGGACGATGCGTGGAGGGGCGCCGCAGGCGTGGCTCGCGCTCACCACGGAGCTCGCCGCCGCCCAGGAGCCCGCCGATGTCGTCGATGTCGCCTCCGACGCCTGCCGGTCGCTGCTCGGGGCCAGCACCGTCGTCGTGGCCGTGCGCGATGCCGGCGGCGCCGAGCAGCACGGGCCGGTGCCCGCGCCGCGCGCGCCCGGCGACCACGAGCGGGTGTGGTGGCGGCCCGAGGACGACCCCGGCCACCCCGGGCTGCTCGAGCTGCCGCTGGAGTCCGGCTCCTCCGCCCTCGGGGTGCTCAGGCTGGGCTGGGCCGAGGGCACGCAGCTCGACGACGAGCTGTTCGCGACGGCCGAGTCGGTAGCCGCGCTGTGCGGATCCGCGCTGCGACGGGCGCTCGCCGGACGCGAGGAGGCCCGGGCGCGCCGCAGCGCCGAGTCGACGGCGTCGTGGCTGCGCACCCTGCAGGCCGTCGCGGGCGAGCTGGCCCACTCCACCGACATCGAGCAGGCCGCCACGATCGTCCTGCGCGCTGTCATTGACCAGCTCGGCGCCGACGCCGCGGTGCTGCACCTGCTCGACGACGACGCCGCGGTGTGCACGAGGTCGGTGTCCTTCGGCGAGGACTTCTCGCAGTGGAACACCTTCCGCGTCAGCGACTCGCGCCTGGCGAGCGAGCTCATGCGAGCGGGCCTGCCCGTCGTGGTGCACGACTTCGCCGACATGAAGGAGAGGTTCCCCGACCTCGCTGAGCGCGGCGTGAGCCAGCAGGCGTGGGCCACGGTGCTCGTCGCCACGGCCGGCCGACCGGTCGGCATCGCGTCCTTCGGCTGGTCCGAGGCGCGCGACTTCGACCTCGACGAGGTGGGCGTGCTGCAGGCCCTGGCCGACCATCTCGCCGCGGCCATGGAGCGTGCCAGGCTGCTGTCGAGCAACGCAGCGCTGCTGTCGGAGCAGGCGCGCATCGCGGGGGCGCTGCAGCGCTCGCTGCTGCCCCCGCCGCTGCCGAGCTGGCCCGGCGTCACGCTGGCTGCCGGCTACGAGCCGGCCGAGCTCGGCACCGAGGTCTGCGGCGACTTCTATGACGCGTTCCACGCCCATGACGGCGCGCTCGTCGTGGTGATCGGCGACGTCACCGGCCACGGGGTGGAGGCCGCCGGCCTCACCGGGATGGCCCGGCACACGCTGCGCGCGCTGGCCCGCGACCTACCGCCTGCGGAGTCGCTGCGCCGCCTCAACGAGGTGCTCGTCGAGTCCGTGCGCGCACCCGGCGAGGACCGTCTGCTCACCGCCGCGATCCTGCGCCTCACCCGGCGCGACGACGGCGTCGACGCCCACGTGGCGCTGGCCGGGCACTGCCTTCCCGTGCTGGTCCGCGGCGGCGACGCCGAGCACGTCGGCGAGCCCGGCATGCTGCTCGGAGCGTTCCCGGACTCCATCGTCGGCGAGCAGGTCGTGCATCTCGGCCACGGCGACGTCCTGCTCATGCACACGGACGGCGTGATCGAGGCCCGCCGCAACGGAATGGAGTTCGGCGAGGAGCGGCTGCTGCGCCTGCTCTCGGCGCTGGACCGCCCCGGCCCCGCCGACGTCGTCGACCGCGTGCTCGGCACGATCCGGTGGTTCCGCACGACCGCGCCCGACGACGTCGCCGTCGTCGCCCTGCAGGTCACCTGACCCGCTCGCGGGCCCGGGACCGGGCAGAGTGGGGGAGTGGACGTCGACCAGGAGGCACGCCGCCTGTACGCGCTGCCGCCCGAGGAGTTCGTCGCGGCCCGCGACGCCCTCGCCGCTCAGGCGCGCTCCGACGGTGATCGCGATGCGGCGTCGCGCATCAAGGCGCTGCGCCGGCCGACGGTGGTGGCGTGGCTGGCCAACCTGCTCGCCCGAGAGCGGCCGGACGAGGTGCGCGAGCTCGGCCGGATCGGCGCGGCGCTGCGCGAGGCCACGGCGACGCTGTCGGGCGACGACCTCAAGGCGCTGTCGCGCCAGCAGCAGCGCCTCGTGTCGGCCCTCGTCGGCCAGGCCGTCGAGCTCGCTGCGGCGTCGGGCCGTGCCGTGGGTGCCGACGCGCGCCGCGGCGTCGAGGACACCATCCGCGCCGCGCTCGCCGACGCCGATGCGGCCGAGGCGCTCGCGGCAGCCACTCTGTCGGACGGGCTCGCGCCCGAGACCGGCTTCCCGGGCGGGCTCGGGGCGGACGGGGCGGTCGCGGTCCTGCGGCCGGTGCCGCGCGCGACGAGCGACGACGAGGACGACCCCGAGGCCGCGAGGGCGGCGGCGCACCGGGCCGAGCTCGATGCCGCCAGACGGCGTGCGCAGGTGGCCGAGGCCCAGGAGCGGGCGGCTCGGCAGCGGCACGGCCGGGCGGTGAAGGCGGCCGAGGCCGCCGACCTCCACGTCGCCGCCACGGCGGACGAGGTCGACCGGCTGCGCGTGCTGCTGGACGAGGCGGTCGAGCAGGCGGAGTCCGCGGCTGCCGAGAGCGAGACGGCCGACGCCGAGGTCGACGAGGCGTCGGCCGCTCTCGAGCAGGCGGAGGCGGAGTCCGAGGCAGCTCGCGCGGCGCTGGCCACGCTGGAGGGCTGAAACGTCAGGAGGCGGCGACGCCGTGGAAGAGCGCCGACACGTCGAGCGACGTGACATGCCGCGACGCCGCGAGCGAGACGTACTCGCGCGCGAGCGCGTCCTTGGCGATGCCGAACACGGTGCTCAGCAGCGCGATCGAGGCGGCGAGCTCGTCCGCAGGGACGCTGCTGACGACGTGGTGCCACATCGCGGTCTCGAGCATGTTGAACGCCAGCTGCACCTCGGCGACGTCGAAGCCGGCGGTGAACCGCTCGTGCGCGACCGTGGTCGCGTAGCTGACGACGGCCGACACGTCGCGGTCGGCGATGGCGGTGAGCACCAGGCCGTAGAGATCGTCGAGGCGCTGGCGGGTGACCTCGTCGCCCGCGTGGCCGTAGTGCTCGAGGTCGAGCGCGGCCAGCGAGGCGAACGCCTCGTCGACGAGCTGGTCGCGATCGACGATCAGTGCGGACTGGATGGTGGCAGTGCTGGGCATGGGCCCTCCTCACGACGCCTCCATCGCATACCCACGGCCTCCCCGTCGTGCACGCGGCACCGCAGCCGTGTCTGGCCCGTCACGCAAGGCGTGGCTGACCTTGCGCCGGAGCCTCGGCTGAGGGAGGCGGCGGAATGTGTTGCGGCAGAGAGCATTACGAAGCCTGAGCCGCCAGCTCCGCGCGCAGCCGCGCGACCTCGGCACGCAGATCGGGGTCGTCCATGACGATCGCCACGGTCGGGCAGTCCTGCGGGCCGAGCTTGGCCTCCGGATGGCAGAGCGTGCACGGCTGGCCGGGCCGCAGGGGGCAGGCCGCGTCCACGCGACGCGTCACGCCGGCAGCGGGAGCCATGCCACCACGCTACGCCGCGGATGCCGGCCGGGCCCGACCACTGCGAGACCGTCCGCCGAGGCGAGGCCCCTCAGCATGGCCGAGCCGGTGGCAGCGCACGGCGATGCGAGGCCGTGCTGCAGGGAGCAGGGGATCAGGCGGTGCCCGTGCCGGGGGCCGGCGACGTCGTCGGCGAGGCGGGCGCTGCCGAGCGGCTGCGGGGCCAGGCCGCGCAGACCGTCGAGCAGCGGCGCCGCGAGGGTGAGCAGCCCGACGACCGCCGCGAGCGGGTTGCCGGGCAGGCCCACCATGTTCCGGCCGTCGGGCAGCGACGCCAGCAGCATCGGGTGGCCCGGCCGGACGGCGACCGAGTCGACGAGGAGCTCGGCGCCGAGGTCGGCCAGGCAGCGGTGCACGTGGTCGACGGGGCCTGCGGCGGTGCCGCCGGTAGTGACGACCACGTCCCCGCGGCTGGCAGCCAGCGCCTCGCGGAGCAGCCCGGCGTCGTCGACGACTCGCGAAGTTCCGCGGTGCTCGGCGCCGAGCGCACGGATCCACGCGGGCAGCTGAGGACCGAGGGCGTCGCGCACCTGGCCGTCGCCGGCGCTTCCTGAGGCCAGCAGCTCGTCGCCGAGCACGAGCACGTCGACCGACGGCGACGGCAGGACACGGAGGGTGTCGTGGCCTGCCGCTGCCGCCAGCCCGAGGTGCGCGGGCCGCAGGCGCGTCCCCTTGTCCAGCAGCACGTCCCCGGCACGTGCCTCCTCGCCCGCCGGTCGGAGGTCGGCGCCGTCGAGGACTCGGCCGACGACAAGCCCTTCCGTCTCGACGCCGTCCTCCGACCGGAGGACGGCGCAGGTGCCCTCCGGCACCTGCGCCCCTGTCGCGATGACGACCGCCTCGCCCGGTCGGAGCGCGCGAGGGGGGCGCGCCCCGGCCAGCACGGTGCCGGTCCGCAGCCACGGACCGTCTCCGCACACCGCCCAGCCGTCCATCGCCGACGACGTGAACGCGGGCAGTGCTGTCGTTGCGAGCACGTCATCGGCGAGCACGCGGCCGCATGCTGCGTCGAGCGGCACTGCCACAGGCCTGCGCGCCTGTGCCGCGGCATGCGCCACGGCACGGGCGTCGTGCCAGGACGGCGCCGTGCGGGAGCGTGCATCGGCGTGCTGGTCGAGCGTCGTCATCACGTCAGGCCGTACGGGTGAGCCGCACGGCCCACGTGTCCGGCCCCTCGACGTCGTAGGTGACGGCGAATGCGCCGGGGCGCCGCTCGTCGAGCTCGGCCAGCAGCGGCAGCGGCCGGTGCGGTGCGAGCAGGACGATCGACCCGGCCAGGGGCAGCGAGTCGAGCGCGCCGTGAACGGCGGCGTGGCGCACCGCGGCGGGGATGGCGCGCACATCGAGCACAGGGGTGTCGTCGGCTGCGCCGCAGCCGCAGGTGCCGCAGCCGCATCCGGAGGAGGGAGCGAGGGGGAGGTCGGTCATGACGGGGCCTTTCCTGAGAGGGAGTGGTCTGTGGCGGGCCGGGGTGGGGGTCGCCCGGCCCGCCGGTCGAGGGGCGTGGGATCGATCAGCTCGGGCGGGGCGCTCCAGGCCGCGCGTAGCGCACCCAGGTGATGGCGATGCCGACGAGGGTGAAGACGACACCGATCCAGAAGAAGATGGGCACAGTCGTCGTGGCCAGGAGCAGCCCGAAGGCGAAGGGGCTGTAGGCGGCGATCGCCGCCGTCCACCCGATGACGCCCCCTGCCTGGCGCCGCTCGAAGATCATCGGCATCTGCTTGAAGGTCGAGGCGTTGCCGATGCCGGTGAAGAAGAAGATCGCGATCATCGCCCACAGGAACGACTGGAACTGCGACTGCAGCGCTGCGGCGCCGGCAGCCGGGTCCGGTGCCAGCGTCGTGAGGGTCCACAGGAGCGAGCCGAGGATGCCGACGCCGGAGACCAGGGTCCATCGAGCGCCCCCGAACCGGTCGGTCAGCGGGCTGAAGGCTACGCGAGCGAGCGCACCGACCAGGGGCCCGAGGAAGGCGTAGGCGAGCGGCTGGGGGACCGAGTACCCAGGCACCAGCAGCTCGCTGCCGCCGCCGGCCACCGCAGCGACGATGTCGGTGTTGCCCGCGCCGTAGAGGTTCTTGATCAGCAGGCCGAACTGTGCCGACAGCCCGGCGAAGGTGCCGAACGTCATGATGTACAGGATCGTCATCCACCAGGTGTCGGCGTTGCCGAAGATGTCGAGCTGCTGGCGCACGCTCGCGGTCACCGGCACGCTCTTGAGGAGAGTCCACGCGAGGATGACGGCGACGACCAGGAACGGGACGTAGATGTAGGCGGCGTTCTGGTACCAGACCTCGCGTGCGTCCTTGCCTGCCTCGCGCAGCGTCTGCGAGGCGCCGAGCGCGCCGACCATCGCGAAGCCGACGATCCACGGCGTCACGAACTGGACCACCGAGACGCCGAAGTTGCCGATCCCTGCCTGCAGGCCCAGGGCGGTGCCCTGCTTGCTGCGCGGGAAGAAGTAGGACGTGCTCGGCATGAAGCCGGAGAACGCACCGCCCCCGATTCCCGCGAGCAGCGACAGGATCAGGAGGGTGGTGAAGCTCGTGCCGGGGTTCTGGACGGCCAGGCCCCAGCCGACGAGCGGGATGATGAGCAGCAGCGAGGTGAGCGTGACCAGCTTCCGCGTGCCGAGGATCGGCGGCAGGAACATCCAGACGAGCCTCAACGTGCCGCCCGCGAGGCCGGGCATGGCCGTGAGCCAGTAGAGCTGCTGCTTGGTGAGGTCGAACCCGAGCGAGGTCAGCTGCGGTGCGATCGCGCTGGCGAGGAACCAGGTCGAGAAGGCCAGCAGCAGTGCGAACGTCGATACCCAGAGCGTGCGCCAGGCGAGCCGGGAGTCCCACGTGGCGGAGTCCTCAGGGTCCCAGTCCTCGAGCCATTCCTTGCCGGTCCTGGTGGGTGGGGCGGTGACGGACATGTCGGCTCCTCGCCGTCAGCGGGCCGGCGCAGATGCGTCGACGTCGGTTGTGTCGGGGTGGTCGAACGCGTGGGTGAGGTCGGGGGAGCGGCGGTGGAGCATCGCCACGACGGTGAGGTGCATCCAGACGGCGCAGGCGAGGGTCAGCAGGAACAGCACCCCGAACACCGCGGTGGGCAGGCCCGTGAGCGAGACCGCGTAGCCGAACAGAGGCAGCAGGAAGAAGCCGCCGAGGGCGCCGAGCATGCCGACCACCCCGCCGACCGAGCCGACCTCGTGCGGGAAGTACTCCGGGATGTGCTTGTAGACCGCGGCCTTGCCCACGCCCATCGAGCAGCCCAGGACGAAGACCAGCGCCATGAACGGAAGCAGCCCGAGGTCCCATGGCAGGATCTCGGCCGTGCCGTCGGCCGACTTGGACGTCGCGACGTCCACGGTGATGTAGCCGCTGGGCATCATGAGGATGCCTGTCGTCACGAGCATGAGCCCGAACGTCCAGTACATGATCCTGCGGGCGCCGACCTTGTCCGAGAGCCAGCCGCCGAGCGGGCGCAGCAGCGACGCGGGGAAGATGAAGACCGCCGTCAGCAGACCCGCCTGCCACAGCTCGACGCCGTAGGTCGACTCGAGGTACTTCGGCAGGGCGGAGGCCAGCGCCACGTAGGCGCCGAAGACCGCGACGTAGTAGAGGCTGAAGCGCCACACGCGCATGCGAGCGAGCGGGCGCAGGTGCTCGCGCATCGGCGTCGTCGCGCCGGGCCGACGATCCGGTCGGGGTGCCACGAACCACAGCACGGCGGCCATCACGACCAGGGCGACGCCGTACACGACCGGGATCAGTCGCCAGCCGCCCTCGACCAGGCCGCCGAGCAGGACCGACCCGGCCGTCGCGGCGATGAGGCCGGGGCCGATGAGCTTGGTGACCGAAGCGCCCACGTTGCCGGCGCCGAACACGCCGAGGGCGAACCCCTGCTGGCTGCGCGGGAACCACGCGCTGTTCCAGGCGATGCCCGAGCTGAAGGAGTTGCCGGCGAACCCGATGAGGAAGGCCAGCACGAACAGCATCGGCGCGCTGCGGACCCCGGCGAGCAGGAAGGTGGGCACCGCCGCGAGCAGGAGCATCGCCGCCATCACCACGCGCCCGCCCCAGCGGTCGGCCAGCACGCCGGTCCACAGCCGCCAGATGGCTCCGTTGAGGACCGGCAGGGCGGTCAGCCAGTAGAACGCGGTGTCGGAGAGGCCGAACTCCTTCGCGATCGGGATGCCGAGGATCCCGAACTGCATCCACACGGCGAACATGAGCGTGAACGCCAGCGTCGAGGTCACCAGGACGCGGTACCGGCCCGCGGCGGCCGCCTCGGGCAGCGGCGGTGCTCCGGCTGCTGCCGGCGTCGGTGCTGCGCTCGTCTGCGTCGTCATGACCGGCCTCCTGTTATTTACCAATCACGCCGCAAGGTACGCCCATCCACGCGGGTGCAGTCCAGCCCGTCCAGTGTTATTTACTAGTGACATGGACCACAGTCCGTCTGCTTCCCAGCACGGTGGGAGTCGCCCTACGCTGCGAGGGTCGGTTCCTCACACCGGCTGTGGTTATTACCAAGCGAGAGGCGGCGATCCGGATGTCGGAGCCTGTGGCGTTCTCTGCGGCCGCCGGCGCGCCCGAGCCCGGAACGACGCAGCGGCGGGTCCTGGACCTGCTGCACAATGCCGCCGACCCGCTCACCGTGGAGGCGATCGTCCGCGGATCGGGTCTGCACGCCAACACCGTCCGGGCCCACCTCGCCCTGCTCGGCGAGATGGGCCTCGTCGAGTCCGTGCCGGAGCCCCGCCGCCGTCCTGGCCGGCCGCGGCTGCTCTACCGGGCTGTGCCCCATGGGGAGCCCACCGACCCGTACCGCGCGCTGGCCGCCGAGCTGGCCGCGGCCTCGACCGAGCCCGGCACGACGCCGGGCGAGGCCGCCGGCCGACGGCTGGCGCGGACCCAGCGCGACAAGCAGGTCGGCGAGGGTGCGCCCGTGGACCCCGAGACGGCCGTCGCGATGGCAGTGGAGGGCCTCGACGTCCTCGGCTTCCACACCACGACCGACCCGCTGGGCGACCGGCTCTACCTCGCCCAGTGCCCGTTCGCCGACCTCGCCCGGCAGGACCGCGCGATCTGCCGGCTCCACCGCGAGATGCTGGGCGGCTTCTTCGGCGAGCTCGACGCCGGCGTCGGAGTCCGCAGGCTCGACATCTTCGTCAAGGACGACCTCTGCGTCGTCCACCTCGACCGGCCGGACCTCCGGCCAGCGCCCTCGCCGCAGCCGGCTCAGGCTGCACCTCGCCCCTGGGAGCAATGACGTGACCACCCCGCAACGCATCGACGACCCGCTGGTCGATGCGCTTATCTCCGCACGCGCGTTCCTCAGCCGCAGCGAGACGTCGTCCGATCACCGTGCCGTTCACTACGTGGGTGGCCGCGAGGGAGACGTCTTCTACCGGGACCGCTGGTCGCACGACCGGATCGTCCGCAGCACCCACGGGGTCAACTGCACGGGGTCGTGCTCGTGGAAGGTGTACGTCAAGGACGGCATCATCACGTGGGAGACCCAGCAGACCGACTACCCGTCGGTGGGCCCGGACTCGCCCGAGTACGAGCCGCGCGGCTGCCCGCGCGGAGCGGCGTTCTCCTGGTACACGTACTCGCCGACCCGCGTCCGCTACCCCTACATCCGCGGCGCTCTGCTCGAGATGTACCGACGCGCCAAGCAGCAGCACGGCGGCGACCCCGTCGCTGCCTGGGCGAGCATCGTCGACGACCCTCAGCGCCGTCGGGCCTACATGCAGCAGCGGGGAAAGGGCGGGCTGGTCCGCGCGTCGTGGGACGAGGCGCTCGAGATCGTTGCCGCCGCGCAGGTCCACACCATCGACCGATGGGGGCCCGACCGCGTCGCCGGCTTCTCGCCGATCCCCGCGATGTCGATGGCGTCCCACGCCGCAGGTGCCCGCTACACCTCCCTCATCGGCGGCACGATGCTGTCGTTCTACGACTGGTACTGCGACCTGCCCATCGCGTCCCCGCAGATCTGGGGCGACCAGACCGATGTCCCCGAGTCGGCCGACTGGTGGAACGCCAGCTACCTGATCATGTGGGGCTCCAACATCCCCACGACCCGCACGCCCGACGCCCACTTCATGGCCGAGGCGCGCTACAAGGGGCAGAAGGTCGTCACGGTCAGCCCCGACTACGCCGACAACACGAAGTTCGCCGACGAGTGGCTCCCCGCGCAGCCGGGCACGGACGGCGCGCTCGCGATGGCCATGGGCCATGTGGTCCTGCGCGAGTTCTGGGTCGAGCGCCAGGAGCCGATGCTCGTCGACTACGCCAAGCGCTACACCGACCTGCCGTTCCTCGTCGCGCTGCGCCAGCACGGCGACTCGTGGGTGCCCGACCGCTTCGTCAACGCCGAGGACCTCGGCGAGGACGTGGAGGCAGCGCAGTGGAAGCCGGTCCTCGTCGACGCGGGCACCGGATCACCTGTGGTTCCCAACGGCTCGATCGGCTTCCGGCACACCGAGTCCGGCGAGGGCCGCTGGAACCTCGACCTCGAGGGCACCGACCCCCTGCTGTCCCTTCTCGCCGAGGGCGCGGAGACCGTCACGGTCGACCTGCCGCGCTTCGACGTCGGCGACGAGGGCAGCGAGCGCGGCAGCGCGATCCGCCGGGGTGTGCCCGTGCGGCGGGTGGGCGACGCCGTCGTCACGACCGTCTACGACCTGCTGCTCGCGCAGTACGGCGTCGGCCGACCGGGCCTGCCCGGCACGTGGTCGCAGGGCTATGGCGATCCGGAGAGCCTCTACACGCCTGCGTGGCAGGAGGAGATCACGTCGGTCCCGGCGCAGACCGTCGCCCGTGTGGCGCGCGAGTTCGCGCAGAACGCCGTGGACTCGGGCGGCCGCTCGATGATCACGCTCGGCGCCGGTACCAACCACTGGTACCACTCCGACACGATCTACCGCGCGATCATCAGCCTGGTGCTGCTCACCGGCTGCCAGGGCAAGAACGGCGGCGGCTGGGCGCACTACGTCGGTCAGGAGAAGGCGCGCCCGTTCACCGGCTGGGCGCAGCTGGCGTTCGGCCTCGACTGGTCGCGCCCACCGCGGCAGATGGCGGGCACCTCGTTCTGGTACCTGCACACCGACCAGTGGCGCTACGACGCGTTCGGCGCAGACGACGTCGCCTCGCCGCTCGGCACCGGGCGGTTCCGCGGACAGGCCTTCGCCGACACCCTCGCGCAGGCCACGCGCATGGGCTGGACGCCGTCGTTCCCCACCTTCGACCACAACCCGCACCGCATCGCCGAGGCGGCGCACGACGCCGGCATGGCGGTGCCCGACTACGTCGTGCAGGAGCTCACGGAGGGGCGGCTGCGGTTCAGCGTCGACGATCCCGACGCCGAGGAGAACTGGCCGCGCGTACTCACCGTGTGGCGGGCGAACCTGCTCGGGTCGTCCGGCAAGGGCAACGAGTACTTCCTCCACCACCTCCTCGGCACCGACGGCGCCATCTCTGCCGATGAGACGCCCGAGGGGCTGCGCCCCTCGAGCGTGACGTGGCGCGACGAGGCCCCGGTCGGCAAGCTCGACCTGCTCGTGTCGATGGACTTCCGGATGACCTCGACGACGCTGTTCAGCGACGTCGTCCTGCCCGCGGCCACGTGGTACGAGAAGTACGACGTCGCTTCCACCGACATGCACCCCTACGTGCACGCCTTCAACGCCGCCATCGCGCCGCCGTGGCAGGCCCGCAGCGACTACGACGCGTTCCAGCGGATGGCGCAGGTGTTCTCCGAGCTCGCCGGCCCGCGACTCGGCGTGCGCACAGACGTGGTCGCGCTGCCTCAGCAGCACGACACCCCAACGGAGATCGCGCAGCCGCTGGGCCGCGTGCTCGACTGGCGGGCAGGGGAGTGCGAGCCGGTCCCCGGCCGCACGATGCCGGCGATCGTCGTCGTCGAGCGCGACTACGGCGCGGTGGCGGAGAAGATGGCGACGCTCGGTCCCAACGTCGAGAACCTCGGCACGGTGGTCAAGGGCGTCACGCTCAAGCAGTCGCGCACGGTCGAGCATCTCGGACGCGTCAACGGCACCCGCCGGGGCGGCGTCGCCGACGGACGGCCCCGGCTCGAGACGGCCGAGCAGGCGTGCGAGGCGATCCTCGCCCTCTCCGGCGTCTCGAACGGCGAGGTCGCGGTCGCGGGGTTCGAGCAGCTCGAGCGGCGCACGGGCCAGCGGATGGCCGACCTGGCCCGCGAGCACGAGGGCAAGCTCATCACCTTCGCAGACACGCAGAGCCGGCCGCAGCCCGTGATCACGTCATGGGAGTGGTCGGGCAGCGAGCACGGCGGTCGCCGGTACTCGCCGTTCACGATCAACGTGGAGCGGCTCAAGCCGTGGCACACCCTCACGGGCCGCCAGCACTTCTTCCTCGACCACGAGTGGATGGCCGAGGTGGGCGAGCAGATGCCGGTCTACCGGCCGCCGCTCAACCTCGCCGCGATCGCGGGCTACCCGACGATCGGCGACCACGACGAGCAGCAGGTGGTCGTGCGCTACCTGACGCCGCACTCGAAGTGGTCGATCCACTCGGAGTACCAGGACAACCTGTTCATGCTCGCGCTCTCGCGCGGGGGGCCCGACATCTGGATGAGCCGCGAGGACGCCGAGAAGATCGGGGTCAAGGACAACGACTGGATCGAGGCGGTCAACCGCAACGGCGTCGTCGTCGCGCGCGCCGTGGTCAGCCACCGCATGCCCGAGGGCACCGTGTACATGTACCACGCCAAGGACCGCACGGTCGGCGTGCCGCGGGTCGAGAGCACCGGCAAGCGAGGCGGCATCCACAACTCGCTGACGCGCCTGCTGCTCAAGCCGACCCATCTCGTGGGCGGCTACGCCCAGCTGTCGTACGGGTTCAACTACTACGGGCCCACCGGCAACCAGCGCGACGAGGTCACCACGATCCGCCGCCGTTCGCAGGAGGTCCAGTACTGATGACGCGCGTCATGGCCCAGGTGGGCATGGTGATGAACCTCGACAAGTGCATCGGCTGCCACACGTGCTCGGTGACGTGCAAGCAGACGTGGACCAACCGATCCGGTGTCGAGTACGTGTGGTTCAACAACGTCGAGACGCGGCCCGGCCTCGGATACCCGCGCCGCTACGAGGACCAGGAGCAGTGGAAGGGCGGCTGGGTCCGCACCAAGCGCGGGAAGCTCCGCCTGCGCTCGGGCAGCCGCTGGCACCGGCTCACGCAGATCTTCAGCAACCCGAAGCTGCCGACCATCGACGACTACTACGAGCCGTGGACCTACGACTACGACACCCTCGTGTCGGCCCCGCCGATGGACACGACGCCCGTGGCCCGGCCGAAGTCGCTCATCACCGGCGAGGACATGGAGATCCGCTGGGGCGCGAACTGGGACGACGACCTCGGGGGCACCCATGAGCGCGGTCACACCGACCCGATGCTCAAGGGCATCGAGGACCAGGTGGTCTTCGAGCTCGAGAAGGCGTTCATGTTCTACCTGCCGCGCATCTGCGAGCACTGCCTCAACCCGTCGTGCGTGGCGTCGTGCCCGTCGGGCGCCATGTACAAGCGGTCCGAGGACGGCATCGTGCTGGTCGACCAGGACCGCTGCCGCGGCTGGCGCATGTGCGTGTCGGGCTGCCCGTACAAGAAGGTCTACTTCAACCACCGCACGGGCAAGGCGGAGAAGTGCACGCTGTGCTACCCCCGCATCGAGGTGGGCCAGCCCACCGTGTGCGCGGAGACGTGCGTTGGCCGGCTGCGCTACATCGGTCTGTTCCTGTACGACGCCGACAAGGTGCTGGCCGCCGCCTCGGTGGAGGACGACAAGGACCTCTACGAAGCGCAGCTCGATGTGCTCCTCGACCCCAGCGACCCGGCCGTCGTCGAGCAGGCGCGGCGAGACGGTATCGCCGAGGACTGGATCGAGGCGGCGCAGAGGTCGCCCGTGTACGCCCTCGCCAAGAAGTACCGCCTCGCGCTGCCGCTGCACCCGGAGTACCGCACCATGCCGATGGTCTGGTACATCCCGCCGCTGTCGCCTGTGGTCGACGCACTGAAGAACTCCGGACACGACGCCGAGGACGCGGGCAACCTCTTCGGCGCGATCGAGGCGCTGCGTATCCCGGTCGGCTACCTCGCCAACCTCCTGACCGCGGGCGACACCGGAGTCGTGGACGGCGTGCTGCGCCGGCTCGCTGCCATGCGGTCGTACATGCGCGACGTCAATCTCGGCCGCGACACCCAGGAGGGCATCGCGACGCAGGTCGGCCTCGCAGGCGAGGACCTCTACGAGATGTACCGGCTGTTGGCGATCGCGAAGTACGAGCATCGCTACGTCATCCCCGCCGCCCACCAGGAGGCTGCGCGCTCGCTGGAGGAGACGCCCGGCTGCTCGCTCGACTTCGAGGGCGGTCCCGGCATGGGCACGGTCACCCCGGTGGGCGAGCTCAAGCCGGTCCCGGTCTCCATCGAGAGCTTCCACGTCACCAAGAAGCGCTTCGAGGCCGACACGCACGAGGAGCTGCCGCCGGTGGGAGGCCTGCAGTGACCACGTTCGAGGAACGGTCGGTACGGCGCCTGCTCGCCGTCACGTCGATGCTGCTGTCCTACCCCGAGCAGACGACCCTCGAGCGGCTGGGCGCTGTGCAGAACGCAGCAGCCTCGCTGCCGGCGGGTTCCGCTGAGGGGGTGATGCAGGTCGCGTCCTGGCTGCGCAGCACCGAGCTCGTCGCCGCGCAGGCGCACTACGTCGAGATCTTCGACCGACGGCGGCGCGCCTGCCTCTACCTGACCTACTTCCTCAACGGCGACACCCGCCGCCGCGGGATGGCGCTGGTCGGCTTCAAGGAGTCCTACCAGGCGGCGGGCTTCGACATCGGCAACGAGGAGCTCCCCGACTTCCTGCCGGTCGTGCTCGAGTTCGGGGCTGTCGGCGACATCGCGGTCGCCCTGGAGCTGCTCGCGCAGCACCGGTCCGGCATCGAGGTCCTCAGTGCCGCCCTGCACCGGTTCTCGTCGCCGTACGCGCACGCCGTGGACGCCCTGCTCGTCGTCGTGCCGGCTGCCCCCGAGGGCCCTACCGCGCAGGAGCTCGCTGCCGCCGGCCCGCCGTCCGAGGTCGTCGGACTCGCCCCGTTCGTCCCTGTCGACTCCCTGAAGGTGGGTGCTCGCGCATGAGTCCGCTGCAGAGCTTCGTGTGGGTGGCGCTGCCCTACGTCAGCGTCGTGGCTTTCGCGGTGGGCATGTTCTGGCGCTACCGCTACGACGCCTACGGCTGGACGACGCGCTCCTCCCAGATCTACGAGAGCCGGTTGCTCCGGATCGGCAGCCCGCTGTTCCACGTCGGCATCCTGCTCGCGCTCGGCGGTCACGTGCTCGGGCTGCTGGTGCCGGCGTCGTGGACCTCTGCGATCGGCATCAGCGAGCACACCTACCACGTCGCCGCGGTGGCGTTCGGCGTCGTCGCAGCGGTCATGGTGGTCGTCGGGCTGGCGATCCTGATCTACCGGCGCCGCGCGACGCCCCGCGTGTTCCAGGTGACCACCCCGATGGACAAGGTCATGTACGTGCTGCTCGGCGCGGTGGTGCTCCTCGGCGTCTTCAACACGGTGGGCATCAACATGCTCAACCTGACCGGCGGCTACCCCGACGGCTACAACTACCGCGAGTCGGTCGCGGTGTGGTTCCGCAGCCTGTTCGTCCTGAGCCCCGACCCGGGCGACATGACGTCGGCGCCGCTCAGCTTCCAGCTGCACGCGGCGGTTGCCATGGTTCTCTTCGCCATGATCCCGTTCACCCGGCTCGTGCATATCTTCAGCGCGCCCGTCGGCTACGTCGCCCGCCCGTACCTCGTGTACCGCAGCCGAGATCCGCGTATGCACGGCAACCGCGACCCGCGCCGCGGATGGGAGCCCGTGCGTCGCTAGCCGGTGGCGCGGTGCCGGTCAGGCGCGGCGGTGGCCGGTGTCGCCGTAGAGGTCGCGCTTGCGCGCGAGCAGCTGGTCGTCGGCCTTCTTGAGCAGCACGTCGAACGGCGTCGCGAGGTCGCCCACGGCGATGCCGATGCTGATGGTGGGGACGATCACCTGGCCGTCGAGGTGCACAGGCCGTGTCACCGCCTGGGCGATCTTGACCGCGAGGGTGCTGGCGGCGGTGTCCTCGTCGATGCCGGCGGCCAGGACGACGAACTCGTCGCCGCCGAGCCGGGCCACTGTGTCCGACGAGCGCAGGGTGCCCGCGATGCGGTCGGCGACCGTGCGCAGCAGCTGGTCGCCGGCGGGGTGGCCGAGGCTGTCGTTGACCTCCTTCATGCCGTCGAGGTCGAGGTACAGGACGCTCAGCCGCTCGGTGCTGCCGCGCGTGATGGCGCCGAGCCGCTCGGCGGCGTCCTCGAGGCCGGCCCGGTTCGCCAGCCCCGTGAGGACGTCGGTCGTCGCGCGCTTGGCCAGCTGCAGCCGCAGCAGGTGCGCCTCGGTCACGTCCTTCCACGTGAAGGACAGGCCGTCGTCGCCGACCTTGACCGCGCGGTTGTCGAACCAGCCGGGGCTGCCGTCGGGGGAGACGAACGGGTGGTCGTCGATGGCGAGGGGCACGCCCGTCTCGATCACCTGGGCGTACATCTCGAGCAGCTCGCCGGCGTGCCCCGGCAGCAGGTCGAGCAGGCGCCTGCCGACGAGCTCGTCGTGCGTGAGCCCGTTGTGCTCGCAGGCCGCGATGTTGGCCTCGAGGTAGACGAAGTCCACGATCCGCCCGCCGTCGTCGCGCACGGGCCGCAGGAACACCCAGGGGTCGAGCAGCGAGTTCATCGACGCGCGCAGCAGCTCGTCGGCCTCGGCGGCGCGGCGCTCGGCGACCAGGCGCTCGGTCTCGTCGACCGCCACCGCGAAGAAGCCGACCGGGCGGCCCTCGTCGTCGTGCAGCAGCGTGACGGAGGCGTCGACGTGGACGACGCTGCCGTCGGGTCGTAGGTAGCGCCGGGTTGCACGGTAGTGGCCGACGTCGCCCGTGAGCACGTCCTCGAGCGCGGCGCGGCTGGATGCGACGTCGTCAGGATGCGACATGTCCCCGAGGGACATGCTCTGCAGCTCGGTCTCGCTGCGTCCGAGCAGCGCGCACGCGGCGTCGTTGGCGGCAGCCACCCGGCCCTCCACCGAGACGACGAGCATCGGCACGGCCGACTGCACGGCGGCCATGCGGTAGAGCTGCAGGCCGAGTCCGGCCAGGGAGTCGGTGCGCTCGTCGGGCACGGCGCGCAGCTGCCCCGAGCGGGGCATGACGGCGTCGACTACCTGGTCGACCGAGGCATGCGAGAGCGGCACACGGTCCGGTTCGGCTCCGGGACGAGGCGGACTTGAGCCCGACGGGTCCCCGGTGCGGGGGACGTCGGTCACGTCCCCCTCCTCGGCAGCAGGAGCAGGGCCCCGAGGAGGAAGCACACGCCGCCGAGCGCGCAGCCCCAGTCGTCCCACGACAGGCTGACCAGCTGGCCCGAGGCCGGCGCGGTGAAGGCGCCCACGGCCGAGATGCCGAAGAGCACCGACCCCAGCATGTTCGAGGCGGCGATGGCCCAGGACCGGTCGCGGACGTGGCCGTGCCGGTGCTTGCGCACCTCGGGCACGAGCGCGATGACGCTGGAGACGAGGAACAGCACCGAGCCGAAGGCGTCCGGCCGCCAGATCGCGGCCGCGCTCGGATCGGCGGCACCGGTGGCTGCCACCGCGGCGCGAAGGGTCGTGACGTTGAAGGCCAGGGTGCCGATCCACTGCACCCAGGACGCGGTCAGCTCGGCGTGGTCGTAGGCCGAGACCGTCCCCGCGGCCCGCTCGCGACGCACGGTGCGCCACGACGTCGTCATCTGCAGCGTCGCGGCCGTCGTGAAGAAGACCGACCCGGCGAAGAACGTCCAGCCGCTGACGACGGGGGCGGACGACGACGTCGAGAGGCTCAGCGGCACGCCGACCACGAACAGCAGCGAGCCGACGGCGAACCCCCAGCCGGTCAGCGTGACGAGGGTGCGGTCGGACCCGGCCAGCGCGGGCTGCGGGTCGCTCATGCGGCCGGTGCGAAGGGCTCGTGGCGCAGCCCGTCGTCGTCGACGGTGAGCAGGGTGGCCTCCGGCACCTCGACGAAGACGCCGGGGAGGTCGCTGAGCGGCTCGCTCACCACCACGACGGCGTCGTCGGAGAACAGGTCGAGCCGCTCGGCCGAGGGGTAGAGCTGGCGCAGGGTCGGCACGTCCTGGGAGTGGAAGAGCGTGCGCGTGCGGCCCTCGGTCGAGTAGCGCACGGCCCACAGGGTGCTGCCGTCGCTGACCCCGAGCGTGCCCTGCCACGGCAGCGCGACACCGTGGGCGCGGCCCACCCGCTCGACTGCCCCGATGGCGCGCGCGAGGGCCGTCGGCGGGTCGTCGCGCAGCCCGAGGGTGAGCGCGAGGTGGAAGAGCACCTCCGTGTCGGTCGTGCCCTGGACGAGCGGGAACAGACCCGGGTCGACCTCGAGCAGCAGGTCGCGGCGCAGTCCGGGCCAGCCGTGGATCGCGCCGTTGTGCACGAGCATCCAGCGGTCGTGGACGAAGGGGTGGCAGTTGGTCTGCTGGATGGGCGGCCCGGCCGCGGCCCGCACATGGCAGAGGAACAGCGGCGAGGTGACGGCGGCGGCGATCTCGCGCAGGTTCTGGTCGTTCCACGCCGGTTCGACGCTGCGGTAGCGGCCGGGCGGCACGTCGGCGTCGACCGAGTACCAGCCGAGGCCGAAGCCGTCGCCGTTGACCGTCTCCGCGCCCAGGGGCGAGTCGAGCGACTGGGCGACGATCGAGTGCTGCGACTCGACGACGAGCTCGCTGGCCCGGATCGGCCGTCCCCGGTAGGCCATCCAGCGGCACATCGCCCCTCCTCGGTCGCCGCGCCCGCCCCCTCCGGCGGACGGGAGCAGCCTGTCGCACTCCGGCCTGCGGACGCATCCCCTGCCGAGGACGAGGGACGTCTCCTCGGAGCGACACCGGCCGCTCGCGGGCAGCAGACTGGCAGCGGCGTCGGCGGACGGGGAGGTTGCCGTGAGCGGCACGGGTGTCCGCCAGCGCGCCGAGGCGCGCCTGCGTGCTGCGCAGGCGCGGGGCCCGTCGCCGGACCGCAGCCCTGCTGCCACCGCCCTGACCGTCCTCGTCACCGCCGGTCTCTACGCCGCCGTCGGGCTCGCGACGCTGTGGGCTGCGCGCTCGATCGGCCTTGCGGCGCCGCTGTGGCCGGCAGCCGGCCTCGCCTTCGCGCTGGTCTACCAGCGCGGGTACGCCGTCGCCTGGGGCGTGGCCGTCGGCTCCCTGCTCGTCAACGCGTCGACACTGTCGGCCAGCGGGGCGAGCACAGGCGTCGTCGTCACC
The DNA here is from genome assembly GCA_020161245.1 of Actinomycetota bacterium. Taxonomy (GTDB): domain Bacteria; phylum Actinomycetota; class Actinomycetes; order S36-B12; family CAIYMF01; genus Longivirga. The sequence goes on along the minus strand of JAIUOK010000004.1, from coordinate 26,374 downwards.
ACGGCCGGTGCGATCGCCGCCGGAGCTGCAGCGCAGGCGGCCGCCGGGTCGGCCCTGGTGCGCTGGCGGCTCGGGCAGCACGTGAGCCTCAGCCGTGCGTGGCAGATCAGCGAGTTCCTGATCCTGGCCGGCCCGGTGGCATGCCTGGTCAACGCGACGGTCGGCGTCCTGGCGCAGCTGGCCAACGGCGTGATCCGGCCCGACCAGGCGCTCCTCGGCTGGATGACCTGGTGGACGGGCGACACCGCGGGCGTGCTGGTGTTCGGGCCGATCGTGCTCATGCTGCTGCCGGAGCAGCGCGAGATCTGGGCCGGCCGGCGCTGGAAGGTCGCCGTGCCCTCGGTCGTCGTCACCCTCGTCCTGGTGAGCGCCTTCGTCGCCAACCAGGGCCAGGAGGTCCGCCGCGTGCAGCTGCGCCAGGAGCTGCTCGCCTCCAGCGCCGCCTCGCAGCTGCTCACCACGCTGCAGCTGCACAGCGAGGTGCTCAACGGCGTCGCGGGCCTCGTCTCGTCCAGCGAGGCGGTCACTGCGGCGGAGTTCCGTCAGTTCACCCGGCCCGCGCTGGCCCGCTACCCGGACCTCGCAGCGCTGTCGTGGAACACCTTCGTCACGGCGCCCGAGCTCGACGCGTTCGTCGCCTCGGTCCGGGCCCAGCCCGGCCGGGCCCTGTTCGAGGTGACGGAGAAGGACGCCGCCGGCGAGCCGGTGCCGGTCGGCCCCCGGCCGTCGTACGTCGTCGTCACCTACATCGAGCCGTTCGAGGACAACGCGAAGGCGATGGGCTACGACATCCGGTCCAACCCGGTGCGCGCCGCCGCCATCACGGCGGCGCGCGACACGGGCGAGCCGGCGTCGACCGCACCGGTCGAGCTCGTGCAGGGCGACGGGACCGTCACGGGGATGCTCACGCTCGTGCCGGTGTACCGCGGCGGCGTCGTACCGCCGACCGTGGCGGAGCGCCGTACCGCCGTGCTCGGCTACGCGGTGGGCGTCTACCGGCTGCAGCGGCTCATCGACGGCACCTTCGCGCCGTCCGAGTGGGCCGGCGTCGGGGTGGACGTCGTCGACGTCACCGATCCGGCGGCACCCGTGCCGATCGGCTCGCATCCCCTTCAGGGCGAGGAGTCCTCCGAGCAGCCGCAGACGACCGCGATCGACGTCAACGGTCGAGCCTGGGAGCTGACCGTCACGCAGACGCGCGAGGCGCTCGCGGACATCCAGGGCCGCAACCTCCCCGCGTTCCTCCTGGCGGGGGTGCTCGTCCTGGGGCTGCTCGAGGCGTTCCTGCTGCTCGTCACGGGGATGGAGCGCCAGGCCCGCCGCGAGGCGGAGACGTCGAACTACGCCGCCGACCACGACCCGCTGACCGACCTGCTCAACCGTCGCGGCTTCCGGCGCGCCTTCCGCGCAGCCCGGGAGCGCACCGAGCTCGAGGGGTCGGCGCACGTGCTGCTCTTCCTCGACCTCGACGGGTTCAAGGCGGTCAACGACCGCGGCGGCCACGACGTGGGCGACGCACTGCTCCAGCTCGTCGCGGCAGCCATGCAGCGCTGCGTGCGCCGTCGCGACATCGTGGCGCGACTCGGGGGCGACGAGTTCGCGATCGTCCTCGGCGACTGCGGCATCGAGCGCGGGCTGCAGGTGGCCCGCCAGGTGGTGCACGAGATCGAGCACGTCTCCGTACGGTCCGGCGACCACGATCTCTCGGTCCGGGTCAGCGTCGGCGCCGTCCCCGTCGAGCCGCCCGACCCGCTGCCCACCGACGAGCTGCTCAAGCAGGCCGACCGCGCCTGCTACGCCGCCAAGCAGGCCGGCGGCGGCGTCTTCCTCCAGCCGGTCGACGTCTGATCCCGGCTCACAGGTCGATGCGCGTGCCGATCGAGATCAGGCGGTCGTTCGGCAACCAGAAGTGGCCGGCCGGGATACGGCGGGGCAGCGCTAGCGGTCGAGGCGGTAGCCGAGGCCGGGCTCGGTGACGAGATGGCGCGGGTGGGCCGGATCGGCCTCCAGCTTGCGGCGCAGCTGCGCGACGTACACCCGCAGGTAGTGCGTCTCCTTCTCGTATCCGGGGCCCCAGACCTCCTGGAGCAGCTGCTGCTGCGGCACGAGCCGCCCGATGTTGCGGGCCAGCACCTCGAGGAGGTGGTACTCGGTAGGCGTGAGGCGCACGGAGCCGCCGTCGCGCGTCACCCTGCCGGCGGCCAGATCGATGGAGAAGGTGCCGACGTCCACGGTGTCCGGCGCGGAGTCCGAGCCCGACAGGGAGCCGCGGCGCGCGGCCGCGCGGATCCTCGCCAGCAGCTCGTTCATGTCGAACGGCTTCGTCACGTAGTCGTCGGCACCGCGGTCGAGCGCCTCGACCTTCTCGTCGCCGGTCGTGCGGGCCGAGAGGACGAGCACGGGTACCGGGCTCCACCCGCGGATGCCCTCGAGTACGTCGAGGCCGTCGAGGTCGGGCAGGCCGAGGTCGAGCACGACGACGTCGGGGTGGAAGCGGGCCACCAGGTCGAGCGCCGACCGCCCGTCGGCGGCGGTGGCCACCTCGAACCCGCGCGCCCTGAGGTTGATCGAGAGCGCGCGGGCCAGGGCGGCCTCGTCGTCGACCACCAGCACGCGCGTCATGCGGACGCCTCGGCCAACGGCACCGACACCACCATGGTCAGCCCGCCCCCGGGCGTGTCCTCGGCGTCGACGGTCGCACCGACGGCGTCGGCGAGGCCGGTCGCGACGGCGAGGCCCAGGCCGACGCCGGACCCGGCCGGGCTGTCGCCGAGCCGCTGGAAGGCCTGGAACATCCGCGGCCGGTCGCGCTCCGGTACCCCTGGTCCGCGGTCGACGACGAGCAGCTGCAGACGCCCGTCGGCGACATGAGCCGCCAGCCGCACGGGGACGCCGTCGGGGGAGTGGCGCACCGCGTTCTCGACGATGTTGGCCACGACGCGCTCGAGCAGGCCGGCGTCGGTGAGCACCAGCGGCAGGTCCTCGTGCGTCCCGTCCTCCACAGCGCCCGACGGTACCGACTGCAGGGCCCGGTGCAGCACCTCGTCGAGCGACGTCGGTGCGAGCACCGGGCGCACGGCGCCGGTCTGCAGCCGCGACAGGTCGAGGAGGTTCGCGACCAGCGTGTCGAGGCGGTCGGCTGCCTCGGCGGTGCTCTCGAGCAGAGCCTCGCGGTCCTGGCCGTCGAGGTGCAGCTCCGGGTCGCGCAGCGTCGCCACGCTCGCCTTGATGCCGGCGATCGGCGTGCGCAGGTCGTGCGACACGGCGGCGAGCAGCGCCGTGCGGACGGCGTCCGCCTGCTCGAGGCGGGCGACGTCCGCCGCACGGGCCGCGAGCCGGTCGCGCTCGAGCACGGCCGCGGCCTGGGCGGCGAAGGCATCCAGCATCCGGCGGTCCGACGCGGGCAGGGCGGAGCCGGCCAGCGCCAGCACGAGCCCGGGACCCGCGTCGGCGACGACGGCGGCAGCGTCGGGGCTGCGCGGCGGTGCTGCCCCGGACACCTCGACGACGGAGGCCGGCCCGCCCTGCCGCTCCTGCTCGAAGAGCGCTGCGCCGGGTGCACCGAAGGTCTCGCAGGCCTGCTCCAGCAGTGCCCGGACGCCGTCCTGCCGGCGCAGCACGCCCGCCGACAGGGAGGCGAGCACCGCAGCCTCGGAGCCCCGCCGGGCAGCCTCCCTGGCCCGGGCCGCGCTCCGGTCGACCACGGTCGCGACGGCGGCGCCGACCGCCACGAACGCGATGAGGGCGAAGGCGTTCTCGGGGGAGGCGATCGTCAGCTGACCGGTGGGCGGCGTGAAGTAGTAGTTGGCCAGCAGGCTGGCCACGAGCGAGGTCACGATCGCAGGGGCCAGTCCGCCGACCAGCGATGATGCGACGACGCCGAGCAAGTACGCCAGCACCACCGTGGTGAGCGCGAGATCCTCGCGGAACGGGTGCATGAGCAGGGTCACCGCGATGGGGATCGCGACAGCGAGCGCCCAGGGGAGCCAGCGGCGGGGGAGCGACGGCCGAGCGAGCCCGGGATGCCGCCCCGCGTTCTCGTGCGTGACCACATGGACGTCGATGTCGCCCGACGCCCGCACGATGAGGTCCGCCGTGCTCGGCGAGAGCGCCATCGCGAGCCGGCCCTTGCGCGAGGCCCCGACGACGACCTGAGACGCGTTGACCGAGCGCGCGAACTCGAGGACGGCCGCGGCGACGTCGTCGCCCACGACGGTGTGGAAGGTGCCGCCGAGCTCCTCGGTCAGGCGCCTCAGCTGGGCCACCCGGTCGGCCGGCGCTGTCGCCGTGCCGTCGCCTCGGAGCACGTGGACAGCGACGAGGGTGCGCCCGGTCGCGCGGCCGGCGATGAGGGCGCCGCGGCGCAGCAGGGTGGCGCTCTCCGCACCTCCCGTCACGGCGACGACGATGCGCTGCCGGGCGGCCCAGGTGGCGTCGATGCCCTGCTCGGCGCGGTAGCGCTCGAGCCCCTCGTCGACGCGGTCCGCGACCCAGAGGAGGGCGAGCTCGCGCAGCGCCGTCAGGTTGCCGACCCGGAAGTAGTTCGACAGCGCGGCGTCGACCTTCTCGGGCTTGTAGACGTTGCCGTGCGCCAGGCGCCGGCGCAGCGACTCGGGGCTCATGTCCACGAGCTCGATCTGGTCGGCCGCGCGGACGACCGCGTCGGGGACTGTCTCGCGCTGACGCACGCCGGTGATGGACTCGACGACGTCGTTGAGCGACTCGAGGTGCTGGATGTTCACCGTCGAGATGACGTCGATGCCGGCATCGAGCAGCACCTGGACGTCCTGCCAGCGCTTCTCGTGGCCGCTGCCGGGGACATTGGTGTGCGCGAGCTCGTCGACGAGCGCGATGGCTGGACGCCGCGCCAGCACAGCGTCGAGGTCCATCTCCTCGAAGGCAGCCCCCCGGTGCTGCACGACCCTGCGGGGCACGACCTCGAGGCTGCCCACCGCCGCCGCCGTGTGCGGCCGGCCGTGGGTCTCGACGAACGCGACGACGACGTCGGCCCCGCGCTCACGGCGCCGGTGCCCTTCGCCGAGCATGGCGAAGGTCTTCCCGACGCCGGGAGCGGCACCGAGGTAGATGCGCAGACGGCCGCGGCTCACCCGCCCAGTCTGTCGTGCAGGCGGGTGGGCCGCGGCGTCGAGGGAGTCGGTCACCCGAGGGACTCCAGTGCGAGGTTGAGCGCGAGGACGTTGACGCCGGGCTCGCCGAGGAAGCCGAGCCCCGGCTCGTCGGTGCTCTGCTCCACCAGGGAGCGCACCTGGTCCTCGGCGAGGCCGCGGGCCTTCGCCACCCGGGCGACCTGGAGCTCGGCGTAGGCCGGGCTGATGTGCGGGTCGAGCCCGCTGCCGCTCGCGGTGACGGCGTCCGCAGGCACCTCGTCGGGCGAGACGCCCTCGCGCGCCGCCACCTCGGCCTTGCGCTCCTCGACCGTCTGCACGAGGTCGGGGTTGTCGGCGGCGAGGTTGGAGCCCCCGCTCGAGAGTGCGTCGTAGCCGTCGCCCGCCGCCGAGGGGCGCGGCACGAACCACTGATCTCCCTCGAAGCCCTGTCCGATCAGGCGGGAGCCCACGACGGATCCGTCGGGCCCCGTCAGCAGGCTGCCGTCTGTGCGGTCCGGCACGAGGCGTCCGACGACCGTGATCGCGGCCGGGTAGACGACGCCGACGATCAGCGTCATGAGCAGCAGCAGTCGCAGGCCGACCCAGGCCTGGCGCATGGTGGCGTTCATGGTGGTCACCCCAGTCCCGGGATCATGGAGACGAGCACGTCGATGAGCTTGATCCCGACGAACGGGACGAGGATCCCGCCGAGGCCGTAGATCCAGAGGTTGCGCCGCAGGAGGTCGGACGCGCTCGAGGGCCGGTACCGCACACCGCGAAGCGCCAGCGGGATCAGCGCGATGATGACGAGCGCGTTGAAGACGACGGCCGAGAGGATTGCCGACTCGGGGCTCGAGAGCCGCATGACGTTGAGCGCATCGAGCCCGGGGTAGGCGACCGCGAACATCGCCGGGATGATCGCGAAGTACTTCGCGATGTCGTTGGCGATGGAGAACGTCGTCAGCGCCCCGCGCGTGATGAGCAGCTGCTTGCCGATCTCCACGACGTCGATGAGCTTGGTGGGGTTGCTGTCGAGGTCGACCATGTTGCCGGCCTCCTTCGCGGCCGACGTGCCCGTGTTCATCGCCACGCCGACGTCCGCCTGGGCCAGCGCAGGGGCGTCGTTGGTGCCGTCGCCCGTCATCGCGACGAGGCGGCCGCCCTCCTGCTCCTTGCGGATCAGCGCCAGCTTGTCCTCCGGGGTTGCCTCGGCGAGGAAGTCGTCGACGCCGGCCTCCTCCGCGATCGCCCGGGCGGTCATCGGGTTGTCGCCGGTGATCATCACCGTGCGGATGCCCATCCGGCGAAGCTCGTCGAACCGCTCCCGCATGCCGGCCTTGACGACGTCCTTGAGGTGGACGACCCCGAGGACGCGGTCGTCGACCGAGACGACCAAGGGGGTCCCGCCCGAGCCGGCGATGGCATCGACCGTCGCGGTCACGTCGTCGGGCACCCGACCACCCAGCGCCCGGACGTGGGCGATGACGGCGCCTGCGGCACCCTTGCGGACCGCGCGGCCATCGAGGTCGACGCCGCTCATCCGGGTCTGTGCCGTGAACGGCACCCACGTGGCGTGCAGCAGCTCGCCCTCGTCGCGGGCACGGAGTTCGTAGCGCTCCTTGCAGAGCACGACGATCGAGCGGCCCTCGGGGGTCTCGTCCGCGAGGCTCGAGAGCTGGGCGGCGTCCGCCAGCTCGGCCATGCCGACACCCGGCGCGGGCAACAGCTCGGTCGCCTGGCGGTTCCCGAGCGTGATGGTGCCCGTCTTGTCGAGCAGGAGGGTGGCCACGTCGCCCGCCGCCTCGACGGCCCGGCCCGACATGGCCAGCACGTTGCGCTGCACGAGCCGGTCCATCCCGGCGATGCCGATCGCGGAGAGCAGCGCGCCGATGGTCGTCGGGATGAGGCACACCAGCAACGCGACGAGCACCACGATGCTCTGCTCGGCGCCCGAGTAGACCGCGAGCGGCTGGAGGGTCAGCACGACGAGCAGGAACACGATGGTCAGCGACGCGAGCAGGATGTTGAGCGCGAGCTCGTTCGGAGTCTTCTGCCGGTTGGCGCCCTCGACGAGCGTGATCATCCGGTCGATGAACGTCGACCCGGGGGCAGCCGTGATCTCCACGACGACGCGGTCCGAGAGCACCTTCGTCCCGCCGGTGACGGCACTGCGGTCGCCGCCGCTCTCGCGGATGACCGGCGCCGACTCGCCGGTGATGGCCGACTCGTCGACACTGGCGACCCCCTCGACGACGTCGCCGTCGCCGGGGATCACGTCGCCCGCCTCGCAGACGACACGATCGCCGACGCGCAGCTCGGTGGCGGCCACCGTCTCCTCGCCGCCGCCGGGCAGCAGCCGACGCGCCACCGTGTCGCGCCGGGTAGCGCGCAGCGACGCGGCCTGTGCACGGCCACGTCCCTCGGCGACGGCCTCGGCGAGGTTGGCGAACACGACCGTCAGCCACAGCCACGCGGTGATCGCCCACGCGAACACGCTCGGCTCCACTATGGCGATCACCGTGGTGAGCACGGCACCCACCAGCACCACGAACATGACGGGGGTGCGCCACATGCGCCGCGGGTCGAGCTTGCGCAGCGCCTCGGGCAGCGACGACACGAGCGACGTCGCGTCGAACGCGCCCGCGCCGACCGAGCCGCGCTGCGGCGCCTCGGGCTCCGGTGAGAGGACCGGCGAGGTCATGACAATCCTTCCGCGAGCGGCCCGAGGGCCAGAGCAGGGACGAAGGTGAGCGCGGCGACGATGACGACGACGCCGGCGACGAGGCCCGCGAACAGCGGCCTGTGGGTGGGCAGGGTGCCGGCAGTCGCCGGCGTGACGCTCTGGGCCGCCAACGAGCCGGCGAGAGCGAGGACGAAGCAGATCGGCAGGAACCGGCCCAGCGCCATCGCCACCGCCAGCGCGACGTTGTAGAAGTCGGTGTTGGCCGAGAGCCCTGCGAAGGCCGACCCGTTGTTGTTCGACGCCGAGGCGAAGGCGTAGAGCACCTCGGACAGCCCGTGCGCGCCCGGGTTGAGGATCGACGAGCGACCGGTCTCCGTCGCCATGGCCGCGCCGAGGCCGAGCAGCACCAGCGCCGGCGTCGTCAGGATGTAGAGCGACACGAGCTTCATCTCGCGCGCCTGGATCTTCTTGCCCAGGTACTCCGGCGTCCGACCCACCATGAGGCCCGCGACGAACACCGCGACGATGGCGGCGATGAGCATGCCGTACAGGCCCGAGCCGACTCCGCCGGGCGCTACCTCGCCGAAGAGCATGTTGACGATGACCGCCCCGCCGCCGTAGGCCGTGAAGCTGGAGTGCATCGAGTCGACCGCGCCGGTCGACGTCCCGGTCGTGGCCGATGCGAAGACGGCCGAGATCGGCACGCCGAAGCGCACCTCCTTGCCCTCCATCGCAGCGCCCGCCAGCTGCAGCGCAGGGCCGGCGTGCTGGATCTCGGCCCACACGGTGATCGCCGTCATGACGGCGAACAGCCCCGACATCACACCGAGGATCGCCACGCCCTGCCGGACGTCTCCAACCAGGCGGCCGAACGTGCGGGTGAGGCTGAACGGGATGAGCAGGATCAGGAAGATCTCGACGAGGTTGGTGAAACCGGTGGGGTTCTCGAACGGGTGGGCGGAGTTGGCGTTGTAGAAGCCGCCGCCGTTGGTGCCGAGCTCCTTGATGGCCTCCTGGCTCGCCACCGGGCCGCCGGGCAGCGTCTGCGTCCCGCCGCCCAGGGTGGTGATCGTCGTGTCGCCGGCGAGGTTCTGCACGACGCCGCCGAGGAGCAGGACCACTGCGGCCACGGCCGCCAGGGGCAGGAGGACGCGGAGCACGATGCGGGTGAGATCGACCCAGAACGAGCCGATCCGGTCGGTGCGGGTGCGGGTGAACCCGCGCACCAGGGCGACGGCGACCGCGATGCCGACCGCGCTCGACAGGAAGTTCTGGACCGCGAGCCCGGCCGCCTGAGCCGTGTAGCCGAGCGCCTGCTCGCCCGAGTACGACTGCCAGTTGGTGTTGGTCACGAAGCTGACGGCGGTGTTGAGGGCCTGCAGCGACGGCATCCCCTCGCGCCCGAGCGAGTAGGGGAGGTACGCCTGCAGCCGGAGGATCGCGTAGAGGACGACCATCGAGACCAGGGAGAAGGCCAGGACGGAGCGCAGGTAGACGGGCCACCGCTGGTCGGCGCCCGCATCGATGCCGCCTGCGCGGTACAGCGCCCGCTCGACCCGGGTGTGCCGTTCCGACGTCAGGGTGCGCGCCAGGTAGTCGCCCAGCGGCCGCCAGGCGGCCGCGAGCGCGACGACGAGGGCTGCCACCTGCAGGGCGGCGGCCAGGGCGGGGGACATCAGAATTCCTCCGCTCGCAGCAGAGCAGCCACCAGGTAGATGAGCAGGCCCGCGCCGACCACCAGGGCCACGATGTCGAGGGCGGTCACAGCTTCTCCAGCCGGGCCGCGACGACGAGCAGGATGAGGGCGATGGCGACGAAGATTCCCGCCGCGCTCAGATCAGCCATGGGTGCAGGCTCCGAAGGACAGGCCCGCCGGTGCGGCGGGCAACGCGCCCATCCCATGCCCGTGCCGGTCGTCGCGAGTCCCGTACTGACGACGCCCTGACGCGCTGGGGGCGCTTCCTTACGCACCCTTGATGCCGATCCGGCCCGGGGGTCGCCCGCCGCACCGCCGCCTGTGCCTGCGCGGCTACCAGAGCCGGTCGATCGGTCCGCTGTAGAGGCCGATGCGGGCGCCGACGAACCGGCCCCTCGCCCGCACGGCTGCGGGCGTCACGAACGCACCCAGCGTCACTTTGTCCATGCCGGGTCCGTCGCTGGGGAACGGGTCCTGCGGGGTGCCGCCGACCAGCACTGTGCCGGGCAGCACCTCGAACCCGCAGGCCTCATAGAACCCCTGGAGCGGGCGGTCGCAGGTGAAGAGCACGACGTCGGCCCGGGGCCCGAACCGCTCCGCGTTCCCGACCGGCTCGACGATGTCGACCTGCTCGACCAGCATCACGCGGGCCTGGCTCACGAGCTCCCGCGCATGCCCGCGGCCGCGATGTGCCGACGGCGTCACCACGCTGCTCAGGCCCGATGCCGCCCAGGCCGACCCGGCGTGCTCGATGCGCGTGGACAGCACGTCCAGCGCTGACAGCACCGCGTCGCCCTCGAGCAGGATCAGGCTCCGGGGGTGCAGCGCAGGATCATGCTGCGGCGCCAGGCTGGCGGCCTCGGCCTCGGTCGCCGACGGCCAGGCCTCCTCCTGCGCCGCCCGGACCTGTCGCCGCAGAGCCACGGGGACGTCGCCCTCGGCGAAGGCGAGGATCCGCAGCATCGCCCCATCATGACCGGTTGCCCCATGGCCATGAGCGCCCCGCTCCGTGGCCTGCTCGTGGTCGGGCCTGCCTGTGGCCCGAACGCCTCTGCGGCGTCGGGCTCAGGCTGGGCAGCGGGCGGGCGGGTCAGGCGGCGAACGGGGATCCCGGTGGTGGGTCGGGTGGGTGGCCTCGTCGGAGGCGTTCGGCGAGCAGGGCGCCGTCGCGGCCGACGTAGCCGGTCTCGGGCGGTGCGAAGGCCCAGTGCCTCGGGTCGCCGATCGGGTAGCCGTTGTCGGCGAGGATCCGCCATCGGCCCTCATGCACGAGGTGGTGGTGCCGCGAGCAGAGCAGGATCAGGTCGGACAGGCACGTCGCCCCGCCGCGCTCCCACGGCCGGACGTGGTGGGCCTCGCACCTGCTGGCGTCGACGCGGCAGCCGGGGAACATGCAGTGCCGGTGCGCGGCCCGCAGCGCCTCCCACTGGTCGCGGGTCGCAGTGCGGGAGCGGCGCGCGACGCAGTGCACCGACGCGCACATGCCGGTCAGGTCGTGCACCTCGGCCGGGTCGGCGGGTGCATTGAGGTCGCGCAGCCCGCGGTCCGCGGTGGACGTAGAACTGCGGGCCGAACTGGCGGGGCAGGTGCAGGCGACAAGCTCGTCGGGGTGCACCGTCGCTGCAGCGTCGCGGGCGTGCCGGTGCTGCTCGGCCAGGGCGGTGAGGCTGGTGGGGGCGAGGCGGCCTCTCGGGTCGGGGACGAGACCGTTCACATGGATCTCGGTGACCGTCGCATCGCACATCACCCGCGCGGCGGTCTCGTTCGCCACCGTCACCGGCTCCTGCCCGGGGACGAGCAGCTGCGCCGGGCCGCCCGCCTTGTGGATGTCCTCCGACACCAGGAGCGACACATGCGGGGCCTCGCCGTGCTTGGTGCCGACCATCCCGCCGTCGAGGATCCTGCGGATGATGGCCTCGAACGCCTCGGCGTACAGACGCGGCCGGGCGAGGCGGGCGCGGCGCTCGTCCTCGGCGTCGTCGCCGGTCGGCTGCAGCTCCTCGGGCAGCGAGCCCTCCCGGAACCGGCGGTCGACCTCCGCATCCAGGACCGTCTTGAACGCGGCCCCGGTGACGGCGTCGAGCACCATCGTCACGCGGGACTGCGTGCCGACGGTCGCGATCCGGACCTCCCTCCTCTCCAGGGCCTCCAGCGCGCGGCGGGCCGCGGACTGCGGGTCGAGGTGGAAGATCAGCGACTTCCCGGCAGCCTCGACCTGCTCGGCCGTGCCGGCCTCGCACAGCGGCACCATGATCGACTCCCCCGTCAGGCGCGCCTCGTCGCGGGCGGCGCCGCGCAGGTCGGCGACGGCGTCCTCGATCGCGGTCGCCGCGATCAGCGCCGAGTCCGGGTGGAACCGCCCGGCCAACACGCCGGCCCGCAGGTCGGCGAACCGGTCGAGATGGGTCCCCAGCCGCGACAGCCGCGACCCGGTCGACCCGTCCACCCCGCACACCTCGGCCGCGAACGCCCTGATCGAGAAGAACCCCGACTCCCGCAGCGCGCCCGAGCGGTGCAGGCCACGCGCCATCACGGCCGCCCCCGCAGTCCCCAGGCCCGCCACCGCGACCAGCTCCGACACCAGGCCCGCCGCCGACGCCGGCTCCAGCCCGTCGGCCTCGCCCCCGGCGATCCGGGCAGCCACCCGCTGCGCGGTGTCGAGCAGCAGCGCGACATCCGCGCCGAGCGACGAGGCCTGGGTGGTGGTCATGGCAGCAACGCTACGACCCACCTCCGACAGTCCACTCCACCCGCAACCCGTTGAGCCGCAGGCGATCCCAGCGCGTGCTATCCACAAGGATGGCGTGCCGGCGTGTCGTCCACAGAACCGCCCATCGCCTTGAGCACGCCGCAGGTGCGACGTGCTGGGCGACCACTCCGATGGCGCGCTGGGGGTCCGAACGCGTCGCAGAGAGCGGACATCGACTCCGACACCAAAGGGGAGGCCGCAGCCGCGTGGGCGGCGGAGCTCGGCAACCCGTCGTACGCCGTCGACGAGCAGACGGCGATCGCGGTTGTCGACGCCGAGACGACGGTCGTCTCCGAGGGCGTCTGGCGCCACTTCCCCTAGGAGCGCCGCGCGTGACGGCGCGACCCAGCTCCACCCGATGGGTCCGCTGGGCCGCACGCGTGGAGATGGCGCGTTGGACGGCCGTGCGATCGCCCGTGGCCGTACCCTGTCGGCGTGCTGGCGGCTATCGCCGCCGAAGGGGGAAGCATCGTGAGAGGTCTCGCGCGTGTGTGCGCGCTCGCCGCGGGTGTCGTCGCCGCAGCCCTGCTGCCCGTCCTGCCGGCCGCACCCGCGTCCGCCTCCGGCGGCTCGGTGACGTTCGCCGGCCTCCCCGCCGGGCCGACGGCGGGCGCGCTGAACTTCGACGTCGTGCTCGGCGCCTCGCCCGACGAGGGCGGCCCGTCGCGCCTGGTGGTGCGGATCGGCCACCCCGCGTACGGACCTGTCCTCGCGGACGTGAATCTGAACGGCGTGTGCACGTCTGGGTGCACCGTCCCCGTGTCGTACGACACCGCTCCGCTGCCGGAGTCGCCCGCGGCGATGTACGCCCTCGCCGACGGCACCCAGCAGATCACCGCTACCGCGACGTGGAGCCCCACCACCACGCAGACGACCGCGTCCGTCGTGCTCGACAACCACCGCCCCACCGTGACGCTCGACGACGAGATCGGCGACCCGTCCTACCCATGGGGCTACGGCATCACCGCGCGGGACACCCTCACGGTGCACGCCAGCGCCCTCCCGGGCTTCGGCTCCTCGCCCATCGACCGCGTCGTCCTGCGGACTCAGGCGGGCTTCGGCAAGCCGATCGTCCTGACGCCGCTCGTCCGCCAGGGCGACGGCTCCTGGCGGGCGGTCCTCGACACCTCCGCGTGGGCGTCTGCCACGTACACGGGCACCCTGTTCGCGGTCGACGCCGCCGGCGTCACGAGCGTGGCGGTCGACGTCCCGATCGCGGTCGACCACGGCCTGACGCTGCAGCCGCCGGCGCTCCTCGACCAGTACGACACTGTCGGCCAGCTCATCCGGTTCGGGCCGCCGCCGGGCCTCCCGGCGGTGCCCGCCAGGCCTTTGACGTACACCGTGACCGTGGACGGCGAGCCCTGGGTCACCGATGGCCTGGCGCTGGACTTCGCGCAGTCATCGTTCGTCGTCCAGGCGAGCAGCGTCCTCACGCCGGGACCGCACACGCTCCACCTCTCGGTGGTAGACACGCGCGGCGTTCCGGCCGACGTGACCTACGACGTCGTCATCACCGGTACCGCCTCCTTCACGTGGTCGGTGCCGGAGGGGCCGGTCCCCTTCGGCCGCCCGGTGACCATCACCAACGGCATCACCCTCACGCGCACGTCCCCGACAGCGGCGGCCGTCACCTTCTCGCCGAGCAACGGGGTGGCGGCCAACGACCTCGTGCCGTGCCCGTTCCCTTGCCCCCAGACCACGACGCTGACGAGCACCTGGACGCCGACGGCGCTCGGCACGTTCCGGCCTCAGCTCACAGTCCGCGGCCACGCCTCCGGCTCCTTCGCGCCGACCTGGAACTCGGTCAGCGACTCGACCATCGAGGTGCTGCCGGTGGCCGAGCCGACGCTGCGGCTGCCGCGCTACGGCGTCGTGGGACGGCCCACCTCGTTGAGCGTCCGGGTTGACGTGACCGCGGCCGGCCCCGCGGCGGGACGTCAGGTCAGGATCGAGCGGCGGCTGCCCGGCGAGACGATCTGGCGCCTGACCGGCGTTGTGACCACCGGGAGCGACGGCGTCGCCACCATGCCCTTCACGCCGGCCAGCACCGCGCAGTGGCGGGCCGTCACGGCGGGGACGACCGGGATCTTCGGCGCGGCGATCACGCCGCAGACGTTCCGCCCGCTGCCGGCCGTGCGCGCGACCGTCCCGTCCACCGCACGGGCCAGAGTGCCGTTCACCGTGTCGGTCACGGCCCTCGGCGTCCCGGACGGGGCGCGCGGCAGCGTGCAGGTGTACGTCGCGGGCTACTGGCGCACCGTCGCGGGCCTGACCTTCGCGCGCTCTGCCGCCAAGGCCAGCGTGACCCTGACGACGTCCGGCACGAAGCTGGTGCGGGTCCTCATCCCGCAGAACGTGCGGACCGCCACCTGGCTGAGCAGCGAGCGACGAGTCCTGGTCCGCTGACCCTGCGGCCCGCGCCGCTCCCGAGCGGCGAACCGGATCGCGACGCAGGGACCGCGCAACGCCAGCCACCGGCACAGCAGATCGCGCGCTGCGCGGGGACTACCGCAGGAGCGGTGCCAGCAGCGGGGCGAGGGTGCGGGAGTAGGTGTCGGTGAGGTGGCTGTCGTCGCGGTAGACCAGCTCGTCGCCGACCACGACGGGGCAGAACGTCGAGGTGCACAGCCAGGGCGCCGGCTCGATCGAGCGGAAGCCGGCCGCATCGACGGCGGAAGCCACGCGCTCGTGGCGGTCGGTGAACAGCTCGGAGGAGTTGTAGGCGTCGGCCCGCGGGACGCCGCAGGCGCGGGCATCGGCGAGATGCTGCTCGAGGCAGGCCGGCACATCGCTGCGCGGGAACGGCGTGTCGCGCAGGAACACCACGCGCAGCCCCTGCTGGCGCAGCCGGTCGAGCGTGACGACGGTGCGCTCGGCCCACAGCCCGTTGTCGACCGACGTGCCGGGCACAGCGTCGCTCTGGCTCACCAGCACGAGCTCCGGGCGCGCGGCGACGACGGCATCGAGAGCACGCGCACGCCACTGCGAGCACTCGGTGTACTCGCGCTTGAGCGTGGGGCTCACCACCGCGAGCTCGGCGACGGGGCAGGCAGCCTTGGTCAGCGGCACGACCCGCCACTGCCGCTGACGGGCTGCCTCATCCAGCGCCCCGAGCCACTGCTGGGCATGGGAGTCGCCGAGCAGGACGACGGTCCGGGTGCCGCGCGGATCGCCGAACGCGCAGGGCACGACGTCGACGTCGGCGAAGTCGCGGTGGCACACGCCATCGGACGCCGGCCGGTCGGCGCGTGCGACGTCCAGCGTCGGCGACACATCCGAGGGGAGCGCGCGGGTCCGTGCTGCCGCCGTCAGCGCGGCCGACAGCGAGGCCGCATCGGTCACGCGCAGCGGCCCGGCCGGAGTTCCGCTGCCCACCACACGCGGCGCCGTCGCCACGAGCAGCAGCGCCAGGGCGACGACGCCGCCCGAGATCGCGAGGCCCCGCCGCAGCCACGTGGCCGGCTGCAGGCTGCCGCGCATCGCGGGCTGCTCGACGGCGACGTAGGTCAGCCAGGCGAGCCCGAGCGACAGCACGCTCAGCCCGACGCCGACGATCCACGACCGCGAGCCGTCGACGCCGCCCGGAGCGAGCACGAGCACCGGCCAGTGCCAGAGGTACCAGCCGTACGACAGCGTGCCGATCCGCTGCATCGGTCGCCGGTCGAGCAGCCAGGAGCCGCCCGCGCGGCTGCCGGCTCCGCACCCTGCCGCGATCACAGCCGAGGCACCCACCACCGGGAGCAGCGCCGCGGTGCCGGGGAACGGCGTCGCGTCGTCGAGCACCACGGCACCCGCGACCACGAGTGCGAGCCCGGCCCACGACAGGGCGACGGCCACAGCTGCGGGCAGTCGCGCGAGACGGGATGCGGCGAGAGCCACAAGCGCACCCGCGGCGAGCTCCCACGCGCGAGCGGTCGAGGCGAAGTACGCCGTCGGCGCCGAGGCCTGCGTGAGATGCACCGAGTACACGAAGCCCGCTACGGCCACCGCAGCGACGACGAGCGGCACAGCGCGACGGCCGGTGCGGGCAGCGAGGAGCGAAGCCCCGAGCAGGAGCAGCGGCCACACGAGGTAGAACTGCTCCTCCACCGCGAGCGACCAGAAGTGCTGCAGCGGCGAGGCCGTCTCGCTCGCCGCGAGGTAGTCGACGCCGCGGGCACCGAGCCGGAAGTTGATGGCGTAGCCCGACGTCCACACCGCGTCCCACGCCGTCGGCACGACCTGCAGCGCAGGCCCCCACACCCGAGCGGCGACCAGCGCGACGGCGACGACGACGCCCGCCGCGGGCAGGAGACGCCGCACCCGGCGGGCGTAGAAGGCGGGCAGCGACACCCGGCCGGTCGACGCGATCTCGCGCAGCAGCAGCGAGGTGATCAGGTAGCCGCTGATGACGAAGAAGACGTCGACGCCGACGTAGCCGCCGGTGATCCCGGGCACGCCGGCGTGGTACAGCACGACGAGCAGCACCGCCACGGCCCGCAGGCCGTGCACGTCGTGGCGGAAGGCGTGACCCGCCCGCGCGCGCTGCGGGGCGGGCGCACCGGCACGGGCCGGCGCGAGCGCCGTGCTCACGCCGTCTCCCGGGGCCGCCTGGACATGGGCGCCGGGATTCCCGGCATTCGGGCGTCCATGCACGCGCCCTCACGAGAGCCTCGCCACAGTCACCGCCACGCCGGACCCAGGACATTCCGCACGACCGGGCCCGGTCTAGCGGGAGAAGCTGGGTTCGACGTGGGGGGGGGTCAGGCGAGGTCGCGGTCGATCTGGCGGTGCCAGCTGCGCTCGCCGACGATCTCGTCGCCCTCGGTGCAGGTGAGCGAGATGCGGACGTCGAACACCCGCTCACCCGCGTGCACCTCGAGCGTCGACCGCGACGTGCACACCACGGGCTCGCCCGTCGCGTCGTCGCGGAACGAGAGCCGGAAGCTCACGTCAGCTGCCGCGTTCTGCTCGAACGTGCGCGTCGACACCGACACCCGCCCGGCGTAGTGCTCGGTCACCGCGCCGTACGGCGCATCGTATGTCGAGCCGTGGTCGACGACGCAGGTGGTGCGCCGGGCCAGCACATCTCGCTCGACGCGCCACACGACGCCGTGCGCGTCCTCGGACGTCGTCTCGTCGCCGGGGACGAAGGCCGGCGGCTCGGGCGCGCCTTCGGCGTCGTACGCCGGCAGCCGCAGCCGCCCGCCGGACACGGTGAGCGTCACCGGCCGCGGCGGCGCGACGGTGTTGGGCCAGTCCGCGCCGGCGACCGCGACGCGGAGGCGGTGACCCGGCAGCCACCGGTAGGCCGTCGCCTCGAGCTCGACGTCGACCTCGACCGCCTCGCCGGGCACGAGCGGCTCGGCGAGGTGCATCCCGCCGCGGCGGGTGAGGTTGAGCGTGCCGCGCGTGACGAGGGTGGACGTGCCGTCGGGAGCGACGTCCTGCAGCTTCACCGACACGGTCGCCACGGGCTCGGACGCCGCGACGGCGAGCAGCACGTGGGGGTGGCCGGCGATCTCCAGCCCGCCGCGCGAGAGCTGCGATGGGTCGAGGTCCCAGACCAGCGAGTCGACGTCGTCGTGGCGCTGGTCGTAGGGCTGCCCGTAGGGCAGGTGGCCCGCGCACGAGATCCACGCGGCGGTTCCGACATCGGGCTTGACGACGTACGGGGCACGGCCCTCGAGTCGCGCCTCGAGCCAGGACGACCGCGGGCTCGGCCAGACGTCGGCCCGCCACTCCCCCGGCACGGTGTCGAGATCCGGCTCGGGCACGTGCGACTCGCGGACGTACCAGACCGCCTCGGGCGTGCCGTCCGGGATCGCCTCCTCGCGGCCGCGGAGCCAGCGGTCCCACCACTGCACCATCTCCGGCACGAGGTCGATGCGCGGACCGGGTGCCGAGGTCGACGTCGCGGCATGCGCCCACGGGCCGGCGAGCAGCCGCCGGGGCGTCCCGTCGGCGCCGAGCGCCTCCATCGTGCGGAACGTGTTGTTGCGGTAGCCGTCGGCCCAGCCGGCGACGATGAACGTGGGGATCCGGATGCGGTCGTAGCCCGGGCGCACGGATCCGTGCTGCCAGTAGGCGTCGCGGCGCTGGTGCGAGAGCCAGTTGAGCAGCCACGGCTCGTGCTCGGAGATGCGCGCCCGCCACTCGTCGCGCCACCCCGCGCCGAACACCTCCGGCACGGGCGGCAGCGCGTTCATCGGCGCCATGTAGTGGCAGTAGTCGACGATGTCGATCCACTTCCGCAGGCCGCCCATGTAGTGGACGTCGTCGGTGAACCGGTCGTCGGTGGCGTAGATGGCGATGACCGCCTTGAGCGCCGGCGGCTGCTCGCAGGCCATCTGCAAGGAGTTGAACCCGCTGTACGACGTGCCGTACATGCCGACGTTGCCGTCGCACCACTCCTGCGCCGCGAGCCACGCGATCACCTCGGCGAGGTCGCGCTGCTCCTGCGCCGGGTACTCGTCGGTCGCCCGGCCGCCGCTGCTGCCGGTGCCGCGCAGGTCGAGCCGCGCGACGGCGTACGCGTGCTCGTCGCGCAGCCGGGTGTACTCGGGCCGGTACGACGACGTCATGTCGTCCTTGCGGTACGGCAGCGCCTCGAGGATGCACGGCTGCGGGCCGTGCGACGCCTCCGGGAGGTACAGCGTCACCGACAGGTAGACGCCGTCGCTCATGGGGATCCAGGCGTCCTGGCGCGTCCCGGTCTCGATCGGCTCGGCGGTCATCGGCCCTCCCCGGCGTGGTGCTCGTCGAGCAGCCGCACGATCTGGTCGACAGGCAGCGCCGGCACGGTCGCACCGCCGACCCCCGTCACGTCGTGGGCCGACAGCAGCGCGTTGATCACGGCCTCCTCCGAGGCGTCGACGACGGCTTCGAAGTACGGGTCCAGCTCGCGCCCGCCGATCGGCGCCACGGCGGTGCGGGTGCCGCGCGGCGCGCGCAGCCCGTTCGCGAGCGCGATGAAGATCTCGCCCGACGCGTGGTGCGCGGTCGAGCCGGTGCGCGCGAGGCCGAGGCCGATCCGCGTCGCGAGCCGTTCGCAGCCGTGGTGGTCGATCGGGGCGTCGGTCACGACGACGCCCAGGCACGAGCCCGCGGGTGGCGGCGGCACGTGGTCGGGCCGGCCCATGAGCATCCCGACCGGCACGCCGGCGATAGTGAGGCGGTCCCACTGGCCGAAGTTGCACAGCAGCACGACACCGACGACGTGGCCATCGGGCAGCACGCGCGAGGCCGTGCCGATCCCGCCCTTCCACGAGTAGCACGACATGCCGGTGCCGGCGCCGACGGCGCCCTGAAGCGGCGGTGACGACGACCCCGCCGATGCGATCGCGGCGCGGTACGCGGCCTCGACGTCGTCGCGGGTCACATGGCGGTGGCGAGGGTCCGACAGCCACGAGTCGTCGCACTCGCCGACGGTCGGGATGACGACGTCCTCGACGCCGATGAGGGGCTGGTCGGCCATGAGCACGTCGCACGCGGCGTCGTACACGCGACCGACCTGCATCGTGGACGTGAGGAACACCGGCGTCTCGACGACGCCCCACTCGTCGACCTGCGAGCGAGACGTCAGCTCGCCAGCACCGTTGAGCAGCGCGACGCCGGCCGGCACGGGCGAGGCCCAGGCGTCGCCACCGGGATGCACCACGGTCACGCCGGTGCGCGCGATGCCGCGGCCCTCGGGCGGCGGGGCGTCGTCGTAGACCACGGTGGCGTGGCCCAGGCCGGCGCCGGGGACGTCGATCACGCTGCCCGTGGGCCCGGAGGGCAGGCGGCCGATGCTGACTCCCAGGTCAGCAAGTGTCGTCATGGCGGCGATCCTGCCGCACGGGCTGCCAGAGTGGGGGCATGACGGCAGTGGTGGTGGCGGACGCGCGGTGCCTGCTGCACGTGCCGTCCGCAGAGATCTGGGTCGGCGTGCGCACGCCCGGCACCGAGGTGCCCGAGCGGGCCACCGCGATCGAGGCGGAGCTGCGCTCGCGCGGCCACGAGGTGCGCCCCTCCACGGCCCACGACGACGACGTGCTGCTGCGCATCCACGACCCCGCGCTCGTGGAGCACCTGCGCACGGTGCACGCGCGCTGGGTCGCGGCCGGCTTCCCTCAGGAGCCCGGCCAGGACCGCGTCGTCCCTTACCTCATGCCCACCGAGGCGATGCTCGACGGCCTGCCGCTGCGCGAGCCGACGGCGGTGCATGCAGCCGCGGGCCGCTACTGCTACGACACGATGACTCTGGTAGGCCCCGGCACGTGGGAGGCGGCGCGCGCGGCGGTCGACGTCGCACTCACGGCGGTCGACGCCGTCGTCGCCGGCGCACCCCTCGCCTACGCGCTCGCGCGCCCGCCCGGCCACCACGTGACCCGCTCGGCCTACGGCGGAAGCTGCTACCTCAACAACGCCGCGGTCGCGGCGCAGTCGCTGCGCGACGCGGGGCACGAGCGCGTCGCCGTCGTCGACATCGACGCCCACCACGGCAACGGGACACAGGCCCTGTTCTACGACCGCGCCGACGTCCTCTACTGCTCGCTGCACGTGGATCCGGGCGCCGGCTGGTTCCCGCACTACGCCGGGTTCGCCGACGAGACCGGCCGCGGCGACGGGGCCGGCGCCACCCTCAACCTCCCCCTCGCGCCGGGCACCACGGACGCCGCCTGGCTCGACGCGGTCGACCGGCTGGCCGCTGCCGTGGAGTCCCACGGCGCGACGGCGCTGGTGGTCAGCCTCGGCGTCGACTCCGCCGCGGCCGACCCCGAGTCCCCGCTCGACATCTCCGTCGCCGGCCACCGCGCGGCCGGCGAGCGGCTCGCGGCGCTGGGGCTGCCCACGGTCGCGGTACAGGAGGGCGGCTACGACCTGGGCACCATCGGCGTCCTGGTGGGCGAGACCCTCGCGGGCCTGGCGGGGCCTCGTCAGGGATGATCGGGTCATGACCGAGGGCCGCATCAGCGTCGACCCGCTCGGCGACGTCGACCCGAAGCGGCCCGACATCTACCTGCGCGGCACCCTCAAGCACGGCCTGCGGGTCATCATCAGACCGCTGCACCAGGAGGACCGACAGACCCTCGCCGACGCGTTCCCGCACCTGTCCGAGCGCAGCCGCTACCTGCGGTTCCTCACCGGCAAGGGCGAGCTCTCGAGCCAGGGGCTGCGCAAGCTCGTCGACGAGGTCGACGGCCACCAGCACGTCGCACTGGTGATGTGGTGGGCGCGCAGCAGCCGCGACGACATCCTGCTGGGCGACGGCCGCTTCATCCGGCTGCCCGGCGACCCCGAGTGCGCCGACGTCGCCGTCACCATCGCCGACGAGATCCACGGCCAGGGCGCCGGCACGCTCATGATGGTCGCGCTGCGCCGACGCGCCCGCGAGGAGGGCGTCACCCGGTTCACCGCGGTGATGTCGCCGGAGAACGAGGCGTCGCACCGGATGATGCGCAGCGCAGGCGAGGTGCTCCGCGACGAGTACGTCGACGGGCTCCGCGAGATCGAGGTCGACATCACCGGCCCCGACCCCTACGAGGCCTGAGCCTCCTCAGCCCTCGAGCCCCAGATCGCCGTCGAGGTCGAGGTCGCCGTCGAGGTCGAGCAGGGCGCGGCACAGCCGCAGGCGCTCAGCCATCAGCTCTGTCCTCGCGGCGTCCGGCTCCCCCTCCAGCGCGTCGAGGGGCACCGAGTCGAGCACGCTGCGGCAGAGCACGGAGCCGACGAAGCCACGCCGCACCGGGTCGGCGCCGACGTCCCACCCCTCCAGCGAGCAGCCCTCCGCGTAGGCGGCGACGACGTCGTCGGCCAGCTCGGGCAACTGCGACGCCGGCGCGAGTCCGGCGTGCACGAGCCCCACCAGCAGCTGCCCGAGGTCGAACCCGACGGCGAGCAGGCTGCCGAAGCCCCAGTCGATGGCGACGAATGTGCCCGGCTCGGCCGACGGACGCAGCAGGTTCTGCGGGCTGGCGTCGCCGTGGGCGAAGGTCTGCGGCAGTCCGTCGAGGGCGTCGAGCAGCGACGGGATCCGGCTCGCGAGGACGAGCATGTCGTCCCAGACGCCAGGACCCGTCTCGGCCAGCGCCGCCTGGACGACGGGGTGCGCGCGGACGCCGGGGTCGCGCAGCACGGGGACCGTCGTCCAGAGCGTGCGCCGCTCCGCGTACATGCGCAGGGCGAACCCGCGCGGCACCCGGAGGCAGAGCCCGGGCAGCGCCGCGTTCGCGGGAGCGCCCTCCCGCCTCCGTGCGGCCAGCCGGCCGAGCGCCCTGGCGGCGTCGAGGTACTGGGCGCGCGTCCACGCGCTGCCGTCGTCGTCGATCCACTCCCACCACAGAGTCGCGTGCTCGTCGTCCGGTGTCTCGACCCGGTCGAGCCGTGCGGTCCGCAGCCCGGGCGGCATGACGGCGGCGATGCCGCTCTCCTCCATGTCGAGCTCGAAGCGCCAGGGGAACTCGGCGGCGAACCCCTCCTGCAGCTCGGGCGGCATCAGCTGGAGCCCCGGCCAATGGCGGGGATGCTGGATCGCCTTCACGCACCACTGCCGGTCGGGCGCGCAGACCTGCCAGATCCCTGCGGTCGCCGGCGATCCGAACGCGTAGGGCACCGGCCGCACCACCACGTCGGCGGGCCGGCAGCCGGCCAGCCCGGCCGCGGTATGGACGATGCCGTCGAGCCGCGAGTCGCGCGGGAGGGTCTCGGTCATTTTGGTAAGGTAGCCTGACTATCCGACCACGACAAGGGATGCGTCCGATGAGCGAGGCGGCGGCCGCCGAGGCGGTTCAGCACGACCACCTGTTCCGCCTGCTCGAGCAGGCCGGCCGCCGCTTCCGCGCCGAGTTCGGCGCGGTGCTGGCCGAGCGGCGGCTGGATCTTCCGCTGTCGGGCTCGCGCGCCCGGGTGCTGCAGCACGTCCCCGCCACCGGTGTCCGCCCGACCGAGCTCGCCGCCGCGCTGCACATGACCAAGCAGTCCCTCGGCGAGCTGCTCGCCGATCTCGAGGCGTCCGGCCTGGTCGAGCGGCGGCCCGACCCCACCGACGGCCGGGCCTGGCAGGTGCGCACCACCCGGCGCGGACGGCGGATGTCGGCCCTGGTCGACGGCATCGCGCGCGAGGCGGAGGAGCGGCTGGCCTCCTCGTTCGACGCCGACGACTTCGCTGCCTTCCGACGCGTCGTCACGGCACTCGCGTCGGAGGCCGTGCGCTGAGGTCTCCGCCTGCCATGCTCTGACTGCGCCGCTGCCCCGGCGCGCGAGGAGGATCCATGCCCAGCGACGACGCGTCCCTGACCGAGGCCGTCGAGGCCGAGGCCGCCCCGTCCGCCGCGCCCCCCGCGGACGGCGACGAGGCGAGCGTCCTCAACAACCCCGGGTACGAGGTCTTCATCGGGATCCTGTCGATCCTGTCGATCACCAACCTGCTGCTGATCTACGTGACACAGGACGAGGCGATCCGCTACGTCCTCGGCGCGATGAACCTGCTGCTCTCGATCGTCCTGTTCATCGACTTCCTCTACCGGCTCCGCAAGGCGCCCTCGAAGAACCGGTACTTCTTCCGCCAGTTCGGCTGGGCCGACCTCGGCGCCTCGCTCCCCCTGCCGCAGCTGAAGATCCTGCGCGTGTTCCGCCTCATCAAGGTGTGGAACCTCGTGCGCCGCTACGGCCTCAAGCACCTGGCACGGACGCTCATCAAGGACCGTGCCGGCAGCGCCCTGTGGCTGCTGCTGCTCATCGCCATCTTCGTGCTGGAGTTCGGCAGCGTCTGGATGCTGCGGATCGAGCAGTACGCGCCGAACGCCAACATCACGTCGGCGTCCGATTCGATCTGGTACGTCATCGTCACGATCGCGACCGTGGGCTACGGCGACCAGTACCCCGTCACGAACCCCGGGCGGCTGGTCGGCAGCGGCATCATCATCCTGGGCGTCGCGATCTTCGGCACGCTCTCCGGCTACCTCGCCAACGCGTTCATCGCGCCCAAGAAAGAGCAGGACGCCGCGGAGGAGGCCGAGGAGGACCTCGTCGACGCGGAGAACCGCGACCGCGACGAGAAGCTGCATGCCAAGGTCGAGGAGCTGCACGCCCTGCTCGCCGAGCAGCAGCGGGCGATCGCCCGCCTCGAGGAGCTGCTCAGCCAGAAGTAGCGCCTCAGGGTCGCAGCCAGGGTCCGCTCCGGGGGCAACCCGCTGGATCTTCACCGCTCCAGCGGGAGAGGGTGGGGGCATGACGCAGACCAGTCCTGGGGTCGTCCCCTCGGCGTCGGGCGTCGTCGGGGTGCCGGTCGTCGTCGACGACCTCTCCAAGCACTTCGGCGGCGTCGTGGCCGTCGACCATCTCTCCTTCAGCGTGGAGCCCGGCCGGGTCACCGGCTTCCTGGGCCCGAACGGCGCCGGCAAGACGACGACGCTGCGCTGCCTGCTCGGCCTCGTCGCGCCGACGTCGGGCAGCGCCACGATCGGCGGCCGCGCCTACCACGACATCACCGCTCCGACGCGCGTCGTCGGCTCCGCGCTCGAGGCCACCGGGTTCCACCCGGGCCGCAGCGCGACCAACCACCTCCGCGTGCTCGCCCGCGCGGGCGGGCTCGACGAGAAGCGCGTGCCCGACGTCCTCGCCATCGTCGGCGTCGGGGACCGCGGGGTCGGCGGGTTCAGCCTCGGGATGCGCCAGCGCCTGCAGCTGGCCGCCGCGCTGCTCGGCGACCCCGGCGTCCTCGTCCTGGACGAGCCGGCCAACGGCCTCGACCCCGAGGGCATCGCCTGGCTGCGCGCCTTCCTGCGCTACCTGGCCGGCGAGGGCCGCACCGTGCTGGTCTCCAGCCACGTGCTGTCCGAGGTCGAGCAGACCGTCGACGACGTCGTCATCATCGCCGGCGGCCGCCTCGTGCGCGCCTGCCCGCTCTCCGAGCTCACCACCGAGTCCGGCCACGTCGTCGTGCGGACGCCGTCGCCGCAGCAGCTCGCCGACGCCATCGCCGCGCACTCCCCCGCCGCCGCCGTGCGCCCCGAGGACGACGGCAGCGTCACGGTGGAGGGTCTCGACCCCGCCGAGGTGGGCCACGTCGCGTTCGCCAGCGGCGTCGAGCTGCACGAGCTGCGCCGGGCCAGCAGCGACCTCGAGCAGATCTTCCTGTCCCTCACCTCGACGGGAGCGCAGTCATGAGCGCCGCCACGATCCCCGCGCCGAGCACCGCGGCCCCGCACCGCCCGCGCCTGGTCTCCGCCGAGATCCTCAAGGTCACCAGCACCAAGATGTGGCTCTGGATGCTGCTCGGCGTCGTAGGGTTCGTCGCCCTCGGCGTCGTGTCGAGCATCTTCGCGCCGCAGACGCCGGGCATGGAGATCCCCACGCTCGAGACCGAGCCGGGCATGCGCAACCTGTTCGCCCAGTCCGGCGCGTCGTACATCTTCGCGATCGTCATCGGCACGCTGGGTATGACGCAGGAGATCCGCCACCAGACGATCACCTCGACCTTCCTCGCCGAGCCGCGCCGCAACGCCGTGATGCTGGCGAAGATGGTCGCCTACGCGTTCGTGGGCGCCTTCTACGGCCTGGTCGGGATCGTGTTCGGCTACGCCCTGGCCCTGGCGCTGCTGCCGCTGAAGTCGCACGCCGATGTCCCGTGGGGCTCGCTCGGCCAGATCGCGGGCGGAGCGATCCTCGCGGCGGCCCTGTTCGCCGTGCTCGGCGTCGCCGTCGGCGCGCTTGTCCGCAACCAGATCGCCGGCGTGCTCGGCGTGCTCGTCTGGGTCCTGCTCGTGGAGCAGCTCGTGGTCGGGTTCCTGCCCGACGTCGGCAAGTGGCTCCCTGGCGGTGCGGTGCAGGGGATCCTGCAGACGACCGGGCTCAACAACGCCCAGTACCTGCCGGTCTGGGGCGCGACGCTCCTGCTGCTGGCCTGGACTGCGGTCCTCGGCACCATCGCCGCGCTCACCACCCAGAAGCGCGACGTCACCTGACGCGCTGCTGACCCGGGCCTACCAGGGGACGACCTCGCGGTCCTCCCACAGCAGGCCGGTCGCCGACCCGTCGACAGGCAGGGGGCGAGCCACGAGCCGCACGGCCGTGGCCGCCCCCTGCTCCGCGCTGGGGAGCGCATCAGGCCCGCCCCGGGACCGCCCGGCTCCTCGCCACGGCCGGCCGGGGGACCGCCCGGCGCGCCGTCC